>CAYVHB010000018.1:0-64095 GCA_964450865.1 uncultured Oscillospiraceae bacterium | reverse complement strand
ACAAAACTACCGGACTTGACAAGCCGGGCAAGCCAGCCTGACCTGGCAGGCCGCCTTGCAATTGACGCCGGTCGCGATCAGGAAGCCCCGCGACTTGATCCGTCCGTCGTCGCGCGCCTTCATGTAAATGGCATCGACAAGATATACTTGAGCCATGATTTTCGTCCTTTCGATATTTTAGTTTCTTCGCAAAAACCATTATTCCGAAAGCGAGCCGATGGCTCATTTTTTCCCTGATTTTACACCAATTATACGGACTTAATCTTTTGTCACACAACTCTGGTAATACGTTAATTTGATAAATTCAATCCCCAATTTTTAAAAAATTCATTTTTAAATAATAGTCGTTCAAAACAGCATAACGATTTCCTTGTCCAGGACGAGGAAAGGGTCAATGCAAATCCGTTACTGAATACTATTGTTTTCCAAATATTGGTGAGGATCAATATTGAATTTTCCTGTTTTTAGTCGCAATTATCCAGTTCTAGGTACCCTTTGAGCAACCGCGTTACCGCAGGGGAAATATCTTGCCCCCCGGTCATCTGCAAGCGTCAGGCGAGAATTTTCCCCTCAGGTTACGTGGTTCCGGGTTGGTGGTTACGTGGTTGCGGACTGGCGGGCTGGTTGCGGGCTGGTTGCGGGTTAGTTGATGTTTAGGCTAGATAGCCCTAAACTAATACCAGGCCGGTTCACCCCCGGCAACTTTTCCCGGCAAGACCTTTCAGATGCAGAAAGGATGGTCATGAGCAGAGAGATCAAACCGCAGCAGCCAGAGAATCAGGTCCTGATGGCTATCATCCTGGCCGATGGCTGGAGCCTCGACTGGCAGGCTGCAGCCGAAATTCCGGACCGCCGGCAAGTCGAAATTCAACAGGAAATGTACCAGACTTTTCTGAAACATCCGGACCAGGCCTTCTACGACCTGGCCTTCGTCGATCGCAAACACCTTGAGACACCCTCGCTCCAGTACCTTGCGCTGCTGAGCCGCCGGTTCATCAGCCAGATAGCCCAGCGCCCGGAGCGGGAATTCTTGCGTGAGTCCATCCAGGTGAATCTTTCACCAGAAGATAGCGCCGATCTGGTCAGCCGTGCTCCCTATATGATCGGGACCGAGTATTTAACAGCCGCGTGGCTCAGCCGGGCCTGGCAAGACCTGCTGGCTGTCTATCACCAGGAAATCAAGCACTTCACCGGCACCGTGGCCGAGTACCTCGCCCGCCGGCACGCCACCGCCGTTGCGGCCGGCCGGGTATTCTTTCACCTGGTTGAAAACCGGCAGATAAGTCAGCCCTTTGCTTTCATGGCGACCTATACCGATGGTGTCGATCCGGATGGCAAAGCCAATCACCTGCCGATGGCCAATGCCCTGCGTCAATACCGGTCCGACCGGACCAGGCTTCTCAACTTGCTGACGACCGTCTATCGCGCGGCTGAGCAAAGCCCATTCATCAGGGAATTGCTGGACAGTGGTGAAATTTTCCAGCCGCTAGCCCTGACAGCGGATGAAGCCTATACCTTCCTGAAGGAGATCCCCCTCTATGAATCGTCCGGCATCATCTGCCGCATGCCGGACTGGTGGAAAAAAAGATCCAGCGCCGCCCGGGTATCTGTTACCCTTGGCAGCAAGGCACCTGCCAAGGTCGGAATGAAAGCCCTGGTTGATTTTGACATCGCAATCGTCCTCGGCGATCTCCAACTGCCTGAAGCAGAACTGCGCCAGCTGCTGGCCCAGACCGAAGGCCTGGCCTTGATCAAAGGCCGCTGGGTCGAAGTGAACCATGAACGGCTGAAGGCCGTCCTGCGAGCGTATGAACAAGCGCGTCACAAGGCCGGACCGGCTGGCCTGAACCTGGTCGAGGCCATGCATCTGGAACTGACCGAATCCCGGGATGCAATGGATCCGGCCGCCGGTACCATGGTGGAAATCAATCACGGCACCTGGCTGCAGGCATTCCTGCTCCATCTGGCGACCGCCGGAAGCCAGGAAACGCAAACAGCATCGTGCGGCGCAAGATTTCTGGCCAGGCTGCGACCGTACCAGGAGAAGGGACTGGCCTGGCTGCACCTGATGAAAACACTGGGCCTGGGGGCCTGCCTGGCCGACGATATGGGCCTGGGCAAAACCATCCAGGTGATCGCCCTCCTGAACGGGATCAGGGATCGCCAGGCCGAAAAGAACCTGCTGGTCGTGCCGACTTCCCTGATCGCCAACTGGCGCCAGGAAATCAGCCGGTTTGCCCCAGGCCTGCGCCTGGGCGTTCTCCACCCCTCCGAATACAAGCCGGACCCGGCTGATGCTGCAATCCTGCCCGGGCAATTTGACCTGCTGCTGACCACCTATGGCATGCTCAGCCGCTATGAATGGCTAAAAGACATCCATTGGCAAACCTTGATCCTCGATGAGGCCCAGGCTATCAAGAACCCCGGCACCCGCCAGACGCACGCCGCCAAGCAGATCAAGGCCGATTTCCGGCTCGCCCTGACCGGAACCCCGATCGAGAATCGCCTGTCAGATCTCTGGTCCCTCTTCGATTTCCTCAACCAGGGCCTGCTGGGCTCGGCCCGGGAATTTACCGTTTATGCCCGGCAGCTTGCAGCACAACAGGCTGATTATACACGCCTGAAAAACGTGCTCAGTCCGTTTATCCTGCGCCGCCTGAAGACCGACCGCGAGATTATCAAGGACTTGCCGGAGAAAATCGAATTGAAGACCTACGCCGAGCTTAGCAAGAAGCAAGTTGCCCTGTACAGCAACCTGGTGGACGAGCTCAGGCTCAAACTGGCGGCCACCACCCTGGATGGGATCGCAAGAAAGGGCCTGGTCCTGGCTTCAATCATGAAATTCAAGCAGATCTGCAACCATCCGGACCAGTTCCTGGGCCAGGAACTTTTCCACGAAAAAGATAGTGGCAAATTCGCCCGCCTGCAGGAAATCTGCGAGACAATCTATGAAAAACGGGAACGCGTCCTGGTCTTCACCCAGTTCCGGGAAATGACCGGGCCACTGCAAGCCTTCCTGGCAAAAATTTTCGCCCATCCGGGCCTGGTGCTGCATGGCGGAACGCCGGTAGCAAAACGCAAAGAAATAGTCGAAACTTTCCAGGACAAGGTTTATGTACCGTTCCTGGTCTTGTCGATCAAGGCAGGCGGTGTCGGCTTAAACCTGACGGCCGCCAATCATGTGATCCATTTTGACCGCTGGTGGAATCCCGCCGTCGAGAACCAGGCGACCGACCGGGCCTTCCGCATCGGCCAGCAAAAAAACGTGATCGTCCACAAATTCATCACCAGCGGCACCATCGAGGAAAAGATCGACCAGATGATTGAAGAAAAAGTCAGCCTGGCCCGCGACATCATGCCGGAAAACCAGGAAAACTGGATCACCGAGCTGGATAACGAGCAGCTGCTGAACCTGTTCCAACTGACAGGCTGAGCTGGCCGTGCCAGCCGCGCCAGACGAACAGCAACGCCAGCCGCGCCAGCGTTGCCAGACCAGCCGCCCCGGATTCAGCCTGGCAGCTGCATTCGGTCAGGCAGGTCAATTGCGTGAAACCTGCTGATGGCAAGAACGAATTTTCTCTGGAGGGCATTTTCAGATGTACGGCCAAGGATACAAGAAGTATGAGACAATTGCCGAGAAACAGGCGCGCGCAGCCAGGAGCGTTGCCCGGATGAAAAAGAAGAACGCCCAGCTGGCGCCTATCCAGGTGACGGGCCGCAAGCTGGCCATAACCTGGTGGGGCATGGCATGGACCGAAAACCTGGAACGCTATGCCGATTTCGCCAACCGGATCAGTCGCGGCCGCAGCTATCTGCGCCAGGGCGCCGTCCTCGACCTGCAGATCGAGCCTGGCAAAGTGACCGGGCTTGTCCAGGGCAGCCGCGTGAAACCCTACCAGGTCGAGATTCATATCCAACCACTCAAGCCAGCCGTCTGGATGGCCATTACCCAGGCCTGTTCTGGCAATATTCATTCTCTGCAGGACCTGGTCAGCGGGAAATTCCCCCGAAATCTGGCTGAGCTGTTCACAGCATCCGGCACTGGCCTGTTCCCGGCACTGCGGGAAATTGCGTTCAATTGCAGCTGTCCGGACTGGGCCGACATGTGCAAGCATGTTGCCGCAATCCTCTACGGCATCGGCGTCCGATTCGATGAAGATCCGACCCTCTTCTTTCGCCTGCGCCAGGTTGATATAGATGAACTGATCACCGATGCCCTCAACCAGACATCCGATTCATTGCTGGATCGCTTAGTCCATAAGAGCAGGCGATCCCTGGACCACGACGACCTCTCTGGACTTTTCGGCATTGACTTCGTAGACGCCATTCCATCTCCACCTGCACCGACTACAATAGAATCGACTGTATCAGGATCCGTTGGGACGAAAGGGCTGGTCGTCCCGATTGGCCCGGAACCGATCGTATCCGGGCCGACTGGACCTGTTGTCCCCAAGCCTAGTGTATCAGGGAAAACCCGGGCCCGAACTCGCGCCACTCCTGCTGCCGCCAATAAAACCGCCACTCCCACGGCCCCCGCAATACCTACTGCTACCGCTACACCCAGGCAACCCGCTGCCCCCGCTGTCTCTACAATCCCCGCCACTCCAGCTGTTCCCGCTGCACCCGCTGCCACAATAAAAAAGCGCGGTCGTCCGCGCAAGGTCAATCCTGAATCGACTGATATTTAGAAGCCGGCCATCCAGATGCCTGACCAGTGGCAGCCAAGTGCAAGATGAGTGCTTTGACCATGATTCAGCCCCTCATTGGCTTGGCTTCAGTTCTGTCATTTACCTGACAGTTATTTACCTGGCTGTCATTTACCTTGGCCCTGCTGTCGACGGACGGTGCATATGAATCCACCCCCTCATCGGCGTGGCTTCGGTACCTTATGGGCGGTAATCCTGTCGCTCTCCCGTACCGGTTGGCCCAGTATGGGGGAACTTTCTGCGAAGCATGCCAGGTTAGCCACGAGATCTCTATCTCTGTCATTGGCATAACAATAGAGGCATCCGTGCGCACAAGTGTCGTATTCGCCGATATCTACGGATTGGATGCATGTGCACGCCGCTCGCTGTCCAGGGTCTTTACGGCCAGTGATGATCCGATCCGCACCGGCAATGTTTTCGATCTTTGCCTTGCTGATGCAGGCTGTTGACTGGATATCCAGATCGCTATAGTCATCCTCACAGCAACCAGATAGGGTCATTCCATGCATCTTTGCAATTGCCGCCATCTGCCTGAGCAGCTCATGCCGAGTTTCTGCTCCGGGAATAAGTAAGGATTGAGACTTCATATGCCGCTTCGTCCGGCCGTATGGAACAACGAATTTAAATTTGCATTCTGTTATATAGCCTGCCAGTCTAGAAGCAAGCATGGAAAAATTATCAAGATGCTGGCTGATGCCAATGCTACTTGTCAAGATAATCGGGTCATAACGCCAGGTCACTCTTTGCGGACCCATTCGCCTGCAAAGGGATTGCAGGGTGGCAATTCGCTGCTCGATGGGCGGCACGGCTGGCTCGATCGCCGGTGGGTAATGATTCAAAGTGTATTGAAAGACATAGGGGAACCCATGCTCATCCAGATAATCCAGAACCGGGAAAAATGGCTGTGGATCCTTGGTCCAGAATACAAATGCATCGACAGCCTCGCGATTCAGGGCGACCCGGCTAATCTGGTGTGAGTTAAATGGATTGCGGACCAGGACAAAGCCCTCTTCCAGCCGATTCTGAAACCATTTCCCATAGAAGGCCGGAATATCTGTCCGGCGACTTGCGCTGATAATCATGCTTGCCACCTTGATCGTTCATTCATTTATTGATATACCGACTTTCATTTTGGGCGGTGCAATAGCTTGCTGTCAAGATCGTGATGATGAGGCGCGTTCGCGCATGTAACTGAAAAGATTGCATCAGCTGCCATTTCTACTTCATTTTCTCTGAACGCTATTCTTATGGTTGATTATTTGATTGACAATTTTGACAGCGGCTAAGATATCGAGAAGATTCTGCTCAAAAAAATTGATGTAAGTATCAACGCAATCATGACGGATATCAACGAAAGAAAAGTATCTGTCAACCCGAAAGAGTTTAAGAAGCGTTTCGATCCCAGGAAACGTGATCAGAATAGGTAGTTTCGCATTTTCAAATTGTACCAAGTTAACTGATGTTATGATCCCAGATAGCATCTATCAAATTAGCGAGTATGCATTCGCAACCTGCACGGACCTGCAGACAATCACCTTGGGTACCGGAGTCAACTACCTTGATGACGGGGTCTTCAAAGGCTGCCCCAATATCCAGACGATCAACGCCAAGGCGGTTACGGCGCCTGCCACGAGTCACAATGCATTTTCAAATTCGAATACCACAGCCGTCGTCAATGTCCCAGCTGACTCGATCGGCTATGACGACACCCCATGGCGGCTGTTTACCAGCTACAAGTCCAGCGGCAAGGAAGCCATCGCCCGGATTGATATCACGACCGTTCCCGACAAGGTGAACTACAGTCTGAACGAGGAGCTTGATATCACAGGTGGTGTGCTGACCGTGACTCGGCTTAATGGCTCGACCGTGACCGTGCCGATGACCGACGAGATGGTGACCAGCACCTTCGACAGCACGGTAGACGGGGTCCAGTACCTGAAGGTCACCTACCTGGGCCAAAATGACATTCTCGCGGCCTATGTCCTGCCGGGTCGGTCCAGTATGTCACGGCGATTGATGTCACGGGCACCGGCGGGGCGACTGCGGTTGTCGTCAACAAGACCTAGCAGATGGTCGCCCAAGTCTACCCGGCTGCGGCCACGTCCAAGGCTGTCACCTGGAGCGTCGCCAACGGAACTGTCCGCGCCAGTATTAAAGCGGATGGCATTTTAACCGGGCTCAGCGCCGGTACGGTGGCCGTGACCGCGATGGCGGCCGACGGATCCGGTGTTCGTGGATCCATCGTCATGACCGTACGCAAGCGTTGACCCAGGCTCATTTACCTGTTTTATGATGACGGGCTGCATTTTCGCGGCCCGTTTTCTTTTTATCCCGAAATACGAAAAAACCGCCAAAGCCTGCAGCCTTCGCGGTTTCTTGTGGTGCCCAGAGCCGGAGTTGAACCAGCGACACGGGGATTTTCAGTCCCCTGCTCTACCAGCTGAGCTATCTGGGCATATAGCTACCGGTCCTTGCGGACCGGTAGTTTGGCGACGCAGAAGGGGCTCGAACCCTCGACCTCCAGCGTGACAGGCTGGCATTCTAACCAACTGAACTACCGGGCCACTGTTTTGGTGGGAACAACAGGGCTCGAACCTGTGACCCTCTGCTTGTAAGGCAGATGCTCTCCCAGCTGAGCTAAGCTCCCGAGGCGTTTGCGCTTTCCTTAGCGCAAGTGAAAGTATATCGGATCAGCCAGTCTTTGTCAACAGCTTTCAGCGAAGTTTTCCCGTGAGATTTTTCGCAGGCCTTTCGGGTTTTTCGGGGACATAACATATCTTTATACAGGGACAATTTCAGTGGTCGTTCCGGAGGCAGCCGCAGTCACCTTGCAGCGCCTGCCTCAGGCCAGGTCGAACAGGCGCCGGGCATTGGCTGTCGTCTGGGCCGCCACCTCGACCACCGAGCAGTCCCAGATCTGGGCGACCTGCTGGCCGATCAGCGGCAGGAAGGCCGGCTCATTACGCTGGCCCCGATGAGGGACTGGCGTCAGATAGGGGCTGTCCGTCTCGAGCAGCAGCCGGTCGCGCGGACACATCGCGATGACCTCTTGCGCTTTGCGGGCGTTCTTGTAGGTGATCGGACCATCAAAGCCGAGGTAGAAGCCCTCAGCCAGCAGGATGCGGGCGGTTTCGACGCTGCCGGAGAAGCAGTGGAAGACGCCGGGCACAGCACGCAGCCGGCGGGCGGCGATCATCAGCCGCAGGATCGCCAGGCAGTCGGCCGTCGCCTCCCGTTCGTGGATGATGACCGGCATATCCAGTTCCCAGGCCAGGTCCAGCTGAGCCCGGAACACAGCCTGCTGCACGGGGCGGGGCGAGAAGTCATAATGGTAGTCCAAGCCTATTTCCCCAATCGCCACGACCGTCCCGGCATGATCCTGACCCGTGAAATCAGGGTGCCCGATACCATCCGGGTGCCCGATACTATCAGGGTGCCCGGTACCATCCGGGTTTTCAGCGGTCGCTGTGACCGCCCCGGAGCGATTCGTCCCGGAGCGGTGCTGGCCGTGGCGATGCTGCCGGACCAGCCCGGCCAAGGCGACGGCCGTCGCAGCGTCGAAGCTGGATGCTTCGTGCGGATGGACGCCGACGGCAGCCAGCAGCAGCGCGTCGGTGCTGGCGAGCTGGACAGCCGCCCGGGAATCATCCAGGTCCGAACCTGGCAGAATGATCCGGCCAAGGCCGGCTGCCCGGGCGCGTTCGATCACGGCCGGGCAGTCGGCGGCAAATGAGTCGCTTTGCAAATGGGCATGGGTATCGATCCAGAGTGAGGATGCCGACCCGGAGGGTGCAGAAGCAGCAGCCATCGGCTTATCCAACCGTCGAGCCGGGAGCCACAGGCTGGTCGACGGTCAGGACGCGATAACCATCGGCGGTGATGGCGCACAAGATCATGCCGTGCGAGATGACACCGCGAATCTTGCGCGGCTGCAGATTGGTCACGACGATGACCTGTTTGCCAACCATTTCCGCCGGCTGGTAGGTCTGGGCAATGCCGGAGACAATCTGGCGCACCTCCGTGCCCATGTCAATCTGCGAGCAGAGCAGCTTGTCGGAGCCTTTGACCTTCTCACAGGAACGGACTGTGCCGACCTGCAGGGCTATCTTCTGGAAGTCGGCAAATTCAATCAGGGCCACCCCTTCAGCAGCAGCTGCTGCAGGGGCTGGGGCTGCACCATTGCTCACGGCGCTGGCTGCAGTCTTTGCAGCGGCCGTGGCAGTGTCCAGGCTAGTCGCGGCGGGTTTTGCCGACTCGGCCTGGGCGGATTGAGCAGCCGGGCTGGCGGGTGAGACCTGTTCTGTCCCAGTCTGTTCCGTCCCAGCCTGTTCCGTCCCAGCCTGTTCCGTCACGGCCTGTCCACCAGCCTGAACCTGGCCAGCAGCGGCAGCAGCCGCAGCGGCCTGTTCCTGCAAGATCGCGTCGAGCGCGGCAATTTCCTTGGCAATATCAATACGCGGGAAAATCGGTTCGCCCTTGCTCACACCCTGGGGAGCCTGGTAGAGGCCAAACTGGCGCGCCGACGGCCAGGCGGTCAGGGCCGGGTCGGCGAGGCCCAGCGCGGTCCAGATCTTGTCGGCCGTACGGGTCATGAACGGCTGGATCAGGATCGAGGCAATGCGGATTGCCTCGGCCAGGTTGAACAGCACGGCTGCCAGGCGCGGCCGGGTCGTCTCGGACTTGGCCAGGATCCAGGGGGCGGTTTCATCAATGTATTTGTTGCTGCGCCCGACCAGTTTCCAGATGTCAGTCAGGGCGGCGCTGAATTGCAGCTGGTCCATTTCGGCTTCAACCCGACCCTGCAGGCCACTGGCCAGGGCGATCAGCTCGTCGTCAAGCGCAGCGCTTTCACGTTCGGCTGGCAGGCCTTCCGGGAAATACTTGTCGATCATGGCCACCGTCCGGCTGACGAGATTGCCCAGGTCATTGGCCAGGTCCGAATTGATGCGGTTGATCAGGGCTTCATTGGAGAAAACCCCGTCCGAACCGAACGGCACTTCGCGCAGCAGGAAGTAGCGGATGGCGTCCACCCCGTATTTCTCGCAGAGGATCACCGGGTCAATGACATTACCCTTGGACTTGGACATCTTGCCATCCTTGAACAGCAGCCAGCCATGACCGAAAACCTGTTTGGGCAGGGGCAGGTCGAGGGCCATCAGCATCGCCGGCCAGATGATGGTGTGGAAGCGGACAATCTCCTTGCCGACCAGCTGGACATCGGCCGGCCAGTAACGGGCCATGTCGCCGGCCAGCTCCGGATAACCCATGGCGGTGATGTAGTTGGACAGGGCATCAATCCAGACGTAAACGACGTGACGGGGATCAAAGGGTACCGGAATACCCCAGTTGAAGGTTGTACGCGACACGCAGAGGTCTTCCAGGCCCGGCCGCAGGAAATTGCTGAGCATTTCATTGGCCCGCGAGGTCGGCTGGATGAATTCGGGATTTTCCTCAAACAGCTTGATCAGGGGTCGGGTGTAACGCGACAACCGGAAGAAATAGCTCTCTTCGCTGGCTTTCTCCGTCGGCCGGCCACAGTCCGGACAATTGCCCTGGTTGAGCTGGGTTTCCGTCCAGAACGATTCACAGGGCGTGCAGTACCAGCCCTCGTAGACACTCTTGTAAATATCGCCTTTATCATAGAGCTTCTGGAAAATGGCCTGGATAGCCTTCTCGTGATGCTCATCGGTGGTGCGGATAAAGCGGTCGTAGCGGATGTCAAGCAGCTCCCACAGCTCCTTGATCCCGTCGACCATCATGTCGACATAAGCCTGGGGCGCCAGGCCTTTGGCTTCGGCCTTGCGCTGGATTTTCTGGCCATGTTCATCCGTACCGGTCAGGAACATGACATCATAGCCTTGCAGGCGCTTGTAGCGGGCCATGGCATCTGCCGCCACCGTTGTATAGGAATGACCGATGTGCAGCTTGTCACTCGGATAATAAATGGGTGTGGTGATGTAAAAACTCTTATTCACGGGAAATCCCCCTTTTTCGACGCTATTCCCGCTATTATAGCGAACCGCGCGCCATTTGTGAACCAAGCAAGGCCGTGCCCAGGCGCGGCCGGTGGCAGACTCCGCACCTGCCAGCCGGTTTCAGTCCGGCGTCTGCTTTTGCAGGTCCATTGCCAGCTGATAAAGGTCGTTCTTGCGCAGGCCGGTCAGCCGGGCGGTTTCGCGGGCCGCATCCTTGATGCTGAGGCCCTGGGCCAGCAGGTTAGCCAGGTGGATTTTCGCCTGCTCGATCAGGCCGTCAGACGCTTCGACTGCCGGGTCGCTGGCCGATTGCTCGGGGCAGCGCTGATAATAGGCAATCGATCCTTCCAGGATCAGCACGTATTCACCGCGCGGCTCGGCCAGCTGATAATGGCTCCCCAGGCTTTGCACCGTCCCGCGCATGAATTCTTCATGAATCTTGGTCAATTCCCGGGCCAGAGTCAGACGGCGCGCGCCGAGCCCGGCTTTTTCGAGATCTTCCAGCGTCCGGCGCAGGCGATGGGGCGCCTCGTAAAGAATCAGTGTGCGCGGCTCGCCCACCAGCTCCACCAGACGCTGGCGACGCATTTTTTTATCAGCAGGCAAAAAACCCTCAAAAGCAAAGCGATCCGTATCCAAGCCAGAACCAGCCAGGGCGGTGATCGCGGCCGATGGCCCGGGGACGACAACAATGGGCAGGCCAGCGTCCACGCAAAGGGCGACCAGCTCGGCGCCCGGATCCGAAATACAGGGCATTCCGGCATCGGAAACCAGGGCCAGCGACTCGCCCTTGCGTAATCGCTCAATTAACAGCGGACCCTTTTGCTGAAGATTATGCTCATGATAACTCTCCAGCGGTTTGCGAATCGCCAGATGGTGCAGCAACGTCAGGGTGCGCCGCGTGTCTTCGGCCGCAATCACATCAACCTGGCGCAAAATAGCGATGGCGCGCGCCGAAAGGTCAGCCAGGTTGCCGATGGGTGTCCCGACCAGGTACAGGGTGCCTGCGACAACCGGCTGGCTGGCGGACAATGCGGAATCGTCGAAAATGTTCATAGGGGGGTAGGACCTCCTGCCCTTCTCTCTCTGGCTTTGGCGCGACTGCTTTGGCGCAACTGTTGAAAACGCCCATCCGGGCAACAGGCAACGAGCCGCGCCTGTTATTGCATACCCTTCTCTCTGGCGGGACAGCTGCAAGCGGTGTACTTGCTTTGCTGGGCGCCTCATGAGCGCGCCTGGAACTGCTGGTCCTTTCCGTCATGGGCCTGGACGGGGCAGATCGAGTCCGACTGCAGCCGGCCGCGGCAGCTGAATTATGCCGTGCAAGAGGGCTGCTGGCTCGAGCACTTCAGCGATGCCATAAAGACGGGCCATATCCGGGTGATAGTCACCCCCGTCCTGACGTACGATCAGCGGCGGCAGCCATTGAAACTGACCAGGCCGGCCCAGGTATTGACCGGTCAGGAAAATACTGGTCGGCATCGTGGCTGCCCGGGGCTGGACCGCCTGCAACAGGCGCGGCTCGATCCGCCAGCGACGCAAGGCATGCATTAAATCAGGCAGGCGGCCGGGACGGTGAACCAGGCATAGATGGCCCCGGGGCTTGAGCAGGCGGGCCGCCGCCTCGACAAGGTTGTCCAGTGAAAGTGTTATTTCTTCGACAGCGATCCGCTTCTCCCAGCGTCCTGGCAGGCAATTGGCTTGTGGATTAGCCAGATGCCGGCCTGGCAGGCGAAAGGGTGGATTGCTGACAACGAGATCAAATCCATGGTCGGGCAATTCATGCGCATGCAAGGACCCGTCGGCGATCCGCCTGATATCACCCTGGACGGCAACCAGGCGGGAATCAAGCTGATTGAGGCTGATGTTGCGCCGCAGGGCATCATACGAACGGTTACACAATTCGACGGCAGTCAGCCGCGCCGCGGGCAGACGGCCAGCCAGCAAGACGCTGACAGCCCCACACCCGGCGCCAAGGTCAGCCAGGCGTAAGTGCTGGCTGCGGTTACACAATTCACTGACACGTGCCGCCAGCAAGACGGAGTCTTCACCGAAGCGAAAGCCGTCCCGGGGCTGGATCAGGCGCAATCCCGCACGCTGCAGATCCTCTATGGTTTCATCTGGGTAAAGAGCAATCGGATCAGCCAATGGCATAAGCCTCCCTGGAGCGGACATTAAAAAAGGAAAGCCGCATCTTGTCAACAGCTTTCCTTCTTTTAACTGATCTGGGAACAGATTAGTTCGGCTTGATGGCTGAGGTCGGGCAAACAGCTTCACATGCGCCACAATCGATGCAGGTTTCCGGATCGATCTGATACTGGGTTTCGCCAGCGGAGATAGCGCCAGTGGGGCATTCACCTTCACATACACCACAAGAAATACATGCGTCTGAAATTTTATAAGCCATTTTAACACCTCCTGTTCGAGGTCATTTTAGCATTAAGCGGCAGATTGAGCAAGAGTTTTTGCCGGGCGAGACAAGCGTTATTTTTGTTCCGGCTCGTCACCTTCCTGAGCATATCCTGACCGTTCAGGGCCTGTTGAGGATGTTCATGTCAGCGGCCCGGATGGCGGGTTAATCGGCTCACCATCATCAGGCAGGATAATTTCAGCCAGCAGATCGATTGCTTCATTGGCCGGATCGGTGCTGGAATCCGCAGTTAATGAAACAGCCAGGAACGGATCCGGATGCTTGTCGGCAAACGAGTTGTCCGCAGACGAGGGACGACGTTCATATCGCTGGTTCTTGCGTCCATCCTGGAGAGTGTCGGCGCGTGACTCGGGGCGGCCATCCAGGCTGGCATCGGCCCGCGACTCGGGACGTCCATCCGGACGGTTGCCGGCGCGTGAGCCGGGGCGTCCATCCGGACGGGCAGCATCACGTGACCCGGTTTGTCCATCCGGACGGTCGCCGGCACGTGACCCGGGACGTCCATCCTGACGGGCAGCGTCACGTGAAAAGGAACGCCCTTCCGGCCTGCCGGCTGGCCTCCCATCTCGTGATTCAACGCGGATGTCGCGCGATTCGGGGCGCCCTTCCTGACGGGCGCCGGCGCGTGAAAAGGAACGCCCTTCCGGCTTCCCGGCCGGCTTCCCGTCACGCGATTCAACGCGACTGTCGCGCGATTCGGAGCGGCTATCCGGCTTTGCGTTTTGCCGGCTTTCGTTCGGCTGACCGGAACGCGGGTCGCGGGGCAAATCACGACTGCGGCCGCGAGCCTGATCTTGAAAGTCCGCGTCGCGCTGCATAGGCCGGTTGCCGGTTTCATAGCCGGCTGTTTTTCTATGGCCGGCGTCCCGGTTACCCGGACGCCTGTCGCCCGTTTGTCCCGGCACTGCGCCGCGACCGGATCCGGAAGTACCTCCCTGTGACGATCCGTGGGCGGATCCGGAACCAGACCCCTGAATGGCACCATACGGCGACCCATGCGCCGGTCCACGCGGCGAGCCTTGATTCAATGCATAGCCGGATCCCGCGCTTTTTGCGGATGTCGCTGCTTCCACGATCTTGCCGCCTGGCGTCGGCAGGTCCGGGTCTGCCAGAGCCGCGTCGCCCGGGTCCAGGGACGCCGGATTGCTCTCGCCTTGATCGGGATCTTTGGTCATGTCAAAAATATCGGCACGTTCAGTGCTTTCAGAATTGTCGGCATGTTCAAAAATGGCGGTGGCTTCAGCGTCAACAGGATCCATGGCCAGCGAACTGGCGGCTTCCGGCTTGTTTTTCTGCCGATCGCGCCTGTTGCCACCCTGGTCCGCGGCGGTTTTTGCGGCAGTTGCGGCGGTTGCCTGGGCACAGCCGCCGGGGGGGCAGCGCTTGCCCGGCTTGCCACCGATAATTTCAACGAGATCATTGGCAACTATAATCAGATCAGCTTCGCCACCCCGGTCCAGACGGACCGTGACAGTCTCCTTGAGCAGATTGATGCCTTCGACCGTCCCCTGGCCTTCCGGGGTCATGACAACATGGCCCGGCCGTGGCATCCGGGAAATGGCATCTTCGTAGGCTTCCTGCTCGTATTTAAGGCAACACATCAGGCGGCCGCAGCATCCGGAAATTTTGGCCGGATTCATCGACAGACTCTGTTCTTTGGCCATCTTGATTGAAACCGGAATGAAATCGTTCAGGAACGAACAGCAGCACAGTTCGCGGCCGCAGATCCCCAGGCCGCCAATCATGCGGGCTTCATCGCGCACGCCAATCTGGCGCAGCTCGATACGGATCCGGAATACCGCAGCCAGATCCTTGACCAGCTCACGAAAATCAACGCGGCCATCGGCGGTAAAGTAAAAAATTACTTTACGGTTATCAAAGGTATATTCAACATCGACCAGATGCATATCCAGGTTGCGGGCCTTGATTTTTTCCAGCGCGATCTTGAAAGCCTCGGCTTCTTTTTTACGGTTTTCCTCATAATGCTCGAGATCTTCGGCGGTAGCCACACGCAAGATGGGCTTGAGCGGAGCAACCAGCTTTTCTTCCGGCAGGTCGATGATTTCATCGGAAACAATACCCAGCTCGATACCCTGCACGGTCTCGACGATAACGGCGTCGCTCTGATGCAGCGTAAACGCAAGCGGGTCAAAATGATAGGCTTTGCCAGTTCCATGAAACCGGACGCCAACAACTTTAGGCATGAGCAAGTTCCTTTCGCAGCTTAAGCAACAGATTGCAGGCCAGCCCTTCAAAGCTGGCATTGAGCGCCAGGCCGCGCCGGGCGGACTGGATAGCGGCAGCGGCACGCAACAGGCCTGCCACATCCGGGCCACCAGTACCCACGACAGCCAGCTGATCACGGTTAGTCAGATATTGATCGTCCCTGGTCAGGGAAAAGACCAGCTGATCACGGACCAGGCTGGTCAGGATATCACAAATCACGACCGCCTGGGACTTGTTGGCCTCGAATAACCGATAGCCCTCAGTCAGCAGGCTGGCCCGGGATTGCCGGCTGATCGTCCGGTACAGGCTGATCACATCCTGGCGCAGGTCGGCAAACCACGGGCTGGCCGCCAGTTCCAGGGCTGCCCCCGGCAGGCCGCCAGCATACCGGGCATAAAATATCCATGTCTCGTCCGGCTGCCGGACCGGTTCTTCACGGGTAGCATCCGGGGTCCCCATTCGCTCAGCAACGCGGCTGGCTGATCCTGGCCGGCCGGCTGAACGGGTTGAATCGCCGGACGGACCGGCTGGTATTTGCTGGCGCAGAATGGCAAGGATCTCAGCCTCCGAGTAGCGGTGCAAAGCCAGCAGGGTTACGCGCGACAAGATGGTAGGCAGCAATCGCTCCGGGCCATTGGCCGTCAGGATAAAGGTAATATAGTCAGGCGGCTCCTCAAGGGACTTGAGCAAGGCGTTCTGACCTTGTTCGTTCAGGTAATCAGCTTCAATCAGGTAAACCTTGCGGGAGCCCAGCTGGGGACGCAAGGGCAGGTCAGCCGATACCACATGGCGGATCCGTTCGACCTTGATCGTTTTGTCCTTCGGTTCAAGCTGGAGCAGCCGGAAGTCCGGATGAACCTGATGCTCAAAGTGGCGGCAGGACTGGCATTGGCCACAGGCGCCATCCGGGCCGGGCCGGGTGCAGAGCAGCGCCTTGGCCAGCTCACGGGCAAAGGTCATTTTGCCAATGCCGGCCGGTCCGGAGAAAACATAAGCATGCCCCGGCTCACCCTGCAAGATTGAACCGAGGCGTGTTTTCAATGCAGACTGACCGACCCAGGCAGAAAAGGCCATTGGTTACATCTTCTCGAAGTGCTCGACATTCAGCACGAACACGGTCGCGCCGCCAACCATCACTTCAACCGGATATGGAATATACGAGCCGCCCATCGAAGACGGTGTGACGTTGGTATTGATCGCGGCCTGCCGGCTGCTGGAATACTTGCGGATAATACCCAGCACTTCTTCCATCTGCACGTCGTCGACAACAATCATCAGGGTTGTGTTGCCGGAACGCAGGAATCCACCTGATGAATTGAGCTTGGTCACCCGATAGCCGGCCCGGTTCAATTCAGCCATCAGACGTGGACTGTCCTCATCATGTACGATCGCGATAATCAGCTTCATTGCGGATATCCCCCTTCAAATGTTTAATTATCAGCTGTGTCAAAGGTGCCTCGTCGGCCCCGGCATCAATCAGGATAAAGCGGTCCGGTTCATCCCGGGCGATTGTCAGATAGCCCTGCCGGGTACGCTGCATGAACGCCTGGTCTTCACCATCCAGGCGGTCAGCCTGGCCAGGCCTGCGGTTTAGCCGGTCAACAGCTACCGGCACGGACAAATCCAGCAGAAAGGTCCGGTCCGGCCGGCAGGGGCCTGCCGCCACCTGGTTCAGATTGCGGATCATCCCCAGGTCAAGCCCGCGGCCGTATCCCTGGTAAGCGGTTGTCGAGTCAAAAAAGCGGTCACAGACAACCCACTGACCGGTAGCGAGAGCCGGCAGGATGACTTCGCGAACCAACTGGGCCCGGGCGGCCGCAAAGAGCAGAAGTTCGGTCTCCATGCTCATTGCGGTATTGCTTTTGGCCAGAAGGATCTGACGGATCGACTCACCGATCGCCGTGCCGCCAGGTTCGCGCAACGCGAGCACTGGCAAGCCTTGCTGCCGCAGATGCTCGACCAGGTGGCGGGCCTGGGTGGTCTTGCCGGAGCCGTCAATTCCTTCGAAGGTGATCAGCAGGCCGCGCCGGCTGGCTATCATATTGTCAGGTTTCACAGAATTCAGGTCAGTCACCCGGTTGTGTTCTCCATTATACATCATCTATGCGCCTGATGGAACGTATCCGTTCCGGCCAGGCAACTTTTACTATCCAGATGCAGGTGAGGCAGACAGATTCGACTGGGCATACCAGTCCGGTCTTTGGCCTGGCGGCAACCGTGCGGCTATTGCATATCTGCAACAGCCTGCCTGCCAGGCCATCCGTGCAGAATCCGCCGGTAACCGGCAGTGAGCGAATTTCAGGCGTCACTCTATCCGGTCACCTGACAGAATCTTCACGTGCCCTGCAGCGAGACCAATCAGGTTGACATTATTTTCGCTTAATTGCCGCAGCAAATCAACCTGTCCAGCCGAAATAACCTCACCTGGCCAGATCAGTGGCACGCCTGGCGGATAAGGTATAATAGCCTGGGCCACCACATGGCCGGCAGCAGCTGACAATTCAACCATTCCGGTCGCCCGGCGACCAAAAAGCAGTTCACCGGGATGGATAGCCAGATCAACCGGCTCGCACCACTGGGACAGCCAGGTTTGCTCCAAATCGTGATCAGGATGGCTGCCCGGCCTGAGTGGCCCGGCCGTTTCTGTCAGAAATGCAGTCAACAGGCGGGCCAGGCGGACGAAGTCTGAACTGGGCTGGTCGAGCGCCGGGATCAGCACCAGACGGGTCAGGTCAGCCATTTCAACATCGACGCCCCGGGCGCTGAGCCAGGCACTGGCCTCCAGGGCTGACCGGCCGGTTGACGCCAGTGAAATGACCAGCCGCAACGGATCGCGCAGGATATAGCCTGGCTGGCTGGCCTGATCAGCCCTGGCAACCGGCTTGGTTGGCGATACCAGAACAGAGGATGGCAATTGCTCTCCGAGCCGGTCAATCTGGGCGAGCAGACGCTGAATACAGGCCTGGCCCTGGCTCTGCAGGTAATAACGGGCAAAATCAAGGCTGGCAGCAATGGCCAGCGATGGACTCGACGTCTGGAAAACGCGCAGCATGGCAGCGATTCTTTCACAGTCGACGCGCCGTTCACGCATTGCCGCGGCTGAGACATGCAGATAAGCACCCTGGGTCAGGGCTGGTAAGGTTTTATGCGCACTCTGTACACACGCATCGGCCCCGGCGGCCAGAGCTGGCGGCGGCAGGTCAGCCACTGAGCCGACCAGGTGGGCACCGTGGGCTTCATCAACCAGGAGCAAGGCGCCGGCGGCGTGCGTCACGGCAGCCAGGCCGGCCAAATCCGCACAGTGCCCATAATAATCAGGTGATGTAACCAGCACGGCCTGGACGGGTCGCTGGCCATTGAGGGCCTGATGAAGCGCCTGGACTGTTATCATGGGCAACATGCCAAATGGAGACGGTAAGGCCGGCGAGCACGCCAGCCAGACCGGTTCAATCTCCAGCAGGGCAACCGCATGCAGGACAGCCTGGTGACAGGTCCGGGACAACAGCAGTCGCCCGCGGCGGCCGACACAAGCAGCCAGCAGGGTCAGCAGGCCAGCGGTTGAACCATTGGTCAGAAAATATGTCTGTCCGCTGCCAAAATAACGGGCGGCCGCGTCCATAGCCAGGCGGGCCGGACCGGTTGGATGATGCAGATCATCCGTGACAGGCAGCTCGGTCGTATCAAGGCTCGCCAGCAGCGAACGAACCGCCAGTGGCCAGCTGGCACCGCTACGGTGACCAGGCATATGGAAAGAGAGCCGGTTCGCGGCATAACCATGCGTCAAGGCGGCCAGCAGCGGCATCGGGGTCAGATCGGGCAGGTTATCCGTTGTAGCGGATAGCAGATCCACGATAATCAGAAATCCAGTTTGACGGTATGAATGGCGGCAATTTCCAGCCAGATCTCTTTTTCGATCCGTTCATTATCCCGTTTGATATCTTCGTAGGTCTCCTCGGGTTTGATCTTTTTTTCCCAGCGGGCTGCGCGATCCTGCGCTACGGCAGCCGGCCGGGCTACACGTTCAGCCCGTTCACCACGCTCAGCCCGTTCACCGCGTTCCCCGCGATCGGCCTTGTCAGTTTTCTCCAGCCGTTCAATACGCTCGACACGTTCAGCGCGTTCAGGACGCTCCGGACGCTCGGCCCGCTCGGCCTTTTCAGGTTTCTCCGGACGCTCAGGCCGTTCATATTCTCTCGCTTTTTCTGCTTTGTCCTGTTTGTCCAGCTTTTCCTGTTTCTCTGCCTTTTCGATCCGGTCAATGCGTTCAGGCCGGAACGGCCGCTCGCGGGCGGCCTCAACGGGGCCGGTACGCCCATCCCGGTTATCGGAACCCGAACGATTATCCGGCCGGATTTCCTGCCGCTCACGCGGCAACCGCCGCCCCATTGCCGCGGCACCGCCCGACTGGCCGCCAGGCTGGCGTTCCCGCGGGCCCTGCTGGCCGCTTGGGCCCGATCCCTGAGTCTGTGAACCCGGGCGGGCTGATGCGGCTGGATTCATCGGTCCCTGGCCGGGCCGATTACTGCGCTCACGGGCCGCACCACCCTGGGTGTCGCGCTGGCCACTGACCGGGCGGTTACCCTGACCCTGGCTTTTGCCAGGCTGTTGCCGGCTGGCGTCACGGGGATTGTCGCGGCCTTCACGGCTGCCATCCCGACCTTCTCTGGGCTCGCGGGGTTCGCGGCTGTCCCGCGTTTCGCGGTTCTCGCGGGGTTCGCGGTTCTCGCGGTTCTCGCGGGGTTCGCGGTTCTCGCGGTTCTCGCGGGGTTCGCGAGGTTCGCGAGGTTCACGGTTGTCTTTGAATTCACGACCGTCACGCGTCTCGCGCAGTTCCCTGCTGTCACGATTCTCCCGATTGTCCTGACCTTCACGGCCCTCGACCCGGCTGGCCGGTGCATCCGGCCGCGCTGAGCGCAAGCCGCCGGTCAGAGAGCCCGCCGGCGTTGAACTGCCGGTACTGGATGGGCCAAAGTGGCGGTAGTTGCGTTTGCGATGCACAGGATTGTTGCCCCCCGCACCGCCAGCGCCGGGATTGACTGGATTGTTCATCAATGGAATACCTCCATGCGTATAAATGCCGGACAGGTAAAGCTGGATCTGGCTTTTGCCATTTTAGCCTGTTTATTCTGTGCTGGCAAGGTAAAGGTCCGTTATCTTGTTCTATCATTCGATTTTTTGCAGCCTATCCCTGCATTGGCGCTGATGGCCTTGAGATCCTGGCGCTAATCGTGGGGCGGTATGATTTCATACCAGTGACTGTATATCGGCCGGACGGATGCCGAACGCTGAATCTGTCCAGTGTTGATTTCCTGGAGCGGTAACAGCACAA
Source organism: uncultured Oscillospiraceae bacterium (assembly GCA_964450865.1). Taxonomy (GTDB): domain Bacteria; phylum Bacillota; class Clostridia; order Saccharofermentanales; family UBA5734; genus CAYVHB01. The sequence goes on along the minus strand of CAYVHB010000018.1, from coordinate 43,428 downwards.
AAGCCCGCTCATGCATGCGGGGGTGAGGCAAAGTCAATTGCGGCGTATCAAGCTGATACCGGTCATAGTTCAGGATATCAATATCCAGGGTTCGCGGCCCCCAGCGCATGGTCCGTTCACGCAAAAACAAGGCTTCAGTCTGCTGGCAGAGGGTCAGCAATTCATAGGGTGAAAGAGTCGTCAGCAGGCGGGCAACGATGTTGAAAAATTCGGGCTGTTCCAGAAATCCCACCGGATCAGTCTCATAAACGGACGAGACCGCCAGCAGCTGAATCTGCGGATGCTGGCTCAGGTGATTCAGCGCTTCACGCAGATTGAGCAGCCGGTCGCCCAGATTCGAGCCTAATGACAGGTCAACCAGAACAGCAGCAGACAGGTCCGGGACCGGGTCCGCTGACTGGGCACTATCCGCGGTCGAAGCCACGGGGGGCTGGTCTGAACCGCCCGGCAAATGGGCTGGCCGGTCAGAATCCGGGTGCTGATCCGCAATTTTTTTCATGTTCCTGTCACCTCATACCTTGGGGGATAGATCACCCGCACTTGCAAGCAGCCGTGCGGCGTGTGCGTCACCTCACACCCTGGGGGACGGATCGTCTGGCCGTTCCCGATAGATTCGTATACCCATCGCTTTAAAAAAACCGGCAATCGGGGCTTGAGGTTTATGGATGGTCACTTCGGCGGCTTCCAACAGCTCAAACTGGGCAAATAATTCGTCACTGATCGCACCGGCCAGGCGTTCGATCAGCTTGTAACTGCTCTGCTCAGCAATAAGCCGCACTGTTTCATACACGTCGGCATAACTGATGGTCTGGTCAAGGCGGTCGGTCAGGCAGGCGGCCAGGGGGTGACAGTAAAGAACAAGATCCAGGCTGATCGGTTGGCGGCGCGCCTGCTCGAACGGCAGGGCCCCGATCTGGCACTGAAAGGTCAGGTTTTCCAGCAAGATCTGGTCCCGGTGGTCCATCTTGTCCTCCTCGTTTTGTTTACGCAATCTGGCCATATTGAGTGCAGTCCGGCTTTATTATCCTGCTGCAGGCCAGGTGATGCAGGGCTGTCGCAACGGGTGAAATGCCCTGGAACCTTATGGTATTGCTGCAGGCAAAGCCGTACGCCGGCAGATCGCGTCGCACATCTGAACGACCTGGCGGATCGGTCCAACGTCATGAACCCGGACAAAATCGGCGCCACGCAAGACGCTGGCGGCCACGGTGGCCGCGGTGCCCCACAGGCGATCGTCGACGGGCCGATTGAGAATCTCACCGATAAACCGTTTACGTGACGAACCGATCAGGACGGGTAACTGGTAGCCTGGCAGGCACTGGATCTGGGCCAGCTCATCAATCAGCTGCAAGGACTCTGCCGTTGTCAGCCCAAAACCAAGACCGGGGTCAAGGATCAGCTGTTCTGCGGCCAGACCATGGGCCAGGGCAATCTCGCAGCCTTGCCGCAGATAAGCCCGCACTGCCGGTAACAGGTCAAGAGACCGCCAGGTGCCGGCCTGCTCACCGGCCAGGGCTGTCACGTGGACAAAAACAGCGGCCGCCGGGTGATCTTGCCGATAAAGTGTCGCGTTATGCATCAAGATAGCGCCAGCACCTGCCCTGGCGATCACATCCGCCATTTTTTCATCCTGCAACAGGCCGCTGATATCATTGACAATGGTCGCGCCGGCTGCCAGAGCGGCGGATGCCACCTCGGCGCTGGCCGTATCAACCGAAATCGGAATTGCATGCTGCCGGACGATGGCGGAAATGACCGGCAGGATCCGGCTTATTTGTTCGGCAGCGGGAACCTGGCGGCTGCCCGGCCGCGTGGATTCACCGCCAATGTCGAGGATGTCGGCGCCTTCCCCGATCAGCCGTTCTGCCTGGCGGATAGCCGCCTGAGTATCCAGAAACGAACCGCCGTCGGAAAACGAGTCCGGCGTCACATTCAAAATGCCAAGGACATAGGTTTTCTGACCCAGGGGCATCCGGTAGGATCCCGCGCGGAAAAACCGGCCGGTCATTGCTTTTGCCGCTGGATCAGGGCCAGGGCTTCCGAACGGGTCCGGGCATCCCGCTTGCAGATACCCCGCAGGGCAGATGTCACCGTCATCGAACCGGGTTTCTTGATCCCGCGCATGGTCATGCACAAATGCTCGGCTTCCACGACGACGGCCACCCCCAGCGGAGCCACGGCCTGTACAATCGTATCGGCAATCTGTGACGTCAGGCGCTCCTGCAGCTGCGGTTTCTTGGACATGACATCGACAATCCGGGCAATCTTGCTCAGGCCAAGGATCCGTCCCGCCTGAGGGATATAGACAACATGCGCCTTGCCGACGAAGGGCAGCAGGTGATGTTCACACATTGAATAAAAGGGAATATCACCAACCATGATCATCTCGTCATGATCTTTCTCATGAAATACTTTAATCGAATCTTCAACCCGCTGATGGAGCCCGGCGAATATCTCGCCATACATGCGGGCAACCCGGGCCGGGGTCTCCTGCAATCCCTCCCGCTCGGGATCCTCACCGATTGCCAGCAGGATTTCGCGGACGGCCCGTTCAATCCGGGGCAAATCCATGGCTTGTTCGTTCATGGCTCTACTTCCTTTTACACTTTTTCCTTGCCCGGACCAGGCCGGCGATTGAGAACCTGGCGGCGATATTCCATCGGGGTCATGCCAATATGTTTGCGAAAAGCGGCATTGAACCGCTGGGGGCTGGAAAAGCCGACCTGATCAGCCACGCCGCTGACCTTGATGTCTTTCTGCTCAAGTAGCTTGCAGGCATGCTCGACACGCACCTGCATCAGGAAGGTCATGGGGCTCAGGCCTGTTTCATCCCGGAAGGCGCGGGTAAAATAACCCTGGCTGAGGAAAACATAGCCGGCCGCCTCCGCTACCGAGATGTCACGATCGTGATTCTCAACAATAAAATCACGGGCAATCCGGACCAGTTCCCGGGCTTTGCCGGTCCGCACCCGCAAGCTTTCTTCCCATTCCTCGCGCAGGCCCCGGGCCAGGGTGACCAGCAGTTCCAGGGCCAGCAGCTGCATCATCAATTCACGTCCGAAGGTCTCCTGCCGATTCTCGCGCAGACTTCGCTCCACGATGATCGCAATATCCTGGCGGCTCTTGCCGCGGATCAGGATGAAAGGGTCAAGGTTCTTGTCTTCGGCATTATTTTCGCTGCCATTGGCAAACCGCAGGAAACTCTCCAGGCTGCGTGGCTCAATATCGGTTGTCCGCAGGGGCGCATTCGTGGCCGGCTCGTCGCCGGTCATAAAGCCCTGCTGGCTGGATGTCTGCTGGGAAAATCCGAAATAAAGGACAACCATGTCGGCATAACCGTCCAGGACCTTGATCGCGTGGATCATGCGCGGGCGGATCACCAGTGCGCCACCTTTGTCAAGCAGGACCTTGCGGCCTTCGATCTCGAATTCAGCCTTGCCACTGCGCATATAAGTCAGCTCATGGTATTCATGCCGATTCGGCATCGGCAATGAAGAGCCTTTATCAAAGGCCCGTTCGATCCCCTTGAAGACCACCGGAATGGAGCCGATGGCATCAATCAGGCCGCGCTCGACAGCAGGCAGCAGATCTTCAAACATTGATATCACCCGGCTTCATCATAACAGAAACAGACCTGCTTGTAAAAGCGGGCTGCAGACAGTCAGACTTTCCAGCCGGCGTGTTCTGCATGACAGCCGGTTCGATCTATTTATCCCAGTGACGTGTTCTACATGACATTCAGCCTGTTTCTGTCTATTCTGCCGACGTGTTCTGCATGACAGCCGGTTCGTTGATGACCGCAATCTTGATTTCAGCCTGCTTTTCTGCGACCGCCAGCAGCGCAGCCTGTTCATCACTGAGATCCAGGCACAAGAGCGATGACTGAACGGCCGATCCGGCCAGTCCGGCCAGACGGGAGCCGTCTTCATTCAGCAAAGACATCACCCTGACCGCTCGAATGACCTGGACCGGCCAGTCGCTGCCCTCGCTTCGCGGGATAAGATGCAGATCGACATGATTGCCGGCGGCCAGCCAGAAACCATTGACATCCTCGGCATTGAGCTTGATGGTCATAACCCGCCGGCCTGGCCCGGCTTGCGGATAAGAAATTCCGGCAGCCTGGTCAGTCAGATGATTCCGGTATACCAGTTCACCGGTCGTTAGTGGGACAAGTGTCCATAAACCCACGACCTGCGCTTCATCGGAGGCGTATCCCCCCAGGGCCGGATCATCCGGCATCTGCACGCGGCTGATGTCATCGGCAGAAATCGCGCTGCCAGCCGCAACAGGCTGCCGGATTGCGATCACGGTACGCATGACGACAGTCGGCTGGTCGCGATTGGTCAGCCAGACGAGAATCAGGATCAGCGTGGTGATGAGAAAAGCCAGGATCGCCTGACGATATTTGCGCATAAGTATTTTCTCCCGTTATCATTTCTGTTGCCCTGTCCGCGGCTGATTTTCACCGGCTGATTTTCGCCGGGCATGGGCGAGTGCAAGCGTATTCATTTTCATGGGCCCTCCATGACCAGATCGACTGCACGCTGCAAATTGACAGGCGGTCCCTGCGCTGTTGTGACCTGGACCTGGCAGATAACAGTCGGAATCAGGAGAGGCTGTCGGTCGCCCAGCCAGTGGGCCGGATCCGGCGCAACAGCTATCCAGTCCAGCGCAACGCTCGTGATGACGACCTGACCTTGTAATGTGGGCGGCAAATGCTGTACAAAGCGCTGACGCACAAAGCTCTCAACCTCGGCCACCGTCACGACGAGGCGGCCATCGGCGAGCGCATCTTCATCAAGGCAATGGTAAGCCTGGGGCAGGACTTCATCCAGATACATCCAGGTCCGGGCAATGATCAGCCGTGTCTGCAGCAGGCGCAGCAGCAGATGGCCGGTGGGCAGCAGAATCAGCAGAACCAGCGCAATCGCCATGATGGCCATGGCTACATCGCCACGGCGCGCGGAACCGGGTGGACATGGATGCACCTCCGGATGAAGCAGGCCCACATTCCTGCGGCGTCCGGGATCTGGCAGATGGCGCCAGCGTGTCCATGCATGGGCCATGGCTGCTGTTGTTGTATCATTCCCGGGCCGGGAAGCACCAATCCCAATCCAGCGCCGGGCTGCCCGGGCATTACGGATATGACAGATCAGACGGGCTTTTCTCATCGCTTCGTCCCTTTTCATTGCTTCAGGGTTCATCTGGATAGGTGGCATACTTGCGGGACAGTGTACTGTTAACATACGTAAATGAGCGGTTAATGGTTATCATTTGCAGGTCACTGCTGATCTGCCGGACAGGCAGGCTGACTTTGACATACAAGGATGCCTCTTCGCCGAAAGGGACATTTTCCGTGCCGCTGATCATCTCAACGATGAAACCATTTTGCTCGAGATGACTCTGCAGCCGCTGGCTGGCTGTCACAGTCAGGCCGCCATCCCGGTCCATCTGCATGACAACCTGATGGCAAAGCGCATCGAAGAGCATGCGCTGGAATAGTGGCAGGCTGAGCAGCAGAACCTGCAGACTCAGCACAATCAGGAGAATCAGGCTGATTACTGTAACAATCGCTTTTTCAATCATCGCCAGACCTCCGGCAATTTCATTGACAGGCCGACCAGACACACACAAGGTAGTTGACCAGACAGGCCAGCAGGACATCATTTGCGGGCCAGCCGCCTGGCAGCCAATCGTGCGGCCAGGCGGTCAGGCGGTCAGGCGAATGGCGCAGGTTACCCTGCGCCATTCATAGCGGTTGCAGTGGATCTGAACGGACGTCAGCTCTGGAAAATGCCCGTGGAAACCGTTTCCCACCACAAGGTCAGCTCAGCCATCGTATCCGTGGCAAAGGCCCGCAAGCCCGGGACGACAACCACCGCTGCAATCATGAGAGCGGCGGCGATGCCGATCACTTCATTCAGGCCAAAACCAGATCGACGCTGCCAGAGGGCAGGCCGGATAGCCGCTGGCTGATCCGGAGTCCGAAGGTTCGTCTGGTGCGGGCGGCTCAAGGCATACGTGATGATTTGTCTGGTCAGATTCATAGGGGTCCTCCTGTTTTTTATTGCCGGCGATCATGATCGCGACGGTCCGGTGTTATCAGGGGCTGAAGACTGCCTGGACAGCCTGCTGGGCCTGGGCAATCAGCGGATAGACAAAGAGAATGACAACCGGGCCGAGTGCCAGCAGGGATATCAGCAGCAGCCGGGTCTTGTATTGGCGGGTCTGGGCGGTGATCAGCGATATATGGCGGCTGAACATCAGTTCTTCCATCCGCAGGAAGGTCCGGCCCACAATACCGGTTTGCAGGCATTGCCGCAACTGCGACGACAGCAGGGTCAGGTCGGAACTGTGAAAGGCGCTATCAAGCTCCTGCAGAGCCTGGTCGAGATCCAGGGTCAGCTCAAAGCTGGCGCAAAACCGCTGAAAGTCAGGCTTGATGGCTGGATCCGTTACGGCCTCGCTGAGTCCTTTCAGTACATCAGTCGCCTTGATACCAGCCGTCAGCTGTAAATCAAGGAATCGATAAATTTTATACAGGCATAGATGAAAAGCATTGCGGCGCTGTTTGATACGCTGGCCGACCCATTGATTGCACAGCGCAGCCAGCAGCAGGCCAGCCAGGAAGCCGTTCCGGGCATCGCCGGCCATCAGCCGGGCGCCCAGGGCCAGAACCGGGGCCGGCAGGGCCAGCGCCAGCAGATAACGGCCCAGATGATCACTATCACGGAAGCCGGCCTGGAGCAGGCGGCGGGACAGCCATTGATGAAGTGGCCGGGGCAGTATTTTCTGCCAGCCACGACGCAGGCTGATGCGCTGCAGGCGCCAGGTCGCTGCCAGGCGCAGATCAAGCTGGCAAGCCAGGATTGGCAGCAGCTGATAAATCAGGCCGAGCAGCAAGAGGCCGGCCAGCAGATAATAGAGCAGGCGAACTTGGGTGGCATTCATCAGCAAACCTCATGACTCATTATCAGGATCCTGGCCTGGAATCGCAGGCAGAAACCTGGCTTCACAGGCCGTTCGTTGGCTTTACGGCCCAAACTGTCGCTGTTGACCCCGGGCCGAGCCGCTGATTGACCTCGCAGGCCATCACTCAGCCTTGCAGGCGTTTATAAACCTGGATAAACCAGAGAACGGCGCTGCCATAAAGCAGCAGACTGAGGCCGCAGAGAAGCAGTCCGGGCTGACTGCCCAGAAATTGTTGCCGGATATTGTTGTCGGTAGTCAGGCGCAGGGCGAATAAAGACGGGCAGGCCAGCAGCATAACCAGGGTCAGGCGCAGGTCCGCGGCATTGGTCAGTTTGCGATGCTGGTAAGCCTCTTCCAGTTTGTTTTGCTGGATCTCCAGCAATTCAAGCATGGCCGGCAGGTTGCCGCGATAACGGAAGTTAAAGCGCAGGGCCAGGACCAGGTCCTGAAAATGTTCCTGGCGGGAGTAGAGCTGGAAATAGGCCAGGGCTTCGTCGGCCGGCATCCCCCCGCGGATGCGGGTCATCAGGTCGAGAATCGCCTGGCGCAACTGGGGATTGAGGGAGCTCTCCGTACAACGTTCAAAGGCGTAGAGCAGATTCTCCCGGACCTGGCACCAGCGGCACAGCAGGCTTGTCAATTGCAGCGTTTCCAGGCGCTGGCGATTCTGGCGGCCAAATTCGAGCCATTTCATAGCGGTCCTCCCCTTCCAGATAACGGCCGACCTGCAGCAGTTCAACGATCCGGAAGTTCTTCAGGTAGATGATATAGTCGATCCCGCTGGCCAGCATTTTCTTCAGGCTCCGTTCGCTGTCGCCGCTGCCGGCCGGGCGGGCCAGGGACAGCAGGCGGTCCAGGGCATCACCGGCACTTTCTGCATGGGTGGTAGCCAGGCAGCGGTGACCGGAAAAGGCGGCACGGATAAATTCCATGGCCTCTTCGCCGACGATTTCGCCGATGCAGTATGTATCCAGGGACATGGTCAGGCCGTCAGCCACCAGATCCCGCAAGGTAACCGGCCGGCCACCTTCGTGCCGGCGCTTGATCCGCTGGATCAGACAGTAGGGTTTCTCCGGATAAATTTCACTGTCACTTTCGGCAATCAGCACCCGTTCCAGACGGGGCATCGCCTGGATGATGGCCCGCAACAGCGTTGTCTTCCCCGAGGCACCCTTGCCGCAGATCAGGATCGACTGATCACTCTGGCTGAGTGCGGTCAGCAAACCTGCCACATCCGGCGGAAACATGCCCAGGCTGGCCAGTTCCGGCAATAGCCAGGCCTGGCGGCGATGTTTGCGGATACAGACGGTCGGCCCGGTCACACTGCGGGGCGGCACGGTGACATTGATCCGCAGATGAAACCGCTCATCGGTGACACGGCAATGGCTGTCATTTTCATTGATGACACCGCCCTGGCGAATAATCAGCAGCCGGCAGAATGTGTCATATGTACGGCTCTGGCCAAAGCTGACTTCAATCGGCTCCCGCCGGCCATTCTTTTTGATCGTGAATTCCTGCGGACCGGTGCCGTCAATATCAGTGACAGCGTCATCCTCCACCCATTCCTGCAAAGGACCGTAACCGAACAGGAAATCCATGGCCTGCTGCTGCAGATCAGCAGCAAAGAAACCGGCCCGCAGGCTCTCCTGGTCAGCTGTCTTCTGGATCATGGCTTCCAGTACCGGCCGCTCGACCCGGCCGGCCGCTACATCAGCGACCAGTCCTGGGTCAGTCGCGAGAATCTTGCTGCAGACCAGGGCAACCAGGTCCATCAGGCTGGGCGGTGCCATGACAACCGGCATGACCGGCCGATGCCGCTCAGCGGGCGGGCTGACTCGATAAGCGGCGTACTTTTCGGCGAAGATAGCGTGGGATGTGATTAGCGGCATGGGCAGGCTCCTTGTCTGGCAGGCGGCCCAGGCGAATCAGCAGGGCCGTGTATTCTTTCTGGTTGCGCCGATTGATTGCGGTGGCATAAGGCCGGGCCGCCCCGCGCAGGCGCTGACGGGCGCTGGTTGCACTGATGCAGCCAGCCAGGCGGCCACTGCACAGCTCATCCATGGTCCCCCAGCTGAGGTCCGATTCAACATTGTATGCAAAGGCCACAAAATGCAGGCGCTGGCGGTCAATCTGGCGCCGCAGGGCCAGAAAATCAATATAGCGGTTGAATTCACGAAAATCCGCGGCATGGCCGGACAGGGGAATGATCACCTGGTCAGCCAGCATCAGCCCCAGGCAGGTAAATGCGTCGTACACGAAACGGCTGCAAAGCAGGACGATCAGGTCATAGGCCAGGCTTGCGGTTCGCAGTACATGGTAGAGACTCTCTGATGAGAGATGTTCATACTGATCCAGGCTGGTGCCGGATACCAGTATCTCAACCCCATCAACCAGGGTCCACTGTGTCAGGTCACGCAACCGGCTGGCGGTCAGGACGCCGCGCAGCTGATCGGCAAAAGCCTGGTCCAGGCTGGCCGGACGCGTAGCTGGCAGCAGTGAACGCGTGCGGCTGCGCTGCCCCAGCAGAAGATCAGCGCGCGGATTAAGCAAGTCAGCATCCACCACCAGGATGCGCCCATGCTGTTGACTCAGCATAACAGCCAGTTCACATCCGAATTCACTGCCATCCCAGATGCAGATGATCCGGGCCGTGGCAGCCTGTCTGGTGTCAGCGGAATTATCCTGCGCCGGTTCCGGATGATGCCCGGCCGGTTTCACGGATCGGGGTACCGGTGACGATGATCCTGTCCGTTGCTCATGCAGCCTGGATTCGGTTGGCTGTCCGCACGGTGGCGACGCCGTTCTTTCTGCTGTTTGTGGCTGTTTACGCAACGGTGGAGCGGTCAGCCTTTCACGCGAGGATGGTTTGGCGGGCTGTTCACGCGGCGGTACTGCCGGCCCTTCTGCCGTTTGCGTCTTTTCGAGGCGCTGGGATGAAACGGGCCAGTCCGGTAAATCCAGTGAATCAGGCTTGGGGTACAGCCCGGGCGGATCAACAGGATCAGGCACGGCGAACGGTCTGTCTGGACCGGACGGGCTTGCTGGATCAGGCAGTGCCGCGATCGTTTCAGGCTGAGTCGTCAAGAGCTGGCCCATCACGCCACTGGATGGAGAACATAACGGGCTTTGGGCACTTAGCCGCGGTGGCTGCTGATTTTCAGGCAGAACAAACCCATGGAGCATTTGCTGGGCGGCTTCCTCAAGGGCGGCAGCCAGCTCAGCGGCCAGCGGATATCGTTTGTCAGGCTGGCTCTGCAGGCAACGGTTGATGATCCGGGCCAATGCGGCCGGCAGCTCAGCCAGCTGTGCGGCCAGGGCTGCCGGCTGACCAGCCTGCGGTTCACGATCAGTCACCAGAGCCAGCAGTGTCAGGCCCAGCGCGTAAATATCCGATGCCGGGCAGGGCTGGCCGGCTAGCAGCTCCGGCGCCGCATAAGCCGGTGTACAGGCGTATTTTTCGTTCGGATCGCCGATTTCCTGGCTGGAGGAACCGGCTATTGCCGGATAGAGACGAGCTGAGCCAAAATCGATCAGCGCCGGCTGCTGACTGGGACTGAGCAGGAGATTAGCCGGTTTAATATCCAGGTGTAATAAGCTGCGCTCACCCTGCTGATGCAGGAATGCGACAGTCCGGGCCAGCCTTGCCATGTAACGGACCTTGTCGGGCAGCAGCCAGTTGCTGCGTTCCTGCGCTGACAGGCGGTCCAGGCTAGTTCCCGGCAGGTAGGAAAAGATAAAGCAGGGTATCGGTGGCTGGCCATCCATGGCCACGTTGCGGATCTCGCGCAACCAGGGCAAGGCTGGATGGCGGATCTGCTGGAGAATCAGAACAGCCTCAGGAGAGACAAATTGGGCAATGGGCTTGACCACTTCCCGTGAAGTGGCTGTGTGGCTGGCAATTGTGACTGGATCCATCGGATCTGCTACCTTTCGTGGGTTGGCCTGGCCGGTTCAAGGCATCGGATCGGGCAATCAACAGGGCAGTGATCCGGACCTTGACCAGGACGGATGCGGGGTCGATTCACTGCCGTAAGCATACAAAAAAAGGACCCTCTTGCGGGGGTCCTTCGTCTGGCAAAATTCGACATTATTCGACAATTTTCAGGGCATTGGTGCGGCGGATGCCGTGTTTTCAGCCGTTTGCGGATCTCGAAATCCGACACATCGGACGCGGATTTGCGGCAAGCCCTTGTCCGGGCCGGATTTTCCGCCGGACAGCCCGGTTATACCCGGCCGATTGCCGCAAGCTGCCCGTCCCGGGCTGCTTGCCTCGCGATCTTCAGGCCGATTTCTCAGCTTTCAGGATGACATCCGGCGGCTGTTTGTCAATCACACTGGCTCTGGTCACGATACAGCGCCGGACATCATTGCGCGAGGGTATATCAAACATGATGTCCAGCATGATCTCCTCGAGTATCGCCCGCAGGCCACGGGCGCCGGTATTGCGGGCCAGGGCCTGGGCCGCAATCTCGCGGACAGCTTCCGGCTCGAAACTCAGTTCCACGCCGTCAAAGTCGAACAGTTTCTTATACTGCTTGATCAGGGCATTGCGCGGCTCCTGCAGGATGCGGACCAGGGCGTCCTCGTTGAGACCTTCCAGTGATACAATCACCGGAATACGGCCGATGAACTCAGGTATCAGGCCGAATTTCAGCAAGTCCTGGGGCATGATCTGCGCCAGCAGCTCGCCGACGTCTTTCTCCTTGCGGCTTTCCACGGTCGCCCCGAAGCCGATCGACTTCTTGCCGATCCGATTCTGGATGATCTTTTCCAGGCCATCGAATGCACCACCACAGATAAACAGGATGTTGGTGGTGTCAATCTGGATGAATTCCTGGTGCGGATGCTTGCGGCCACCCTGGGGCGGCACATTGGCCACGGTACTTTCCAGGATCTTCAGCAAGGCCTGCTGGACACCCTCGCCGCTGACATCCCGCGTAATGGACGGATTGTCGGACTTGCGGGCGATCTTGTCGATTTCATCAATGTAAATGATCCCGCGCTGGGCCCGCTCAATGTCAAAGTCGGCATTCTGAATGAGCTTGAGCAGGATATTCTCGACATCCTCGCCCACGTAACCGGCCTCGGTCAGGGCCGTGGCATCGGCAATCGCGAACGGCACATCGAGCACCCGGGCCAGCGTCTGGGCCAGCAAGGTCTTGCCGCTGCCGGTCGGGCCAATCAGCAGGATATTGCTTTTCGACAGCTCGACATCGTCCTTGACATCAGAACGTCCGGCAAATACCCGCTTGTAATGGTTGTAAACCGATACAGCCAGTGCTTTTTTAGCCCGGTCCTGGCCAATGACATACTGGTCGAGCGCTTCCTTGATCCGGGCCGGCGACATCATCTCGGCAATAGCCGGCAGCGAGATTTCCCGATTGGGCAGCGGCTGCTCCTCGCTGAGGATGTCTTCACACAGACTGACGCATTCATTGCAGATAAAAACCCCAGGTCCGGCGATCAGGCGGCTGACCTGGCCTTCCGATTTGCCACAGAACGAGCAGGCAATCGGCGGATACTTCTCATCACCGCTGCCACCCGTCCGTTTGCCAGTATTGCGGCTGCCCTGGCCGCCTTTGCCTTTGTTGCCGTTCCCGCTATTGTCCATGAATCAGGCCCTCTTCTCCATAATGTGATCGATCAGGCCATACGCCAGCGCATCTTCAGCGGTCATCCAGTTGTCGCGCTCCGTATCGGCGGCAATTTTGTCGATCGGCTGCTTGCAGCGCTCGGCCAGTATCTTGTTCAGCCGCGCTTTCAATTTGAGAATATGCTCGGCGGCAATCCGGATATCCGTGGCCTGGCCCTGGGCGCCGCCCGATGGCTGATGGATCATGATCTCGGCATTCGGCAGCGCGAAGCGCTTGCCCGGCGCACCGGCTGCGAGCAGGAAAGCACCCATGCTGGCTGCCATACCCATACAGATCGTCTGGACATCGGCCTTGATGTACTGCATGGTGTCATAAATCATCAGGCCGGAAGTTACTTCACCGCCCGGGCTGTTGATGTAAAGCTGAATATCTTTGTCCGGGTCCTCGGCTTCCAGGAACAGCAGCTGGGCCGTGACCAGGCTGGCGGTGACAGAATTCACCTCATCACTCAAAATGATGATGCGCTCTTTGAGCAGGCGGGAAAAAATATCATACGAACGTTCCCCGCGATTGGTTTGTTCAACAACGATCGGTACAAGACTCATTTTGCAAGTCTCCTTTCACAAGTCAGCAGGGAAACCATCCTTTGAAGGCATCTTCAGCTGACTATTTTTGACTGGTTATGATCGGCCGGCAATAATACCGGCTGTTTTAACCGACTATTATTATATAATTAAGCAGCTTCATTTGCTGATAGCTGTGTTACCAAATGCTGCACCAGGGCTGGCAGCCAGCATCGGGAGCCGATCAGCTGGCAGCGGAACCGGGTCAGGCCTCGGTATCAGCTTCCGGGGCCGGGATATCCGCTTCAAGGGGCGGGGCAACCGGGATAGCTTTTTCGCTGAGCATGGCGACCAGCTTGTTGCGCACGACGGTCTCCTGGACGAAGTTATTCTCCATGCCGATCAGGCGGCTGCGCAGATCGTCAGCTTTCATGTTGTACATCTTGGCCAGGCGCTCGATCTCGGCGTCGATTTCCTCGGGGCTGGCTTCGATGGCTTCTTTCCTGGCAATGGCCTCAAGTACCAGGTTGGTCTTGACGCGGGCTTCAGCCGGTTCATGCAACTGGCCCTTGAAGGTATCAATCGACTGGCCGATGTACTGGAGATACTGCTCAAGCTCAATGCCCTGGTATTTCATCTGCTGGCGCTGCTCATCGAGCATATGATCGACTTCGGTATCAATCATGACATGGGGGATATCAACGGTGGCATTGGCAACAACGGCACGGATGACATTCTCTTCGAATTCGCCGGTGGCCCGACGCTGGGCATTCTCTTCGAGTTTGGCGCGCAGGCTCTGCCGGTATTCATCAAGGGTGTCAAATTCGCTGACGTCCTTGGCAAACTCATCATCGAGAACAGGCAGCTCCCGATTCTTGACTTCATTGATCTTGACCTTGAAAACAACAGCCTGGCCGCGCAGCTCTTCGCTGGTGTAGTCTTCCGGGAAGCTCACATGCAGGTCGAACTCGTCGCCGGCCTGCTTGCCGATCAGCTGGTCTTCAAAACCGGGAATGAAGGTCTTCGAGCCGATCTTGAGATCGTAGGAAGCGCCTTTGCCACCTTCGAAGGGCTCATCGTTGAGAAAACCTTCATAGTCGATATTGGCGGTGTCACCGTCTTCGATCGGACGGTCTTCGACCGGCACAAGGCGGGCGTTGCGTTCCTGGACCCGCTTGAGATCGCGTTCGACATCGTCGTCGCTGACCGGGAAGACCGGCCTGACCGCTTCGACACCCAGATAATCGCCCAGGACCACTTCCGGCTTGACGGTGATGGTGACAGTGAATTTCAGGCCCGTAGTCCGGCTGATATCCACAATGTCCATATCCGGGCGGGATACCGGCTCCAGGCCGTGCTCGGCGATCGCCGCGGCGTAAGCCGGAGAAGCGGCAAACTCAATCGCGTCATCGTACAGAACGCCTTCACCATAATATTTAGTCACGATACTCATCGGTGCCTTGCCCTTGCGGAAACCCGGCACATTAAATTTATTGACATTTTTGTGGAATGAGCGCTGCAGCGCCTCGGCGAACGCCTCGGGTGTGACCTCAATGGTCAGCTCAACCACATTGGCTTCCTTCTTTTCCATAACAGAAGACATTCTGGATTCCTCCTAAAGGGCACACTTGTGCCATATTTACAAACGCTAAAAAATTTTAGCATACCCATCCGACAATGTAAAGATAAACTGTCAACAAATGGCAAGCGGCTCACAGGCCAGGAAACACCCCCGGCAGGCAAAATTTATTCATTGGCTTACAGATATTCAGTTACAATAGATTCAGGTCGTATTATTGGTTGCCCACGTTTGCCCAGCCCGCTGGTTTCACCAGGTTTACCCAGGGCACACTGGTTGCCCGGATTTACTGGATTCAGCAGGTCAAATCGGATCAGGCAATTTAAACAGTTTGCCCGGGAACGGATTCAAATCGACTCGGTATGAGGTATCACGCATGGTTCTGTTTTATCAGATCTGGATCACAATCCTGGGCCTGCTGATCGGCAGTTTTCTCAATGTCTGCATTTATCGCCTGCCGCGAGGGGTCAGTGTAGCCGCCGGACGCTCTTTTTGTCCGCAATGTGGACACAGTCTGGCGGCAGCCGACCTGATTCCTGTCGCCAGCTACTTGCTGCTCGGCCGGCGTTGTCGCTACTGCCGGGCGCCGATTGCCAGCCGATATGCCTGGATTGAAAGCCTGACGGCAATTGCCTTTGGCCTGGCAGCTTTTATCTTGCAGCCGGACGGTACAAATTGGCAGCTGCTGCAGACTGTGGCTTACTGCCTGGCATTTGCCGCCAGCCTGGTCTGGATCATGATTGAGCGTGATGCTTACCGCCCGCCGGCCACACTGCTGGTCTTTATTGCATTGCCGCTCGGCCTGGCCTGGCTCTTGACGCCGGACATTTTCCGCAATCCAGCCCGGGGACTGGTCCGGCTCGGCCCGCAAATAATCGTAGTGCTGGCGGTTGCGGTTTTGCTGATTATAAACAGCCGGGGCAGGTTGCTGGCGGGGTCGATGGACCCGGCCAACCGCTTTACAGCAACGGTCCAGGGCATCTCATCTGCTCCAACAAATCCGGTTGCCCTGGACCCAGAACAGCAGGCAATCGAACAAGCGGCGCGGCAAAAAACGAGTGAGGAAGCGCAGCGAAAACCCGGCGAGCAACTCCCGCCAGCGTCACAGGTGTGGCGCACGCTGTTGTTGCAGCGGTGGTGGCAGTGGCGGCATCAGATTCGCCGGGCCTTGCCCCTGTTGCTTCTTCTGCTGGCCTGGATTGGTTTATTGCTCAGCAGTGCATGCATCCGGTAAACGTCCGGCAAACAAACGAGCCGGCGCAGGAAAGGCCCCAGATCTGACCTGTACAATACCAGCAGATCCGCATCTGCCTTGCCTCATCACCGCGGGGCCGGACCGGATTAAAAAAGCCAGGCAGGCCAGATTCAGGCCAGAAAAAGGGCAAAGCCCAGGAAATGACAGATACTGCCGGCCAGGACGAAAATGTGCCAGATTCCATGATGAAAAGGGATCCGTTTGCTGGCATAAAACAAAATTCCGGTCGTATAGAACAACCCGCCGGCCAGCAGGCAAATCAGCAAGCCAGGCAAGGCGACGGCGAGCAGCGGGCGGGTGGCAACGACAACCAGCCAGCCCATCAGGACATACAGGATGACGGACGCTTTTCTGGTTTTCTCCAGGCTGATCATGTTTAAAATAATACCCGCCAGGGCCAGGGCCCAGACGATCGCAAACAGGGACCAGCCCCACATTCCCCGCAGGGCCAGCAGGGTTACCGGCGTGTAACTGCCGGCGATCAGCAGATAAATGGATGAATGATCAAGGATTCGCAGGACGCGCTTGATTTGCGGACTCGGAATGCTGTGATAGAGCGTCGAGGCCAGATAGAGGATAACCAGGGTCGCCCCATAAATGCCAAAACTGGTCAGGCTGCGGGCACTGCCGCCCGGCCAGACCAGGACAATCAGCACGACCAGTCCGGCGAGACTCAGCAGGGTGCCGACGCCGTGGGTGATGCTGTTGAAGATTTCCTCGGCCAGGCTATAACGTTTAATGGTGTTTTCGACTGACATGTCAGTATGTATCCTCCGGATAGACTGTAAATTGTGATTACGTCGCGCTGTGGATGATGCTGGAAGAGCCAATTATACCACGGATTATCCGATTCTGCAGACTGAACCGCGGGCGGCTGACGCATATTTTGCAACTCGGGCCGGGCGGCTGCGGCCACCACGTTTTACGGCTCGGTAGGCCGGGTGGCTGCAGATGCAGATACTGATGCAGATGCGTGTGCGTGTGCTGGTAGCGGCTCAGGGCGGGTTTCATGCCACGAAATACGCTGCAGGCGGCGATATTCACGCGGCGCCGTGCCAAGATTCTTGCGGAAGGCCCGGTTGAATGAACGGACAGTATCATAGCCGACGGCAAATGCGATTTCCGTAACGCCGGCATCCGACTGGTCGAGCAGGCGGCAGGCTTCGGAAATCCGTAAATTGGCGATGTAATCCGTGTAAGTCATCCCCAGCTTCTCGCTGAACAGGCGGGAGATATAAAACTTGCTGATAAACAGCGCTTCGGCAATTGTATCCAGGGAAATATCCTGCCGGTAGTTGTCCTGGCAATAGTTAAGCAACAGGCGGATCGTGTCCGAGGACATGTCGCGCGTATCCTGCAGCACCATGCGCTGCAGCAGTTCGCCAACAATAATCAGGAAAAATCCTTTGAGCAAAGGCTGTGATATCTCCAGCGGCAAAGCCGGCAGGTTCAGCATCTGCTGCAAAGCCGGCAGGATCAGCGGCATGGTATGGGCCGCACTGACAACCGGGCTGACCGGGATTTTGTGCTTGTAAATACTGCGATAATCCTGGCACATTTCCTGGGGGAAGATAGCCAGGATATATTTTTCACTGCCCACACGCTTAAACTGGTGGATCTGGTTGGGGAAAATCAGGAGAATCTCATCGGGGCCGAGCAGGCAGTCCTTCCCGTCAATCACAATCCGGGACTGGCCGTCGAGCATGTAGACCAGCTCAAAATGAGAGTGAATATGGGCGCCGTAGGCCAGATTGTAGCCGTTCTCCACGCGCACCGTCTGACCTTTATCTTCATAAAAAAACTTCACAGCCAGCCTTTCTGCGGATATGGCAATAAACGTCTGATTTAAAGTATCTTTTGACTGGTATTGTACATGATTACGCCTTAACATACAAATGAAAACAGATTGTTTGATGGCTTGATAACTGCCAGACGCAAGGGAGGTCTGCACGAATGATGTTGCCGATTGCTTTACAACTTTACTCAGTCAGGGATGATATTGCCCGGGATTTCCCTGGAACACTGCGGCAGGTCAAAGCACTGGGCTTTGACGGAGTTGAACTGGCCGGGCTGTTCGGTTTTTCGCCTGAACAGATCAGGGCCTGGATGGATGAAGCCGGATTGGAGGCGATTTCGGCGCATGTCCCGTTTCAGGATCTGCTGGCGAACCCTCAGAAGATCATGGCGGACTACCGCACAATTGGCTGTTCATACATTGTCATCCCCTATCTGACGCCTGAATACCGGCCTGGCGCCGAGCTGTTCCCGGAGGTCATCCGCGGTGCCCGGATGATCGGCCTGGCAGCCAAGGCGGCCGGCCTGACCTTGCTGTACCACAATCACGATTTTGAATTTGCCCGGATTGATGGGGAATACGCCTTGGATATTCTGTATCGCGAGGTACCGGCTGACTTGCTGCAGACTGAGCTTGACACCTGCTGGGTTCGGGTTGCCGGTGAGAATCCGGCCGCGTATCTGCGCCAGTACAGCGGCCGGGCGCCGGTCGTACATCTCAAGGATTTCGTGATGCCAGACCACAAGCCAGCCAGTCTGTACAAGCTGATCGGTCTGGAAACTGAGGCAGCCGGTTCCACAGACGCAGACGCCGGAACCGAGGCAACTGGCTTTGAATTCCGGCCCCTCGGTTCTGGCGTCCAGGACTTCCCGGCAATTCTGGCAGCAGTCGCCGATGCCGGCAGCCACTGGGTTGTTATCGAGCAGGACGAACCTTCCTCCGGCCTGACGCCGCTGGCATGCGCTGCAGCCAGCATCCGTTACCTGCAAGCCATTGCAGGATAAATAATCGTTTGATTTCCCGATTTATTGAAAATATGTGGAGGAATACCCATGGACATCCAAAAACTCATTGCTGAAATGACACTTGAAGAAAAAGCCGGCCTTTGCTCAGGCAGCGATTTCTGGCACACCAAGGCAATTGAACGCCTGGGCATTCCGAGGGTCATGGTCAGTGACGGTCCGCACGGGTTGCGCAAGCAGGCCCAGGAAGGCGACCACCTCGGTATCAATGACAGCATCAAGGCCGTCTGCTTCCCGACTGGCAGTGCCCTGGCCTCTTCATTTGACCGGGACCTGATTTACAAAGTTGGCGAAGCACTGGGTGATACCTGCCAGGCTGAGGATGTAGCGGTCATTCTGGGCCCGGGCGTCAACATCAAGCGCTCGCCGTTGTGCGGGCGCAACTTCGAGTATTTCTCCGAGGATCCTTGCCTGGCCGGTGAAATAGCGGCCAGCCAAATCAATGGGGTACAGAGCCGGCAGATTGGCACCAGCCTCAAACACTACCTCGCCAACAGCCAGGAGAAGCGGCGGATGTCGTCGAGCTCCAACATCGACGAGCGGACCTTGCGCGAAATTTACCTGCCGGCTTTTGAAACCGCCGTCAAAAAGGCCCAGCCCTGGACGGTGATGTGTTCCTACAATCGGATCAATGGTGTCTATGCTTCTGAAAGTCATCGTTACCTGCGGGAAATCCTGCGCGATGAATGGGGTTTTCAAGGGCTGGTTGTCAGTGACTGGGGCGCGGTCAACGACCGGGTCGCCGGGATTGCAGCCGGCCTTGACCTGGAGATGCCGGCATCCCATGGCATCAACGACGCCCGGATTGTCGCCGCCGTGCGAGCCGGAACACTCGCCGAGGCTGACCTGGACCAGGCGGTTGCCAACGTCCTGAAACTGGTTGGACGCTATCAGGCCGGCCGGCAGCCGGACACAGTCTTTGATAAAGAGGCCCAGCATGAACTGGCCCGTGAAGTAGCCAGCCAGTCCATGGTCCTGCTCAAAAATGAAGCCATCCTGCCATTGTCAGGGCAAGCCAGTGTAGCCTTCATCGGCCAGTTTGCCGAAAAGCCGCGCTTTCAGGGCGGCGGCAGCTCGCATATCAACGCCTTTAAAGTGACCAGTGCCCTGGATGCGGTCGCTGGCCGGTCCAACGTCCGCTACGCGGCCGGTTACAACCTCGCTCAGGACCAGGCCGATCCGGCCCTGCTGGCCGAAGCCGTCGAACTGGCCCGCAGCTCGGATGTCGCCGTTATTTTTGCCGGCTTGCCGGACAGCTATGAGTCCGAAGGTTATGACCGCCAGCACCTGGCCATCCCGCCGAACCAGCAGCAGCTGATCGAGGCCATAGCCGCGGTCCAGCCACAAACAGTCGTTGTCCTGCACAATGGATCACCGGTAGAAATGCCGTGGGCTGGCCAGGTCAGCGCCATTCTCGAAGCGTACCTGGGTGGCCAGGCTGTTGGCCAGGCCGTTGTTGATGTATTATTCGGCGATGTCAATCCCAGTGGCCGCCTCGCCGAAACTTTCCCGCTCAAGCTGGAGGATAATCCATCTTTCATCTCCTATGGCGGTGAAAAAGACACCGTCGAGTACCGCGAAGGCATCTTTGTCGGCTATCGCTACTACGACAAAAAGAAAATGGATGTCCTCTTCCCGTTTGGCCACGGCCTGGGCTATACAACATTCGCCTACAGCAACCTGCATCTGGACAAGACAGCCATGCAGGACCAGGAAACGCTGCAGGTCAGCGTGGATGTGACCAATACTGGCAAGATAGCCGGGCACGAGGTCGTCCAGCTCTATGTCGCCGATGTTGTCAGTTCTGTCTTCCGGCCGGTTCGCGAGCTCAAGGACTTTGCCAAGATCTATCTTGAGCCGGGCCAGACCCGGACGGTCAGCTTCAGTCTTGGCCGGCGGGCCTTTGCCTATTACAATACAGCCATTGCCGACTGGCATGTTGAAAGCGGTGAATTCCTGATCCAGATCGGCCGTTCCAGCCGCGATATCGTCGCCGAGGCGGCCGTCCAGGTCGAATCAGCGGTCGCGCTGCCTGTGGTCTACACGATCAACAGCACCTTCGGTGACCTGCAGGCCGATCCGCAGGCCATGATCATCCTGGCGCCCCTGATTCAGTCGGTGCAGCAACTGCTGGGTGGTGGTGAAACCAGCGAGGCGGCCGCCAGCGCCATCAGTAACGAAATGATGGCCGCCATGCTGCAGGATATGCCGCTGCGCGCGGCCGTCAGCTTCGGTGCCGGCCGCATTTCATTCGAAACCCTGGAACAACTGCTCGCCCGGCTCAACCAGCGCAGAGCCTGAGCATCCGGCCGGCGCAACCGGCCCACCTGAATATCCTGGGCACACAACCGGGGCACTCGGCCTGAGCGCCCCGGTTTGACCATCGATCACTACCAGCCGTTTGAACCCATATCCTGGAACCGGACAGATAAATGAGGAGGAACCTGATCATGTCAGACGCCGTATTGAACCAGTTCACACCCCAGGCCCGGACGCAAGCGACCACAGCCCCAACCAGAAAGCTCAGATTCGGCATTATTGGTACCGGCTGGATTGCGGAATCGCATGTGGAAAGCCTCAAGCAGATGCCCGATGTCGAGATCGTCGCCGGCGCTGACCTGAACCTGGCCAAAGCCCGGTCCTTCTTCGCCGATTATGGGTTGCCAGACGTCCGTTGCTATCCCGGCCACGAGGCCATGCTGGCTGCCGAAGAGCTGGATGCAGTTTGCGTCTGCACCTATAACACCACCCATGCGGCCTGCACGATCGCCGCCCTGGAAAAAGGTGTCAACGTACTGCTGGAAAAACCGATGACTGTCACGCTGGACGAGGCAGCCGCAGTCATGAAGGCCGAGAAGCGCAGCGGCAAGCTGCTTTCGATCGGCTTCCAGCCACGCATGGATGACAACATGAAAATGATCAGGCAGATCGTCGACTCCGGTGAGCTGGGCCAGATCTATTACATCCAGACTGGTGGTGGCCGGCGGCGGGGCATTCCGAACAGCACCTTCATCGAAAAGTCAACTGGCGGCGTCGGAGCCCTGGGTGACATCGGCTGCTATGCCCTGGACATGGTGCTGAATGCCATCGGCTACCCCAGGCCACTGACAGTATCCGGCTACAAGTCCAATTATTTCGGCACCAATCCCAAGTATAATAACCCGGCTGACGCCGCGCGTTTCAATGTCGATGATTTTGCCGCGGCTTTCATCCGGCTTGAAGGGGGGATCGTGCTCGATTTCCGTATTGCCTGGGCCATGCACATCGATACTCCCGGTGACACGATCCTGCTTGGCACAGAAGGCGCGCTGCGGATTCCATCAACGGAATGCTGGAATGGCACCGTAGGCGGCCCGATGAAAGTCTACCGGGATGTCGCCGGTCAGCAGGTTGAATTCGAGATCCCGCTCCTCAAGCAAGAGGACAGCTTCGGCGGCCTGTTCTTGCGCAAGCTGCGTTCATTTGCCGATGCGATCCTGACGGGCGGGCCGGCGCCGGTGCCTTCGAGCCAGATTCTCTACAACCAGGCCATCATTGACGGCATCGTCAGATCGGCCGACCTGGGTCGCGAAGTTGAAATTATAATCCCCGAGATCTGATCTGGCCGGCTTGCCAGCCGATAATGGCCCAGGCATCCTGTAACGAAACCAGGCTGCCGGGCCTGATGATCCGGACGGAGGTCCATTGCCATGCAGATCAGAAACAACGGGGCTGTTTCCCGGCTCCTGGCTTCCATCGAGGTTCCGCGCTTTTTTAACGCCCGGCAGTCTTTTGCCCGCCCGGTCATTGCGCCGGCCCGGATCCCGGCCATCATCCGGCAGATTTTCGATCAGCCTGAACTGGCCCGGCAACTGCAGCCCGGCCAGTCGATCGCGATCACGGCCGGCAGTCGCGGCATTCGCAACATTGACCTCATTACACGGGCCATCGTCGATGTCTGCCGGGACCGTGGCTGCCGGCCCTTTGTCGTCGCAGCCATGGGTAGTCACGGCCAGGCAACTCCGGCCGGTCAGCTGGCCGTCCTGGCCAGCCTCAATATCACCGAAGCGTCAATGTGCTGCCCGGTCCAGCCTGCTACAGACGTCCGGCTAATCGGTCATTCAGCAGACGGCCGGCCGGTTTTCCTGGCAGAAACCGCGCTGGCGGCCGATGGCATCATTGCCGTCAACCGGATCAAGCCGCACACCGCTTTTCGGGGCGCCTATGAAAGCGGGCTGTGCAAGATGCTGACTGTCGGCCTGGGTCTGCAAGCCGGGGCGCAGGCCGTCCATGCCGATGGCGCGGCCGGCCTGGCCCGCAATATCCCGGCGATGGCCCGGGTCGTCATCGGGCAGGCCCCCCTGCTGCTGGCTGTCGCGATTATTGAAAATGCCTACGATGAAACCTGTCATCTGGAAGGGATGCTGCCAGCGGCCATTCTCGAACGTGAGCCAGCATTGCTGCAGATGGCGGCGGCCCATATGCCGCGGATCCTGGTCAGCACGGGTGACGTACTGGTCATTGATGAAATCGGTAAAAATTATGCAGGAACCGGCGTGGATCCCAATATTGCCGGGACTTTTGCCACGGATTGTGCCAGCGGCGGGGTGTCCGTGCAGCGGACCTGCCTGCTGCGCCTCAGTGAGGCCACCCACGGCAACGCCCTCGGCGTCGGTTTGGCCAGTGCCATTACGCAAAGCCTGTACAATGCCATTGACCCGGAGCCGATGTATCTCAACTGCCTGACCAGTACCCTGATCCGCTCAGCGATGATCCCCTGCGTCCTGGCCAGCGACAAGGAGGCCATCCAGTTTTGCCTGGGCACCTGTGTCGGCCTGGACAAGGCCCGTCCCCGCCTGATCCGGATCGCCAATACGCTGCACCTGGAAACGATCATGCTGTCAGAGGCTTATTACCCGGCCGTCTTGCAAGATCATTATCCGGGCCTGACTGCACTGGATGAACCCCATGAACTGAGCTTTGACAGGGCCGGCAATCTGCTGCCAGCCTGAAGCGGGGCTGGCGGTGCCGGTCGGCGGTCCACCGGAATGATCAGCATGGTGTGGAGCAGGCTGAAAAAAAGCCGCCGGACCGCTTGCTTCGTTAGAACATATGTTCTATAATAGTCCTCAAACAAGGACGATCGCTGACGGGAGCAATCCCGGCCATCGGGGCCAATTGCTGCCGGCCGCCTGATTATCCGTCCTGACCGTCCGTACAGCAATTGGCATGGTAATCTTCGACACCAGAGGGGGCGATTCAGTTGGCCGACCGGGTTATTCTGCATGCCGATCTCAACAATTTCTATGCCTCGGTCGAATGCCTTTACAATCCGCGTCTGCGCGGTCTCCCGGTCGCCGTCTGCGGCGACCCTGCGGCCCGTCATGGCATTGTGCTGGCCAAGAATTACCCGGCCAAAGCTTATGGCATCAAGACCGGCGAAGCCATCTGGCAAGCACGGCAGAAATGTCCCGGCCTCATCGTCGTCACCCCCAATTACCAGCGTTACATCCGGTTTTCCCAGGATGTGCGCCAGATTTACGGTGACTACACCGACCAGATCGAGCCTTTCGGACTTGACGAGTCATGGCTGGATGTCACGGGCACGTGTCGCGGCCGGATCAGCGGCGAACGGATTGCGGACCGCCTGCGGGCCCGGATCCGTGACGAGCTTGGTTTAACCGTCTCTGTTGGCGTCAGTTTCAACAAGATTTTTGCCAAGCTGGGCAGCGACATGAGAAAGCCGGATGCTACGACCGTCATCAGCCTTGACAATTTCCGGACCCGGGTCTGGCCGCTGCCGGCCAGCGATCTGCTCTATGTCGGGCCAGCCACCCAGCGGAAGCTGTCCCGCCTGGGCATCCATACCATCGGCAGCCTGGCCAGTCTTGATACCTCGTTCCTGCGCGCCTACCTGGGCAAGTGGGGCGAGGTCCTGCACAGCTTTGCCAATGGCCTGGACAGCTCGCCGGTTACCGTCCAGGGCTATCAGTCCGCGATAAAAAGCATCGGTAACAGCACCACAACGCCGCGCGATCTGGAAAGCGAGCATGACGTCCGCCTGATTCTGTATGTCCTTGCCGAAAGTGTGGCGGCCCGGCTGCGCGAACACCATTTCAAGTGCCAGACTGTCCAGATTCATGTTCGTGACGCCGGGTTGTACAGCTTTGAGCGCCAGGCCAGACTGGAGCGACCCAGTTACTTGACTTCTGACCTGGTGCGGCTTGGTTTCCAGTTATTTCGCCAGTCCTATGACTGGTCGAGGCCAATCCGCAGCATCGGTATCCGGGGCAGCGATCTCGTATCGGCCGATACCCTGATTCAGCTCTCCCTGCTGACCGACGAGACCCGCAACTGCCGGCTTGAAAGACTGGAGCAGACCATGGACCAGCTGCGCGGCCGCTTTGGCCATGCCTGTGTCCGGCGGGCGATGCTGCTTGGCGACAGCATGGGCCGGATCAATCCCAAGGATGACCACGTGATCTTTCCGACCGGCTATTTCAAAGACGGGCCGCTTGACGGCAATCGCCGCTAGCAGCCCGTCCAGTGACGTGCAGTCAGTTTTTCTTGTATCGCATTGTATCGCGGGGCTCAGGCTGCAGCTGGCACTTCTTCTTCCAGGACCACGCTGATTGTCAGCTTCTGATCGTTGCGATAAACAGTCAGTTTCAGTGTGTCACCCGGTTTCAGGCTTGATTTGAGCGTATTCAGGGCATCTGTTGTCAGTATTTCCTGCCCGTTGGCTGCTACAATGATGTCACCAGCCGCCAGGCCGGCCTTTTCAGCCGCGCTGCTGGCCATGACACGGGCTACGTAGATGCCTTCCCGCAGCTGATTCTGTTGCGCCATCTCGGCGGTGACGTCCTGGGTGTAAATCCCGATCCGTGGCCGGCCGGGGATATAACCATTGCGGATCAGGCTTTCGATGATCGGCTTGGCATGATCAATCGGGATCGCAAAGCCCAGTCCTTCGATGCCGGTTCCGGTGTTTTTGGCCGTATTGATGCCAATAACCTCGCCAAATGAGTTAAACAGCGCACCGCCAGAGTTGCCGGCATTGATGGCAGCATCTGTTTGCAGCAAGGTCAGCGTCTGATTATCAATGGTGACCGAGCGATCGAGCGCACTGATGATACCGGCTGTAACCGTTCCGCTCAGCTCGCCAAGCGGGTTACCGATAGCCACGGCCAGTTCCCCGACCTGCAGGCCGGTCGATTCGCCAAGCGTAACCGTTGGCAGATCCTTGGCGGCAATCTTCAGGACCGCAATATCGTTCTGGCTGTCAGAGCCAACCAGCTTGGCCTCGTAACTGACGCCGCTGTCGAGCATCACCGAGATTTTCTGGGCGCCGTCAATGACGTGATGATTGGTGATAATATAGCCGTCGGCAGTCAGAATGAAGCCGGAACCGGCGGCCGGGACGATGCCGGTCTGGCCAAACGGATTCGTGATCGATGTTTCGGTCGTAATAGCAACAACCGCCGGCTTGCCCAGGGCGGCAATTTCCATGACAGTCAGGGTTTTCTTGTTCGGATCTGTTCTGGATGCGGCATCAGCCACGCTGAAATACTTATCTGTCAGGGCCCCACTGGTTGTTGTGGCCGCCGTGCCGGCCGGTTCGGCTGCCGATGATTCAGCTTGCTGCGACACGGCTGTCCGGGCAGGCCCGGCTGCGGATGATTTCATCCACTGATAGACAATTGTCCCGCTCATGGCGGAGAATAGAACGGCGACAACCAGGAATGCGGCAACCCAGGCTGCGGCCCGCTTGTGTCCAGGCCGGGAGGCCGGACGTTCTGCCTGGCTCATGGCTTTATCATTGTTCACGGCATCAGCGCTGTTCACGGCGTTTTCGGGCTTCATGGCGTTGTCATTGTTCACGACATCTTCCTTTTTCATGGTATCATTATTATTTTCCATTGATATCGCCTCGTTTCAGGGATTCACCGGTTTGGTTAACCCGGTGTCAGGGATTGGCTTGCAATTTATTTATATCGCAGTAACTTGTGTAAAATAGGACAGAGACCGCAATTTTCTTGATCAAATTGCGACTAAAATGTGATCAAGAGCTGAATAACAGGTTACAAGCAAGGTCTTTGCCAGGCGCAAGCGACTGGTCTCGACTGGCCTTGGGAGACAGACCATAAAAGTCTTGAATCCTTGTTGACAGTACATAAACCAGATGCTATAAATCAAGATAATATTGCAAACCATGGTATTCCAGCATGCAAAAAGAATGTGCACTGAACAGGCCATAAACGAACTCACTCGTTTATTTGGCCGGGCTCTCCGGGGCAGCAAGGTTGTTTAAACCTGCGGGACAGAAGAAACGTTCCGCAGGTTTTTATTTTACCAGTTGCATATCTGTGCGTTCTGCAGTTCTCTGCCGGACAGTTACCTGCCGGACGGGAATCCACAAGCCTGACTCGGCCGGCATGTGAACAGGATTGCGTATTTTTGTTATATAGACTACCGTTACCGGACGACAACGTTATTATAGGGGGCTTCATGATTATAGCTGATCGTCGTGTCCGTTATGCTTTTCTATCGATCCTCTCGAATACACTGCTGATTATATTCAAAGCGGTGGCCGGTTTGCTGAGCGGTTCGGTCAGCATTATTTCTGAGGTCATTCACTCCGGCATGGATCTCGTCGCATCCCTCGTCGCATTCTTTTCGGTCCGTCACTCAGCCAGGCCAGCTGATGAGGAGCATCCTTTCGGTCACGGCAAGATTGAAAATTTCTCAGGCATTGTTGAAGGCGTTCTGATCTTTGTCGCTGCCATCATGATCATTTATGAAGCAGTCCGGAAACTTGTCACACCTGAGCCGGTCACACAGGTAACTGTCGCGATTGCGGTGATGTTCATTTCCGCACTGATCAATTTGTTTGTTTCAAAATCTCTGTTCAAGGTTGCAAAACAGGAAGACTCCATGGCACTGGAGGCGGATGCCCTGCACTTGAAAACAGATGTCTATACCTCGGCCGGCGTTGGTCTGGGCATTCTGCTGATCAAACTGACCAACCTTCATATCCTTGATCCGCTTGTAGCCATCGCAGTCGCCCTGCTGATTGTCAAGGAGGCATGGGAACTGACTAGCAACGCATTTAATCATCTGCTGGATGCTCGTTTACCCGAGGCTGATGAGGCTCAAATCCGCCAGCTTATCGAAAGCTTCAGTCATGAATTCCGGGATTACCACAAGCTGAAAACCCGCAAGTCCGGTAAAATGAAACACATTGACTTCCATCTGACACTGGATCCAAATCTGACGGTTCTGGAGACGCACGACCTCGTTGGCCGGATCAAAAGGGCAATGAGTGAAAAAATTAAAAACACCCGAGTCAATATTCATATTGATCCATATTCCGAAAGGACGGATACATCAGTCACCCCGAACCACCGCACAAAGACAACTGACCAATCCAGTCACCCCAAACCACCGCACAAAGACAACTGACCAAAGTGGAACTGGCTATTGAATTGTATGGCCGACATCCAAAACATCAATGCAGGAGGATCGCTTACAGATGGACGAATTGGGTAATCTTTTGGGAACATTGACAGGCATTGGTTTTACACTGGCCTTGCTGAACTATCCCGTGAAGTGGATCAACAAACGCTGGATCAGCAGCCTGCCAAAGCAATCTGCCTTAAAGAAGTATTACACCCTGATCATGCAAGTACTGGTCAAATATCATCGTTTCTTTGGCCTGGGAGCGGCGGCCAGCTTGCTGACCCATCTGCTGCTGCAGATTAACTTCAAATGGATCTCGACAACGGGCCTGATCGCGGCCGTCTTGCTGGGGGCCAATGTTGCACTGGGGGCATTCGGCCATTTCAAGCAAAAGCGTAAACGGGGCCCCTGGCTTTATGTCCATCGTTTTGTGACCCTGGCTTTGCTGGGGGCAATCCTCGTTCACACAAACCTGCGCTTTTAACCTGATCGCAATTGGCCAGTTAGCGGCGCACCTGCATGACAACTATTCCCACCCGGTCCTGGCCGCTACAAATACCGATACATATCAAAATTCTTATATCTTATCGTCTCTCTGATCTGTTTTTATGTTATATTTTTGAAATACAATCCTTCAAGGACGAACAGGGACGAATCTGGACGAATTTAGACGAATTTGGATTGATGGCAAGGGCCTGGCAGCTACGTTGACTGCCGGGTCCTTGCCGCATGAAGCCCGGACTTGGCGCGAAGACAATCCGGCTGAAGTGCGATAACTGCAATTTTCCATACAAAGCCGGCCTGGCCGCCCGATTCCTGATTGTCCAGAACGATCGATCTAAACCAGCGATCTATTGGAATGGTGAAATCATGATCCGTTACATCAGATAATTCAGATCAATTACTTATTAAATTAACTATATTATGTCGCTAAATGAAGCAGCAGAATATCTGCAGCAACAATGACTGATCGCAATAAGTTTATATATCGCCAGAAATATTTCTTCAACGAAATGCAAAAACATGTGATCCGGACATGCCAATCGGATATAATTGATAAAGATAATAAGCCTGCAGTAAGGTTGCGATGCGTTCAGCCCGATCAGGATATGCCAGCCAGATATAATTGCATGAACCAGGCATAATCGGAGTCAAGAAAATAGCGGCAGAGGTGATTAGCATCAAAGCATTCAAATATTTCCTTTTATGTGGAATTCTGATCCTGTCCGTGTATCTGCCCAGCGGTTGCAGCCGTGTGGGGACCAGTACGTCGGCCAGCGCCCCGGCACCCTTGTATATTCCGCTGATTGCCAAGGGCTTGCAGCATCAGTATTGGCAAGCGGTAAAAACGGGCGCCTTCAAGGCAGCCCGGGATTTGCAGGTTGATGTTACCTTTGAAGGGCCAGAGGGAGACACGGCCATCTATAAGCAGCAGCAGATGTTTGAAGCTGCCCTGGCTAAAAAGCCGGCAGCCATCATCCTGGGGGCCCTGGACAGCAAGGCGATCATCAAGCAGCTCGAGCAGGCACAAACCTTGAAGATCCCGGTCATCTGCTTTGATTCGGGCGTAGACAGCAATATTCCTGCGTGTACAGTGGCAACTGATAACAAGGCCGCCGCCGCTGCCGCTGCCGACCATCTGGCCGCCGCTATCGGCCAGGCCGGCCAGATCGCCGTCATCTGCCATGATAACTACAGCGCTACGGGTATCGGTCGTCGCGACGGCTTTCTGGACAGGATCCGTTCAACCTACCCGCAAATTACAGTTGTTGAAGTCGTTTATGGCCAGGGAGATGTCGCGGAGTCGCACGACCTGGCTTTAGACCTGATCGGGCGTTATCCGGACCTGCGTGGTATCTTTGCCACCAACGAGGGCTCGGCCATCGGTATGATCAACGCGGTCACCCGCAAGAACCTGGCCGGTAAGCTGGTGCTGGTTGGTTTTGATGCCGGCAAATTGCAAAAGGAAGCAGTCCGCTCCCGCCTGATGCTGGGCGCAATCAGCCAGGATCCGGTCAACATCGGCTACAAGGCGGTGGAAGCAGCCTACCGGGTCGTGGCCAAAGGAGAAGCCCTGCCGCTTTTCATTGACACTGGCTACTACTGGTATGACTATACAAATGTCGACAGCGAAGCACTCAAACCGATGCTTTATGACTGAGACCGGGATAGGGACACAGGGGGATGACCTGGTGAGAAAACTGCTGGCCAGACTGATAGATGTATCACAGATCAAATATCTGCGCGTCACCCGGATCCAGACG
This sequence comes from uncultured Oscillospiraceae bacterium, assembly GCA_964450865.1. Taxonomy (GTDB): domain Bacteria; phylum Bacillota; class Clostridia; order Saccharofermentanales; family UBA5734; genus CAYVHB01. Next base: position 12,946 of record CAYVHB010000018.1, on the reverse strand, counting down.
CGGTTGATGGCTGCATTCCTGTTCCTGTCGGCCATCCCGCTGCTGATCAGCAGCCTGATCAGTTATCAGCGTTCCAGTGCAGCGATCCAGGCCCAGATCAGTACCTATTCCGTCCAGCTGATGGATGAGGCAAGCATCATCATCGAAACCCAGCTGGCTTATCTGGAAAGCCTGAGCAATGAACTCTCTGAAATGAGTATCATCCAGAAGGATTTTTTCAACTATGACAGAATGAATGATCTTGGCAAGCTGGAGCTGGAAAATGCAATCCGGATCAGTTTTGTCGAGCATGCCAATGGCGCTGCTTTCAATATCGCCCCAGATATCACGAGTGTGAACCTGTTGCCGGAGGAACGGGTCGTGATTGGCCCGGGGCAGGGCAACTATACCAGCGACCAGCTGGCCGGGCTTTACCGGGCCACTGAGGCAGCGTCAGATATATATCTGCTTCAGGAGCTGACCGATGTCAATGGCCAGCTGCAAATCGCCTTGAGCCGTGTGGTCAGGAGCAATCATGACGGACAAGCCATGGGCGTCCTGATCCTGACTTTCAAGGAATCATTCCTGGCCCGGGCCCTGGCGGCAATCAACACCGGCAATGGGGCGGAGATCTTTATTCTTGATGGCGACGGAACGATCATCTCCAGTAACAACCGGACAGACCTGCCTCCGGGCCAGCGTTTTGTTGATCCCACCCTGCCGGCCCAATTGCAGAACAGCCTGCAGAACAATCAGCCCAGCCTGAATCTGACACTTCAGAACGAAAAACAGTTCGTGACCTTCAACAACATTGATGCGCGCCGCTGGTTTATGGTCAGCGTGATTCCCTATGCCGTTATCCAGGGCGAATCCAGGGCCCTGATGTGGAATATCATCCTGATCAGCCTGCTCTGCCTGGTGATTGCCGTGCCGGTCTCTTACGTGATTGCCCTGAGTATTTCCGTACCGCTTGGCAATCTGCGCAACAAAATGAACGAAGTCAAGTTTGGCAACCTGGAAATCCGGGTCAATGATAATAACGAAGACGAAATCGCGGAGGTTACCTCACGCTTTAATGAAATGGTTACGAGCATTCGCCAGCTGATGACTGAAAATGCCGAGACCCAGAAGGAGATCGTCTACCGCCTGACGGCCGCGGCTGAAGCCCGCTCCAATGAAACCGGCAACCATATCTTCCGGGTCGCGCAATACTCACAGCTGCTGGCCTTGAAATCCGGCCTGCCGGAGGACGAGGTCGAAACACTCAAGCTGGCCGGTACGATGCACGATATTGGCAAAATCGCCATTCCCGACATCATTTTGCTTAAACCGGGCAAGCTGACACCAGAAGAGTTCGAAGTGATGAAAACCCATTCGGAAATCGGATACAAGATTCTCATGAGTACCGATAAACCAATCTGGCGCATATCGGCCCAGATTGCCTGGGAACATCACGAACGGTATGACGGGACTGGCTATCCGCGCGGCTTGCGCAGCGAGGAGATCAGCCTGTTTGGCAGAATTGTCGCCCTGGCCGATGTCTTTGACGCCCTCAGCACAGATCGGGTTTATAAAAAAGCCTGGGAAATCGACAGGATCATCGAATACATCCGTGAGCAAAGCGGCCGCCAGTTTGACCCCCGCCTCGTGACAATTTTCCTCGATAACATGGCGGAAGTCAAAAAAATCCGTGAAAGCTTGCTGGATTGAACGCAGCGACAGCCACACACACGACTGACATGCCAGTTTGCTCAAAACTGTTCGCAGCCCCCTGTCAGATCGCGAATAATCCTGGCAATCGTAAATCCCATTCCCTGCCGTACCCGCTTATTTCAGGTCCGGGCTACCGTTTCAAACCAGAATGTTGTCCGCCGGTTTTCACTGACAACGCCATAAGCAACATGGTGGCGCTCCAGAATGCTCTTGACGATAGCCAGCCCCAGGCCGGTTCCCAGGCGCTGGTTTTCACCGATGCTGGTCGACCGGTAATAGCGCTCCCAGATTCGGTCTTGCTCGGCAACGGGTATCGGTTCACCGACATTGGTCACAGCAATCCGGCAAATTGCGGCAGCGGGATTGCCAGTCAGGCTGATGGTGATGACAGTTCTGGCATCAGCATGATTGACCGCGTTCTGCAGCAAATTTTGCATGACCTGGGCGAACTTATCCGGATCAAAACGAATCTGCAGGACAGGACTGGCCGGGCCGGACTGACAGCCTGTTTCGGCCTGGCTGGCCACGCCTGTTGACTGACCTGGCCCGGCTGGTTTCGCCGATTGGAGCGGGCTGGCTGGACCGGGCCATCCTTCCAGGCCCTGCAGCTCAATCTGCACCGATTTTGCGGCCGCTGCCAGTTCAAAGCGCTGCTGGATGACCTGCAATGCCGGACCGACCGCAAAATCAGCCAGGTTGATCGGTTCGACCCCGGCTTGTAATTTCGAAAAGTCAAGAATATCCTTCACCACACGGCCCAGGCGCTCCGCTTCTTCAGCAATGATCGTCAGCTGGCTGTTCCGTTTCTCGGGGTAGGACCAGGTCACATCCCGGACGGTTTCAGCATAACCCTGGATAACTGCCAGGGGAGCCCGCAATTCATGGGATACATTGGCAATCAGCTCGCGACGCAGGTTTTCCGTCGTCTGAAGCTGGACGCTCAGCTCATTCAAGGCGACTGTCAGCTCACCAATCTCATCCTGGGTCTGGACGGGTAAAACGACATTCAGCCGGCCACCGGCCAGATCGCGGGCTGCAGCAGTCACGGCCCTGATCGGCCGGGCAAACATCCGGGACAGGACGATAGCGAGAACCAGGGCAAAGACCAGCAGCAAGAGCGTGATCAGCCAGAGCTGACTGCGCAGCACGAGGGCCGCGGCGTCAACATCGGTCAGCGAAAAAATCGCGACCAGATAGCCGCCGCCCGTGAGCGGATAACCCAGCAGGGCGGTACGGCCCGTGCCCGACGGCGAACTGATCACCTCAACCGTGCCATCCATCCGGTCCGGAATCATGGCCTGGCTGGCCCGGATAATGCGGCCCATCATCGACAAGCCTTGCAGGCTATTCAGGACCAGGCCGTTCCCGTCCATGACAAGCAGATTGATATTCTGTTCCTGCCGGAGCGCGTCAAGGGCATCGGGATCCGGCAGGCCGGCCAGCGCCCGTTCACGGACCGCAGCGGCGACCGTGCGGGTCCGGCTGTCCTGGTAACTGTTTTTCATCACAACGGCCTGGATCAGCCATAATAAGCCGACCGTCAGGGCGGCCATGCAAAGAAAACTGATAAAAAGTTTGCTGCCAATTGTCTTCATGGCCGGGTGCCTGTTTCAAATCGATAGCCGGTTCCCCAGACCGTAACGATCAGGCGCCGGTATTCACCGAGCTTCTCGCGCAGGCTGCGGATGTGGGTGTCCACGGTCCGGGCATCGCCAAAGTAATCGTAGCCCCAGACCTGCGATAACAGCTGTTCCCGTGTAAAGACCTGATGCGGCCGGGCGGCAAAAAAGGCCAGCAAATCGAATTCTTTCGGGGTCAGCGCAATCGCCTCGCCATCGATGGTCAGTACATGGGCAGACCGGTCCAACAGCAGGCCTTCATAGCGAAAAATGGCTTGCTCCGGAGCCTGGCTGCCAGATCGCTTGAGCAACGCCTTCATCCGGGCGATCAGTTCGCGCGGGCTGAACGGCTTGCTGACATAATCATCAACCCCGAGTTCAAAGCCGAGCAGCCGGTCGTACTCTTCATTACGGGCCGTCAGCAAGATCACCGGAACCTGGCTGGTCTGGCGAATCCTTTTCAGCGTTGACCAGCCGTCGAGATGCGGCATCATGACATCGAGGACAACCAGCGCAAATTCCTTCTCGGCCAGGGCTTTCAGGGCCATTTCACCGTCAGCCGCCTCGGCAAACGTCCAATCCTCGGCCAGCGCGTACTCCCTGATTATATTGCGGATATGGGAATCATCATCTACCAGCAGAATATGAGTCATACTTTTGTATCTCCATTGACTTTAACTTAACGGTGTCCAGCTGAAGACAGCGCGGCGCAAGCGCCAAGAGCGGCGCACAGTGACAGCCCCCTGCAAACACCGTATTCTCAAGCCTGATTATAGCATGGACTGTTGACAAGGACGCGCGTCAGGTAAAAGTCTCGAAAAATCCTCACAATTTCCATATATTTGCCGGATAGGATGAGAACGAGTGAACAGCCAAGACCAGGCACATTTGCAGGGATCAGACATATTTGCAGGGATCAGGCACATTTGCTGAAACCAGATTATTGCAGGCCCAATCAACACCAGAAAGGGAATACACAACATGAAATGGCAGTCAAACAAAGTTGCACGCTGGATCCGCTGGGGGCTTCTGGCCTTGCTGCTGGGCTGGGTTACCTATGAGTCGGTCATGCACCAGGTCCTGGGGGGTGGCAAATCACCGTCTATCCACGCCATCTGCCCATATGGGGCCCTGGAAAGCCTGTACGCCCTGATCATTTCCGGTTCATTTATCCAGAAAATCTATGCCGGCACGCTGATCCTGTTCATCATCACACTGGTTATCGCCCTGCTGTTTCGCCGCAGTTTCTGTGGCCTCCTCTGCCCTTTTGGCGCTCTGCAGGAGTTTTTCGCCCGCCTGGGCCGCAAGATCTGGAAAAAGCGGCCGGTGGTCCCGGCCAGGCTGGATCGTTATCTGCGCTATCTGAAATACGCTGTCCTGGTTCTGACACTCTTCATGGCCTGGCGCCTCGGCCGGCTCTGGATGTCCAGTTATGATCCCTATTCGGCCTATGCGCACATCACGGCGATTCCGGAGACACTGGCCGAAGACCCATTGTCGATGATCGGTTTCATTCTTCTGGGTGTCACGCTGGCCGGCTCATTCGTTTATGATCGCTTCTTTTGCAAATATCTGTGTCCGGCCGGGGCGTTCTATGCCGTCGTCGGCAAGGTCAGCCCGACGAAAATCGTACGGCATGATGATGTTTGCATTCACTGTAATTTGTGCAGCAAGGCCTGTCCGGTGAATCTGAACGTGGCCAGACTGGACAAGGTAACCTCGGCTGAATGCCTGAACTGCAATGAATGTGTGGCCGTATGTCCGAAAAAGGGCGCCCTGGAAGTTCAAACGCTCGGTAAACGCGTCTCCCCGCTGGCCATGCTGGCCCTGGTTGCCGGTCTGTTCTTCTTGCCGATCGCCGTCACCCAGGCAGCCGGTCTTTACCAGGTCTTGCCGGAATCTGCCAGCGGCAGCAGTACGACAATCACATCCTATGAAGAAATCAAAGGTTATATGACGATTGCCGATGCCGCCCAGGCGCTCGGGATTGCTGAGGACGAACTGCGAACAGTCCTGCAAATTCCCGCCGATATTCCCGCCGATACACGAATGAGCCAGCTCAGTACCCTGATCGCCGGTTATGATTTTGACGCGGCCAAGGAAAGTGCGGCGGCAACGGAATCGCCAGCGGCATCCGGTGGTGAAACCAGTACTGCAACAACTGCGGAATCGCCAGCGGCGTCCGGTGGTGAAACCAGTACTGCGACTATTGATGTCACAAGCGTACGCGGTTCGATGACAATCGCCGATGCCGCCGCTGCGGTCGGGATCAGTGAAAAGGCGTTCTATGAGCTGTTCAAAATCCCGGCCAGTGTATCATCTTCTACCCGTATGAAAGACATTGGCAATGTCGTCGCTGGCTATGATTTCGACGCCGTCAAGAATTCGCTGCGCTAAACAAATAGACTGACAAGCGATCAAAATCTACAAAAGAACCATCCGCTTTTTGTCCATCAGCGCAGGACAATGCGCCGCGGGAAGGGCTCGATCCGGGAAATGCGCCACATCTTGTCGATGTAGGCGGTCGTATAAACTTGTTCGATGTCGTGATAGATCATGGCCGCCTTGTCGGTCAGTTCATATTGATCGCCAACCTGGCGCAGGTACCCGAGTTTGCACGCCAGACTGATCTCAAAGCCATACATTTTCTGCAGGGGCACGCCGATCAGCCGGGCAAACTTCTCTGGATTGACCTGCAGGCCGTAAGCGCTCCAGAACAGAAAATAGACCGCCCTTTGCCGGCGTGAAAAATCGAGCGTCAGGGAGGTCGGCAAGTTGCCGGACTGGATCCGTTCAATGTACGGCTCAATGGAGAAGGTATTGATCTTGAAAATATCCTTGAGCAAGGTCGTGGCTGATGCCCCGAAGCCCAGGAAATTATCGCGGGTAATTGAGGAATAGCGCCCCGAACCAGGTTTGGCAAACGTCCAGACCGAGGTCCGGACAAGCCCGGCCGACCGGCTGTATGCGATCAGCCGGCTCAGCATCTGTTTCTTGACCAGTTTGCTCATGGGCCGATACTGATTATCCGCAAAGGTAAAATCAATAAACGGATAGGTCGAAACCTGGGTGGCCCCCAGGGCAAAGGCGGTTTGAATATCCTTGATCAACAGCTCATCTGTCTGGCCCGGAATGGCAAAGATCAGATCAACATCCACGACATCAAAGCCAGCCTGGCGCACCAGCTGCATTTTATCGACCAGGCCGATATTGCTGCGGCCCAGCTTTTGCAGGCACCCTTCGTCAAAAGACTGGGCGCCGATGCTGACCATGGTCACACCAGCCGCCTTCAGTTTCGCCAGGATCGGCCCGGTGATATCGTCCGGGTGAATTTCAACGCCAACTCCGCCGCCAATCTCAAAATACTGGCGCAGGCGATCGATTATTTCCTTCAGGTCATCGACAAGCAGGGCCGGTGTCCCACCTCCAAAATACAGGCTGGTCACCGGCAGGCGCTCATGCTGTTCATGGCAGACCAGGTCAATTTCTTTCAGCAGGGCATCTTTATAGGCCTGGGCCAGGGGCTGATTGTAAACGACTTTATAATAAGGGCAAAAACTGCACAAGGAACGGCAAAACGGGATATGGACGTACAGGCCCAGGTCCTCGAGGCCCGCATATTGCAGTTGATTTTCAAAGCGGCCATTGAAAACAAAGGGGTGAAACGAACGGGTCAGGAGTATTCTCAGCAATGAAGCCCGGAGCATGCAAATCCCTCCCAACAGTCGAAAGTATGTCTGGAGCAAGATTCAAAATATAGGACAAGACCAAAAACAGTCGCCCGGGCCTATTCCCGGCAGCCTATTCGCTGCGGCCTATTCGCTGCGGCCCAATAGTCGGGAATAGGTTTGGAGCAAATCAAGCAGGACCCTGATCTGGCCCCGGAAAACCAGTGATAATTCCGTGGCAAAAAAGAAACCGCAGTTTTTGCATAGTCCATCGATTTCGATGCAACGGCCACAGATCCACTGCTGGCCGTTTTCCATGATCAGGCAGTGCGGGCAGGGCTGTTGCAGGCTGTTGTGGATGATGGCGGGAAATGCGCTTTTCAGATTCAGGACAGGATATCCGGATGCGATCAGCCCGCTGATCCGGTCGCAACAGGCTTGCTTGTCGGCCTGGCTCAACTGCAGCATCTCAGTCCCGGGATAAGGTGTATGAAAATTGAACGAGACGGCCCTGACATGAGGCATCGACCGGGTCAGGGCACAGACCGCTTCAATATCAGCGATATTGATCTGGTTGATAGCCATATACAGGCAGATATTATTGGCCGGAGCCTGGCGGATATTGGCCATGATGATGTCGAATGTCTCGCCGCGGATCTCGTTGTGATTGGCCCGCGTCCCGTCCACACTGACCAGGATCAGGTCAGCCGTCGGCAAGTCCAGGCCGAGGGTGCCGTTGGTCACCACGCTGACCAGCCAGAAGCCGATACGCCGGGCCTCGCTGACCAGGTCCTGCAAGTCTCTGGCACCGTCACGCCATAAAAAGGGTTCGCCCCCATAAAACAGCAGGACACGGACGCCGGCGCGGTACAGGGTCAGCATGTCAGCCTGGATCCGGGCAAATGGGTAGAGAATACACTTTTGATTGGCAACAGCGCAATGCCGGCAGGCCAGGTTGCAGCAGTCCGTCACGATAATCGAGCCGACAACCGGCCTGGGCCGGTGCAAGAGCCGATTGGCCAGGATCGTCTGCAGGCCAAGCAGCGACAGCTTCAGCCAGACAACCGGTTTCAAGGCCTGTGGCCTACTGGAGGTCTGCTTTTTTGCGTTTGAATTCCTCGGCATCGATCTCACCTCGGGCATATCTTTCACGCAGAATAGCCATGGCATTATCTGGCCGGGACTGGGAACGAAGCAGCGGCAGGATGTGTTTTTTCAAAAGCCGGATCGCTATGACGACAACAACGGCCCAGAAGAGCAAATACATCGCCATGGATACCAGGCCAAGCCATGAACTGGAACCATCGGCCAGCAGCTGGCTGGTCGGGCCGTAAAACGGATGCATCCTGTTTCACCTCGCAATCCCGATAACACTGGATAACCCGATCCAGTGCTTGCTGATAAACTTGTTGCTTCAGTCAATCATCTCGTTGCTGGTGCTGATTCAGGTGGCTGATCAGTCGATTGCCCCGTTGCTGGTGCTGATTCAGGTGGCGGCTTGAGCGTGCGCAAATATCCTGATAAGCGGCGGTTTTACTTCAATTATACCACGGTTTCAATCCGCAATGAGTTTCTATCATCGCGCGAGGCGTTTAACCTGGATACTGTTACATCTGGTTCCCCATTTCTAATTACCCGGCCAGATGGCGCAGCGCGCCCTGATGGTCGGGTGCCAGACTCAGCACATAAACCAGCCGTTCGTGCGCTTCGCTGATTTCACCCAGGCCCAGTTTCCCCAGGGCAATCAGGTAGTTGCAGTAAATCTCATTGCGCAGGGCAATATTGGCCTGATACATCATGGTGTCCGGAAGCGAGACGGCAAAATAATCAGGCTGTACCGGGTCGAACAGGTGTTTTTCGCCAAAGCTGATCAGGCGGTTGTATCGGCTGCGGGCTTGTTCGGGCCGGCCAAGCTGCCCGAATGCCAGACCCTGATAGAGAATCATGTCAGCTGGCTGATCGTTGTAATAAATCATCTTGCCTGGCTCCGTCAGGTGCTCCGTTGCCGCCGCAAAGGAAGCTTGTGCCTTTTCAGCCTGGCCCAGCGCCTGATAAGCCAGCCCCAGGTAATAATGAGTCATGTGATCCGGCGTTTGCGGCAACTTGCCTTCGCCAAGATTTTCCGGGTAGCTCAAGGTTGCCAATAGCAGGTCAATGGCTGCCGCCGGGCGATCCTGCGCGAGCTCAGTCCTGGCCTGTTCGATCAGGGCATAAATATATTGGCCGCTGACTTTGCCTTCCCCGCCTTCCCAGGGATGGAACCTGCGGTTCCGGATGGCCTGCAAGGCCTGTATGTACTGGCCCGTGCAGTTCAGCAGCGTGATATAGGCCAGAAAAAGGTCATCACGCGTTTCGACAATATCGAGACGGGATGTCAGCAAGGCCAGGCGCTCCGGGTTGGCCGTACCAATCTGGCCCAGCAGCTGGTTTTGTTCCAGCAGCAGGCGGGCATCTGCCGGATTGAGGGCCACGGCCCGCTCGATCATCTGGCGGGCACGCTGCGGATCCTGTCCTTTATTAAAATAGGCCAGCGAGAGATTGCGCCAGGTAATGGCAAAGTCGGGAATCATGCGGCTTGCCGCTTCCCAATGCCGGATCGCCCGGCTGTGCTGCTTTTTATCATAGTAAAGATTGCCCAGATAATAGTGGGCATAGCCAGCCTGGGGATTGACCTGGATAGCTGATTCCAGAATGAGGATTTCTTCCAGGCGATTGGGGAAACAATAATCCGCCGGCAGGGCTTCCGCGCGGGCAATCCTTGCCGCAGCCAGGTCGCGCTGGCCCAGCCGGGTATAAATATAGGCCTGGTAATATTCAGGTAGCGGACTCCTGTCGGGACAGGCCTGCAGGATGGCCAGGGCATCGGTGTAAAATCCCATCTGCAGATAGTCCAGGGCCAGGGTCAGGAAATTGTGGGCAGGCTGGCGCATTACTTTCAGCCAGGCCGACCGGTCACCGCGGGCCAGGCCCTGTTCATAGAGGAGACCGTGATCAAGCGGATCGCCAGCCAGCTTTTGTTCCAGCTCAGTCTGGTTGCTTAGCTGCTGATGGCGAGTTTCCAGCTCATCTGGGCCGCCTGCCTGCAGGTGCCGGTTGATGGCGGCCAGCAAAGTGTGGGCTTTCCAGTTGGCGGCGTTGCTTGTGACAGCCTGGATGGCAAACTGCCGGGCCTGGGCCAGGCGCTGCTGTTTACAGCACAGGCAGCCCAGATGGTAAAAGGCTGCGCTCTGGACCTCGCCGCTCCAGGTCGCTTTATAGAAGGCATCATAAGCTTCGGATTCGCGCGCCAGTTTAAGCAGGACCAGTCCCAGATTCAAGTAGGATTCACCCTGATAAGGATTGGGATTTTTCCAGGTCTGCTGGCGGATAGCCTGACGCAAGTACCTTTCACTGTCGGCAAAATCGCCCTGCCGGTAAAGATACAGGCCATAGCCGTTATTCAGGCGGATATCACGGGGATCACGCCTCAGGCCTTCCAGATAGTAGTCGGCCGGATCAAAGGTCGCATGGCGGTATTGCTCCAGATGCAGGGCTGCCAGGTATAGCTCTTCAGTCGTTTTTAATGCTTCCGGGACCGGCAGGGCCTCCGCCGGGTCGGGAAGCGGCTTCAGTTCCTTCCTGGCCGGTGTGTATTCAACCAGAAGCTGACCAGCCTGATCGGACACCGCCAGTTTGCAGCCAGTCAGCGCCTGGCCGGCCAGGTCCCATGTATCCTGAAAAATATCATCCGGTGACAGGTCGGCCGTCTGCCGGCGCAATGACAGCCCGTCGCGCGTCAGCTCAATGGTGGCGTTCTTGAACATGGATGTGGCATAAACGGTGATTGAAACCAGCTGGCCTTGTTGCTCCATGTTAACGGCAGCATCCACGGTGGCATTCTTAACACGGCCAACTTTCTTGATTGGCATGAAGAACTGCTTGAAAGTCTTTTGTTCATAGGGCTTCAGCCAGGTGAAGTCCGGCTGGTTATCCGTGAAGACACCAGTCATCAATTCGATATAAGGACCGTCTTCATCGGTCAGGTTGCGGTCCCAGGCCTGGCCGAAGTCACTGTTGCCCCAGGTCCACTGCTTCTTGCCGGGGGCAATGTGATGATCCGCCACATGCAGCAAGCCAGCTTCACGGCTTTCATCGTAATTGCCGATGAAGTCAAAGTCGGATTGCCAGGCCATATAGGAAGTCGGGACGCTGATATTGCGATAGCGGGAAATATCGACGCCGGCCGAATAATCGCATTTGTAGTATTCGCCGGTGGCAATCGGGAAGCTGGACACGGCGCGTTTGCCATGATCCATGACGGCATGGACATCCGGCGGGAAGATCGAGAAGGTATGGTCATTGACAGGCACGGCCGGATTCGCCCACCAGAGGAAGGTCTGGGGTATTTCCGTCCCGTTGAAAACCTGGCCGGTAACCTCAATATAGGCTTTGCCCGGATACAAGGTAAATCCGGCCAGGCCCCTGGTACCATACATCCGGTCGATTTCACCGACCCAGACCGTTTTCGAACCATCGGAATTGGCCGCCAGCTGGCAGTCGACCGGCATGAAGGTCGAGGGCCGGTGATGCTGCGGCCAGTTGAATTCAATGCCGCCCGAGATCCAGGGCCCGGCCAGTCCGACCAGCGCCGGCTTGATGACCCGGTTGTAATAGACAAAATCATACTGGTTGGTCTTGTCCAGGGCCCGCTGGATCCGGCCACCCAGTTCAGGCAGAATCATGACCTGCAGGTATTCATTTTCCAGGAAAACGGCCCGATAGGCTTGATCAACCTTTGTATCATGTATTTTTTCCGTGACGGGCAACGGATAAACCTTGCCGGAACTGCCCTGATAGACGCGCCGTTCGAGAAAAAGCGGATTTTTATCAGGCTCAGCCGTTTCGTAGGTCGGAATGATGACCTGCTCTTCCCACATCTTGACTTCGTTACAGTTTTGCATCGTTCGTTCTCCTTCCGTTAATATAAAGTTAGCACAGGTGGACCTGGCCAACCAATGGCATATCGTGCACAATGATGGACAATATTCCTGTCAGCATTCAAGGATGGACAATATTCCAGACCGGCAGTACTATGATTGTATGGATACGCAATACAAAAAAGATGGCTTTAAAGACGAGATCCTGATCGTCATCCCGACCGAATCCTTTTCACCCTATCTGGAGCATCCGCTGGTCCGGGCTTTGTATCTCACCGATGTCGGTTACTTCCCAAGTGCCGACCATCATTTTCGCGAACGCAAGGAAGGTATCAGCGAATATATCCTGATCTACTGTATCGATGGCCAGGGCAGCATCGTTGTGAACGACGTCAGATTCGAGCTGACCAGCAAGCAGGTATTCTGCATCCCGCGCCATACCCGGCACTTGTACTACGCCGACAGCCAGGATCCGTGGAGTATTCTGTGGGTTCATTTCAAAGGTGACAACGCGGCATATTTCCCCCTGAATGACCTGCGCATTATCGATCTTGGCCCAGCCAGGACCAACGAACGCCTGATGTATCTTTTCAGGCAGCTGATCGCCATCCTGGAGCAGAATTACACACTGGGCAACTTCATCTATGCCTCAAATCTGCTGACGCTGATCCTGTCCGAAGTTTACTTCCGGGAAAAAGAATCCGATACCGACAAGCAGAATCAATACCTGACCAGGGTTATCCGCTATATGTATAACAATCTCGACAAGGACTTGACATTGGCCAGCCTGGCCGATCACATGCAGCTATCCAGAAGTTATCTGAACAGTATTTTCAAAAAATATGCCCGCCGCTCACCGGTCGATTTTTTCATCCACCTGAAAATGCAGCAGGCCTGCAAGTATCTCAAGATGACTGATCTGCGCATCTATGAAGTCAGCATCCGCCTTGGCTATCAGGATCCTTATTATTTCTCGCGGATCTTCAAGAAGGTCATCGGGGTCTCGCCCCGTGAATACAAGCATGCAGAAAAACCGTTCAGCCGTGACTGA
>CAYVHB010000017.1:39370-70327 GCA_964450865.1 uncultured Oscillospiraceae bacterium | reverse complement strand
GCCACCTACGTATTACCGCGGCTGCTGGCACGTAGTTAGCCGTGGCTTGTTCCTCAGGTACCGTCATTTTTTTCGTCCCTGATCAAAGAAGTTTACAACCCGAAGGCCTTCGTCCTTCACGCGGCGTTGCTGGGTCAGGGTTGCCCCCATTGCCCAATATTCCCCACTGCTGCCTCCCGTAGGAGTCTGGGCCGTGTCTCAGTCCCAATGTGGCCGATCAACCTCTCAGTTCGGCTACCGATCGTCGGCTTGGTGGGCCGTTACCTCACCAACTACCTAATCGGACGCGAGTTCATCTTTTGCCGGATTGCTCCTTTGATCCAGTATGGATGCCCATCCCGGATGTCATGCGGTATTAGCACTGTTTTCACAATGTTATTCCCCTGCAAAAGGCAGATTACTCACGTGTTACTCACCCGTCCGCCGCTAAGACCTTGCGGTCTCCGCTCGACTTGCATGTGTTAGGCACGCCGCCAGCGTTCATCCTGAGCCAGGATCAAACTCTCAAATAATTCCTTATCCGAGAACCGTTTGGCTCTTTGATTACTTGTTTTTTTCAACTCGTTTTTCGAATTGACTTTGGCTCGTCTTTTGTTCTGCACTGTTCAATTTTCAAGGTCCGTCCTCGCTTCGCTTTTGTCTCGCTCTCGAGGTGCTTTGCCATCTTACCACCGCTTTTTACCTTTGTCAACACCCTTTTTCAGCTTCTCATTGACTGGCTTCGGGGGCGCCGCCAAGGCTCTATTGAGGAGATGGCCGCCGCAACTATCCGCTGCAACGGTTTCAGATATTATCGTATCCACCCCGGCTTTGTCAACAAGCATTTCCCCCAATATTCTTTGATTTTCCAAATTTCCTAAACAATCTGCGATGTTCCATATTGTTGAACAATTGACCAACCTCGGCTCATTAACAAAGCAGCGGCGACCAGCACCTGCTGAAAATCGGGCCAGCAAACAATCAGCGATGAGCACCTCGCTTTCATCCATGGGGAACACCTCGGTCTCATCCAATTGAAAAACAGTTATAAACACCAGACGATTGCCTGTTGCACATTCAGTCATCGTATCGCGTAAATCATATCGTCGATTTTATCATCATGTTACACAATTCCAGAATTATCTGTTGTTCATATGTTTTTGATTCCACATCATTAATCTGGCTACAGCATCAGTCCATGGCAATTTTCAAATAAAATGAAATAACCTGGCACAAATTCCATATAATCCTTATTATGAATCATCTGATATCAAAGTCATAATTCACTCTGTTTTTGATATTTTTGTTTAAATATCAGATCAATCATATTGACAAATTATCACGATCGTTTAAGAATATATACAGAGTAATTTATGATCAAAATCACCGGAAAATAAATTCATGTAACTTTATTTGATTATATGGGGTGCTGACTATGAAGAATACTGTGTTCCCGATTTCAACCCAGAATGAACAGCGTCTGCCTTTTTATGTATTTGGTGTCGGTATTGATTATGTTCAGGAGCACATTATCCGTCCGCAGGGATATCCGTGCTACTTGTGGATCCAGAGCCGCAGCGGCACCGGCCGCCTGGTGGTAAACGGCGTTGAATATCACATCACAAAAGACCAGGGCATGCTGCTGCTGCCCAGCGAGGCTCACGAGTACTTCGCTGACGGCAATGAATGGCTTGTCGACTGGATCGGTCTATCCGGCAGCGGTGTGGAGAATTTTTTCAAGCAAACAGCAGCCATTGAACAAACGGGAATCTTCTTTATCTCCGATCCGGAAAACCTGCATATACGGCTGAAAGAAATACTGGAAACCGAACAGACCCAGAATGCCCTGCGTGCTTATGACGTATCAGCCCTGACCTATCTGTTCCTCACCCAGTTACTGAAAAACATCTCGGCAACCACCGCGAACAGCCTTTCCAGCCGTTACAATCGCCTGACACCTGTTCTTGACTATATCGACGAACACTACGCTGAATCCATCACCCTCAAAAAACTCTCTGACCTGCTGGGAGTAACCCCGCAGCACCTCTGCACCCTGTTCCGCAAAATCATGAATACCCGTATCTTCGAATACATCAATCTGGTTCGCATCAAAAAAAGCAAGGAATTCCTCCTCGCCCAACCAAACCTGGCCATCCGCGACATCGCCCACCTCAACGGCTTCGAAGACGTCAGCTACTTCTGCTACATCTTCAAACGCGTCGAAAAAATCACCCCCGGCGACTTCCGCAAACTCTACCTCAAATAAACAACAATCATAAAGATTGCCAACATCCCAAACATACCCACGACTTCCACCAACCTAGCGCATATAACCAACACCATCACCAACAAACAAAGCAGGTGCATGCCAGGCCCAGACCTGGAACCACCTGCTTTTCTTTTCAGCACAAAGGCCAAACTACGCCCCATCTACCCACCCCAGGCAGAGGCCAGCGCCATCAGCCCGGCCTCGCAAAAAACGCCGGCAAGGTAACCCTCGCCGGCGCTATCAGCCATCAGTCGAAACGCATTACTTCTGGCCCAGATTCTCAGGATCAGAGATTGCAGCCTGAGCCGCAGCCAGACGGGCGATCGGCACACGGAACGGCGAACAGGAAACATAACTGAAGCCCAGCGAGTGACAGAACGCAATCGACGCCGGATCACCGCCGTGCTCACCGCAGATACCCAGCTTGATGTTCGGACGGGTTGCCCGGCCCCCTTCAGAGGCAATCTTCATCAGCTTGCCGACACCAACCGTATCCAGCCGGGCAGTCGGGTCACTCTCGAAGATCTTGACCTTATAATAAGCATCCAGGATCTTGCCAGCATCGTCACGGGACAGGCCATAGGTCATCTGGGTCAGGTCATTGGTACCAAAGCTGAAGAACTCCGCTTCCTTGGCAATATCATCCGCTGTCAGGGCAGCCCGCGGGATCTCAATCATCGTACCGACCTGATATTTCAGATCAGCGCCAGCCTCGGCAATAACCAGGTCAGCGGTCCGGACAATGATATTCTTGACATACTTGAATTCAGTCAGGTCGCAGATCAGCGGCACCATGATTTCCGGCGTGACATTCATGCCTTCGTTGTTGACTTCGAGAGCGGCCTCGATGATCGCCCGGGTCTGGATCTCGGCGATTTCAGGATAGGTAACCGCCAGGCGGCAGCCGCGATGGCCCATCATCGGATTAAGCTCGTGCAGGTCACGGATCAGGTCGGTGAGGCTTTCGGCGCTCATGCCCAGCGCATCGGCCAGTTCGGCAATTTCATCGGCGCTCTGCGGCAGGAATTCATGCAGCGGCGGGTCAAGCAGGCGGATGGTCACGGGCTTGCCCTTCATGATCTTGAACAGGCTGACGAAATCGGCACGCTGCATCGGCAGGATTTTCTCCAGAGCGGCGCGGCGCGATGTCTCGTCCTTGGCGACGATCATCTGGCGGAAGGCAAAAATCCGGTCCGGTTCGAAGAACATGTGCTCAGTGCGGCACAGGCCGATGCCTTCAGCCCCCAGCTGCACAGCCATACGGGCGTCACGGGCGGTGTCGGCATTGGTGCGGATCTTGAGCTGGCGGACTTCGTCGGCCCACTCCATAATCGTGGCAAAGTCGCCGGACAGGCTGGCTTCCTGAGTCTTGATCGCGCCCTGGTAAACCTTGCCGGTTGAGCCATCGAGCGACAGCCAGTCTCCTTCATTGAAGCGGCTGCCGTCCTTGGTCAGGAAATATTTTTCATTTTCACGAATCGACAGCTCGGAGCAGCCGGAAACGCAGCATTTGCCCATGCCGCGGGCCACAACTGCCGCGTGGGAGGTCATGCCGCCACGGCCGGTCAGGATACCCTGGGAGGCGTCCATACCCTGGATGTCTTCCGGTGAGGTCTCCAGGCGGACCAGGATGACCTTTTCACCGCGGGCATTGGCCTGCGCGGCATCATCAGCGTCGAAATAGACCTGGCCACAGGCGGCACCTGGCGAGGCAGGCAGACCGCGGGTGATTTCCCTGGCAGCTTTCAGGGCAGCGGGTTCAAACGTCGGGTGGAGCAGGGCGTCGAGCTGCTTCGGATCAATTTTCAGCAAGGCTTCCTGCTTGCTGATCATGCCTTCTTCAACAAGATCGACAGCAACTTTCAGGGCAGCGGCAGCCGTGCGCTTGCCATTGCGGGTCTGCAACATGAAGAGCTTGCCACGCTCGATGGTAAACTCCATATCCTGCATATCTTTATAATGAATTTCCAGGGTATTGGCGATCTGGCAGAACTGCTCGTAGACATCGGGCATGACTTCACGCAACTGGTCGATCGTCTGGGGCGTCCGGATACCGGCGACGACGTCTTCGCCCTGGGCGTTCATCAGGAATTCACCGTAAAGTCGGTTCTCACCGGTGGACGGGTTGCGGGTAAACGCCACGCCAGTGCCCGAAGTATTGCCCATATTGCCGTAAACCATTTCCTGAACATTGACAGCAGTGCCCCAGTTGCTCGGGATATCATTCATCCGGCGATAGACAATAGCACGCTCATTATTCCACGAACGGAAAACGGCCTTGACGGCTTCAAGCAGCTGGACCTTCGGATCCTGCGGGAAGTCAACGCCTTTGATATCGCGGTACAGGGTCTTGAAACGCAGGACAACTTCCTTCATGGCTTCGGCGTCGAGGTCGGTGTCAAGCCTGGCGCCGACGGACTCCTTGACCGCATCGAGTTCATGTTCAAACTTGGACTTGCTGACATCCATGACGACATCGCCGAACATGGCAATAAAACGCCGATAGCTGTCATAGGCAAAGCGGGGATTACCGGTCAGGTCAGCCAGGCCCTCGACAACTTCATCGTTGAGGCCAAGGTTGAGGATGGTGTCCATCATGCCCGGCATGGAGGCGCGGGAACCGGAACGAACAGATACGAGATAAGGGTCGACCGGATCACCGAATTTCTTACCGATCATGGTCTCGGTCTTGGCGAGGGTCTCAAAGATCTCGGCTTCGATCTCGGGGGCTATTTTTTCGCCGTCTTCATAGTAGCGGGTACAGGCTTCAGTCGTGATTGTAAAACCACGCGGTACTGGCAGGCCAAGACCGGTCATTTCCGCAAGGTTAGCACCTTTGCCGCCTAACAGGTTACGCATTTTGGCGTTCCCTTCAGCAAACATGTAGACATACTTGGTCATCTGGACGTCCTCCTTCAATATGGTTAACCCCTGGGCGGGTCACCTTCTGGTTCAATGGGCCAGTCAGCAGATACATATGAATTGCCAACTGCGAGTATTATAGCATCGTCATAACTGTTGCTCAATTATCCTGACAAAATTTGTTGATCCGCAATAAAATCTGAGCATAAAAAATAAACCAGTCCGGAAAATATCAAAGTAAAAATCAAACAATCCAACTGAAACCGGCCCGGCCCATCAGGCAGACAGGCCCGGTCGAAACCGGGCCTGTCTCATCCATCATCATGGAAACACTTTTCAATTATCGGATGTATGCGGTTTTGCGAGGCAACGCCTGGCGTCTGTTATTGACTTTGATCTGAGAATTTATCGGACAGCGGCAACGGCGTTTTGCGAAGGACTTCTCAGAGTCCGTAATGACGATACTGCCCAAGCCGCCTGGTGTCATTCAGATAGTGAATTTGTCGGCAAACCAGGTTTCCAGACCAGTAATCGGAACGCGGACCTGCTGCATGCTGTCCCGTTCCCGGATTGTGACGCATTGATCCTGCAGAGATTCAAAGTCAAACGTCACGCAGTAGGGGGTACCGATTTCATCCTGGCGGCGGTAGCGCTTGCCGATCGACTGACGATCGTCAAATTCGCACATGAAGCGTTTGCTCAGCGCATGATACAGCGGGACAGCCGCCTCGCTGAGCTTGGCCGAAAGCGGCAGGACCGCAATCTTGATCGGCGCCAGACAGGGGGCAAAACGCAGGACAGTCCGGACATCGCCAGGGGCGATCTCTTCTTCATCGTAGGCGGAACAGAGGAATGCCAGGGCCACCCGGTCCGCGCCCAGTGACGGCTCGATGACAAAGGGAACATATTTCTGATTGGTCGCCGGATCAAAATAGGACAGATCCTCCCGGGCATGGGTTATGTGCTGCTTGAGGTCATAGTCGGTCCGGTCGGCAATCCCCCACAGTTCGCCCCAGCCAAAGGGGAAGAGGAATTCAAAGTCAGTGGTCGCCTTGGAGTAGAAGGCCAGTTCTTCCGGTGAATGGTCACGCGTGCGCAGCTCGTCAGTTTTAAGGCCAAGGTCAATCAGCCATTGATAGCAGAAATTGCGCCAGTAGGCAAACCATTCCAGGTCAGTGCCGGGCTCACAGAAGAATTCAAGCTCCATCTGCTCAAATTCCCTGGTCCGGAACGTAAAGTTGCCCGGGGTGATCTCATTGCGGAAGGCCTTGCCGATCTGGCAGACACCAAAGGGTATCTTGCGGCGCGTCGAGCGCTGGACGTTCTTGAAATTGACGAAAATACCCTGGGCCGTTTCCGGACGCAGGTATAATTCCGCCTGAGTATCCTCCGTCACACCCTGAAAGGTTTTGAACATCAGATTGAACTTGCGCACATCGGTGAAATCATGGCCGCCGCAGTCCGGACAGGCGATCTGGTGTTCGCGGATATAGGCAACGAGACGATCATTGGCCCAGCCGTCAACGGCCAGATCCAGGGCATTGGCCCGGTTATAGTCCTCAATCAGCTTGTCAGCCCGATGGCGCGATTTGCACTGCTTGCAGTCAATCAGCGGATCACTGAAGCCGCCCACATGGCCGGAGGCCACCCAGGCCTGGGGATTCATCAGGATGGCACAGTCAACACCGACATTGTAAGGATTTTCCTGAACAAATTTCTGCCACCAGGCAGCCTTCACGTTATTTTTAAGCTGCACACCCAGCGGACCATAGTCCCACGAATTGGCCAGGCCACCGTAAATCTCGGAACCGGGGTAGACAAAACCGCGATTTTTGGCCAGGGCGACAATTTTATCCATGGTTTTTTCTGTCAGCATGCAGCTTATTCCTCCGTCTCCGGCTCAGCCGGCAAATCAATATCATCCTGGGTTTCGGATTCGATCGAGCGCCGCAAATTGTCGGCAACCACCCGGGCATCCTGTTCATCCTGGTCTTCGCCAAATCCCATAGCCCCAATCTGATCAAATTCTTCTTTTATGGCTTCAGCCGCGCTGTTCTGACCGGTCGCGGCCCGTCCGATCTGACGGGCGTTTTCATAATCTGGCCGCTTGGGGATCGTCGGCTCGACCAGGCCATGTACACAGCTGATCCGGTTGGAAGCCAGCTCTTCACAGGCCAGCGTCACCAGATTGGGAGAGTCGCATTCCATGAGCGGCATGGCGCCGTCAACCAGTTGGCGGGCCCGTTTGGCGACCAGGATTGCCAGTGTGTACCGGTTGTCAGCTTTCGGCAGCAATTTCTCAATGGGGGGCTTAACCAGCATGTTCAGTGTTCCTCCTATAATCGTGCTCCAGTCGCATCTGCGATCCGACCGGTCAGCATACAGTGTTCTCAATCATGTGCAGCCAGGGCCGTGGCCGGTGCTGCAGATAGAACGGGAAGGTATACCGGGTGTTTTCAGTTCATCAGGATCTCATTCTCAATCCCCGGGTGGCGAAAATAGCGGCAATGCTCGGCAGCGGCAATCGCCAGGATCCGGTCAGCTGCCAGGGGCAGCTGGTCATTGATCACAAGATACTGAAAGTGGCTGGCCAGGGCAATCTCTTCCCTGGCCTGGCCAAGGCGCCGCTCGACAATCGCCGAGCACTCCGTGCCACGATTTTCGAGGCGATGGCGCAACTCGGACCAGGACGGTGGCATCAGGAAAAGTGAAATGGTTTCCGGCAAGGCAGCCATTACAGCCAGAGAGCCAGGCACAGTAATATCCATCAGTACATCGCGGCCGGCAGCCAGCAGGCGTTCCAGTGGTTCGCGCGGTGTTCCATAATAATTGTCACAATAGCCGTCGTATTCCAGAATTTCGCCGTTGCTGATCATGGCTTTGAACTCGGCCTGGCTGCGGAAATAATAATGGACGCCTTCCACTTCTCCTGGCCGCGGTGGCCGGGTGGTGACAGAAACAGAGTGGGCAATCTGTGGCTGGCGACGGCGGATTTCCTGGATGACCGAACCTTTACCGACTCCCGACGGTCCGGACACACATATCAGCAGGCCGCGCCGGCTGGGCAGATCATTCATGTTATACCTCCGTTGGCAGAAGCGGTTTCGGGCAGTGGCCTGGTTTCGGCAGATGGAACTGGCGCAGGCCCGGCCTGGCCGGCGGGCCATCTGTCCGGACCTTCAGTCTGCAGGACCTTCTCCAGTTCATCAACCGTCAAGGCGGACAGAACCAGATGATCACTGTCCATCACCAGGACAGCGCGGGTTTTACGGCCCGAGGTGGCATCGATGAGTGTCGTCCGGTCGCGCGCTTCCTGGATCAGGCGTTTGACCGGTGAACTGTCCGGGCTGACTATCGCAATGATCCGGCTGACGGCTACCAGGTTGCCAAAACCAATCGGTAAAAATGTTGCCTGCTCCATTTGCAATCCGTTGCTGATCCTTTCACTCAATTCACTCAATGTTCTGGGTCTGTTCACGGATTTTTTCGAGCTCGCTTTTCATCTGGACCACATGCTGGACCAGGACCAGATCATTGGCCTTGGAACCGATGGTGTTGATTTCCCGGTTGAATTCCTGCAGGAGAAAGTCGAGCTTCTTGCCGATCGGCCCATCCTCAGCCAGAATCTGCTCCAGCTGCTGCAGGTGACTGGCCAGGCGGACCAGTTCCTCGTCGATGGCACATTTATCTGCGTAGAGGGCAACCTCGGCGGCCAGGCGCTGTTCATCAAAAATCTGGCGGGCCTGTTCGCCAAGCAATTCATCGATACGCTGGCGCAGGCGCAGGCTGTACTCGGCCGGTACCAGGGGAGCCCGGACCAGGACCTGGCTGCGCAGCGCACGGATGACCGCCGCTTTTTCCAGGATATCCTGGCTCAGCTTCAGTCCTTCCTGCCGCCGCATGCTGACAATCTGCTCCAGGGCCTGGCTCAGGGCGGTCTGCAGCAGCGACCAGACAGTCTCCGGTTCAACCTGCGCCGACTCCACCCGCATGACGTCGTTAAAACGGCCGATCGTAGCCGCATTCAGGGAATCCGGCGCATCAATGGCCCGGGCAATTTCCCGCAAGGCAACGGCATAGGCCTTGGCCAGGCCGAGGTCACAATGGACGCGATAGGCATTCTGGCTGTTATCTTCAAAGCTGATATAGACATCAATCTTGCCGCGGGCAAGCTGCTGGGTAATGGCTTCGCGGACCCGGGACTCCAGGGCGGCCAGAACCCGCGGCTGGCGGATTGATATATCACAATAACGATTGTTAACCGATTTGATCTCGACGGTCAGGCGCTGATCTCCCTGGATCGCTTCACCGCGGCCAAAACCGGTCATGCTGTGAGCCATGGCTGATACCTCTGATCGAATGTCCGCCGCAGGGGCGGTGCTGGTGATCGAATGTCCGCCGCAGGGGCGGTGCTGGCCAAGAGTGTCCTGATTATATACTACCCACCCTTTCAACGCAACTGGCTAATTAACTGCAAAGCCTAGAGCCGCAAGGGTTTGAAGGAAATTCTATCTGCTGCGGCCAGGGTGTAGCGGACCCCGTCAAGCAAGATATCCGGTTCGCTGTAGGCCGGCAGATCCGTATGGATATGGCCGTACACGCAATGGCTGACGTGAAAGGTGCCCAGTAATTCCGTCAGGCGTGTCGGGCGGCGGTCGCGGCCAAAAGGCGGAAAGTGCAGGCAGGCAATCAGCGGGCAGTCCGGACGATCCAGTTGCCGGGCTGATTCCAGCGACAGGCGCAGCCGGCCGACCTCACGCAGATAAATTTTCTCATCGGCCCGGGTATACGCGGCGTCATCTGGCAGGAGCCAGCCGCGCGTTCCACAGACAATAAAGCGATCCTCGACCAGCAGGGCGTTATTGCGCAGGAATTGCAGGCTAGTCAGATCATGCTGGCGGCAAAAGGATTCCAGCTTGCTGAGCGAAGTCCACCAGTAGTCATGATTGCCGCGCGACAGGATTTTCGTTCCGGGCAAATCGTGCAGGAATTGCAGATCAGGCAGGACTTGTTCCAGCTGCATGGCCCAGGAAATATCACCGGGGATCAGTACCGTGTCCGACGGACCGACGATGGTCAGCCAGTTCTGGCGCAGGCGGGTCGCATGATCGTGCCAATGGGTACCGAAAATGGTCATGGGCTTGTCCAGGCCATGGGCCAGATGGGGGTCAGCAATTGCGAAAAGAGCCATCTGTTATCCTCCTGTTGTCCAATAGTCAGCCCGTTGGATCAAATTCCATCAGCCCGTTGTGACCGGTCCGGATCAGCTGATGCGACTGCGGTATCTGGGCCTGATCAGCCCGTGGGACCAGCGCAGTCAGTTCCCGGAGTCTGGTGTTGGACCGGCCGCAACCGGCTGTAACCGGTCCACCGCCGCGTCTTGCGGATGGAAATGCGCATAAACGGCGGCAGCCGCAGCCTGGCCAAGACCCGGTATGGCCAGCAGCTGGTCTGGCGTGGCTTCACTGACACCCTTGATGCTCTGCAGATGCGCCAGCAGCAGCCGGCGCCGGGCCGGGCCAATGCCGGGAATATTTTCCAGGCTCATGCGCGTGGTCCGTTTTTTCAGCAGCCGCTTGTTATAATCCTGGGCAAAACGATGGGCCTCATCCTGGATAGCGGTGAGCAGGCGCAGCAGGCCCATCGCCTGGGCTGTCCGGTCAGCCGACTCATTGGCGGCCAGGATCTGGCGCAGCTCGACGATCTCGCCGCTGGCCAGGGCCAGGCCGCGCGTACGATGGCGATCATCCTTGACCAGGCCGGCAACGGGCCAGGTTACACCGCTCTCAGCCAGCAGGGGCAAAACGGCGGCGACGTGGCCTTTACCGCCGTCAACCAGCAGCAAATCCGGCTGGCGGCCAAATTCAGCATCACCCAAATGGCGCAGCCGTCGCCGGACCGTCTCGCGCAAAGCCTCGTAATCATCGGTTCCGCTGACTGTGTTGATTTTAAAGCGGCGATACTGCTGGCGCAAGGGACGGCCATCCTGGAAGACGACGAGGCTGGCTGCCATGTCCTGCCGGCCGGTGTTTGATATATCGACAGCCTCCACGCGCGCCAGTCCCGCGCTGGCTCCCACCAGCGTAGCCAGTTCGCGCAAGGCTTCCTGCAGCGCGGTATGGCCATGACCGCCCAGCAAGGTATGGCGGTGCAGGGCCTGCCGGGCGTTTTCACTGGCCATGGCCAGCAATTCCCGGCTGGCTCCCCGCTGTGGCCAATGAAGCTGGCAACGGCTCTGGCGCAGAGTCTTCAAATAATCGCTGAGGCTGGCCCCATCCGGCAAGTCCTGCGGCAGCAGGATTTCCGGCGGGATAAAGGCCATGTCCGGGTAGTGCTGGGTCAGGAAGGCTGTCAGTGTATCAGCGATTTCCTGGCCTTCATCCGGAAAGAAAAAGGATGCCGCCGACACCAGGCGGCCTTCACGGACTTCGAGCTTTTGCAGGCAGATCTCGCTGCCATTGCGCGCATAACCGATCACATCGCGGTCAACTGCCCGCGCCCCGACAGCCTGCTGGCGCTCCATCAGGCGCTGCAGGGCCTGCAGCCGGTCGCGCCAGAGCGCAGCCTCTTCGAAGCGCATGTTTTCCGAGGCATCCAGCATCCGCGCCTGCAACTCATCAAGCAGGCCATCATATCGGCCTTCCAGGAAGCGGCAGATTCCTTCCATAACAGCCCGATAGGCGCTGGCTGGCACGTCGCCGCGACACGGCCCGATGCAGCGGCCGATGTGATAATTGAGGCAGGGCCGTTCCTTGCCGATGTCCCGTGGCAACACCCGCTGGCAGGTCTTGGTCGGGAAAATCTGCTGCAGGACCTGCATGGCCCGGAACAGGTCGCCGCCCAGATAGGGACCGTAATAGCGGGCACCCAGGCGACGGTCGTCTCCGACCCGGAAGGCCTTCAGCAGGCGCGGATAGGTTTCGTGCATCGTGACCCGGATATACGGATAGCCTTTATCATCGCGCAGCAGGATATTGTAGTGCGGCTGGTGCTTTTTGATCAGGGTTGCTTCGAGAATCAGGGCTTCCAGCTCGCTGGCACAGACAATGAACGTGAAATCGGCTATATGGGAAATCATCGCCAGGACTTTGGCGTTACCCTGCGGGTTCGGCGTGAAGTAACTGCGCAGGCGATTGCGCAGATTGATCGCTTTGCCGACATAAATAATAGAACCGGAAGCATCCTTCATCAGGTAAACTCCCGGGTTCGCAGGAACTAGATCCAGTCTGGCGTCAAAAGGTTCCGGTGGCAGCGGCATCGGTCAGCCTCGGTCGATTCTTATTGCTCGTTGACTCTCGTTACTATCCGGTCACAATCACAGCATAATCAGGACTGACCGATCGGAACCAGATAGCATGCACAGGATGCGCGGGAAAAGGATACTCGGAAAACAGACGGCCGGTTGCCTAGAATTCAGGCCGGTTCAGATAGCCGGCGATCGTTTCAAGGGCTTCAACTTCATCATGGCCTTCGGCATTGACGACCAGTTCCATTTTATCTTCAATCCCGAGTGACATCACGCCAAGCAGGCTTTTGGCATTGGCGCGGCGTTCGCCCTTGACCAGATAGATACTGGAACGAAACGTGGACGCTTTTTGAATCAGGACTGCGACCACTTTCATTTGCAGTGCATCTTCACAATTGAATCGGACGGTTTTACTGACCATCAGACATGATCCCCCTCTAGTCTTTCATGTGGCATTTACTGCCGGTCCCCGGAATGGCGACGAATTCCCGGTGCCTGGCAGCAGGAATGGCCAATGACGGATCTGGTGCGTATTGCCGGGTGCAGATAAGGTATTGCTGTTCACTGGCGATGAGGAACGGTCGATGAAAAATCTGGCGCATATTGCCAGATGCAGGCAGGGCTAGAATCGGACATTCTGGGTTCAGTATAAAGTCAAGGCCGTTTGTTTGTCAACATGCCAGAATTTTACTATTATTTTTCGACAGGTTGAACAGAACCGGGCGATGTTCCTGCTAACTTTTTGAGCATTATGATAGCATCCTCGCCGTTATCTGCATAATAACCGCGGCGCAGGCCCGCTTCACCAAATCCGGCAGCCTGATAGAGCTGGCGGGCAGCCTGATTGCTGACCCGCACCTCGAGATCCAGTGCGGCCAAGCCGGCCGAGCGGGCCCAGTCGATCAGGGTTGCCAACAGGAGCCGGGCGATCCCCTGGCGACGGTCAGCTGGCCGCACGGCAATATTATTGATCTGACCCTGGTCGAAGACCTGCCAGCAGGACGCATAACCGGCAATCGCGCCATCTGGCCGGACTGCTACCCAGAAGCGGGCCAGCGGGTTATCGCGCAGATCGCTGAGCAGTGCGGCTGCCGACCAGGGAATCGCGAAGCATTGCTGCTCAATGGCCGCGAGGGCCGGAACATCATCCACTGTGGCCGGACGGATGCCAACCGCCTGCGCATCAACCGGGCCGGGCGACGCTGTCACCGGAACGTCGGCTACTGCAGCAGGCGGGAAATCGCCAGGCCGGACCGGTCCGGCCTGGTCAGTCATGGTGTTTGCGCTGCCGCTCAGCAGCGGCAGGACTGAAATAATCAGCCGACAGCTGTTGCGGATCACCGCTCTGGCCGGTGGCCAGCTTTTTTTCGGCCAGCTGGGCAATAAAGCTGGCCCGCGGGATGTCGCAACTGGCCGGAGCCCGGTAAATATACAGATCGGCGGGAGATTGCCAGGCTGCCAGGGCGGCATCGGCCCCGTCACCGAGCAGACAGATCGTCGGCAACGGGCTGTTGCTCCGGCTGCCGGCAGTTAGCGGTGATGTGCTGGCGGCACTGGCCAGGGCAGCCAGGAAATCACTGGCCAGCCAGTTGGCCTGCGGTAATAATAACTGCTCCTGAACATAGGCGGCGGCATACACCCGGCCATTACGGGCATCAAGTAGCGGACAGACAACAAGCCCGGGCAGGCCGCTATAAGGCAGGGCCAGGGCAGCCAGAGTCGAGACGCCGATGGCCGGCCGGCCGGCCGCGTAAGCCATCGTCTTGACAGTGCTGACCCCAATGCGGATTCCGGTGTAAGAGCCCGGGCCAGCCGCGCAGGCAAACAGATCGACGTCGCCCAGCTGGCAATCACAGCTGGTCAGCAGGGCCATCGTCTGCGGCATATAGGTGACGGCGTGATTGTAGCCCAGCCGCAGGGATGTTTCGCCAAGCAGCCGCCCATCACGGCACAGCGCGACCGACAGGCTTTTCCCGGATGTATCACAGGCCAATGTCAGCATCAGACCATATCCTTTCCAGATTATGCAGCCAGGCAGACTGGCCAGGCCAGCAGATCGTGATCTGCCGCAGGTCCGGGTGCTGGCTGTCAGCCTGGACCAGGGTAATCTGCAGGGTGCGCGGTGGCAGGGCCGGCGCAATCCGGCCGGCCCATTCCAGCATGCAGATCCCACCCCGGTCAAAGTATTCATCAAGACCCAGATCCAGGAAGTCATCAGCTGATTCGAGCCGATAGACGTCAAAATGGTAAAAGGCCAGGCCGCCGGGCCGGGCCGGATGCTCCATGACCAGCGTGAAAGTCGGACTGGCAACCGGCCCGAGGCAGCCCAGGCCGGCCGCCAGGCCGCGGGCCAGCGCGGTCTTGCCGGCACCGAGGTCTCCGTCGAGGCCGATCACAGTCCCGCCTGGCAGCAGGCCGGCCAGCAGGTAGCCCAGATGTTCGGTCTGCTCCGGAGAATCACTGTATAGCGTCAGCTGATCTGCGGCAACCTGACTGCAATCAATGGACATCGGGCTTACTCCTTTTATCATCCTGTCTGTTGTAAATTTCTTCTGTAACTGCAAACGCCAGATCATCAGTGATGACAGCTTTTATCATACTGTCCGCCGGAAATATCTCCTGGCCGGGCACCTTTCAGCAGACAGCCGGCCAGACTGGCCGGCCTTTGATGAAGACGCGGCGGACCTGGCTGGACAACTGCAGCGGATGACCGGACCACAATACAACATCAGCCTGCTTGCCTGACTCCAGGCTGCCCAGGCGATCCTCTACATCGCAGAGACGGGCTGCGATACTGGTGATGGCAGCCAGGGCCAGGTCTTCGGACAGGCCATGCTGAACAGCCAGGGCCGCACTGAGCATCAGGTACTGGACCGGCAATTCCGGATGATCCGTCATGATCGCCACTGGCAGGCCAGCCGCGGCCAGGCGGGCGGCATTGGCCGGATCGGCCAGGCGCAATTCGGGCTTGCCGCGGTCACCAAGCAGGGGACCGACAATGACGCCCTCCAGGCGGCCCAAACCAGGCTGGCCACAGCCATGACGGTCATCCTGGCCACGGCGGAATTCGGCAGCGAGGATATCGGCGATGCGATAGCCCTCCGTGCAATGATCGAGGGTATAACGCAGGCCGAATTCGTTGGCGATCCGCACAGCCGTCAGGATATCATCACTGCGATGGGCATGAAACTTGACAGGCATTTCACCCCGGATGACAGCCTGCAGGGCTTCACTTTGCATATCAAAATCCGGTGCTGGCTCTGCTGGGTGGTCCGGAGCACGGTGCCGGCACCAGCAGGTCATTTTCTCCTGGTACTGGCAGGCGCGGTGGAGCGCCTCACGCAGGATCGCGGCGGTCGCCATGCGCGTCTGGGGACTGCGGGCCTGGCTACCATGAATCTGCTTGGGATTCTCGCCCAGGGCGGCTTTCATCGCGGCAACCGGCCGGATCGCCATGGTATCGACACTGCGGCCGGCGGTCTGGATCAGGGCAAATGCGCCAGCCAGGACGTTGGCACTGCCCGGTCCGCTCATGACAGTGGTCACTCCGCCGGCCAGGGCATCCTGAAAACAGCGATCCTCCTGATAAATCCCGTCAAGGGCCCGCAACTGGGCCGTTACCGGCGCCGTTGCCTCGTTGCCATCGGCGCCTTCACCGGCCAGGCCATCATCAAACAGGCCGAGATGACAGTGGGCATCAATCAGTCCAGGCAGTAAAAAGCCGCCGGCTGCATCAATGATGAGCTGATCCGGCTGGTCCGGCAGCAGGGTGCTGGCCGGACACTCACCGCCTGAAACGGCCTGGATCCGCTCATCCGCCATGACCAGATAGCCCAGCGGCCAGGGCGGACCGCCCGGGAGCAAGAGACGGGCCCGATGGATAATGGTACGCATAGCCAATCCTCACAAGACCAGAAAACCGGGCAGAGCGCGCAGGCTCTGTCCGGTTCACCAGGCGGGTCAGCCAATCAGACAGCCCGGCGCTGCCAAAGCAGCAGCCCGGATCCGAATGGGAAATCGAAATCAGCGTTTGGAGAACTGGGAAGCTTTTCTGGCTTTCTTGAGACCGTATTTTTTTCTTTCTTTCATACGGGAATCGCGGGTCAGGAAGCCGGCCTTCTTCAGTGTGGCCTTGAAGGCTTCTTCGTCAGCCTTGACCATCGCCCGGGACAGGCCGTGGCGGATGGCACCGGCCTGGCCGGACAGGCCACCGCCGATGACTTTACAGAAGATGTCAAATTTCTCCTCGGTGCTGGTGGCAACCAGCGGCTGACGCACGATCAGCTTGAGGGTCTCCATGCCGAAATAATCATCCAGGGTCTTGTCATTAATCATGATCTGGCCTTTGCCAGGGTAGATCCGGACACAGGCGACCGCGTTCTTGCGCCGGCCGGTACCGTAGAAAAAGGTTTTCGGAGCTTTTTTAGTAGCCATTTCCTGGTGTTCCTCCCTTCAATCAGATCGCAAATGTGAGCACTTCGGGCTTCTGGGCGGCGTGATCATGCTCGGGGCCGGCAACGACCTTGAGCTTCTTGTACATGGCGCGGCCCAGGGCATTCTTGGGGAGCATGCCTTTGACGGCCAGCTCGAACACCTTCTCCGGTTTGTTCTGCATCATGTTGCGATATGAGATTTCCTTCAGGCCACCCGGGTACTGGGTGTGATAGCGATACAGCTTCTGATCAAGCTTATTGCCGGTCAGGACGAGCTTGGCTGCATTGATGACGATCACATAGTCACCGGTATCCAGGAACGGGGTGTACTCGGGCTTGTGCTTGCCCCGCAGGACTTTGGCCACTTCGCTGGCCAGGCGGCCCAGGGTCTGGCCCTCGGCGTCGACGACGTACCATTTTCTCTGAATCTCTGCAGCTTTTGCTACATAAGTACTCATCTGTCAGCTTACCTCCAACTTTATCTTGACAGACCGGACATAGCCGGCCTGCGAACTGAAGCTTCTTTGAGCTTCCGATGCAAATGCTTAATCATTCTAATCAGCAGAAGGCGGCCTGTCAAGAGTTGTCAGCAAAATATCCCGCTCTTTTTCGAAATTTCTGGCTTATTCTCGTTTTTTCGGCCTTTTTTACCGGTACAATCCTGTCAGTTGCACCGCGCAGCGGCAAGTAAACAGCCAGGTGCTGCCCTGACCGGTTACGGCCTGCCGGGCAGCGATCTTGCACGGCATCGTGAAGATGCCCGGACGACGGCCAGAATTTGCTAATCGATTCCGGCCTGCTGGTCAGCGATCTTACCGAAGGCCTGGCTGAGGTCGGCGATAATATCATGGACGTTTTCGATGCCGACGGACAAACGGATCAGGTCCGGCGTGATCCCGGCTTCGAGCAGCTGGGCATCGGTCATCTGGCGATGCGTCGTGCTGGCCGGATGGAGCACGCAGGTCCGGGCATCGGCAACATGGATAACGATGGCTGCCAGCTTCAGCTCATTCATCAGGCGCATGGCAGCGGCCCGGCCGCCTTTGACCCCAAAGGAAATGACGCCGCATGTACCGTTGGGCATGTATTTGGCGGCCAGCTCCCGATAAGGATTGCCGGGCAGCGTCGGATAATTGACCCAGCTGACCTGCTGGTGTGCGGCCAGGAAGGCAGCGACCGTTTCGGCGTTGCGGCAGTGGCGCTCGATCCGCAAGAACAAGGTTTCCAGGCCCAGATTGAGCAAAAATGCGTTAAAAGGGCTGGCTTGTGATCCAATGTCGCGCATCAGGTGCGTCCGGCATTTGGCGATATAGGCAGCCGGACCAAACTGGCGGGTATAAATGACACCATGGTAGGATTCATCCGGCTCAGTCAGCTCCGGATATTTGCCGGTGGCCCAGTTGAACTTGCCGCTGTCGACGATGACCCCGCCCAGGGAAACTGCATGGCCATCCATGTATTTGGTTGTTGAGTGAACCACGATATCGGCACCAAATTCGAAGGGCCGGCAATTGATCGGGGTCGGGAAGGTGTTGTCGATGATCAGCGGTACGCCGTGGCTGTGCGCCAGGCGGGCGAACTTCTCGATGTCGAGGACTACCAGGGCCGGATTGGCCAGTGTTTCTGCAAAGACCAGCCGGGTATTGGCGCGGAAAGCGGCATGCAGCTCAGCCTCGTCAGCATCGGGACTGACGAAGGTAAATTCGATACCCATTTCATGCATGGTCTTGTGAAAGAGGTTATACGACCCGCCATAGATTGTCGCCGAGCTGATCACATGGTCGCCGCTGCGGCAGATATTCAGGACCGAGATCAGCGTCGCAGCCTGGCCGGCTGAGGTCAGCATGGCGCCTACCCCGCCTTCGAGGGCGGCGATCTTGGCCTCGACAGCGGTCAGTGTCGGATTGCTCAGTCGCGTGTAAAAGTCGCCGCTGATTTCGAGGTCAAATAATTGGCCCAATGTTTCGGCCGAATCGTAGCGGAAGGTTGTACTCTGGTAGATCGGCAGGACGCGGGGATCTCCGGATTTGGGCTGATAGCCGCCCTGGATACAGCGAGTTTCAAGATGGTATTCGTTCATGGAAGTCGCTCTCTTTCCGGACTTTGCACCGGGCAAACCGGTCAAAGCCAAAATCGGGGATGCAATGACATCCGGGTCATGGGGCATGATATCGGACACGGCTGCAGCGGCCGGATTACCGGAAGTAACGCCGGCTGGTACCGGTTCGCACGGGCCGGGCTGCTTTTATTGGGATTTATCCCGGATGATATTATCATATTCGTAGGCCCAGTAGCGGTCAAGCTTGCGGACCAGGCTGGACGGAATGTGTTCCAGATCATACAGGCGGCCATTGCGCGTCAGGACCATTTTATTATTCATGGCCAGAACATCCTGGTTCAGGGCGGCAACATTGGCAAAATAGGGAGATTCTGCGGCGCCGGCCAGCCTGAGAACTTCCGTGCCGAGGAAATTCGGACTGGTCAAATCCGTCAGCGCGGTCTTTGGCAGCGGGTAATTGGCCCAGATCAGCCAGGGGGTCTCATAAAGCTTGCGGGTGTCTTTCAGGTTGAATTCGGCAAAGGTCTTGCCAAACAGTGTTTCATAGAAGTTATTGAAACTGTTGTGACTGCCGGGCAGGTGATCTCCAAACAAAACAATCAGCGTTGGTTCCTGAACATCGGCAAAATAGGTGAAAAGCTGACGCAGCGCATCATCAGACTGACGCAGCATGCTCAGGTACAATTCAACGGATTCGGCGCCGGTCAAGCCCGGCAGCTTGATGTTATAGCGCAGGCCGGCCATGATCTCCTCGGTGCTGTAATAGGGAAAATGATTTTGCATCGTTACCGAGAAAATAAACAGCCGTTCAGCCGGGCTCTTTTGCTGATAGGTCCGGATAATCTCGGCGAAATCGGCTTCATCGCCGACAAAATTGCGGACCAGGCCGCCGGCCGGGAAATCCTCCAGGCTGATAAACCGTTCAAAGCCGATATTGGGATAGACCAGCTGACGGTCCCAGAATGTACGCAGATAAGGATGGATCGCCACGGTCCGGTAGCCTTGCTGGCGCAGCAGGCCAGGCAGGCCATGGGTCGGCCCGTTGAAGTAGCTGTTATAAGGCAGGCTACCCTCCGTCAGGAACAGCATGCTGCTACCGGTCAGGAATTCAAACTCGGTGTTACAGGTCCCGCCGCCAAAAACCGAAACCAGCAGATTGCCGTGCAGAGTGCCCGGCCGGGCAACCAGGCTGTCAAAAAATGGGGTCACCGGCTCTGATGTCTCAATCTGACGGATATTGTCAAAGTCGCCAAAACTCTCGCTCATGATCGCAATGATGTTAGGCTGTCCGGGGGTCGCCGTCGTGCGGAGTGCGCTGGCCGGCACCTGGTACAGATCCGCGGGCAGCGGTTTCTGATAGACGGGTTCTTGAACATTGAAACTGGCCGTGCTCTGCACCCAGGAGATGACAAAGCCATTGACCTTGTAGTTCATCATCTGGTTCCAGGGGTAGCGGCGAACGTTCAGGTACTGGCTGAGCAAGCCAGTATTGCGAATGACCAGGCCGCTGAAGAGAACCAGGCTGGCCAGGCCGCCGGCCAGCAGGGCTGCGCGCAACCGGCGACCTTGCAGCCTGACGGGCGCATACCAGAACAGCAGCAAGAAAATCAAGGTCAGCAGCAAGGCCATCAGCAGGCGATTGCTGACCAGGAACGTGAGCTTATTGATCGAATGAACGGCTTCCGTTACGGAAATCAGGTCACCGGCCACGAAAGGGTCGCCGCGGAAAAAGATCTTGAGATGATTGGTGATGGCCATGATCATGAACAGGGTGTGCGACAGGTAGATTCCCAGGCGATAGCGGCTGGTCAGGCCGACCAGCAGCAGCTCGGCCAGCAGGATGACGCCATAACTCAGTACGATAACTGCCGGTCGCAGCAGGACATTAGGATTGAGGGTATTCAGTAATTCGATGGAGACCAGGGTCAGGAACGGAGCCAGCAGCAGGGGCAGGATGACAGCCCGGGTGAAGAGCCTGCCGACCAGGGGCAAGGGAACGATCAGCAGGATCGCCAGGATGGCCATCAGCAGGATAACCGCCAGGAAAGCTGGCCAGTTGAAACGCTGATGGGTGAGCAGCATCGTCAGGCCCAGGCCGGTCTGGCTGTCATTAACCAGCAGGGGGTAGCGCGTGGCATATGTCGCGTGAATCATCAGCCGGCTGGCAGCCGGCAGGGTCTCCAGGCGCAAAACCAGTGTGTATTGCCGGCCAGCGGTGTGACGGCCCAACCGGACAGGAATCTGCGTCCGGGTATGACCCATGAGCTGCTCCCCGGTCAGGGTCGCCGTATAGAGTGGTTCAGCAGTTGTTGCCTGGCCGGGAACGGGTGGTTCGGCAAAGATGGCCAGGCTCATCTGTGTATCAGCCGGAATGTCTTCACTGCCCGGCATATCAAATGAAAGGGAAATGGATTTCAGTCCGTCACGCTGGATATCAAGGGTCTGAGTCAGGACGTCACCCTGATTCAACCGGTAAGGCAGATAGTCACTGCGCGAGTCAGCCTCCAGGGTTGTGGTCACCAGCAGGGATGGCCAGGCCAGCCATGTCGTCACGGTAGCCAGCAGCACCACCATAGCGTAAAGTAAAAACCGGATCCACCGCCGGTTGAAGCGGGCTGACCAGCGCTGGAATGATTGACTGAACCGATTACGGATTTTACCGGTCGACGTGTGCAAGATAAATGAACTGACAATCATGAACGATCTCCTGCCTGAAACCTTGCGATAAAAGAACGCCTGGCCGGCAACCGGGCCACTGACCAGGCAATCAATCCGGCAAGCAACCTGATGAGGTATTTTACCGATTCATCTTACCATGTTCCTTTACCTGGTGAATACTGTCAGCCTGACGAAAATGGCGCGCCGGTCGCCGGCAAACCTATCGGAGTTCACCAGCATATTGGCTGGTTTCAGGCGTTGCACCAGGCCGGGCCAGGCGCCGGTTTTGCCGTATGACGCCAGCCCATCAGCCAGTGAAAGCTGCCTGCTGTTTGCCAGGCCAGGAACCCGGTTTTGCTGTCTGACACCAGCACATCAGCCAGTGAAAGCTGCCTGCTGTTTGCCAGGCCAGGAACTGGTGTCATCAGCCAGGCTCGGGAAACCACCGGTAATTCCTTATATTTTCCAGTATATTTATGGTATTCAATTTAAACTAATTGATATTTTTTCTTTTACCACAATTTTTACAGCTGGCCAAATCATGATTGATTGTGATAGAATAGGCCACGCATAATTTTAAATCCTGAATCTGCAAACTATATGGAGGAGCTTAACAATGAAGAAGAAACTGATCGTTCTGATGACTCTTGTGCTGGTATTTTCCTTCGTGCTGACAGCCTGCGGCAGCAAGCCGGCTGCAACGGCCGCCACCAAACTCGGTTTTGGTTCTGTCATTACCATGGACAAGTCCTACGGTGTGGGCGACAACGAAAAGGACGCTACGGGCGGACTGGCCCAGACCTACTGTTATCTGGCTGCCGTCGAGGTTGACGCTTCCGGCAAGATCGTCAATGTCTGGATTGATTCCATCGTCAACGATATCAAATTCGACGCAACCGGCAAGCTGACCACCGACAAGGCCGCGCTCGGCGCCACCAAGCGTGAACTCGGCGACAAGTATGGCATGAAGAAAGCCTCCTCAATCGGCAAGGAATGGTGGGAACAAGCCGATGGCCTTGAGAAATGGCTGATCGGCAAGACAGTCGCCGATATCGATGCGGCCAAGATGTCTGAAGATGGCAAACTGACCGACCTGGCCACCAGCGTGACCGTCAAGCCGGCCCATTACCTCGAAGCCGTCAAAGAAGCGATCGCGAATGCGCAGTAAAATCCATCCGGATCCAGCCATTGCAAATCAGACAGAATCTGTCAGAAGGGTGCCTGCGGGCACCCTTTTTGTCGTCAAGGCCCGACAAAATCATGGGTCAGGCCTGGTATCACGCCCGCGTGGCAACCGCCCCCAGGGAAGCTGCCCGCTTTGCGCGGCTGTCAGAGATGGAAACGGGCAACGAACGGGCCGGCTGGTCCGGATACTGGCGGTGATGGCCGTTTTTCTTCTGATGATGCCTGGTATCATCGCCTGCGCGGCCAGTCCGGTAACCACCACAACCGGACCCTATGAAAAACACAGCTATGCCTTCACCAGCAGTTTTGACACCGTCATCCAGCTGGTAGCCTATACCCGTACCCCCGCTGAGTTTGATGCCCTGGCCAGCGATTGTGAAGCCCAGTTTACCGAATTGCACCAGCTGTTCGATATCTATCATACCTATGAAGGCCTGAACAATCTCTGCACGGTCAATCGCCAGGCCGGCCAGGGGCCAGTCCAGGTCGACTCACGCATCCTGGATCTGCTGGCATTCTATCGGGAGCAGGATCAGCTGGCACCCGGCAAGGTCAATCCGGCCCTGGGCGCAGTCCTGACGATCTGGTCGCGCTATCGGGATGCAGCTGAAGCTGGCGACGGTCCGCCTGCCCTCCCCTCCCCCCTTGAACTCGAAGCCGCAGCGAAGCATACGGATCCGGCCGGGATCGTGATCAACCGGGCGCAGATGACTGTCCAGCTGACTGACCCGGATATGCGACTCGATGTGGGAGCCGTGGCCAAGGGGTATGCAACGGAACTGGTAGCCCGGACCCTTGAGGCGAAAGGCCTGACTTCAGGTATCATCAGTGCTGGTGGCAGCAATGTGCGCCTGATCGGCCAGCCACTCGGGGCCGGCCGGACAACGTGGCAGATCGGTGTCCAGAATCCATTTGCCAGCCTGCTGGTGCCTGACACGGAACCGATTGATGTCATCGCCACAAACTCAACCTCTATTGTCACCAGTGGTGATTACCAGCGCTATTACATGGTTGATGGGGTCAGCTATCATCATCTCATTGACCCGGTTACGCTGATGCCGGCCCGCTATTGCAAAGCGGTTACGATTATGACCCCGGACAGCGGACTGGCCGATTTCCTGTCGACGGCTGTTTTCCTGATGCCCTTTACCGAGGGCCGGACCCTGGTCGAAAGCCTGCCAGATTGCGAGGCGCTCTGGATTTTTGCCGATGGCACGATCAGAACAACGGCCGGTATGGCCGCGGTCTTGCAAAACCAGGGCCGCGGGATCATCCCGACCAATCCCGCGGCGGATTAATCTGGCCGGACCTGTTCCCGGGGCGGGATCCGGACCGGTTAAGCCTGAACATGCGGATCATGCTGTTTATTCCAGTCAGAAACCGGGTAGATCGTCTGATATCCGTCAAATACAGTCAGCCGGCCGATCAGCAGCCATGGCTTATGAAACCGGTCAAAAATAGTCTGATATCTGTCATAAACAATCAGCCGGCCAGTCAGCATCCCCCTGTATAATAAAGATGAAATTCATCTGACGAGTATCCGGTCAGACCCGATTTTCATGATTATAGTCAGATGATCAACCTTTTGCGGATTCCTTTGGATTCCGGCCAGATCTCCCCAGTTCTTTGCTCCCTTTTTGGGCACAGCAAACAGAAGACGCACCTGATTTGTTTGGATGTGGAGGGCAGTGACTATGGTTGGCAGCATCAGATTTCATGATGAATCAGACAGACATCGCCTTGAAAAACGGGTCAGCCTCATGGCCAGCCTGTTGTGGGGCAGCGGTTTCAGTTTGATGCTGCTGACCGGGGATCCGGCATCGCATCCGGGTTTTCAACAGTATTCCTGGCTATTGCCATTGCTGGTGTTCCTGCAGCTGGCCTGGCCGGTGCTTCTCGGCCAGGTTGCCCGCTACATTAGCCTGCAGCTGGCCGGGCATTCAAGGATCAACCGTTTTTTTTATGCCATTATTCTCGGCACGCTGGCTGGCAGCCTGTCTGAAGGAGCCATGCTGGCCACGCTGGCGCTGGCCGACTGCCTGGCTGCCGGCGCCAGGGAATTTTTAGTCGCCCAGTTGTCGGCTGCCTTGCGCACGGGCCTGATCCTGGCCCTGATTCCAGCCCTGATGACCAGCCTGATTACGATCCTGATCGTTTCGCTGCTGACTCACCAGCAGGTGACTGGTGCTGTGCCGTGGAGCCAGTGGACGGATCAGCGCCATTGAGCGGCTGAACTTCCCCTTGACATTTGGCGGCTGATCATGAAAAGTAAAAGGTAATACCCCGCTCATCCGGAAGAGTTCAGGCTCTTCCTTTTTTTCTTGCGTTTATCACACGGTGGCGGCGCCGGACCATGGTTATTGCGCATGTGGAGGCTAAACATGCTGACGGACCACTTTTCCATATATTATCGCTGGCCACGGCAAACACCGATCCAGGTGCACCTGACCGGCAATCATGTGCTGATTGACTGTCGATTTCATTATAATGCCAGGGCCCTGCAAACTGTCGGCCCCGATGGCAAAAGTCTGGCCGACCATATCGAGGCGGGCATCATCCATAAATGGTCCGGATTTTACAGTCTGGAACTGGCTGGCCAGACTGAACTGGTGCGGGTCAGCGTTCAGATCAGCCGGCAAAGGGATCGGCGCAGTGTACCGGTTGTCGTGCGTCGCCTGCTGCTGATGCCGGCCCATGTCATCAGCCCCTGGTATCGGCGCGGCTGGGGAATTGCCAAAACGGGCCAGATTGAGAGCATCGGCACAAACTGGAGCCGCCAGCAGCCGGGCCGGATGGTTTTGCCCAGCGACCTGCAGCCATCCGATCTGGCAGCGATCGCGGCGCATGAGGCCGGTCACCTCTTCGGACTCGGTGACGCATATGCTGCCATTTATCGTTTTTATGACGCTACCCCAGGAACTGAGCATTATATGATGCATAGCAACCAGTCCGTGCAACCGGCTGAGATCCTGATGCTGCTGCGAGCTCACCAGAGTGGCCGCATGCAGTTTTTTCCGCGGCATTGGCAGGCCAGCCGCTTCTGGCACGGACTGCGCAATGATTATCAGCAGCGGCTGGTCATCTGGCAGCAGCGCCATGAGCAGCTTCAGCAGGAGCAGGCGGGATGGAAAAATGGCACAACGCCGCAGCAGGGGCAGACCTCACAGATAAGCGGCACAGCGCCACAACCGCAGCAGACCATGGAAAAGCCGGTTGATAAGGGAATGGAAGCGCAAGAAATGCCAGATGAACCAGCCGCGACTGAAGCAGGACTTCACGAGGCTGCACGTCAGGAAGCACGACTAGTTGAAACCGGGCAGCATGACGTGGATCAGCGCGGTGCATCCGGGTACAATTCTGAGTCCGCTGACTCAATTGATACCATGCAAGGTGAAATAGAGCGGTGAAAACTTACCATACCTGGCCGTGCGGGCCAAAGTGGCAGGCTGGCAAAAAGCCTGCCACACCTGGTCGCGCGGGCCAGAAGTGGCAGGCTGGTAGTATCTGGTATGGATTTACGCTGACCGGATCCCGGCATCGCTTCCCGGCTAGCCGGCAATCAGCCGCTCGTCAGACCAGGTAGGGCCGGAGATCCTCGGGCAGGGCCTCGGCCAGCCAGGCTTCGATATCGGCAGCCGTCCCCATCTCCAGGGCTTTTTCCGCAACGGACTGGGCATAGGTGAAATCAAC
This sequence comes from uncultured Oscillospiraceae bacterium, assembly GCA_964450865.1. Classification (GTDB taxonomy): domain Bacteria; phylum Bacillota; class Clostridia; order Saccharofermentanales; family UBA5734; genus CAYVHB01. Next base: position 43,946 of record CAYVHB010000017.1, on the reverse strand, counting down.
ACTGTTGATAATCTTGCGGATGCGCAGCAGGTTGCCCGGACCGACACTGAATTCCTGCAGGCCGAGGCCCAGCAGCAGAATGGTCGCCCGCGGGTCACCGGCCATTTCACCGCACATGCCGGCAAACTTGTGGCCGCCAGCCAGGCGGGCCGGTCCGATTACCGAACGGATCAGGCGCAGCATAGCCGGATGGAAGCTGTTGTACAGATAGCTGATCTTTTCATTCATGCGGTCGACAGCCAGCGTATATTGCGTCAGGTCATTGCTGCCGATGCTGAAGAAGTCCGCTTCCTTGATCAGGACGTCGGCGATCACAGCCGCCGAGGGGATCTCTATCATGATACCGACTGGCACGGTTTCACAAAATTCCGTATTGCGCAGACGCAGCTGGGATTTGGCCTGCTCGACCTTGGCCTTGGCCGCCCGCAGCTCATCGAGGGAACAGACCATCGGGAACATGATCAGGGCCTGGCCATGATTGGCCGCGCGCAGGATCGCCCGCAACTGGGTCAGGAACAGGTCGTCGCGCTCCAGGCAGATGCGCAGGGCCCGGTAGCCGAGGAAGGGATTTTCCTCCTTGGCGATGCCAAGATAATCGACCTCTTTATCGCCTCCGATGTCCATCGTCCGGATGATGACCGGCTTGCCGCCCAGTCCTTCAATGACTGTCCGGTAGGCCAGATACTGTTCTTCTTCGTCCGGAGCCCGGTCGCGATCCATGAACAGGAATTCCGACCGATAAAGGCCAACACCTTCCGCGCCAACGGCCAATACTTTCTCGACGTCACCGGGGCCCATGACATTGGCAGCCAGCTGGACGCTGATCCCGTCCCTGGTTACTGTCGGGCTGTCCTTGAGCTGGGCCAGGGTCGCCTTGATCGCCTCGCGGCGGGCCGCTTCGGTCTTCAGGACTTCAGCCTTCTCAGCCGTCAGATTGATATAGACCTTACCGGAACTGCCGTCAACAGCCATCAGCGTACCGGCCGGCTGCTGCCTGGCCAGGGCGACGACATCGTGACAGCCCAGGACGGCGGCAATGCCCATGTTATTGGCCAGAATAGCCGTATGCGAAGTCCTGCCGCCGATTTCAGCACAAATGGCCAGCAAATTCTTCTGGTCTACAGCCGCCATCATCGAAGGGGTGATATCGTGGGCCACCAGGATCAGCGGCTCGGGCAAGGCGCTGACGTCCGGCTCCTGGATACCCAGCAGGAGATTGACCAGGCGACGGCCAATATCGCGGATATCCTGGGCTCTTTCCCGGAAGTAAGCATCCTCAAGTGCTTCAAAAATGTCGGCCTGGGCGCCTATCCCCTTCTGCACCGAGCCAACGGCCGGTAGCAGTTCCTTTTCGATCATCGTGAAGAAGCCTTCAGTCAGGATCGGGTCGCCCAGCATCATCAGATGCGCATCCATAACCGCGGCCTGTTCTTCCAGTCCGGCAGCGGCGGCGCGATCCCGGATGGCAGTCAGCTGATCGTTGGCCAGATCAATTGCCAGCTTGAGCTTGTTTTGCTCTTCGAGAACCAGCGAGCTGGCAATCGACTGATGGGTAAAGTCCGGATGATGGATCTCTTCGAGTACCAGACATGGGCCAATGACCAGGCCCGGGGCAGCTGCCACACCTTTCATCTCTTGCATAAGACATACTCTCCTTATTTTCGATTCATCGGGATCAAATTGGATCAGTCTCTGGATTGGGGCAAGCCATGACCAGTTTGCAGGACCAGGTGGTTCTGTCATTCATGATAGCCTATGCCAATCAGATATTACAAGCATCTGGCTTGCAGACTTGGGAGCTCCTGAAAGTTGTCATGAAGGATCCGGGGTGTCGGCTGTGGTGGAGGTACTGGCGGATGAATACCGCCGGTGAATGAGCAAGTCGTATTTCCCGTATCTTCTGGTTCACAAATCAGCATTTCAATCAGCTTAAGCAACCGATGTGATGACTTTGTCATTAATAATGATTGATTTTGATTGATTTTGCAAGTGCAAAATTGAACTATCGCTATATTGCACATATCAAACGCATTAAGATTATATAAATTGTAGAATCAAGCAAATTTTACAATTCAGTACTTGAAATCTCAATCACAAATGCTAAAATACAATCATAAACAATCACTTTTGACTTTCAAAGCAATTCCCCCGCTGTCCACATCAAGCCACTGAATTTCTGTATATTGGCGATGTTGTCTCAACGAAAGGAGTCTCACTCATGCTGATTAACGAAGACCTGATCATGATGAACCTGCCGGCTACCACAAAGGAAGAAGCGATCGAAATGCTGGCTGCCAAGGCGGCCGATGCCGGCCGGGTTAACGATGTTGCCGGATACCAAGCCGCGGTCATGCATCGCGAGTCCGAGTACAGCACAGGCATGGGTTTTGGCGTAGCAATTCCCCATGGCAAGACCAATGCCGTCAACGAGCCGCTGCTGATGTTTGCGACCGTCAAGTCCATGGACTGGCAGTCACTGGACGGTGAACCCATTGACATGATCTTCCTGATCGGCGTACCGGCAGACGATGCTTCCACCATCCACCTGAAAATCCTGGCCAATCTTTCCCGCCGCCTGATGAAAGAGCCTTTCCGTGTTGCGTTGCGGGCAGCCCAGACACCGGCCCAGGTTATGGATGTACTGAAGGAATACGAAATCGGTCTTTAAATCACCAGTCTGACAATATATGCCGGTGATTGCAGGATGATTGCTGCCTGGCAGCCTCGCCTGCGATCCCGCTGTGCCACGACCCGTTTCTCCTTAATCTGCCAGTCAACTTTGGAATCGTCGTGAAAGGAGAGCCCCGCGCATGTTGCCAGGAGTCCGTCGCAATCGCATACTTGAATTGCTGCAGATCAACCGCAATATTACGGTCAAGAATCTTTGCGACAGTCTGGAAGCATCTGAGGCGACCATCCGCCGGGATCTGGTAATCCTGGAGGGCGAGGGTAAGCTGGAACGGACACATGGCGGCGCTATTCCGGTCAGCCAGACCAGCCTGGACTATGAAGAAAGCTTTGGCCAGAAAGAGACTAAATACGAACATCAAAAACGGGCAATCGCCCGCAAGGCCTTTGAGTTCCTGGCCGACAATGACAGTATCGTCCTGGATGCCGGTACGACAACGCTCGAGCTGGCCCGGCTGATCGGCCAGTCCAGCCTGCACCTGACCGTCATTACCAATTCAACCGTAATTTCCAGTGTCATATCCTACAATAGTAACGTTGATCTGATTGCGATCGGCGGTAAAGTACGGCTCAATGTGCTGGCTACAGTCGGTAGCATCGCCGTGGAAATGTTGCGCCGTTTTAATGTCAGCAAGGCCTTCATCGGCGTCAATGGCCTGACCGTTTATGATGGTCTGACGACGCCCGATGTTGACGAGGCCGAAATCAAGCGCGTGATGCTGACCCGGGCCACCGAGCGTTTCGTCCTGACTGACCATACCAAATTCAACCGGGTTGCCCTGTGCCAGATTGCGCCGATTTCCATGGTTGATTATGTCATAACCGACCGTGATATCGATCCGAGCCTGATCCCGGCCTACGAATCCAACGACATCCGGATTGTCATGGCCTGACCGGCCGACCGGATCACCCGGCCCGACCGGATTTCCGGATCCTGATCCGCACCTGTACCCCGGAAATCGGAACCTGGCCTGACCGGCCATTATCCCGGACATAAAATCCGCCCGGCCTTGCGCCATCTTGCCTCAGGTGAAATAATTATGATTACGACAGTCACCCTCAATCCCGCGATCGACCGCACCATCGTCGTCGACCAGTTCGAATTTGGTTCAGTAAACCGCGTGCAAAGCGTCCGTGAAGACATGGGCGGCAAGGGCATCAACGTCGCCCGCATCCTGATTGCGCTCGGCTCCTCTGTCTCAGCCATCGGCTTTATGGGCGAAAACAACCTCGGCCATGTGCAGACTTTGCTGCAGCGTGATGCCATCCCGACCGACTTTGTTCTCGTACCGGCCGCTACCCGCCTGAATACCAAGCTGATCGAGTCGCGCAGCCGGACTACCACAGACATCAACGAGGCCGGCTTCACGGTGAGTGACCAGGATCTTGCGGCCATGAAGAGCAAAATCAGCCAGACCGCCAGCCAGAGTGATTACATCGTCTTCAGCGGCAGCGTGCCGAAAGGCCTGCCGGTTGATATTTATCGCGATCTCATCGGCCTGGTAGCCAGTCCCTGCAAGGCAGTCCTCGATGCTGACGGCGCCCTGCTGCTGGCTGGCCTGCAGGCCCGGCCCTACCTGATCAAGCCCAATATCCATGAGCTGGAAAGTGCCCTGGGCCGTTCTCTCGAGACCCCCCAGGCCATTGTCGCGGCAGCTCGCGACCTGATCGCCCAGTATCAGATCACGTACGTCCTGATTTCCATGGGTGGCGATGGCAGCATCCTGGTCACGGCTGACCAGGCGCTGTTTGCCGCACCGCTCAAAGTTGAAGTCCGCGGTACCGTTGGCGCCGGCGATTCCATGCTGGCCGGTTTTGTCCACTGCCTGGCCGAGCGTTGCGATCTGGCCCAGACCCTGGCCTGGGCCACAGCCTGCGGCGCGCTGGC
>CAYVHB010000017.1:36573-39270 GCA_964450865.1 uncultured Oscillospiraceae bacterium | reverse complement strand
CGGATTTGTTATAAATAACATATTTTATGAGGAGGCGTGTTCATGAAAATCCTAGCAGTCACCGCTTGTCCAACTGGCATCGCCCACACCTTCATGGCAGCAGAAGCCATTGAAGAAGCCGCCAAGAAAAAAGGCTACATCGTCAAGGTCGAGACCCGCGGTTCCGTTGGCGTCGAGAATGAGCTGATGCCCAACGACATCAAAGATGCAGATGCCATCATCCTGGCCTGCGATACCGCTGTACCGATGGAACGGTTCAATGGTAAGAAAGTCCTGCAGTGCGCCGTTGCTGACGCCCTGAAGAATGCCGAAGCCCTGATCGACAAGTCCCTGAGCGCCCCGGTCTATGGTGCTGGCGTCAGCGCCAACCTGGCCGATCAGGTCGACCAGCTCAAAGCCCAGCGTTCCTCCCAGCGCACCGGTTTCTACAAGCACCTGATGAACGGCGTTTCGTACATGATCCCGTTCGTTGTCGCCGGTGGTATCGCCATCGCGCTCAGCTTCCTGGTTGGCGGTTACGTTGGCTTCCAGAAAGAAGGATCCCTGGCGGCCTGGCTGATGGGTATCGGCGGCGGCAGCGGCGCTTTCGGCCTGATGGTCCCGATCCTTGCCGGTTACATCGCTTACTCGATTGCTGACCGTCCCGGCCTGGCTGTCGGCGCCATCGGCGGCACCATTGCCGGCCAGATGGGCGCAGGCTTCCTCGGAGGTCTCGTCGCCGGCTTCCTGGCAGGTTATGTCGTCTTCCTGATCAAGAAGTACATCAAGCTGCCCAAGACCCTCCAGGGCATCATGCCCGTTCTGGTCATCCCCGTGCTCGGCTCCCTGATCGTCGGCCTGCTGATGTTCGGCGTGCTCGGCGGCCCGGTTGCTGCCCTTAACAAAGCCATGAATACTTTCCTGGCCAATATGTCCGGTACCAATGCTGTTCTCCTTGGCCTGATCGTCGGCCTGATGATGGCCTTTGACATGGGTGGTCCCGTGAATAAAGCCGCCTACGCTTTCGCTACGGGTACGCTGACTGGCCTGGCCGCTGGCCAGGGTTCCGCTGTCATGGCTGCTGTTATGGCTGCCGGCATGACCCCCCCGCTCGGCCTGGCACTGGCAACCGTTATCTTCCGTAAGAAATTCACCTTTGCCGAACACGAAGCCGGCAAAGCAGCCTGGGTTCTGGGCGCCAGCTTCATCACTGAAGGCGCAATCCCCTTTGCTGCTGCTGACCCGCTGCGCGTTATCCCCTCGATCATGATCGGTTCAGCCATCACCGGCGCCCTGTCCATGCTCTTCAAAGCGACCCTGAGTGTGCCCCATGGCGGTCTGTTCGTCTTCTTCGCCGTCGGCAATATCCCGATGTACCTGCTCTCCATCGTCATCGGCACCGCCGTGACCGCGCTGCTGATCGGCCTCCTCAAAAAGCCGGTCGCCGAGTAAGTAACGAGCTGCCTGTACCCCCTTTGTTTCCGGGTCATGACGCTGCCTGAAGCACGCATAACCGCCTGGTTCCAGGGTCCTTGCCTGACAGTTGAATATTCACCCTGACTTGTTTATACTGAATTCATACCAGACAATCCACAGCCCGTTTATTCATCCACATCCCGGCAGCCGCTGGCCGGACTGCCCGAGGCAACCGTTAACAGGAGAGAAAAACATGCAAACCATCCAAGTCACCGTTCCTTTCAAAGAAGGCCTGCACGCCCGCCCGGCTACTGAACTGGTCAAAGCCTGTATGTCGATCAAAAGCGATGTCACCCTGATTAAGGACGATGTGCACGTCAACCCGAAGAGTATCCTGGGTATCATGTCACTGGGTGCTTCCTGTGGCACACCGCTGACCGTCCAGGTCTCGGGTGTGGATGAAGAGGAGGCTATCGCCAAACTCGGCAAGTTCTTCGCCGGCTGATACGAGTCGCGCCCTGGCCTGCCAGCCGTTTCCATCTCCCTGGCATGCCAGTCCCGCCCCGGCCTGAGAGGCCAGTTCCATTTATTGCCAGGTACTGGCAAAGCCATTCCCTGCCACAGCGTATCCCCTGAAGTTGCATGAGGCCGCCTATCCTGCCACAACAGGATAGGCGGCCTTTGATATGCCCGGCTCAGCCGGTGATGATCCGCAGCCGGACCGTTCAAGAACCGGGGCAGGTTTTTGTGCAGGCAAGGTTGTCAGGACGGCTGGTGCGTGCTGATCAGAATAACAGGCGATCAGAAAAAGAGGCGGATGCAGGCCAGGGCTGTCATGGCCAGGATCAGATAACGGAAGTGCTTCTCATTCAGGGACCGGATCACCCACAGGCCGAACCGGATGCCCAGGTATATGGCCGGCAAGGCACCCAGGGCCAGCAAGGCCGTATAGCCGGTAATGTTATGCCAGGCAAAAATCTGCAGCGGCAGCTTGATCAGATTGATGACCAGGAAAAACCAGGCAGTCGTACCCAGGTAATTTTGCTTGTCCAGGCCGATGGCCAGCAGGTAGACCGCAAAAATCGGCCCGGCCGCATTGCCGATCATCGTGGCAAATCCGCTGAGCACACCAATGAGAATGACAAACCACATGCTGTGCGGCACCCTGATCTGGCTGCCTTTTCTTTCCTGATAGAGCAGGAAGACCAGGCAAAGCAGAATAATGCTGGCAATCAGGTACTTGAATTGCCGGTCGTTGACCATATTACCGACAAAAATGCCGATCAGCAGGCCAATCAGGGC
>CAYVHB010000017.1:34398-36473 GCA_964450865.1 uncultured Oscillospiraceae bacterium | reverse complement strand
TTCTTGCTGTCAGAATGATGATACGAGGCGAATGCGGGCCCGTTCATCCCGCTGCATGATCTGGACACGCCGGGCGAACGGTGCCGGAAGCGACGGATGCAGCAATATGAGGAATTCCAGCTGGGTCAGGTGATGCTGCAGGGCTATCTCCAGGCAATGAAAACTCAATTCATTGGTCTCATCAGAGCCGTCGCCATGTTCACCGCCAATCATGATCTGAAAACCGGCAAGCGGGGCCTCTACACTGGCGCAGGCCTGTTCATTCATCTGCAGCCAGACGGCCTCCAGCCAGGCGCGGGCCTGACTGCGATTGAGCTCATTGTTCAGGATATCCCGCCGATATAAAGGCAGCATATACTGATCAAAATGGCCAATCTTGATGACCGTATCCCGGGTTTCCAGGCGGCGCATCAGACAGGCCAGCCAAAAGAGCTGCAAGGCCTGGGGGAATGTCCTGGGGGGTTCGTTGCGGATCGCCAGCAGATTATCAAGCGTCTGGCGATGATGCTGGCGGTTCGCCGCAGCCAGCTCCGCGGCTTGTTGCGCAGTCAGCTCAGCGGCAAACTGCGAACTCGGTTCAGCGAGCGGCTGGGCAGTCCGTTCATCAGCCGGCCGGACGGATTGCGCGGCCTGCTGCTCAGTCAGATCAGTGGCTAGCATCGTACTCAGTTCAGTGGCCAGCCGCGCAATCATCGCCTGAAAAGCCGTCAATGAAATCTGCGCAGCCCGGTAGTACTCATTTTCCGGGTCAAACTCGCTCCAGGTGGCGAAGGCATCGAGCAGAACACCGATGCCATAACGGACCAGCAAGGAAAAATCAGGCGTCAGCGGTTCGAATTCACTCATCAGCTGCTGACTGTACCACGATTCAGCCTGCGGGTCAGCAGACGGATCGGCTGCATCCGCTGGCAGCGTTCCGGCAACGAGCGGCAAGGCCAGGCCGGTTGCGGTCAGTTCCAGATTGGCCAGGCCCCTTGCAATCTGATTCGCCAGATGCAAGATCGGGGAAAGCCGGGGCCCGGGTGCGGTTCCACCGGGATTTGTATTTTTGATATCAGCCATTCGGATGTCCTCCTGTTCGGAATAACGATTATTTTTACACAGATTACAGCTTGGTGGATGGCAGGTCGATCAAATCCAATGTGTCAGCGGGTGCGGGTTCAGCGGGTGGCGAATTGAGTGGGCCATTGCTCCCTGGGAACATTGCGATAGATATCCTTGAGGTCATGAAAACCGCTGTTAACGATGACCTCAATCATATTATCCCGGGTAACGGCTTCCGGCGATATCCGATAATAGGGAATTTCCTGGCTATCGATGGTGATTGTATCACTGGCCAGGGGGGTCTGGCCATGGGCCAGGGCGATTGCCGCCTCAGCGGCAGCCCGGGCCATGCGGTCGATGGGCTTATAGACTGTCATCAGCTGGGTGCCCTCCACAATCCGCTGACAGGCATCAAGGTCAGCATCCTGGCCGGTCACGGCCACCTTGCCGGCCTTTTTATACAGTGCCAGGGCTCGTACGGCAGCTCCAGCCAAGGCATCATTGCTGCAGAAAATGCCATCGACATCAGACTGCCCGGCCAGCAAGGCGCGAAACTTGGTAAAGGCATCGTCAGCGCTCCAATTGACGGCCGAAGTCTCGGCGATGACCTGGCAATCCGGATGGGCGTCCAGGACAGCCTGGATACCCTGGCGCAGGAGACGGGAATTATTGTCAGTACTGGCCCCATTCATGATGATAAAGCGTCCCTGCGGGTAGAGCCGGGTCATCGTTGTGGCCATCAGCTGGCCGACAGCTGTATTATCAAATGATATATACAGGTCGATTGCGCTTTGATGGATCATGCGGTCATAGGCGATCACCCGGATACCCTTTTCCCTGGCCAGGCTGACCTCATCGCGCAGACGGACTTCATCAATTGCCACAATAACCAGCACATCGACCGCCTTTTCAATCAGGTAACGGATCTGATTTTCCTGCTCCGTGGCATCGCTGTTGGCATTCTGGACAATAACCTGTCCCTTGAGGCTGTTGACCGTTGCCACGAAAATATTGCGGTCACTTTCCCAGCG
>CAYVHB010000017.1:6773-34298 GCA_964450865.1 uncultured Oscillospiraceae bacterium | reverse complement strand
CTGATTGCTCTGGTCTGACTGGTCGCGCTGGTATGACGTTTCCCGCCGGTATGATGTTTCCCGCTGGTATGACGGTTCGCGCTGTTGCGGCCGATTCACCCGTTCTTCACCTCCCCCACCGGAACTGCCTGGCAGTCGCCGGTTCAAACCCGATATTCCGTCGGTGTCTGGCCAATGATTTTCTTGAAGATCCGGCTGAAATAATTGGGATCGGCATAGCCAACCTGGGAACATATTTCCTTGATCGACAAGCCGGAGGTACGAAGCAGCTGGCAGGCTTTGTTCATGCGCAGTTCGGTCAGATAATCAATAAATGTTTTGCCAACCTGGCTGCTGAAGAGACGGCTAAAATAGGGTGGACTCAGGGCGATCGTTTCAGCAATGGATTCCAGGGAAATATCGCGGGCATATTGTTGGTCAATAATGGCCAGGGCCTGGGCGATCAGATCACTGACCGGGCGGTCGCGCGTCCCCGCCTTCTGGGACGTCAGCTCCCAGATCCGGTCAATCGCATATTGACGCAAGGCACCCGGATCACGGGCGGCCAGCAAGGTCTTGAAATCGGCCAGCGCGGCCGGGCTGCCAGTACCATTGCCCTGGCTGCTGACCTGCCGGCTGGCCAGGACCAGCCATTCGATGACCCGGGCCTGGATTTGCTCAAAATCAGCCGCCGCTGCCAGATCCGGCAGCTTGAGCAGCTGACTGAAATACTGGATCGCCAGATCAGCGTCGCCATTGCGGATGGCCTTCAGGAAATGGTCTTCCAGCCATTCTGTCCGCTGGTCTGAATCGAGCGGTGCAGCCGACAGGCGTTCAGCGAAGAAACAGATGTCGGCCCGGGGCGTCTGGTGCAAAGCCAGGATTGATTGCTGATAAGCCTCATGTAACTGCGCAATCGATTCGATCGGCTTGCTGATGCCCATCCGCAGATCGGAATCGGTCTCAGCCTTGACCTGGTCATAGATCTGCCGGGCCAGTTCAGGGGCCTGGACATACTGCGCACTGCTCAATTCAACTTCAACCGGCAGGAAGATCACAATGCGGTTCAGGATCAGCGGGCCGACCAGGCAAGTCACCTGGGAACGAAGCAGCTCACGCAGGGTCTGGAAATCGCGATTCAGGCGGACATGGCTGCCGATGCGGTTATTCAGCGTACCATCAGTCGTCTGTTCGCCAAATTCCAGCGTCATCATCAGGCCATGCGGACCAGGCAGGTCCAGGAGCTCCAGATAGCGTCCGGTCTCGGCTTGCTGGTCACCAGCCATCAGGATCGTATAGAAAAAGCCGGTTTCAAGAATGGACCGGACATTTTCCAGCTTCTCTTTCATGGCCAGTTCGGTCACGCGGCGCTGACGCGATGCATCGACCAGCGAAATCGCCAGATCCAGGGTTTCAATCATCCGTTTGCGGTTGACTGGTTTCATCAGGTATTCCAGGACACCCAGATTGATCGCCTGCTTGGCATAATCAAATTTATCGAAAGCGGTCAGCAGGATGAACTGCGTACCCGGGGTTATGCCCCGGATTGACTTGATGGCTTCAATGCCATTGACCCCCGGCATATTGATATCCATGACCGCAATGTCCGGACGATACAGCTCAGCCTGGGTAATCGCTTCCCGGCCAGAGCGGGCGGTGACAACCTGGCACTGTTCACCGTACTGATTCTTGATAATGAACTGCAAGGAATCAATCATAATCTTTTCATCATCAGCGAGGAGTATGCGATACATGTTCAGGCCTCCGCATCCGGTCGGGCCGGTATATTTTTGGGCAAGCGCAAAATGAATTCCGTGCCCTGGCCAGTCAGGCCGCTGCTGATGCTGACTACATCATTGCGATGATAATAAAGGCGCAGCCGGCCGATCACATTGGTCAGGCCGATCCCGGCACCCGGCCGGGTTTCGCGGCTGGCAAATGGCTGTTCTTCTGGCTGCTCCTGCTGACCCGGCCAGTCATCCGGGCCTGGCTTCTCATCCGGATCAAGCCAGACCATCGTGGCATCGGCCGGTTCCAGGATGGCGCCGCGCTCCAGGATCCGGGCTATTTTGCCGGGCGGCATCCCTTTACCATTATCATGGATGCGAACAGTCACATGATCGCCCTGATCACTGATCCGGACGCAAATCAGCCCGCCTTCTTCGACATCCCGTAACCCATGGGCGAAGGCATTCTCAACAATCGGCTGCAGGATCAGGCCGGGCACACGCACGGTCAGGCAGGCCGGATCGATATCGCTCTCATAGCTGATCCGGTCCGCGAACCGGACCTTCTGGATATAGATGTAGTCATCAACCATTTTGACTTCCTGTGCCAGGGCTACATCCTGATCAAAAAGATTGATGTTGTAGCGATAAAAATCGGCGACATGTTCGATGAATTCCGAAGTCCGGTCGGAGCCCTCCATCATAGCCATCTGGGCCCCGGCATTTAATGAATTAAACAGGAAGTGCGGATTGATCTGGGCCTGGAGATTTTTGAACCGGGCCTCCTGGAGAAAATTCTGCATGCGCAGGTCCCGTTCCTTCTGGGCCGTTTCCCGGGCCAGATTGACCCGGATCTGCTCAACATAGGCGCGCAGGCTGACAATCATGGTATTGAAGGCCTGGGCCAGCACGTTGACCTCATCATGTGATTCGATTGCTATCGGATCAACAGCCAGATTGCCGCCGGCTACCGCTTCGGCCGAGCGGGCCAGGGCCGTGATCGGCCTGGTGATGCGTAAGGCTGTCAGCATGACGATCAGCAGATTGATGGTCAGAATGATAACCAGGATCAGGACATCCAGGATCTGGGTTTTATCCAGCAGCCGGCCCATGCCCTGATAATGGCGGTAATTCAGTTCAAACTGCAAGCTGTTGAGGCGGTCCGTATACTGGCGGATATAGCCAAAAACGGTTCGAGAGCGGTCGAAATAGCCGGTATAGGCCACGACATCCCGGCCGCGTTTAGCTGCAACCGCCTGCTCGGTCAGTTCGAGATAAGTCGAAATCAGCCGCCTGATATTGCGCTGCAGCAAGCCGCTTTCCGAGTCGACAATCCGTTCATTCAGGCTGCCCGAAGCCGTCAGCAGGCTGGCTGAAGCCCGGTAATAATTCTCCAGGGCGGTTGAGCTGCGGGTCGAGAGGTAGCTTTCCGTGTGGGTCTGGACCTCACCGAGCGTCTGGCCGAGCAGGAACAGGTCGGCGTTGCTCTGATAGGTGGCATTGATCCGGCTGACAATGGTATTGATTGAGATGAGATTGTACAGGGTGGAACCGCCAATCAGCAGACTGGTCAGCAGGTAAGGAATGAGCAGCCGCTTGAACAGCGTGTCACTGCCCCAGAAACGCCAGCTCATCAGGCGGTGCGGCTGACCGCCGCCAGGTGTCAGGAGCTCGCGGCTGTCCCGGCCCCGGCGCCAACTCATCAGCCTGCTCCACCATGACAGTCCGGTTCTGTTGCCAGCATCCGGACCGGACTGAGCAGGCGGGACTGGCTGGACTGGCCGCGTCATGGCTCTTGCGCCGGCTGTTGCGCAGCCGGCAGATAGGTGTCGACGTTTTGCCGTGTAATGGTCACCAGGCGGGACGGCACATAGTCGCTGGTGCGATTATCAGCCTTGATCTCGGCCAGGGCCTTGATGCTGTCATAACCAATCTGCCACGGGTCGCTGGCCAGGACGGCCTGCACGATCCCGCTCTTGACATAATCCAGTACATCGGAATTTTCCTGATAGCAGACAATGCCGATTTCACTGGTACGCCCAAAATCGACGAGCACCTCCACGCAGCGCAGGGTGTCCTCGACGTTCAGGCTGAGAATATATTGAATGGGTGTTGTCTGTTCAATCAGCAGGCTGCGGATGACATTCTCGGCACTGAAGACGCTGTCCCGGTCAACTTCGACCGGAATCAGGCTGATCTGTGGCCAGTCCTGCAGATAATCGCGCAGGCCGGCCACAATCTGGTTCTCGGAGATGTTGCTGTCGCCCGGATTGGCACTGACCAGGATCGCCACCGTCCCGGATGATAGCTGACTGGTCAGCTGCTCACCAAAGGACTGGCCCAGGTCATAACTGTTTACCCCCACAAAGCACTGGCGGTCACTGGCGGTGGCATCATATTCCATTGTGACAACCGGAATATGCTGGGCAACCACGGTGTTGATGGCAGCAGCGGCTTTGGTCGTATCAACCACACAGGTTGCAACACCATCAATCCGGGCCGCGGCTGCAATATCCAGGTATTCCAGGGACTGATCAGCCGAAAAGTGCTCTGAGCCGACCAGCTCCACGACTGCGTCCAGTTCGGAAGCAGCCTGGCGCGCCCCGGCGTAGGCTTCCAGCCAGAAGGGGGAATCCAGCTGGTCGGCTATCAGCACAAAATGATAACGCCGGTCGGGCAAGCTGGCCAGATCGGGCAATTCGTTGATCAGTTGCCGGCGAAAAACACTCATGATCGCCAGGGCGGCCAGTGTCGTCAGAATCAGCGTCAGGATTGCCGAATAATAAAGCCGGTTAGCCTGTGACTTCTTGATATGAGCAACCCCCATCCCTGGTGAATTGAAAACACACGCCCATTATACTACGAATCAGCAGCCAGCGCGAACAGTGGCAGCTGATCCTGCGCCTGGCAGCTGGCTGGCAGCCATGGCCATCCCGGTGCCACCTGGCGCCCGGCTGGCAACAATGTGCAATTTCGTTCAATCGGTTTTTTCCCAGACTATTTCTGCATGATGCAAGGACCAGAAGTCAGTCAGGCCGAATACCTGGTCGGTCAGAGCCTGCATCAGGAGCTGGCGATCGCCCTGATAGGGCTCAAGCAGGCGGACCGTGACACGCAAGGTTGTTTTCAGCTGCCGATGCCGCCAGAGACCGACGATCCGGCCCGACTGCAAGATCACACCCGGACTGCCGGCCGCCAGCCAGACGCTGCGGCGCCAGTGAACATCGGGCAGGAGACGATCCCGTTCGGGCATCTGCAGATAGGGATCCCCGGCCGGCAGCAGGGATACAATCGGTGCAGCCGGCGAACAATCGGCACTGGCCAGCAGCCGTCCGGCGTCAGCAGCCAGCAGATAGCGTTCATTGCGGTTTTCTTCGATCTCGACCCGGACACATTCGCCCAGCACCTCTGACCAGGAAGCAGCCAGCAGGTGTTCCGGCAAACCAGTCCAGGCTGCCAGATCGGCAAGCGTAGCCGGGCCATAAGCGGCAAGATAGCGGCGGATCAAAGCCGGCCGGGCTGCAGCCCGCCGGGCCTGCAGGTTGGCCACCCAGTCCGGCTGCTGCATCCAGGCAGCCGGATCGGCAAATTGCGGCTGGCGGCCGGAACGCTCAGCCAGGCAAATCCGCCCTTCAAGAGCCAGGGGGCGCAAGAGAAAGGATGCCAGCGCCTGGCCCGTGGTCTGGCCCGGCGCCAGCCCTGAAGGTAAATGCCAGGCCCGCAAATGGCGATTGGGCAATTCCAGGGCGATGGCATCGGCCAGCAAACGATCCAGTAATGGCTTGCCGCTAATCCGCGGCTGGCTGCGCAGGATATCGGCGAGCGCCGGCCGGGCCAGCTCGAGCAGTTCGAGGAATGAATATTCGAGATCAGGCAGCAGCGGCATCACACCGGGCAGGAAATGCAGCCAGTCGTCCTCGGTCTCCGGCAGCAGGGCCTGGGTATAGAGTGCGGCATCGCGAACCGGGAAAATCAGGGGCGAACCGCGTAAACTCCAGGTCATCAGCAATGATTTATCATGATGCAGCGCCCCCTCCAGCTGACTGGCCAGGTTCTGGCCCCCGCGGGCAAACAAAGACAGGCCGGCCTGGCCGGCAGTGCTGTCTTTCAGCCCACCGACGGCAACCAGGCGCAACAGATCCGGCGCTCCGGAATCCGTTTCCCCGGTGTCGGTCCCGGCCGATTGCCTTGCCGTTCTGCGATCCAGATGATGCTGTTGCCAGCGGTAGGCAAGAATCGTTGACCAGTTAACGTGCAACTGCATATGTTTCACCGCCTGTCTGGCGCCCATTTTCCAGCTTGTGCATGCTTATCAGGTTTCGGCTGCTTTAAAATTATAGACAGGCCTGATCTGGCAGACAATTTCGGCTGTCTGGGCAATATTGCTGACAATCTCGTCCAGCGGCTTATAGGCAAACGGAGCCTCATCAAGTGTCTCGCGACTGACGGTGCTGGAAAATACCCCGGTCATCGCCTTTTTGTAAGCGTCAAGCGAAATGCTGCGCCGGGCTTCGCCCCGGCTCATCAGACGGCCGGCACCATGCGGTGCGGAATAGTTCCAGTCCGGATTGCCCTTGCCGATACAGACCAGGCTGCCATCACGCATATTGATCGGAATCAGGATCCGCTCGCCAGCCTTGGCCGAAATGGCGCCTTTGCGCAGGATCCCGGCATCCAGATCAATATAATTGTGGATCGTGGTCCAGCGGTCCTGGGCAACCAGGTGCAGCGCATGCAGGATCTCCTGCATGATTGCCCGGCGATTGAGGTCCGCATAATGCTGGATAATCGCGCAATCATGCAGATAATCAGCCAGCAGATCGCCTTCGCAATAGGCCAGGGAAGCTTCAACCCGCCCGTCCAGGCGCCGGGCTGCTTCATGCTGGTAATACTCGGCCACCTGCTTGCCAAGGTTGCGGCTGCCACTGTGGACAACCAGGTACAATCGCCCCTGGTCATCGCGGTCGACCTCGATGAAATGATTCCCGCCGCCCAGGGTGCCGACACTTAACAAAGCCCGTTTCTCATTGATAATACGATGGCAGCGCAGCTGGCGCAAATCAATTTCTGCAGCCAGGCGATGCGGCTGCTGGCGAATCGCAAAACCGCAGGGAATCAGCTGGTGAATCCGGGCATCAAGCAACGGCAATTCGAGCCGGGCTGTATCGAGAATAACTGTTTCCATGCCGCAGCCAATATCGACGCCGACCAGATTGGGTACCACCCGGTCATGAATGGTCATGGTTGTCCCAATCGTGCAGCCCGCGCCGGCATGGGCATCCGGCATGATGCGGATGCAACTGCCGGCAACAAAAGGCTGATTCAGAAGCCGGATAATCTGGGACCTGGCTTCATCTTCAAGGGTATCGGAAAAAACCTTGGCGTTATTATACTTGCCCTCGAGCACTTGCATGGTCAATCACTCCTTTCTGCCGATTTCCGATCAGGGATTCAGGTACGAAACCATTGGCCTGTCCGGCTGCAGGCCATCAATAAAACAATAATTGAATTTGAATCAGGCGCATTCAATCATTTTATGCCAGACAAACGTATCATACGCTGTTTTTTTAAGATCCTGTTGATGATATAATAATCCAAATAATAGATATTTGCCAGCATAAGGCTGCATGACAGCGGTTCAGGCGCATCACTACCGTTTGGCTGCGCAGGCCGGCACCAGAACAACCCCCTGCTAAATACCATGAACCCGATGGATGACCCCTTCCTCACCGTGCAGACATCGCCTGGTCATTCCTGACCAGTACACCCCCGGCAACGCCTCGCTTCGTTGGGGCCTGTGGAGCCAGGGATTCTGACCGGGGATTTGATCCGGTTGATCTGAGTAATATACCAAGGAGAAAGCACATGCCTACCCTCAAGGACGTGGCCAAGATGGCCGGTGTAACGGTTACAACCGTTTCACGTGTACTGAATAATCGCGGATACATCAGCGCCGACACGCGGCTGAAAGTCATGGACGCCATGGAGCGGCTTGACTATCAGCCGAATGAGCTGGCCCGTTCCCTGATTTTTCAGCGGTCCTATATCATCGGGATCCTGGTACCGTCAGTCGGTCATCCGTTTTTCGGTTTGCTGGTTGATGCGATCGAGCACTCCGCCACTGAACAGGGCTACAAAATCATGCTGTGCAATTCTCATCACGAGTCAGACAAAGAAATCAGCTACATCGAAATGCTCAAGCGCAATAAAGTCGATGGCATTATCATGGCCACGCGCATCATGAATATCCAGCCCTTCCTGAATCTCAAGCTGCCGCTGGTAACCTTCGACCGCTATCTGGACAATGACATTCCCTTCGTGACCTCGGACAATTACCGCGGCGGTGAGCTGGCAGCCCGGCACCTGATCGCCCGTGGCTGCAAAAACCTGATCTACATCGGCGGCACCAGGAACATGCAGATGGCAAATCAGCGCGGAGAAGGATTTGCCCGGGTCTGCCGGGAATCAGGTGTGCAATACCGGCTGACTGAGACAGAAGAGTCTTCATTCATCAGCATGCACTATGAAACGCGGATCGAGCAGATCCTGGCGGATAACCCGGGTATCGATGGAATCTTCGCCTCCAGTGATGTCATTGCCGCCCAGGTGATCAGTGCTTGTACTGTCCACGGCTGGCGTGTTCCCGATGATATCCGGGTCGTCGGCTATGACGATTCAATTATCGCCCAACTGGTCCAGCCGGCCCTGACAACCATCCGCCAGCCAGTCAAGGCCATGGCTGAACGGATGATCAATCTCCTGAACCAGATGAATGATAACCAGCATGTCCCCGTCGAGTCAATTCTGCCCATCGAATTGATAGAGCGCAATTCCACGTAAATCAATCAGACTATAAGCCACATGAATCGAATGCGGTTCCTCGCCGAACAAGCGGACATGCCTGCATACTGGATGCCCGCTTGTTTTTCTGTGCCTCATAACCGGATCCGGTCCTGCTGCAAACGTCCGTCGTCTGTCAATGGATAGCCCGCTGCTGTAACCAGCGGCCACTGCGCAGGCGCCAGACAAAGAGAACCGAGCGGAAAGCCCAGTCGGAGAACATGGCGAACCAGATACCCAGAATACCATACCCCAGGATAATCCCGAACAGATAGCCCAGAAGAATCCGCAGCAACCACATGCTGATGATTGATATCACCATGGTATAGCGGACATCGCCGGCGCCGCGCAAGCCGGATGGCAAGGCAAATGATGCTGACCAGAAGATAGGCTGAGCCAGCAGATAAGCATACATGACCCGGGTAGCCGTCTGGATCGTTGTTGCGTCATGCGTAAATAAACCAACCAGCTGGCGGACAAATGGCAGAAACAGGAGACTGAGCACCAGCAAGGCCACCGTATTATAAACCAGTGAGAATTTCAGGAGACGGCGGGCCCCTGCCTGGTCACCCCGGCCGATAGCCTGGCCAACCAGGGCGGTGATCGCCAGGCTCAGCGACAATCCCGGGATGGTCGCCAGGGCTGCCAGGGAGTTGCAGATGGCATTGGCAGCCAGGGCTACTGTTCCAAGCTGGACGATAAACATCTGCACAATCAGTTTGCCACCATTAAACATCAACTGCTCAGCGCCGCCCGGTACGCCAAGATTCAGGATCAGTCTTTGCATCGGCCAGTCTGGCCGGCGCATGTCACGCCAGTCCAGCTTCAATTGCCGGGTACCGCGCAACAGCGGAATCAGGGCCAGGATCATGCCCAGTGTCCGGGACAGTGTCAGGCCGACAGCGGCGCCCTGCACACCAAATGCAGGTGTATGCATCGACAGGGAGCCGACATTCAGCCGAAAGCCGTAAATCAGCCAGTAGCTCAGGCCAACATTGACAATATTCATGATAATCGAAATCATCATGGGGGTACGGGTATCACCTGATCCACGCAGGATACCGAAGGCCATCGTCATCAGGGCCAATGGTAAATAAGACCACAGGACAATCGCCAGATAGGTGTAGGAATAAGTTAGAACCAGTGGGTCAACATCCTTGAAAAGCCAGGTCAGCAATGGCTTTTGCAGGAGAAAGATCAGCAAGGTCACGGCGCCGGCGATCACGACACAAGCCAGCAGCGACTGGGCCATCGCCCGGTTGGACTTGCGATCATCCTGGCGGCCGGTATACTGGGCTACAATGACGGTACCACCAACAGCCAGGGCGGCGAAAAACGAAATGATGATATTGTTAATGGTGTCGACATTACCCGTGGCCGAAATCGCTTCACCGCCGATGTTGGCAACCAGCATGGTATTGACAGCTCCCATCATGACAATGAAGAACTGCTCAATCAATACAGGTAAAGTCAGGCGGGTAATAGTGCGGCTAAGGGAAGCCACGGCATGTCGGTCCAGCACGAAATATTCCTCCAAAAGCCCGGCAGCAGTCCGGCAACGTGTTCAGTTCCGTTATATGACAAGACGTTCTTCAGCGTGTTTTTCCTGGTTGTCTTTTCCTGGCATCATGTCTTGCATTGTTTCCTTTGCGGCGTTTTTATTATGGTCCTTCCTGGCGCTGACGTCCAGCATGGATTTGGCAAAACCTGAAACCATGCTAAAATGAAAGTACGTAACGGTACAGCAAGGGGTGGCGCCAGACCCGGGCCGGTTCAGCGGCCCGGAGTACCCGGCATTTCATACTGGCATAACGATTCAAAGCGAGGCGAACAAAATGGCAGCCACTGACTTGATCATCAAGAAACGCAACGGGCAGCATCTGACAGCCGACGAGATCCAGACCTTTATTGAGGGTGTTACCAGCGGCAGCTGGCCCGATTACCAGATAGCGGCCATGCTGATGGCGATGTTTATTCGCGGCCTGGATCGTGAGGAGACGACCTGGCTGACTCTGGCAATGGCTGACTCCGGCCGCCGTTTTGATCTCAGCCCGATTCCGGGTATCAAGGTTGATAAACACAGCACGGGCGGGGTCGCCGATACAACGACGCTGGTGCTCGCGCCGCTGGTTGCGGCCTGTGGCGCACCGATCGTCAAAATGTCCGGCCGGGGGCTGGGCTTCACGGGTGGCACCATTGACAAACTTGCCGCCATTCCCGGCTTTCAGACGAACTTGACGATGGATACAGTCATTCGCCAAACCAGGCAGATCGGTATTGCCCTGATCGGGCAAAGTGACGATCTGACGCCAGCTGATAAAAAACTTTATGCCTTGCGCGATGTCACTGGCACGGTCGACTCTGTGCCGCTGATCGCCGCCAGCATCATGAGCAAAAAAATCGCGGCTGGTGCGGACGCGATTGTCCTCGATGTTAAATGCGGCAGCGGGGCCTTTGTGCCCGATCTGCCCGCGGCCCGCGTCCTGGCCCGGGCGATGGTAGATATCGGCAAGATGGCCGGTCGCCGGATGCTGGCGGTGATCAGCGACATGGACCAGCCCCTGGGCTCGCATATTGGCAATTCGCTGGAGGTCATTGAGGCGATCGAAGTCCTCAAGGGGCATGGCGGCGGTTCACTGCTCGAGGTCACCTTGACCCTGGGTTCATATATGCTGATCCAGGCCGGACTGGCCTGTCAACCCGAGGAAGCCCGCCAGCGCCTGCTGGATGCTTTGTACAGCGGCGCCGGACTGGCCCGCCTGGAAGCCTTGATCAGCAACCAGGGCGGTGACCCGGCTGTTATCCATGATTATACCCGCTTGCCGCAGGCGGCCTGTTCACTGAAAGTGCTAGCGCCGGCTACCGGGTATATCACCCGGATCAGGACGTCCGAACTCGGCCGCGTGCTGGTCAGCCTGGGCGGCGGGCGCCTGAAAAAGGACGATCAGCTGGACTATGCTGCCGGGCTCATCTTGCGCAAGAGAATGAATGAGCCGGTCAAGGCCGGCGAGGAACTGGCCGAGGTTTTTGCGGCAACACCAGCCATGTGCCAGACTGCCGGCGAGCAAATCTTGCAGGCCATTGGCATCGGCAGCGAGCCGGTCCAGCCTCGTCCGGTCATCCTGGAAGTGGTTTCCTGAAGCAACGTACGGCCTGGCTGCGGCGTTCAATGAACAGTGCGGGTATGGAATCCCCTGTTTACCAATTGTCAAAGCGGATCAGCAGGCAATCCGCCTGGAATTGCTTTAGCGGCGGCGAATATAGAATCCCCTGTTGTGACGGACAATCAGGCGCCAGATGATCAATCCAATGAGAGCCAGCAGCAACAGACCGCCGATCAGGGCCACAAGCCAGACGCGGGCCGCGAACCAGGTCAGGATCGATCCTATAATCGGCAGTTTACCAACCCCGTCAATGCCCGGGCCGGATTGACCGTTACCCGTCGTCACCTGAGTACCGGGATCTGCTTTCGGCGGTTTAGTCGGAATCGGCGAAGGGGTCGGGGTGGGGATCGGTGTGGGGGTCGCAAAAACAGCGGGAACGGTGGTCAAAACCGTGCCATCCTGGACCAGCTGAATCAGCGTTTCCGAACCTGGCCGCCCCAAAGATGCATCGGCCCCATTTTCCGGGGCCTCTTGCGGCTGTTCCGCCACACTCAGGCCTGGCACAGCCAGCGTATAGTCCAGCGCCTGGCTGGCAGCTGCCGTCAGGGTCAGCGAGGCTTGGGGCATCAGCAGCAGACTACTGCCGGGAATCGTCAGTGGCTGGCCGGCGGTAACGAGGGTGACACGCTCCGGATCAGCAGCGGTTTTGCGCGCGGCCGCTTCCAGCAAGGTCCGTGAATAGCTGCTGGTATTGCCCTGCGTATCGTTTGCAGATACTCCCAGCAGGACACAGATGAGTTCGACACCATCATTGGTTACGGCAGCCGTGACCAGGCAATTGCCGGCCGGCGTGGTCGTGCCGGTCTTTATACCTTGAATTTCCCGCAGCAAGCTGGAGCGGTAATTGCTATGATCTGCCAGCAACATGCGGCTATTGCTGTTGATCAGGATCTGCCAGCCGGCCAGCGGGTGTTTATTGGTAGCTGACAGTGCATAAACCGGCGTGTTAACGAGCTCACGGAATTGGGGCAGCCGCATGGCCGCAGCTGCAATCCTGGCCAGATCCAGGGCCGTTGTGACGTGTCTGGTATTATGCAGGCCATTGGGATTGACAAAATTGGTCTTTGTCGCGCCCAGTTCCCTGGCCCGGCTGTTCATCTGGCGTGCAAACTTGGCCTGGCTGCCGGCCAGGGCTTCGGCGATGGCAATAGCCGCATCGTTACCGGATGGCAGCATCAGCCCGGCCAGAAGATCTTTCATTGACACGATTTCGCCAGCAATAAACCCGGCTTTGGAGGCGTCCCAGTCGAGCTTGACGGCATTGGCTGAAACAGTCACGAGCCGGCCCAGATCATTGGCTTCCAGGGCCAGCAGGGCGGTCATGATTTTCGTCGTGCTGGCCGGGTAATTTTGTGTGTTTGCGGCTTTTGACAGCCAGACCTTCCCGGTCAGGCGATCCATAACCACATAAGCTTTGGCCTGGACCTGTTCAAGCGCCGGCCAGGCCCCAGTCTCCTGGTCACCAGCCGGATCGGACCAGATGACATCGCTGGTAATGCCGTCCGTCAGCGGCAACGTGCTGCTGGCGATTACGGACTGAGCGAGGACTGCTCTACCCGTTCCGGAAATGGTCAGTAATGGGGTGGCAAGGCCAGGTCCAGCCACGACCAGCAGGATCACCAGGCAGGATGCCAGCCATCTGAGCGCTGTAAATGGCTGATGGCCCGGCTTTTGCCGTCCGTTAACGGGCAATATGCGGATGTGTTGGCGGTTTGCGGCGTGGACGTCAGTGCTGATTGGATTATACGGCTGCAAGCCAGGATGATTCAGTTGTTTCATCTGTATACTCCGACTATTCAAGTGCTTGATTGGATCGTTAAGTTGGCTCCCAGTCTGTCCAGTTGACACTATGATAACTGTCCATTCCGTGGCCGTCAAATGATGTTTCAATGATCCAGGATTGATTTCACCAGAATCGCCAAAATTTTCACTGCAAATCAGCATCGACCCCTTGCATGGATAGCGAATCTGTGGTATATTTTTTTCTGCTGACGGGCTGTCGCCAGCCTTTCACATAGATTGCCGGATAGTGTAAGGGTAGCACTACTGACTCTGACTCAGTCTGTCTGGGTTCAAATCCTAGTCCGGCAGCCATAAGCAAAACCCTGGAGCCTCAGCGGTTCCAGGGTTTTTATTTGTCCAGGATCAATGACCGGATCAATCAGTGTTTGTGCAGCAGTTTATCTTCCTGTCGTTTAAGCCATGAATGATCCCGATATTCATAATGGTCCGGGTCATTCATCAGGTCGCTGGCGTCTTTAACAGAATAACCGCCGATAACCGGGAAGGTCCGATAGATAAATTTTGCAAACGATTGAAAGATAGCTGCTAATTTTTTCATGGCTGCGCCTCCGGCATTTTCCGTACGACAATCGGGACATTCAATGAACGCGGTCACCTTTTGCTACCGTACGTCTTCTTTTGTTGCTGCAGGTCTTTTTGGGGTGAAACAAGCCATTTCCCGGTCCTGCTTACAGCAAGGCATTCCTGGTGATCGGACATATTTCTATTATAACAGCAACCGCAGCGCCTAAACATGCCCACCCGAATGAAAAGGCCCTGGATTCTTTTCGAAACCAGGGCCCTGTTTATAATCGCAAAATCATGGCCAGCTGCAGGCAAACCGCTGACCAGACCAGGCTGATCAGATATCAGATAAAGAAGTTGGTATCGGACAGTTCGGCTGCACCGAGCATCGTGGCCACGCCGCCGATTTCCACACCCTTGATCAGTTCCTGGGGCTTGATGCCCATGACATCCATCGACATCTGGCAGGCCACCATCTTGACGCCGCTGTCAATGGCCGTCTGGATCAGCTCTTCCAGGGATGAGACATTTTTGGATTTCATGACCTCGCGCATCATCCGTGTTCCCATGCCACCCATATGCAGTTTGGACAGGCCCAGCTTGCGCGAACCACGCGGCATCATCGAGCCAAACATGTTCTCGATAAAGGCCTTGGGGACCCGGACCTTGTCATGACGGCGCAGGATGTTCAGGCCCCAGAAGGTAAAGAACATGGTCACATTGCGACCCATGGAGGCTGCACCGGTTGCAATGATGAAGGCTGCGAGGGCCTTGTCCAGATCGCCACTGAAGACCACCATGGTTTTATCATTCTGAACCGGCGCCGTGGCCTGGGGCACCATCGGCTCGCCCTTGGTCACGATGACGGTGTACTGGCCGTGCTTTTGCTTGATGTCATTGAGAACATTGCCGGTGCGTTCACACCAGATACCAATATCCGAGGCAAAGCCGGGATCGGTCGCTTCCACCACCAGCTGATCGCCGGGTTCGATCTTCTTGATCCCTTCTGCCACTTTAAGAATCGGGCCGGGGCATTGCAGGCCGCAGGCATCGACGGTCATGACTTTGATATTGGCCCGGGGCGTTTTTACCGGGACGGCTGCGGGCTGGGTCGCGGCCGGGGCGGATGCGACTGCTGCTCCGGTTACCACGACTGGCCGGCTGGCTGGCGAAGCCGGAACGGGACAGACCGCTGTTTTGCCGTCTGGCTGCAGGACCAGCTTCTCCCCTTCACCTTCGGTGACCTGCTGGCCGAAGCAATCATAGGGAATCTCGGCGGACTGGTCGAGAATGACAGTGTGATACAGCTTATAACCGCCAGTCAGGTTGTACACTTCATGATAGCCGTTCTGCTGGAGGATCCGGGCTGCGAGATAGCCGCGCAGGCCGACCTGGCAGAACAGGTAGATCTTCTTGTTTTTCGGGAAATGGGCCAGGCGGCTGCGGATTTCATCAAGCGGGTAATTGCGGGCATCCGGTATGCTGCCAAGCGAATATTCCTCCGGGGTCCGCACATCGACCAGGAAACTGGTTGCCGGATCCAGGTCGGCAATGTCGTGATACTGGAAGACCTTGACATCGCCCTTCATGATGTTGCTGGCAATAAAGCCCAGCATGTTGACCGGGTCCTTGGCCGATGAATAAGGCGGCGCGTAGGTCAGTTCGAGCTTTTCCAGGTCAGCGACGGTTGCGCCGAGGCGCTGGGCGGTGGCCAGGACATCGATGCGCTTTTCAACGCCGTGGATACCGACCGCCTGGGCACCCAATATCTTGCCGCTGTCCAGATCAAACAGCAGCTTGACCGTCATTTGGGTTGCGCCCGGGTAATAACCGGCATGGTTGAGCGGATGCACGTAGATCTTCTCATAGGCCAGCTTGTCCCGCTTGAGCTGCTTCTCATTCAGGCCGGTCGAGGCGGCGGTCATGTCAAAGACCTTGAGGACAGCACTGCCCTGGACACCCTCAAACGGGACCTGGTGGCCAGAAACATTGTCGGCAGCAATGCGGCCCTGCTTATTGGCCGGGCCAGCCAGCGGAATCAAGGTCGGCAAGTGCGAGACGAAATGTTCGACTTCAATTGCGTCACCGACAGCAAAAATATCCGGATCGGATGTCGCCAGGTAGCGGTCAACCTTGATACTGCCGGCAATGCCCAGCGCCAGGTCAGCTTCGCGGGCCAGCTTGCTGTCAGGATTGATGCCGATACTGAAAATGACCATATCCGTGTACAAGGCATTGCCAGTTGTCAGCCTGACGACCAGGCCACCATTGTCAGCAGGCAGGAAGGCAGTTGCGCCGGTCCTGAACAGCAGCTTGAGGCCTTTCATGCGCATATGCTGATGCAGGAAGGCTGCCATATCCGGATCCAGCGAAGCGACAACCTGGTCGGTAAATTCAACCAGCGTGACGTCAATGCCCCGTTCCATCAGGTTCTCGGCCATCTCGACGCCGATAAAGCCACCGCCAATGACCACAGCACGCTGGGGCTTTTTCGTGTCGACAAAGTCACGGATCCGATAAGTATCCGGCACAGTCCGCAAGGTAAAAACACCGGGCAGGTCAATACCCTCCATCGGCGGGCGCTTCGGTTCAGCACCGGGTGAGAGGATCAATTTATCATAAGATTCGACATATTCCTGGCGGGTCCGATGGTCGAGTACGGTTACTGTCTTATTCTGGCGGTTGATGCGCACAACCTCGGAGCGGATGCGGATGTCAAGGTTGAAACGGGTCCGCATTGCCTCCGGTGTCTGGACCAGCAATTTCTCTTTATCTTTAATGACATCACCAACAAAATAAGGCAAGCCGCAATTGGCATAGGAAATATACTCGCCCTTTTCAAACAGAATAATCTCGGCCTTTTCATCGTTCCGGCGCAATCTGGCTGCCGCCGAAGCTCCACCCGCTACACCGCCCACAATTAACACTTTCATCTTCACACCTCATCCATTCTCCGGGTCAGGCCTCGCCTGAACCCAGCAGGCCTTCTGGTTCCGCAGGATCAGTCAGATACACAGGCAGCAAACGCTTGCGGGCTGACAGTAAACGCTTCCGGAACTGGTCATGCCTATAATTTATCAGGTCGGGATGCTTTGTTCTGTGACAATGTAACATAACGGCGGGAAAGAGACATGATTTTCAATGACATCAGGACGATGGCAGCGGTTGCACCCGGGCAATTATGATGATCGCAACCGGGCATTGATGTTCATCGTAACCGGGCAATTATGATGGTCGTAACCGGTCAGGAGAGCCCGCCAGGCCCCAAACCTAATCCATGATCTGGAGCCAGACGCTTTTCAAATAGTGCGACTCGGGGTAACCAGCCAGCACCGGGTGATCGTAATCCTGGCGGCGCACATCGATAATCCGGACGGTGCGGCGGGCGTCACGCGCGGCGGCCAGCACGGTTTCGATGAACAAGCTCTCAGGCATATGAAAAGAGCAGGAATGGGTGGCCAGAATGCCGCCCGGTGGCAGCAAGCGCAGGGCGCTAAGATTAATTTCTTTATAGCCGCGGACCGCAGTAGCCTGGGCGGCATGACTTTTGGCAAACGCCGGCGGATCCAGGATAATCACATCATAGGTTTCACCCTGACGTACGGCTTCGCGCAGGAAATCAAACGCGTTGGCAGTCACGGTTGTCAGGCGGTCCGCCAGGTGATTTTGCCGGGCGTTGACAGCAGCCAAAGCCACCGCCTGGGCTGAACTGTCTACAGCTGTGACTGCGGCGGCCCCGCCGGCCAGCGCATTCAGCGCAAAGCCGCCGATATAGCTAAAGCAATCCAGCACGCGCCGCCCGGCGACGAAGGGACGCACGAAGGCATGATTGGCTTTCTGATCAAGAAAATAGCCGGTTTTCTGCCCAGCCGCCAGATCGACGGCCAGCAGCAGGTCATTTTCGCGGATCGTAACCCGGGTACAGTCCGGACCATGGTAGACCCGGCGATACAAGGGCAGATTTTCCTTTGTGCGAATGATCTCTTCATGCTGCAAAATCAGGCTCGTTGGCTGGCATACCTCAATCAGAGTATCGGCAATCACTGTCAGGAACGGCTCCATGCCCAGGGCCAGGATCTGCATAACGATGGTGTCGGCAAACTGGTCGACAATTACACCGGGCAGCAAGTCAGCCTCCGCAAAAACCAGGCGATAGCTGTCGGTACCGGGACGGCGTAAAAGTTCACGATAACGGACAGCTGCGATCACCCGGCGCCGGATCAGATCTGGATCTATGGTTTCGCGACGATGAGTCAGCAGTCGAACCGTCAGCATTGAAGCCGGATTGTAGAATCCGGTACCCAGGTAGCGCTGGCGAAAATCATAGACCTCCACCATGGAGCCTGGCTGCGGGTCACCGCTAATCTGGTCGATCTGAGTCCGGTAGACCCAGGGGTGACCTTCACTGATCTTTTTCTGACTGCCATTTATCAGGCGGATCTGCGCCATGCTGTCAGTACCTCTATCATTTCATTTATTCATTGTTGATTCACTTTTCGCTTATTCGCTTCAGTTGGGTTTTAATAATGGTTTATAAAGGACTCTTTTTGCGTTATTCTTTTTAACATTGATTTGTTTGATGATGGTACATCCGGCTGTTGATTCGTTTATGATGGTTCATTTCTTTCTGGTTCATCTGGCGCAACTTCAGGGCCGGGCTCTGCAGATGGAGACGCAGACGGAATGGGGCGTCGCGGCGCTGGATCCATGGCCGGGCTGGATCGGTCCTGTTCAGCGGCAGCAGGTTTCAGGCGCAAGGCCCCGATCATCCGGTTCTTCGTCTGGCGCATCAAGCTGTAGAAGCCGCCGCTGATCTGGTTAATCAGGCGGCGGCGGATCACAAAGGCGAAAAGGCGATGCCGGAACGG
This sequence comes from uncultured Oscillospiraceae bacterium, assembly GCA_964450865.1. Lineage (GTDB taxonomy): Bacteria > Bacillota > Clostridia > Saccharofermentanales > UBA5734 > CAYVHB01. Next base: position 15,413 of record CAYVHB010000017.1, on the reverse strand, counting down.
AATGGTGGTCTGGTCAATCGGATAGTACAAGCGGCTTTGCGCGCCGTCCAGCAGCATGGCCCCCAGGGCGCCGCCCTGATAACGGCCGAGAAAATTGACAATACCGGCTGCCGCCGATGTAACTTCAATTGAATCGGCCAGGCGGGTGATAATCACGACACAATTGCGGGTCGATGGCTCCCGGGACTGGTTGCGGATATAGCGAATGCTGTCTCTTAACTGCTGGTCGACTCGCAGGACATTGATGGGTTGCATATCCATCAGGATAACCCGTTTCCGGCTCGTATGGGGAATCAGCAACCAGCGGCGAGCCTTGACCATGACGGTACCGATCGCCGGATTGTGGGCTTCTGCCACGTAACCGGACTGGCCCAGGCTGGTCATCAGGGCCTGCAACAGGTCTTGCTGCGCCTCAACCCGGAACATCAGCTGATAACGCAGCATCCGGCGTAAACGCTGCAGGCTGGCCGGATCGCCTGGATCAAAGCGCTCCAGGGCGTAGGTCGACAGGATGTGCCGCACGGTAACAACCGCCAGCAACCCATACAGCACATAGCAGGCATTGAGCAGCCACGGCAGCCAGGAGCTGGTCTGATAGACAGGCAGCTGCTGTACTGCATGAGCCAGCCTGTACAGCAGATAGCCAAAGGCGAGCAACAGTCCGGCGGGGATCAGGACGTCACGCCTGAACCAATGGCGAATATTCACAAGGTCCCTCCTCTGGCACGTGCCCCGTCCATGAAGGAAAGGTCAGCAGCAGTCAGCAAATTTGGCCTGGCCGGTCATGGACGGGTGTCGGGTGTATCCTCGTCAAGAACAACGGCAACCTCTTGTTGCTGCTTGTCGCGAATGATCGTCAGGCGTATGGTGTCCCCCGGCTTGAGGCTGTTTTTGATTGTATTGATAGCCTCTGTCGTCAGGGCCGGCTGGCCGTTGGCGGCGATGATGATATCACCCTCGCGGATACCAGCCCGTTCGGCAGCACTGCCTGGCGTGACCTGCGAGACATAAACGCCCGCCTGCAGATCGTAAAACTCGGCGAGCTGGGCCGTCAGGTCCCGGGTATAGATGCCGATTCGCGGACGACCCTTTACATAACCATTCTGGATCAGGCTTTCGATAATCGGCTTGGCGTAATCAATCGGTATAGCAAAGCCCAGGCCTTCGACCCCGGTTCCCGTATTCTTGGCTGTATTGATGCCGATTACCTCACCAAACGAATTAAACAGGGCACCACCGGAATTGCCGGCATTAATGGCAGCATCAGTCTGCAACAGTTTGAGAGTCTGATTGTCAATGGTAATCTCGCGGTCGAGGGCACTGATAATCCCGGCCGTCACGGTGCCGCTCAGCTGGCCGAGCGGATTGCCGATCGCGACCGCCAGTTCTCCGACTTCCAGGCTGGCAGAATCGCCCAGGACGACCGTCGGCAATTGACTGGCATTAATTTTGAGCACAGCCAGGTCATTCTGGCTATCCGTGCCAACCACGCTGGCATTGTAAATATCGCCATTATCAAGCGTGACAGCGATGGTCTGCGCGTCTTCAATCACATGAAAATTAGTCACAATATAGCCATTGGCAGTCAGGATAAAGCCGGATCCGGCTGCAGAACCGAAGCCCGTCTGGCCGAATGGATCGGTAACGGTTGTCTCTGTCGTGATGGCAACGACAGCTGGCTTGCCCTGGGCGGCAATCTGGATAATGGACAGGGCCGGTTTGCTGCCGTCTGGCCGCGTGGCCGCATCGGCAATACTGAAATGCTTGTCCGTCAAGTCTTTGCCCGGCTGGCCGGGCTCAGCCGGCGCACTGGATGAAGGGGTATCCGGGCGGGTCGTCTGACCGCTGTGAATCGTGACCTCGCCCTGATCAGTGGCTGGCCTGAGTACGGTATAGACGATGGCGGCTGTTGCAGCAGAAAACAGGATCGCCGCAGCCAGAAAAATAGCGATCAGGGCCAGGACTTTGTGGAATCTCCGGGGCGGCAGCTGATCCGGCGCTGAATTTGAACCCTGGTAAGTCCAGGAGCCGGCAGGGCCATTATCTGGATTGACCGGCTGGCCGGCCGGCGGGCTGGCTGGCTCATCAGCGGAACGATTGCCACCAGCACCTGCCGGTGTTGATGACGGTCCTGGAGACGATACCTGGCCAGATGTCCGGTCCTGGCCATAATAACCCTGATGCGGATAAACATAGCGTTCATGGGGCTGATCCGTTCGTTGATAACGGCTGTCATCATAGGATTCTTTCATTCATCTCGCCTCTTTCAAAATTGATTGGACTGTTTTTATTACGGTCGCAAGGCATCAGACCGCAAAAGGCATCGCCGGTGGGTTGACCGGGCGATGCCTGCTGGAAGTGCTTTGATAAATGACCGTCAGCTGATGGTGCCACGCTCGACATCGATGCTGATGATCGAGCCGGACTTGAGGATCCTGGTTGCATTTTCACAGGCATAAATAACCGGGATATCAAGGGCCAGGCCAACCGTCGTGGTGTGAGAAGCCGGATCGCTGTCCTCAACGACGAGGGCGACGGCCTTTTTCATCTGGCTGAGCATGCTGTTGTCAGTCGACGCGGCAACAAAAATGTAGTCACTGCGCAGGTCAGCACTGCGCAAATCTTCGGCGTCCTGGATAACCATGGCCTCGGCGCTGATCGAACCGCGGCCGATACCCTTGCCGGCGACCAGGATCCGGCCGATATTCTGCACCTTCAGGGTATTGGTCGTGCCGCTCATGCCCATCGGTGTACCACCCGTGATGACTACAACATCGCCATTTTTCACGAAGCCGGATTCCAGGGCCTTGTTCATGCCAACCTCGAACATTTCGTCAGTCGACTGGAGCTCGCCGACCAGATAGGGGAAGACGCCCCAGGCCAGCGCCAGCTGGCGGACAGCTTGAGGAGATACGGTGGTGCCGATAATCGGGCAATCCGGCCGGAAACGGGAAATCAGGCGGGCGGTGCGGCCCCCATGCGTAACCGCAACGATCGCCGAGGCTTTGAGATCCATGGCTGTCATACAGGTTGCATGGCTGATGGCATTAGCCACGCTGGGTACCATCTCATACTTGGCCGTCATAAAGCGGGCCCAGTAATCGATTGACTTCTCGGTCTGCTCGGCGATGGTCACCATCATGGCCAGGCTCTCCACCGGGTATTTGCCAGCGGCTGTTTCGCCGGACAGCATGATCGCGCTGGTGCCGTCAATGATCGCGTTGGCCACGTCACTGACCTCGGCCCGTGTCGGTCGCGGATTGCGCATCATTGAATCCAGCATCTGTGTCGCGGTGATGACCGGCTTGCCGACCCGATAGCATTTCTGGATCAGGGACTTCTGGACAGACGGCACTTCCTGAATCGGTATTTCCACGCCCAGGTCGCCACGGGCGACCATGATGCCATCAGAAACCTTGAGTATCTCGTCAAAATTGTCCACACCTTCGCGGTTCTCGATCTTGGCTATGACGTGGATATGCTCGCCATGATACTTCTCGAGCAGCTTGCGGATTTCCAGGACATCGGTCGCCTTGCGGACAAACGAAGCGGCAATAAAATCAAAGCCGTTTTCAATGCCAAACCGGATATCCGCGATATCCTTTTCCGTAAGGGACGGCAGATTCGTCTCGACCCCTGGCAGATTGATGCTTTTATAATTGGAAACAGGGCCACCATTGAGCACTTCACATTGAACATTGCCATCCTCAATGGCCAGAACAACCAGCTCAACCAGCCCGTCATCAATCAGGATGCGTGATCCGGGCTTGAGGTCCTTGTGGATATTGGCATAGGAAACAGTAATCAGCTGTCTTGTACCCGGCTGGGCCGTGGCGGTAACCGTAACCTTGTCGCCCTCTTCGAGCAGGATCTTGCCCTCGGCGAAGGTACCGGTCCGGATTTCCGGACCTTTGGTGTCGAGCAGCAGGGCGATCGGCAGGTTATGCTGATCACGCAGCCGCTTGATCCGGTCGGCGCGTTTCCTGTGATCATCATGACTGCCGTGGGAAAAATTCAGGCGGGCGACATTCATGCCCTTGAGCATCAGTTGTTCCAGCACTTCATCATTATCGACAGCAGGCCCCATGGTACAAATGATTTTTGTTCTGTGCATAATCAATTCTCCCTTATTCATCATCTGGCTGATCACATCTGGCTGTTCACGATTGGGACGGGATATGCGAGCATTACGAAAAGATCAGATTTGTACCGGGCCTGGCCGGTCGTCAGTCGAAGTTGCGCAAAACATAACGGGCAACCAGCCAATCAATCGCACGCTGGACCAGCTTCAATGCCTGCAGCAGCAGAACCGGGGCAAGCAGCATGGCAACGACCAGAAGCCCGACGCGCAGGACAAGCAGCAGGCCCCCGGTCACAATACCCAGCAGCATCCCGGTCGCTTTGCTCATCTCGGCATAATACGCCGTTGCCTTGGCAATGGTATCATTCACATAGGTCATCAGCCGGTCTGGAACGATGATCAGGTCCAGATTGACGTGGGGCAGAATAAGCTGATAGGCCGCAACAAGAGCAATCACAAACTTGAAAACCAGGAAGGCCAGGACAAGCAGCTTGAGCAGGACGTGCAGCCGGTAATAAATGCTGCAGATAAAGGGCGTAACCAGAACCATCAGGATAACTACGATGATCAGCAGTGGCAAGGGCCAGTCAAGCCAGCGGCCAGCCTGCTCGGGCTTGATGGCAAACCAGATCAGCAGCGAACTGAGCATGAAACCGAGAAACAGGTGGAAGCCGATATGGCGCCGGGTTTCGTATTCTGTGTCACTCCAAATCGGTCCCATCAGGAAGCCTTCAAGAAAATCCATCCGCACCTCGCCAGTCCTCTGAAGAATACTGATGCTATTCTAACAGAAAACTGGCAGTGGGTAAACTGCCAGTTCTATTCCGAAAAAAGGGCTTTATCCATGGTATTCCGTGCAGGCTCACTGGTGGATGACAGATGGTCCTGTCATCAGCTAGAGGCAAAAAGGCATGCGGCTGATGGTTTCGATGATGTCAGCCAGCTGATTCCAGCCCAGGGGCAGGGAGTCCAGTCCGGTTTTCTCATAACAGCCATCGCCGGTCCGGGCAATGATCGACCAGGCCAGGCGATGCTGGGGTGAAATCGGAACCTGATCCGGTTCAGTGGATCCGGTTTCCGCTTGCTCCTCTGAGGCAAGCAGGTGACCGGCAATCGGCAGGCACACATCATTGCAGACCGGCAAACTCTCGATCAGGGCAACCGACGACAGCACCGAGTTAAGCCAGTCAATCTGCTCCGGACTGAGTGTACGCGTAAAATTGTTATACCAGCGATTGCTTTCACGCCAGGTCAGGTACCCGCGGGCCAAGTCAATATGTACCGCGAGGAACCCCTTGCGATATACAGCCAGTTCACAATCTAACGCTAAAAATCTCAACATCGGCGGGCTGATTACCATCCTGTCAGCTATTTTTCATCACGACGCCTTCGATGATGTTGGCGACGTCTTCGCAGGCATCCAGGACATTCTCCATATCGTCATAAATATCTTTCCACTTGATGATTTCCAGCACGGACTCCTCCCCGCTGAACAACCGCTTGACAAATTCGCGATAGAGCCGGTCGCCCTCCTCTTCCACGCTGTTGACATCCTTGACCAGCTGCATGATCTTGCGCGACTTCTTGTGGTTCTTGAATTCAACCATCAGCTGGTGCAGGACAGTCGTGGCCTTTTCGATCTTCTGGCCCAGTTCAAGGGCTTCCGGCCGGACGGAGCTGATATTGAACATATTGAAGCGATTAGCCACATCCTCGACAAGATCGGTGATGTCGTCGATCGATTTGATCAGGCCATAAATATCTTCACGGTCAATGGGTGTAATGAACGCCACATGCAGGGCATCGCACAGCCGGTGCACCTCACTGTCCGCCGCGTGTTCCAGGTCGTGAATGGCATTGGCCTTCGCTGGCACATCTTCATAGTTGTTCATCAGATCATTCAGCTTCCCGGCAACCTGATGCGAATAGGACGATGCTGTGATCAGAACATCATAATAATTGAATTCCTTTTTCCGTGCCATTTACGTTTCTCCTTCATCTTGCAGCCACCGGCTGCACATTGCACATTCTTCATCAATCGGGGCCGGCCTCCCGGGTGATCCGGCGTGGCCGTCCGGCAGGCCTGGCTCATTATCAGCATTATTGACAGATCCTGGCCGTACTTTGGAAAGATCCGATGCAGTCATCCGGCGGATCGTGCGTACTTAAAAGATCAGCAGGCAGAGCTTGGCCATCAGGAAGCCGATCAGGCCACAGCCGGGGAAGGTCAGGACCCAGGCCAGGACCATATCCTTGACGACTGTCCAGTTGACGGATGAAAGGCGGCGGGCGGTGCCGACGCCCATGATCGCCGTGGTCTTGGTATGCGTGGTGCTGACTGGAATGCCGGTCAGTGAGGATAGCAGCAGACAGCTGGCAGCAGCAATATCCGCGGCAAAACCCTGGTATTTCTCCAGCTTGACCATGTCCATCCCGACAGCCTTGATGATCCGGTAGCCACCAGCCGATGTACCCAGGCCCATGACCAGGGAGCAGACGATGATCAGCCACCACTCGACCTTGAAACTGCCATCCGGACTTTTCTGAACGGCATTATTCAGATAAAGGGCCAGCATAAAAACACCCATGAATTTCTGGCCGTCCTGGGCTCCATGCATGAAGGCCATCCAGCTGGCGCCGAAAATCTGGCCATTGGTAAAGATCTTATTGGCTGTAGCCCGCCGCACATGCTTGAACAAAAAGGCAATGAGCCGGACAATGACAAAGCCGCTGAAGAAACCCAGGACTGAGGAGATGCCCAGGCCGATCAGGACTTTGTTCCATTCCTGGGCATTGACCGCATTAAAACCATTGCCGAGCGCGATCGCGCCACCGGTGATCCCGGCAATCAGGGCATGGCTTTCACTGGTTGGAATGCCAAAGTACCAGGCAGCCGTTGCCCAGATGACAATGGCCGCCAGTGAAGCGGCCAGAACAATCAGCGGATCATTGGCCGAGGCAGGAGTGGCATCGAATTTAACCATTTTGGTGATGGTCTCAGCAACCTTGGCATTGACCAGCGTCATGAAGCCGGCACCAAGGGTGTTGAAGATAACGGCTAAGATAACGGCCGCACGAGGGCTGAGGCAACGGGTCGATACAGCAGTAGCAATTGCATTGGGGGCGTCTGTCCATCCATTGACGAAAATTACTGCCAGCACCAGTATGATACTGATTACCAACGCAGATGATATAACCATCGGGGTACCTCACTTCTCAAGGTAGATGTATCTTGACAGTTCGAACATGGGGTAAAAACCATGCGTCAAGTATTATATCATCGTTAGGGGCTCGATCCTATTGTAAATATAATGTTTTGCACATTTTACATAGAATTAACACGCATTTGCATCCTGGGGCCCAGGTAAGCGGGCCTGTTCAGATCAGGCATAGTCGCCCAGGTCGGTCATCAGCTCAATGACCAGGCGGGTCAGGTTGAACAAGTCATCGATCGCCAGATGTTCCTGGCCGGAATGGACGTTCTGCATACCGGTCGAAAGGACAACACCTTGCAAATCCGCCTGGGCCAGAATATTCAGGTCACTGCCACCGCCAGTCTGAATCAGGTTTGCCGGAATCTGCAGGCGCTGGCAGGCAGCCAGGAAGCGGCGGACGACCGGGGCATCCGCTGCCACTTCATAGGGATAATACGAGACCTTTTCCTTGACTTCAACCCGGGCACCGGCTGTATCAGCGGCCTGCTGCAGACAGGCCCGCATATGGGCAGCCTGGGCCTGCAATTCCTGCAGGTTCAACGAACGGCATTCGGCAGTCAGACGACAGGTCCGGGCAACAATATTGGTTTCGCCACCGCCCTCAATCAGGCCGATATTGGCTGTTGTCCGTGGATTAACCCGGCCCAGCCGCATGGCGGCAATAGCCTGGGCGGCCACGGTAATAGCGCTGAGCCCGGTTTCCGGGGCAATCCCCGCATGAGCCGACCTGCCTGTAATCGTCACGTCGAAGTGAATATGTCCGGGTGCCTGGATTACTGCCAGTCCGGGTGCGCCGCTGGTATCCAGCACATAGCCCTGCCTGGCAGCCAGCGCGCCGGCCGCCAGGTGCTGGATACCCAGCAGGTGTTGTTCCTCCGCAACGGAAAAAAGCAGCTCCAGGCGGCCATGCGGCAGGTGATTGTGCTGAATATGGGCCACCGCTGCCAGAATAGCGGTGACACCCGCCAGGTCGTCGGCACCCAGTATAGTCTGGCCATCAGTATAAATGATCCGATCATCTGAAATCATGATTTTCTTATCGGCACAGGGCATCACCGTGTCCAGATGGGTGCTGAACAGCAAGGGTGGCAGCTGGCCTGCCAGGCTGGCGGACCGGGAGATACCGGCATCCGCCACATTTTCGCCAGTTGCTGCATCCTGACCCGGACTGGCCGGGACGCGACATATTAAATTGCCGCAATTGCCGCCTATCGCTGACGCCGCATCATCTTCGGACACAGCCAGTCCCAGTCCGGCCAGATATTGGCAGACTAAATCAGCCACAGCCCGTTCCTGGCGTGATGGTGCATTCTGCGCCGCCAATTGGCAAAACAAGTCGACGAT
>CAYVHB010000017.1:0-6673 GCA_964450865.1 uncultured Oscillospiraceae bacterium | reverse complement strand
GTTCCTGGCGTGATGGTGCATTCTGCGCCGCCAATTGGCAAAACAAGTCGACGATTGTCTTTTCCTGCAGCATCTGATCTGCTCCTTTTTCATGTTGAATTTAAAGCGCATCGAAAGCCTGGCTACAGAGCGAAATGAATGAAGATCCTGATCCGCAGGATGGATGGGTTTGCAGATCAGCAGGATCCTGATCTGCAGGAAAGATGATGGATCCGGATCAGCGGATATCCAGGCAATGGCTCTGACAATCAAAACCGGGAAAGCCCTGCTGACGTAAAACCTCATACGCCATGATCGCGACCGCATTGGCCAGATTCAGGGAACGACGCCCCGGGAGCATGGGAATCCGCAGGCAGCGCTCCGGATGGGCCAGCAGCATCTCTTCCGGCAATCCTTTGGTCTCCTTGCCAAAAACAAGAACTGGTGAATCGGGAAAGGTGATCGCTGAATAAGCGGTCGCGGCCTTGGTCGTCGCGTAGTAGATTGAACGGCCAGCCAGACTGCGCAAGGCGCTTTCAATATCCGGCCAGATCGTCAAGTCGAGGTCAAACCAGTAGTCCAGGCCAGCCCGCTTCAGATAACGGTCGCTGATCGAGAAGCCAAGCGGCTCAACAAGGTGCAGACGTGAGCCGGTTGCAACACAAGTACGGGCAATATTACCGGTATTCTGCGGGATCTCCGGCTCGACCAGAATGATATCCACGGGCATATTTCCTGATGATCCTTTCCTGATGATCCTTTCCTGATGATCCTGGTGATCTTGTCAGGTTGATTGACGGTTCGGCCCGGATGGCGGGCGGTACCTGGCAAGCAGTTCCGCTGCCATGATCTCCAGTTTTTGCAAGCGGTGATTCATACCGGATTTACCCAGCGGGGGATCCATGCTTTCGCCCAGTTCCTTCAAGGACAGGTCCGGATGCTCCAGACGGGCCTGCAAGGCCAGGACCAGAACCTCCGGCAACTGGCCGACCAGCCCCGCGTCTGCCAGTTCTTCGAACAGTTCCAGCTGACGGGCGGATGCGTTGGCCAGGCGCTGGGTATTGGCGCTGTCACAATTGACAACCCGATTGACGCTGTTGCGCATCTCCTTCTCCACCCGCAGGGTTTCGAAGGCCAGCATGGACTGATGCGCGCCGCTTTGCAGCAGGAAGTCCGAAACCATCTGCCCATCCTTGCAATAAACCACAGCATGGCCATGCCGCTCCAGGCTGCCGGCCAGGATCCCGGCAGAGGCCAGCAAGGCCATCAGCCAGGTGGCTGCGTCAGGTCGCCGGACTGAAAACTCGAGGTGATAGGCATGGCAAGGGTCGCTTAGCGATCCACAGGCCAGGAAAAACGCCCGCAAGGCCGCCTGGCGGCAGCAGGCCGGCAAGCGGGCAGGCGGTTTAAAGCTGCCTGTTTCCGGGTCAAAACCGTAAGTCACAGCCAGATCTTGCAGAATCCACCGGATATCTGGCATATCCCGGACAGCGACTGTGATGATTTCCCGACCAATCTGCACAACTGGCTGGATCGCATAGCACGCGGCGAACTGGCGGCCCAGCAAATCGGCAAAGCCGGCATGGGCTGTCGACAGGGCAATCACGTCCGGACGAAAGCGGCCGGCACTCAGCAGCGCCGCCCCGAGCTCAATAGCCAGGCAGTGAGCCTGTCGCTGCGGTGTTTCAACGAGTTCATCTTTAACTTTACGCGCATAGGTCAGATTTGATGTTTCACCCATCGGCAAAGTCTCCATTGGATGCATGAACCTGGCTCAGGTTCGGCGCGGCCGATTGCGGCGCGGGTCCTTCTCCAGGTCACGATGATCAACAATGATCCGCAGCTGGTTGTCAAGCAGGCGGCTGGCCAATGCTTCAGCCAGAGCCACCGAGCGATGGCGACCGCCGGTACAGCCGACGCCAATCGTCAGCCGGACTTTGCCCTCACGAATGTAGTAGGGAATTGTATAGGCCAGCAGCTGGGCCTGCAGATCCAGAAAAGCATGGGTCTCCGGAAAACTGAAGACGTACTGCCGGACCGGTTCATCCAGGCCGGACAGATCCTTTAATTCAGCTACATAGAATGGATTGGGGATAAAGCGCACGTCCATGATGCAGTCACAATCCACCGGAATACCATATTTGAAGCCAAAGGACTGGATCAGGATTGTCATGCGTTCATCCCGGTCCGTATGTGACAGCATGGCATAGAGAATATTGCGCAAATCAAAAGCAGCCAGATTCGAGGTTTCAATGACATCAGAGGCCAGCTCCTTGAGCGGTGCCAGCCGGACTCTCTCAATGGCAATGGCCTGGGCCAGGCTGCGGCCGCGGGCCAGGGGGTGATTGCGCCGGCTCTGCTTGTAGCGGCTGACCAGCACGGCATCGGTGGCCTCCAGGTAAATAATGCGATAGGTATAGCCCATCTGGGTGATCTTTTCCAGTGCCGGAAAAATCCCTTCGAACAAATCCGAACTGCGGACATCGATCACAAAGGCCAGGCGGCCGGTCGTATCCAGGTCCGGTTCTGCCAGTTCAGAGGACAGATCATCCCCGGTAATTCCTTGCAGGCCGGCAGCTGGCGCGCCAGCGGCTGGCGCAGTCTCGGCGGCCGGTTTCGACAAGTCCGGCTGGCCTGACCCCTGCCATTGATTATTGGTGTAGACCCGGACAAAATCCGGCACCATCCGCGGTGGCAGGTTATCAATACAGAAAAAGCCCATGTCTTCCAGATAGTCAGCTGCCAGGCTCTTGCCAGCGCCGGACATGCCGGTGAGAATAATGATTTCCATTCCGATAACCTCGTTTCAGGCGGACCAGTCGCCGATGAAGCGGACCTCCGGCTCAAGATGAACCCCGGCCTGTTCAGCTACGACGGTCTGCACATGACGGAACAGGCGGAGGATGTCATCGGCCGTCGCACCCCCTATGTTGATGACGAAGCCGGCATGTTTGGCAGAAACTTCTGCGCCACCGATCCGACAACCCTTGAGCCCGCAATCAGCGATCAGCTTGCCCGCGTAGTATCCCGCTGGCCGCTTGAAAGCGCTGCCGGCACTGGGGTATTCAAGAGGCTGGGAGGCACGGCGCCTCCGGGCCAGGTCTGTCATTCGTTCCCAGATCAGGGCCGGATCATCACGGCGCAGGACCAGCTTCGTTTCGAGGATGATATCATGGCGACCGGTGAAACAGCTCTTGCGATAAGCGAAATCATGCTGGTCGGCGAAAACCTCCTGAACACAGCCATATTGATCAATATAGCGGGTCTGGCGCACAATTTCGGCCATGCAATGGTCATAGGCGCCGGCATTCATCATGACCGCGCCGCCAACAGTTCCCGGAATTCCCGAAGCGAACTCCATCCCGCACAGGCCCTGGCGGGCAGCAAACGCGGCAACGCTGGCCAGCTGGGCCCCGGCCTGTACACGGATTACGGAATCCTGCAAGTCAATCCGGGCATATGTTGAACCGATGCACAGCACAGCGCCACGGATCCCCCGGTCGGATACAACAACATTGGAACCGTTACCCAGCAAGGTCAAGGGAAGATGATAGCCGGCAACCAGATGCAGGATCCGGATAATCTCGGTTTCTGATTCAGGTTCGATGAAAAAATCCGCTGGTCCACCAACCTGGAAGGTGGTGTGTCCGTCCATTGGTTCATCAAGACGAACCCGGCCACTGGCTTCGGGAATGATCTGATAGAGCTGGTCAACAAATGACATGTATATCTCCAGAAGTTTATGCCCCTGCCAGTCATCCGCACACCTGCGGCTAACAGGATACCCGGTCTGCAGGGTGTGTGACGCTTAAAGAGTACTGACACCAAATACGCGTTCAGTCAGGGCTTTGGCGGCATTATACCCCATCTTTTTCTGCCGGAAATTAATGGCTGCGACTTCAACTATGATCGCCAGGTTGCGGCCCGGGCGAACCGGGATCGTGATCGATGGCACATCGATGCCCAGGACTTCCGTCGTTTCTTCATTGATGCCGAGGCGTTCATAAGTCTTCTTCTCATCCCAGAGCTCAAGGTTGATGACAAAATCGATGCTTTCCTGCATTTTAACCGATGAAACACCGTATAATTCCTTAACATCAAGAATGCCGATGCCGCGGATTTCGATCAGGTGCCGGATAATCTCCGGAGCCCGGCCCAGCAGGGTTGTATCCGAAACCCGGCGAACCTCGACCAGATCGTCGGCAATCAGCCGGTGACCGCGTTTAACGACTTCCAGAGCAGTCTCGGACTTGCCAACACCGCTTTCGCCGAGTATCAGAATGCCCTCACCATAGACTTCGATCAGGACGCCATGCAGCGACATGCGCGGGGCCAGTTCAACATTGAGATATTTGACCAATGCGCTAATGAAGGAAGCTGTGATTTCGTCCGTGCGCAGGATCGGAATCGAGTATTTGCGCGAACACTCCATCAGTTCAGAAAAAGTAACGTGATTACGGGTCAGGACCAGGCAGGGGATCCCCCTGGCAAACAGGGCGTCGATCCGGGCCAGTCTTTCCTGGCTCTCGAGCCGCTCCAGATATGCTGTCTCCATATTACCCAGAACCTGGATCCGGTCCGGGCCAAAGTGATCAAAATACCCCGCCAATTGCAAACCGGGGCGGGTCACATCAGCAACCGAGATCAGGATATTCTCCAGATTGCCATACTCGACCACAACTTCAAGTTCAAATTCCTTCACGATGTTTTGCAGGGAAATAGGCGCCATACAATATCCTCCATCAGCATATTCGAGAAACAGACCCGGCGGGGCCCGGCGCTACCGAATCGGTCACTGATAAATCTGGCAGCAAGCCCGCTAACCAGATTATATACGTAATAAGCCTGTACAAACAAGTAATCGCGTGCCGACTTGCCGGATTCAAAACGAAACAAGCAGGAATAAACAGGTAACCGCGTAACCATATCGGAAGCAACGCACAAACAGGTAACCGCGTAACCATATCGGAAGCAAAAAAAGACCGGACATGCAGTCCGGTCAGTCTGGAGCGGGATACGAGATTCGAACTCGCGACTTTTACCTTGGCAAGGTAACACTCTACCGCTGAGTTAATCCCGCGAAGTGCAGGTTGATTATAGAAGATTTACCTGAAGCTGTCAACCCTGCAAACGTATTTTTTATAACCTGTTTTATAATTGGCTCAATTGCATATTATAATTCGGGTAATTGCATCAACAAATTAAATTGAAAAGGTTGTTGACAGATAGATCGATGGCTGGTAAAATCATGGAGCACCTGAAAAGTATCATGTGCGGGCACCCAGACAATATGGCGGCGTAGCTCAGTTGGCCAGAGCATTCGGTTCATACCCGAAGTGTCGTTGGTTCGAATCCGACCGCCGCTACCACATGGCCCGTTGGTCAAGCGGTCAAGACATCGCCCTTTCACGGCGAAGACAGGGGTTCGATTCCCCTACGGGTCACCAAATGGGTGCTTAGCTCAGCTGGGAGAGCACATGCTTCACACGCATGGGGTCGCAGGTTCAAGTCCTGTAGTACCCACCACTTCGCGGGATTAACTCAGCGGTAGAGTGTTACCTTGCCAAGGTAAAAGTCGCGAGTTCGAATCTCGTATCCCGCTCCAAATGGCCGGTGGTGGTTTCTGCCACCGGCCAAATTATTTGGCACCATAGCCAAGTGGTAAGGCAGAGGTCTGCAAAACCTTTATTCTCCAGTTCAAATCTGGATGGTGCCTCCAGAAACCTCCGCGCCGCGGAGGTTTTTTCTTTTTACCTGATCATTATCTTGAAGTCTTTGCCGGGTATGATACCGTTTAATCTAGACAGCCTGAGCCTGACTGACAGGCTTTGCTGCCTTAATTGACGCAATCGGAATTGATCAGCCCAGGCCGCTGATCGCATTAAAAAGCAACGGGAGTGGTGTGAAAAGTGGAACAACAATTACTCGTCGATTTGTTTAACCAATATAATGAACGGGTTGCCGCAATTTATGAGCGCCTGGTCAGTGAATCGGACGATCTGCAGGAAGATCAGGAGATCTCCTTCCTGCAGGAAGTTGAGACGCAAATCCAGGCGGAAGCGGCCAGCTGGCTGGATGAGATCATCCTGCTGAGCGGCCAGAGCACCAGCCCGCGGACAATTCTGGCTACATTTGTCGATCCGGAAGCAGCCACGGCCCTGTTTTTGACCGCAGCCCGGATCTGTGATCATGATGTGCCAGCTTTTGTCAGCCGGCAGTTGCTGGCAGCCGGCCCGGCTGCCATTGCCGAGCTGTCCCGGGCCGTCCTCGATGCACCCTGGTCTGCCGTGCAGCAATGGACGGAACCAGATTCCGGAAAACAGCCTGACCTGTCTGACACGGGTCTTGCTTCAGCTGAATTTGAATTTCAGGCTGTCGCCATCAGCCGTGGTCTGGAATGGCTGGCCACCCAGGCTGATCCCCGGTTACACGAAGGCATCCTGGAAAAATTCTGCGCCACTGAAGCAATTGATGAACTGATTGAGTCGGCCGTCAGAACCTATTTCATCCGGGTTGGACCTCCCGTTTTGCCACTGATTCTGGATAAGCTGAATACAGCCCTGGCCAGCCATCAGTCCATCAGCGGGCCGCTGGAGCAGGTTCTTCTGCTGCTGGTTGATATCGGTAAAAGGCAGCGTTCGCCTGCTATTTTCAATTGTCTGCGCGCCTGCTTCCGGATCATGCCGGATAAAAT
>CAYVHB010000016.1:51972-71961 GCA_964450865.1 uncultured Oscillospiraceae bacterium | reverse complement strand
CGAGGGTGACAGCCGGCCGCCACGCCGCTTCGAAGGCGATGCCCGCCCACCACGCCGCTTCGAGGGTGAGGCCCGTCCGCCGCGCCGCTTCGAGGGCGATGCCCGGCCACCACGCCAGTTCGAGGGTGACAGCCGCCCGCCGCGCCGCTTCGAAGGCGAGGCCCGCCCACCACGCCAGTTCGAGGGTGACAGCCGCCCGCCGCGCCGCTTCGAGGGTGGAGAGCGCCCCCGGCAACACGATGGTGGCAAACCATTTCATAAACACGAGCCTGGGCGGCCCTATCCAAGACATGATGGCGGGATCCGGCCCCGATATCCGAAAAAACCGCCTCAGAGCCCTTAAACCCCCATTCCTGGCATTGGGAGCCATTCGCCAGGTTTCTTTCTTCTGATCGGCCTGGAATAATCCTTGTACCATGAGTCATAAAAATCACGATTCATATTAAAAGGGTGTCCCTGACATTTCGTCTGGTGACACCCTTTTCAATATAATCTATCCTGACAATCGGGGTAAGCGAATCCTTCCGGCTTTTCAGCCGACAGATCCGGCCAGAGAATCCGATCGAATGAATCTGATCAGGTCCTGTTAACCAATCGTTCGGGCCTTGTCAGATTTGTCCAGCTGTGATCAGCCCTGTACCAGAACCTTCTTCAGCTTGGCAAAGCGGGGCAGGCCATCTTCAATAGCGACGCGGGATTCGCCCTGGATCAGCGGCAGTGCATAGGCGATGAACTTCTCATTGACGAAATTGCCTTCATCATTGATCCATTCACGCGGGACGACCTTCTCCGTATTGGCGACTTCGCTCAGCGGAATCATCTTGATTTCGCACTTGTAGGGGCCGGATTCGGGACGCTGGAAACCGACCATGTAGTCGGTCATGCCATCTACGGCACAACGGACTGCGGTCTGGCCAGACAGGAAAGACTCATCGACATCGGACTTGGAGGCCAGGTGTGCAGCGCAGCGCTGCATCAGTGACAGCTCGATACCGCGTACTTTACAGCCGATTTCCTTCTTGAGGTAGTCAGCCAGGACCGTTGCGGTACCACCGAGCTGCTTGTGACCGAAAGCGTCAACAGCCACGTCGCCAACGAGCTCGGGGATGAATTTGCCTTCTTTATTCTGGACGCCCTCGGAAACGGCTATGATGACTTTCTTTTCTTTTTCGTAAACACGCTTGACGTCGGCCAGCATTTTGTCAAGGTCAAATTCAATTTCCGGCAGATAAATCAGGTCCGGGCCGAGTCCTTTATGGGCGGCCAGGGCAGCGGCACCGGTCAGCCAGCCGGCATGACGGCCCATGATCTCGATGACGGTAACCATGCCGGTGTCATAGACGCGGGCATCAAGATAGACTTCCATGATGGTGGTGGCGATGTATTTGGCAGCTGAAGAGAAGCCGGGGCAGTGGTCCGTACCAAAGAGGTCATTGTCGATCGTCTTGGGAACGCCGATTACGCGGCATTCATAACCGGATTTCTGCATGAACTTGGAGATCTTGTTGCAGGTATCCATCGAGTCGTTGCCGCCATTGTAGAAGAAATAGCGGATGTTGTATTTGCGGAAGACTTCCAGCAGCCGTTTGTAGTCGGTATCGTTAACGGCGGCATCGGCCAGCTTGTAACGGCAGGAACCGAGGGCGGAGGAGGGGGTGGTCTTGAGCAGTTCGAGCTCGTAAGGGTCTTCCTGGCCGATATCGTAAAATTTCTCGTTCAGGATGCCGACGATACCATTGGCTGCGCCGTAGACTTTTTCAATGATGCCAGTCTGTTTCAGTGCTTCGGTGAAAACACCGGCTGCGCTGGCGTTGATGACCGCGGTCGGTCCGCCGGATTGTCCGAAAATCGCGTTACCAATCAATTTACCCATGTTAGCGAGTCCTCCGATTTATTTACTTTAGCGTCATGACGGGAAATATCATGGATATTTTACCATCGTGTGGCAATCTGCACAATATAAATGTATGCACTGTTTCTTTCGAATCGGCAGTTGTCAGCAGCCGCTGGTCAGCAGCCAGTCTTACTTATTCCTGTACAGGGCTGTTAGCATCGGATCGAGGGGGCCAACGGCTCTGGTATGGCTGTTAGCGGCCCTGTTCCTGGACTGGGGAGAACGGAGTCTGCCAATCTGACTTGAGCAATCCGTAAATCAGCATGTCACGATAGGCGCCACTGCGCAGCACATGGTGGCGCAGCCGGCCTTCCCGCCGGAAGCCGGTTTTTTCGAAGAGCCGGGTTGAAGGGTCATTGCCGTCGATAATGCGGCACCACAGCCGATGCATACCAAGCTCGTTGAAGGCATAGTCCAGCATGACCGATAATGCTTCAGACGCCAGTCCCTGACCACGGATCAGTTTGTCAGTAATGGCGATGCCAATCTCGGCGTGGCCGTTAGCCCAGTCCAGGCCATCCAGATTAAAGATCCCACATGTTTTACCAGAACTGCGAATGGCAAAAACGTAATTCTCCACGCCGTCGTTCCAGTCTTTCAGAAGGCGCTCGAGCTGGATCCGGTTCAAGGGCCGGGCAGTTGTCGGCAAGTAATAACGCAGGACTGACAGGTCCTGGAAGAATGGCAACAGGGCTGTGAGGTCAGTATCCTCGAGCGCTGTCAGCTGGATATGAGGGCCCTGAAGCGGCAGGCGTTGCATGATTGACAAGGGTTGTGCTGCCGGTTGGGCCGGGCTGAAAGATGCTGGCAAATCAGGTGCCGAGGCCAGACGATCCAGATTGGGCTTATGATCCTGGGCCATGTCAAAAACCTCCCGAAAAGATTGGATCTGCTGTATAGATTGGCTCTCATTTTACCATATTCAAGGGGTCTGTGCCTGAACCTGTCCCGAATCCGAACCGGACAGCCCCATTCGCCTGGACGCGGACGTACTTGGGGGCGATTCTTCCTGATTTGGTTCTCATCCCATTATCAGGCCCGAAGCTTTTCTTATTGTTGTGATTTTTACAATTTACTCCTCAGGTGGATTTCGATGCCGCAGTTAACGTCAATTGCAGTTGTGACTTTGGTTGTGGCTTTGGTTGTAGCCTGGTGCTGAACTTACTTTTACATTCAAGGTTACATTCAAGGTTCTGCGGAAAAAGCTTGACAATCGTAACATGGATCTTTATAATTCACTTCGTGCCAGCGGTCACCAGTGCCGGACATGGTGGGATTAGCTCAGTTGGTTAGAGTGCCAGATTGTGGCTCTGGAGGTCGTGGGTTCGATTCCCATATCCCACCCCATTTTCCCACTTCGGGGCCTGACCGGTCAGCCGGTGCACCTCCGCTGACTTTGGGGTGTAGCCAAGCGGTAAGGCACGGGACTTTGACTCCCGCACTCGTAGGTTCAAATCCTTCCACCCCAGCCACCTGATCCACTAGCTCAGTCGGTAGAGCACTTGACTTTTAATCAAGGGGTCCGGAGTTCGAGCCTCCGGTGGATCACCATAAGAGAAGCCCTGCAGCCCCAGCGGTTGTGGGGTTTTTTATTTCGCACAGCCGTCTGATTTTGGCCAGGATTGGCATTGGATTACAAAAGCCGCCCATGCTCCGGGTATAAGCTTTACATGGCCCAGCACATACTCTTCAAGGGGGGCGATGGGACTGTCATTTGGATGGTTTGTTGAGCAGTTTTCGCTGATTCCTGCTTGCTGACGACAAAGTTTTCAAGATCAATGGTATATTTCTACTTGCACATATTAACATTTTGCGCATTATTTATGCCTTTTCTTCTGTCAATATGGATTATTTACGGTCTTTTTATTTTGATTGTGTTTTGCTGAAAAGCAGAATATCCGTTCAGCAGCCAGAAAAGGTATCTCGCCTATGATATTTTACTCCATTGCCGAGTCCATTTCATTTTCCTATGTCGTGATCATGATCATTTATGCCTGGGACAAAAGTGTCATGCGTTCGCTTAAAGGGAGGATTTTCAATCTTTGCCTGACCCTGGTCCTGGCATGTTTGACCCTGAATGTGATTACCACTAGCGTGTTCCATTACCGGCAGATATATCCCCAATGGCTGCTGGCAGCCCTGGTCTGGCTGTGTTATATACTGACACCCTTGCTTTCACTGATATTTCTCTATTATGTGATCACCATTATCCGGAATGAGCTACCTGGCCTGCTTCGCCGTTTTTGGCCCCTGGCGATTCCGTATCTGGTTTTTATCCTGGCAACGCTTTACAATTTCCAGACCACGGTCTTGTACTCGATCAGCGTATCGGCCGGCCTGGTAAGAGGACCGGGTTTCCATTTTGTTTTCCTGCTCGTTTTCCTGCACAACCTGTTTATCGTAATTTATGTCCTGAGCAATCATCAGAGTGTTGATGCAGGCCTGATGTGGGCCTTACTGGCATTACCGTTTATCTCGACTATCTACACGGTCATTCAGATCCTGGCGCCATCCGTGCTGATCATGGGGTCAGCATCGGCCATCTCCCTGATGATCATCAGCTTTTATTTTCAGAACAAAAAGACATATCTGGATAACCTGACCAGTGTTCAGAATCGTGAGGCGTTTTTCTACTGCCTGAACCGGGCAGTCCGGCATCAGTCTGAGCCAACCATCCTGCTGGTCAGTCTTGATGATTTCCGGATTTTTAATGATCTGCACGGTCAGGAGATGGGCGACAAGATCTTGCGGCTGGTCAGCACATACCTGATGACCGAGGTGCCGAAGCATTACCTGTACCGGTATAGCGGCGACGAATTTGCCATTATTTTTGATTCCGAAAGCCGCCTGATTCCCGGTCGGATTGCTGAATTTATAAGCGGACGATTTCATCAGCCCTGGCTGATCGGGCAGCAGCCTTTTACCCTGCAGGCCAGCCTTGCTGTTACACGCGTCCCGCTTCATGCCCAGGTGCAGGATGTGATCAGCCTGCTTGAATTCTGTATCGATCAGTCCAAACAGAACGGGAAAGGCCAGATTATAACGGCTACGGCCGAACTGGTCAGCAAAAGCCAGCGTCGCAATCAGATCCTGTCCCTGATCAGGCGAGAACTGGATCGCCATGGCTTTGAGGTCTACTACCAGCCGATCTATCACCTGACAAGCGGCAGCTTTATTTCGGCCGAAGCCTTGTTGCGGCTTTATGATCCGGACCTGGGCTATGTCTCGCCGGCTGAGTTTATACCGATTGCGGAAAAAAGCGGCCTGATCATCGAGATCGGGTACCTGGTCTTGGCCAAGGTCTGCCAGTATATCCGGCAGCTGGATGCAGCCGGTGCCATCTATGAGGGTATATCGGTGAATCTGTCGGTGCTGCAGCTACATGACAAAAATCTGATCGACAAAATCATGGCGACGATCCACCATTTCCAGGTGAATCCGCAAAAGATTCAGATCGAAGTCACGGAGAGCGCTTTTATTAATCAGCATGCAAATATTGAATCGCTGATCCACAAATTGCGTGCCTATGGCATCCGGTTTTATCTGGATGATTTTGGTACCGGCTACTCCAACCTGGCGAGTGTTATCCGCCTTGATTTCGATTGCATCAAACTCGACAAAAGCATCCTGGATTACTCAACGTCCAGCGAAAAATACCGGGGTTTGCTGGGCGGGATGATCCGGACTTTCACCGAGCTGGGCACCCGGGTCGTGGTCGAAGGCGTTGAGCATGAAAATCAGCGGCAGATTATTGAAAGCCTTCAGGCTCGCTATGCCCAGGGCTTCCTGTTCGCCCGGCCAGCGCCCGGCGAGCAGATCCTGCCGCTGTTTGCAGTGGCCAGTCAGGCGGAGACGGAGTTCGTGTCAGATCCGGATGCCGACATGCCGCCGGCTGTTCCGGCAGCATCTGTAATGCCGGCAGATCTGATACAAGACACGCCGCCGGCAGAAATGGCAGCTTTTACGTTCACAATAAACCCTGCATAAGACACGCCTCCGCTTGTTCTGGCAGCGCCTGCGATGACGGCAGATCAGGATGCCGACACACCGCCGGCTGACCTGTGGCAGCGTCAGACTGGTGGTCTGGACCGGCGCCGGCTGAAAAGCTGGGACAGATAATCAAGCCCTGTCGTGATCAGGAAGGCCAGGGTAAAGTAAAGCAGGGCGACAATGATCAGCGGGAAAAAGGCGTCAAACGTCCGGCTGCGAATCATATCGCTGGCTTTGGTCAGATCCTCGACCGCAACATAGCCGACTACCGAAGTCATTTTGACCAGCGAAATCAATTCGCCTTTGTAGACCGGTAAAGCCTGCCGGATAGCCTGGGGCAACACGATATAGTAGAAGGTCTGCAGTTTGCTAAAGCCGCTGGCAATACCGGCTTCAGCCTGGCCACGATCCACGCTGCGAATGGCAGACCGGAATATCTCGGCGACATAGGCGGCGAAATTCAGGCCAAAGGCAATCACGGCGACCAGGACCGCGCTGATATTCACTTTCGCAAAAATAACATAGAAAATAATCAGCAGCAGGACAAGCACGGGCAAGCCGCGCATGATTGTGATATAGGTTCCAGCCAGGATCCGGCCAGGCCAGTTGCGGCTCATGCGCAGCCAGCAGACCAGGGCTCCAAGCAAGGTGCCGAAGATCGCTGCCAGCACCGAGATCAGGGCGGTAAGCCGCAGTCCCCGCAGAATCAGTCGATAGCGCTGCTCAACCAGCAGATTGTTCGTAAAACTGGCCTGCAAGCGTTGCCAGAATGAAGCCGTGCCGGTATCCGGCACCTGTGATCCGGAACTGGAACCGGAATCATCAGCGACCGCCGCCAGGTTGCTGCGCAAGGCCATGATCACAGTCGGAAAGCCGGGCAGGTAGGGATCAGAGAAATTGATCTGCCTGGCGCGCTCCTCGGTAATATTCAGGCCGTTGACAATCACATCGACTTTGCCCGTCACCAGGGCCATGATCAGCGCTGAAAATTCAAAATCGACCATTTCGACCGGCCGGTTGAGCCAGAGGCCAAACCGCTGCATCATCTCGGCATCAAAGCCGACATACTGCCCGTTAATCCGGGCAATGAACGGCAGGTCGGCCAGCACGGTTCCGACGATCAGTTTCGGACCGCTGGTGACTTGATCGATCTCAGGCATCGCGGGCAATGTCTCTCTGGTGTCTATCCAGCGCCTGACGATCTCATCATAGACGCCATTAGCCCGGATCTCCTTCAGAAACTGATTAAAGCTGGCCGGGAGTGTTGTATCATTCTTGTTAAAACCGACACCCTTGGGTATGGCATCACGCAGGGGTTTGTTGAGAATCGCCAGTGTCGGATGCTGGGCCATGATCAGGCGGGCTGTCGTCATGGTCATCACAGCCGCGTCGATTTTCTGGCCTTTAAGGGCCAGAACCAGGTCAGTGGGTACGCTGTATCGCAGGATGGTAGCATTGGGGAAATGTTCTGTGACATAGGTATCATGGGTGGTGCCGGCTACGACGCCAATGCGTAATTGATCCAGATCCGAGATCTCGCGTATCTGCAAGGATCCGGCCTGCACCGGCAATGCGCAATCAGGCCCGCCGAGGGCCAGGCCCGGTAAGAAAATCAGCCGGAGGACCGTCAGCAACAGGACCAGCAGGATGCCTGATGACCGAAGCACGGACCGCCGGTAAACGGTTCGACGCCCATGACCATATTTTACCGGGTCTTTGCCAGGATGTCTGGATAATAAGAACATATCGCGCCGCCTGTCTGCTTCTGCTTCTTGATGCCCCGCGTATTTCTAGATCCGGATCGGCCCGATCTGCTTGTGAATGCGCTGCAGGTGCCTGATCTGCAGCGGCTTGATCCGTTAAAAAAATTCCCGGAGCAAAGTCGGGCAAATGTCAATGAATTTCCCCGGATCGGGTCTCTTAGCGTTATAATATCATTAGAGAAAAGCGCTGAGAAGCGATGCATGGATACAAAGGGAGGTGCTCCCCATGTTCAATCAGATTTTCAACCGTCTGACCTTGGCCCTGGGCCTGATCGCCCTGGCGGTGTTGTTTGTTCTGGTTTTCGTGATATTGCTGGTCCGTTATCGCCTGCAGGCCAAATCATCACATGCTGCGTCCGGCGGATCCGCGATACCGGGGACGACTGGCCCATTCGCTGGACCGGTTATCGAGGAAGCCGCCGGTCTTGCCGGATCCGGCGGTAAGACGGCACACCGGATCACTGGCAAGGGGCCCGGGCTGGCCATTGGCAGTCTGCTGCTTGCAGCAGTCCTGCTGGTCGCTGGCTTGCTTATTTATCCTCGCCAGCAAATGCAGCGCTATCGCCAGGCATCCTCGCTGGTCACTTCCGGCGAACTGGGCCAGGCCCGGGTGCTCTATGCGCAATTGGGTGATTTCCTTGACGCCCCGCGCCAGGTTGAACACCTGGATGACTACACTGCTGCGGCTGCCCTCCAGGATAACGGCCAATACGATGACGCGGCTGATTCCTTTGCGGCCCTGGGCCGGTTTGCTGATGCCGCAGACCGGGCTGGCTGGTGCCGCAACAGGATCAAGTATGATCAGGCAATGGCCACGCTGCGCGCCGGCCAGTTCACCGAGGGTCTGCAGCAGCTCGACTCACTCGGCGAGTTCCTCGATGCCAGGACTCAACTGGCCAGCTGGCAAGGCTATCAGAAGGGAATTGAGCAAAAAAATGCAGGGGACTACGCGCCGGCCGCGGCGACTTTCCGGACCCTGGGAGACTTCGAGGATGCAGGCGCACAAGCAGACTGGTGTGCTGATAAAATTCTTTACGACCAGGCTATGGCCTTGAAAACCGCTGGCGATTATACGGGTGCCGGGCAGCAGTTCCGGGCCCTGGGTGACTTTGAGGATGCAGCCGCGCAAGCAGGCTGGTGCGAGGCCAAGCCTCAATATGACCAGGCCATGCAACTGAAAACGCAAGGGGATTATGCTGCCGCAGCCAGTATTCTTGCCACGCTGGGTACCTTTGAGGATGCGGCCGCCCAGGCCAGGTGGTGTACGGACAAGATCCTTTTTGATAAAGCGGCCAAACTGCGGGATAAAGGGGATTATGCTGCCGCAGCCAAAATCTTCACCGGGCTTGGCGATTTCGAAGACGCCCGGACGCAGGCAGCCTTCTGCCAGTCCGAGGCCAGCCGCCTGGCATATGAAGCCGCCTGGCAGCTGATGCAGGATCGGGACTATAAGGCTGCCCGAGCCGGCTTTACCGACCTCGGCGCCTATCAGGATGCCAGCGAGCTGGCCCGGCTCTGCCAGTACTACCAGCAGCTTAAGGGCGATCAGTATCAGCAGGGCCTGGCTGCCCTGTTTTCCGGATCGGCCGGGCCGTTTATCGATGCTGATTCCCCCACCTTGCTGGACAATAATAATAAAGTGATATATCGGGAAGCGGCCCAGGCCAGCAAAGCCAAATACTACTACAAAGCTTACCTGCTGTATGGTGCAATCCCGGAATATCGCGATAGTACCGCCAAAGCCAGGGCCTGCATCAAGTCGTTGCCGAAGACCGGCGTGCTCAGCCGCAGCAGCAGTTTTTCCTTTAATTTCGTGACCGTTTATTTCAAGACGGGTGATGAAGCCCAGTTTATCAAGATTTATACAACCGGCAAGAAGCTGGTCCTGACCTGTTTTGTCCGGGCTAACAGCAAGCTGCGCCTCACGGTGCCGCGGGGCAGCTTCATTATCAAGTTCGCGTCCGGTGATCAATGGTTCGGGCCCCTGGACATGTTTGGCGATAACGGCAATTATGCCCGTTTTGATGAGGTTTTCAAACCATCCAGCCAATATTACTATACTTTCACCTTCGATGTGATGGGCGGCAACATCGGCTCCGAAGATGAGAATCGCACTGGTTTTTAAAGTAACATCGGGCTGATACCGCCCGGCTGTCCATAATCAGATATGATACCTTCAATGTTCGCTATGATGATGCGTATGGATACCTGTTTTAGCAATATTCGCGTTGTTAATATCCGCGATTTGGATTAACCCACAAACAAACTGATTCTGCAGGACCCGATATGCATGCCGGGGCCAGGCGTGTAAGAATCCCTTGGTGTATGGTTTGAGCATGGTATAATCAGACGATTTATGATATAGTCATTTTGCCTGGTTATCATCCCTTTGTCAGCTATTCTTGCAAAAAGGTGGAATCCTCCAGATGATTGTGACAAAATCTGCTGTTAAACTGACTGATGGTATTTACTGGGTCGGTTCTGCTGCACATAATGCCAGTCTGAATTGCAACCCGTATTTACTGGTCGATGGGGAGGAAGCAGTCCTTTTCGATCCGGGATCCGGTCTTGATTTTGCCCAGGTTTATGAAAATGTGACGCAAATAGTTTCAATTGATAAAATAAAATATATTGTTCTTCATCATCAGGATCCTGATCTGTGCGCCAGTGTGCCGCTCTTTGAACAGGCCGGTGCCGCGGCCCGGCTGGTTACCCACTGGCGGACCAGCATGCTTGTGCAATATTATGGCGTCCGTTCCCCCTACTATATTGTCAATGAACATCATTTTCAGCTGACGCTTGGTTCCGGCCGGGTTCTGAACTTCCTGCCGACACCCTACCTGCATTTCCCGGGTGCGATAGCCACCTATGATCCACAAAGCAAGATTTTGTTTTCCAGTGATCTGTTCGGGGCCTTGAGCCTGCAGGATCGGCCCTGGTCCTTGCTGGCTGACGAAGACTATCTCGAGCGGATGAAGACCTTCCACGAGCATTACATGCCGGCCAATGAAATCCTGCGTCCAGTTATGGAATCGTTCCTTAAACTGGATATTGCGATGATTGCGCCACAACATGGTTCGGTGATCAACCAGAACGTGCGTGATTTCATTGTCGCCCTGCGCGACCTGCGCTGCGGCCTGTTCCTGAATCCGGTCCGGCATCGTTTGCGGGAACGTGAAGTGGACCTGGAACTGGGCAGCCAGGTGCTGCACCGCTACGCTGCGATCTTTGGCCGCAGTGCCGTCCTCGATGCCATTGCTGACTTGCCGCTGCAGATTGATGAAGCATCACTGACAATCCATGGCTTGTATCAGCCGGTGCTGGCTGAAGAGCCAGAATCTGTACCACCTCCGGCTGCGCAAGCTGGACAGGCTGAAATGAGCGCTGCCGTAATGGCTTCGGCCATGCAGCCTGGACAGGCTGAAAAGGGCGAGGCCGCGCCGGCTCTGCTCGTGCAGCCAGAATGGCAGGCTGCCGATTCCGTGACCGGTCATCGCCTGTGGAATGTGCTGTTTGAACGCATTGCGGCCCGCAAGGGCTTGAGCTGGCTGCTGGTGATTGAGCCGTTTGTCAGCCAGTTATCAGCTGACTATGAACTGGCCATGCCGGCCATTTTTACAAGCAGCCTGCATACAGCCCAGGTGTTGCGCCAGGAGGTTCGCCTGCTGAAACGCGAAAATGAGGCGCTGGCCGACCATCTCCAGGCTTCCCAGGAGCGCCTGGTCCGCGACAAGATCACCGGTCTTTACAATTTTGATTTCTTTAAGCTGTATCTGCAAAGTACGCTGGCTAATGCGCCTGAGGAGACCGACATCACGATGATTCTGATCAACATGGATCAGATGGCCAGGATCCGCTTTGAGTATGGCGATGCTGTTGTCGATGAAACACTGCAGATCACGGCCGGCCTGATCGATGACCTGAAAAGCGAACAGATGGTATTGTTCCGCCTGCAGGGCGCAGCCTTTGCCGTGCTTGATCCTGATGGCACAAAACAGGCAGCAGTGGTCTTTGCTGAGCATGTCCGCAATGCGATTGCTTTTTCCGGCCGGTACATTGAACGCATGACTGTTTCGATCGGGGTCGTGTCCCGCCAGGAGACTTTCACCATCGCCGGTGACGATCAACCCGGTGAAAAAATGTACCGCCTGGGGATAAGCCGGGTCAGCCGTTGTCGGAAAATGGGCCAGAATATGGTCTGCAGCGGCAGTGAAATGAATGAGGACGACATCGAAGTCGCCGGCCGGATCCTGATTGCTGATACCGATGAGGTCAGCCTGGATGTTCTGACGACCGCCCTGGGTATTCTCAATTATCAGATTTTCACTGCCCGCGACGGTGAGAGTGCCTTGAAACTGGCGCAGCAGGAAACGCCCGACTGCATCATTTCCGAAATCACCCTGCCGAAAGTCGACGGTTTCCTGGTCCGCGAACAATTGCTGCAGAGTTCAGAAACGAAAAATATCCCGTTTCTGCTCATTTCCTACCTCAAGGACGACTATTCTGTCCGGCGGGCCTTGAGCCTGGGCATTGAGCATTATTTCAAGAAACCCTTCATGCTGACCGAGCTGGTCGGCCTGATCAATCTGAAGCTGGGGAGTGGCGTTCACGTCAATGAACATTAACATCCTGGTCTTTCTGGCCGCAATCCTGGTCCTGCTTTATCTGGACCTGGTCCTGATCATCAAGATCCTGATGGATCGGGAACGCAATCTGTCCCGGCGTGGCCGGATCCTCGAACAGCAGTCCGGGATTATCAATATTCTCATCGGGCTGGTCAATCCGGGCCGTTCACGCCGTCAGCCGCGGGATTTGACCGAATCATACCGTCAGATGAAGCAGGTTATTGTCCTGGAAGCTGATAAAAAGCAAGAAATTGAAGCCAGCGTGCGCATAGCCGAATTGCAGAAACGTTATACCCGCCGGCTGCGTTCGGTGTTTTCCATGCGCCGGATGGAAGCGGCGGTCCAGCTGGGCTTTGTCGGCAATGATGCCGCCCGCCTGACCCTTGAGCGGGCTTTGGTAACCGAAAGATCATTTCCGGTCAAGCTGTATATCGCCAACGCCATTGCTGATCTGGGTGACGCGCGTTCCATTCCCAGCCTGATTGCCTCGCTGATTAACGCCCATCGCTGGTATCGCATCCGGGTCAATGCCCTCCTGACCGACTATGGCATTGCCATGCAGGCCTATCTGCCGCAATTGCTGGACCGGCCGGAGGCTGAAATCAAGGAACTGTTGCTGGACCTGGCAGCCGTTCATTACAGCAGTCCACTGAAAAAATACCTGCATCAGCTGCTGCGGGATCGAAATGTCAATCGGAACCGCCCCCTGTATGCAAAAATGGATCAGAAGAAACGCTGCTGCGGCAACTGTATCTGGAGCCGCAAGATTGTGGCTCCCCTTGTCCCGGTGGAACCGTCAGCCGTCAGCTCGCTGGCTGATGCGGCTTTGCAGAACGCAGGCAGCCCGGACGCGGGTTCGCCGGCTGGCAGTGCCCCGGCCCAGGGTGCGGTCGCTGGCGCGCCGACTGCTGGCGGGCTACGGCCGGATGATCTGCGGCAGTGCCGATTCCACGGGCCCGTGCGTCCGCTGGACCGCTGCTTTCGCTTCAAACGCCTGCCGGTCAGTATTGAAGGGAGTCTGCAGCGCCAGAACCTGATCTATCGCGCTGCCGAAACAATCGCCCTGTGGCATCCAGATGAAATAGCCAATGAACGCTATCTGCAGGATGAGGACCCGGTGATCCGCAATATCGCCGTGCGGGCCCTGGTTCGCTTTAACACCCGCGAAAACATGGAACGGCTTCTCAGCCTTCTGGCTGATGAAAGCGTGGCCCGTACAGCGGTCGATGTGATCAGCCAGGTGACGAGCCGGACCCCCCGGCTGCTGAGCCTGGTGGAAGCGGCTTTTTTCCGTGAAAGAAAACTGGCGATCCGCAAACTGCTGGCGGAGATCTTGTCCCGCAAGATCGAGTTCTACATGATGAAGCTGGTCCATGGCACCGATAATCTGGAAGTTGCCGAGATCATCCGCCATGTGCTGCTGACTGGCAAGACTAGCGGAGTTATCGATTTCCTGAACAAAAATCGCAATCCACAGCTGGAGGACCGTCTGGTCAGTATTCTGGCTGCCATCATCCCGGATCAGCCCGAGGCGGTTGCCGACCTGCAAAGTTATCTGCAGCCGCGTTTGCTGGCCCGGCTCCAGCTGGCGCCCGCTCCGCCGCCGGCCCGGATGCGTCCGGCTACCCGGGATCGTAACCTGATTCGTGGTGTCTGGCTGATTACGGTTTCTGTGATTCTGCTCTTTCCGGTCATTTACGTGGCCCGGCATTTCAACGTCATTGGCCTGCTGCCGTGGCTGACCCAGCTGAAGCTGTATGTTGTAGACTTTAACTACTATCTGATTTTCTATTCACTGGCCGTCAACCTGATTTACATGACGCTGCTGTTCCTTTCATTGTATAACCTGCGCCGTCAGTCCCGGCTCTGGAAGCTGAAGAGCCGGCCGTTTCTCTTCAAGCACCGGATGCTGCCGTCGATCTCGATTCTGGCCCCGGCCTTTAATGAAGAGAAAAACATCATTGAGAGTGCACGCTCGTTGCTGAATCTGCAGTATCCGGACTATGAACTGGTCATTATCAACGACGGATCCAGGGACCGGACCCTCGAAGTCCTGATTGAGGCCTTTCAGCTGACCCGTATCGACCATGTGCCGGCCGGCCGCCTCAAGACGCAACCCGTTCGCGGCGTTTACCGCAACGAATCGCTGCCGCGCCTGACCGTTGTTGATAAGATAAACGGCGGCAAGGCAGATGCCCTGAACGTCGGCATCAACCTGGCCAGCAAGGAGTTTTTCTGTGGTATTGATGCTGATTCACTGCTGGAAAGTGATGCCTTGCTGAAGCTGGCTTCGCTCGAACTGGATGCCGGCGTGGAGATGCCGGCTCTCGGTGGCAATGTCTTTCCTGCCAATGGCTGCGAAATTGACAAGGGGCAGATCCGCGTCGTGCGGATCCCGCGCAACTGGCTGGCCCGGCTGCAGACCATCGAATACATCCGGGCTTTCATGTCCGGCCGGCTTGGCTGGTCCCTGATCAATTCCATGCTGATTATTTCCGGGGCCTTTGGCTTGTTTCGGCGCGAACGCGTCATTGCCGTTGGTGGCTACCTGACCAGCAGCGGTCCCTATGAGAAGGACACGGTCGGCGAAGATATGGAACTGGTTGTACGGATCACCCGCCTGATGCGTGAGCAGAAACTGCATTTCAAGATTGCGTATGCTTTTAATGCCAATTGCTGGACTGAGGTGCCGGAGGATCTGAATAGCCTGAGCCGGCAGCGCTATCGCTGGCAGCGTGGCCTGGCCGATATCCTGATTTTTCATCGCAAGATGCTGCTGAATCCGGCCTATGGCCGGACCGGCCTGGTCGCCATGCCATATTTCCTGCTGTTTGAGCTGATCGGCCCTTTTATCGAGGTCCAGGGTTATCTGATGGTCGTGCTGGCTGCGATTCTGGGTTTGCTGAATGGGGAAGTGGCCTTGCTGCTGTTCCTGGCAACTGTCGCCATGGGCACGCTGATCTCGCTGTTTTCCCTGATGATCGGAGAGCGGGAAAGTCCCTATTTTCAGACCAGGGACACCTGGCAGCTCATCTGGTTTGCACTACTGGAGAACTTCGGGCCGCGCCAGCTCATGAGCTTCTGGCGCCTGTTCGGCAGCCTGCGGATCATCACCCGCAACGAAGGCTGGGGCAACATCAGGCGCCAGGGCTTCAGCCGCCGCCAGGTACCAGGTACCGGAAGCGGAAATTCCTGACCCGGTACCTGGTACCGGAAGCGGAAATTCCTGACCGGGTGCCGGTTTCGTCGCGCATGAGGTGCCGGACCTGAGCAACCAGGTAGCCGCAGGGGTCTGGCAGCGGCCCTATTGAACAGACAGGAGATGACACAGATGGTCAACACGGTTCAGGTGAAACGGAAACGCTTTGTGCTGGTCATGCTCATTCTGATATTGGCAACCTTGCTTTTATCGCTTGCTTTACTCGCTGTCCTGGTCGGGCCGGTTCTGTTATGGCGCAGCCAGCCAGAGCAGCCACTGCAGGTCTGGATCGTTGACAAGACCGTCCCGGTACCGGACTATCGTGAACATAAGGGCCTGATGTGGGTCTTGAATCACAATAAATATACCAACATCCAAACTCGCGAGCCCTTTGCTTTCAGCACCGATTATTTTGGCTTTTTCCCGGTCAGCAAACAGGTCTATGATATCCGGCCGATCCCCGCCGATGAAACGTATCCGGACCTGATTTACCTGGCAGATACTTACGGCGTCTATCGGGACGATTATTTCCAGCCCAATGTCCGCGGGGTGCAATCGCCTATCATCTACGGAGGCCTGGAAAGCCAGGAGGTTGAGGCCATCCGCCAGAACACCGGCCAGGGGAACACCATCATCGGTGAATTCAATATTGTAGCCTCACCAACCAACGCCCGCAATCGCGCTGAACTCGGCCAGATCTTGCGCACGGACTGGAACGGCTGGAAGGGCCGGTATTTTCGCGAACTGGCCCGCAACGTTGAGGTGCCGGACTTTATTATCAAGAATTTCGAGCTGCAATCGGGTCAGCCCTGGTCCTATACCGGAGCGGGTTATGTACTGGTCTCAGATAATGATCAGATTGCTATCCTGGAAAATGGTATCGATGTCGGATCGCGCGGCTTGCAGGTTGAATTTGCGGCTTCCTATCAGGAGGAATTCTCCGTTTCCGCTTCAGTTGACTACCATTACTGGTTCGAATTCATCACACCCGATCCCGGCACCGAAGTCCTGGCCTCATACAAACTTGATCTGACAGCAGCCGGCCAGGCCAGGCTGGCCGCCCTGGGCCTGCCGGTGCAGTTCCCGGCGATGATCCGCAATCGCAATACACAATACACGGCCTATTATTTTGCGGGTGACTTTGCCGATCTGCAAAATGTCAGCCGGACTTATGAGTTTGCCGGCCTGGCCTGGCTGCAACGCCAGCTGTCCGGACTTAATCCCAATAGTGATGATTACTTTTACTGGAACGGCTATGTTCCTGTGATGCAGAAGATCCTGGCTGATGTGGCGACAACCGCCCGCACCCGTTTACCGGCGCAGTCTGGCCAGATCGGCCGGCCCACCCCGACGCCGATTCCCAATACGGCCACCGCTGCTGTTACCTTGCATGCCCGCACCTGGCAACAAGGTTTCCAGATCCAGAGAGACGGCCAATGGCAGGACTTCTTCATTCGCGGTGTCAATCTCGGCGCAGCCCGGCCCGGTTACTGGTTTACCGAATTCCCGCAAGATGAGGCGGTATACCTGCAGTGGTTTACCCAGATGGGTGAAATGAACGCAAACTGCCTGCGCGTTTACACCTTGCTGCCGCCGGCCTTTTACCAGGCCCTTGCCATTTATAACCAGGGCCATGCCGATAATCCGCTCCGGTTGCTGCAGGAGATCTGGCCCGAGGAAAATCCAGCCGGGGGCAATTATCTGGCTGCCGATTATCTGGCGGCTTACCAGCAAGAAATCCGCTACGTCATTGATGCAGTCCATGGCCAGACCCGGATCAAAAACCGTCTGGGCCGGGCCTACGGCATCTATACCAGTGATGTTTCTTCCTATGTCCTGGGTTATCT
The DNA here is from genome assembly GCA_964450865.1 of uncultured Oscillospiraceae bacterium. Lineage (GTDB taxonomy): Bacteria > Bacillota > Clostridia > Saccharofermentanales > UBA5734 > CAYVHB01. The sequence goes on along the minus strand of CAYVHB010000016.1, from coordinate 54,643 downwards.
GGTCGGTCGCGAACTGGAGCCCCAGGAAGTCGTCGCGACCAACGAGGCCAATCCCGGCTATGCCTTTAAAGGTCAGTATCTCTCTACCATATCCGGTGCCAGTGCGACGGAAGCCTGGCTGGCGCAATGCTGCGATTATGCTATTGCCTACGAAACGGACTGCTATAAAAGCCAGCATCCGACTGCCATTGTCAGCTGGCCGACCCTTGATCCCTTGACCCATGACACCGAATGGAATAAGAATAACGACAAAAGCAAGGAGTATAACGACAGCGCCACGATCGACATCAATCACATCGCCCGCCAGCCGGCCCTGGCAGCCGGTTTCTTTGGTGCCTATCATATCTATCCCAACTATCCTGATTTCATGAATAATGAACCTGCCTATGACACCTATCGTGACGATCAGGGCCGCCTGCGCTATGGCGGCTACCTGGCCGAATTCATCCGCCAGCACAGCCAGTATCCGGCCGTGGTTGCGGAATTTGGCCTGGCGACCGGGCAGGGCAACGCCCATCCCAGTCCGGATGGCTATCATCACGGTGGCCTGAGCGAAGAAGCCCAGGGAGAGGGGATCGTCCGGCTGATGCAGGCAATCCGGCGTGAAGGCTATGCCGGCGGGATCATTTTTGAGTGGATGGATGAATGGGCCAAGAAAACCTGGATTACGGAAGGGTATATGATCCCTTATGAACGCCACGTGCTCTGGCACAATAGCCTGGATCCGGAGCAAAACTATGGGCTGCTGGCCATGGAATCAGTCGGCCCGGGTCAATTTACGGAAGTTGGCAGCGGCGACGGCCGAATCTCGCGCATTGAGCTGGCCCATGATACCTCGTATCTTTACTTGCGGCTGACGCTTGACGGTGCTGTGGCTCTGGAAAAAGAACGGATCTACATCGGCCTGGATACGTATGAACGCACCAAAGGTGAATTCCGCCTGGCTCCTGATCTGGCGGCGACTGCAGGCTCTGGTCTGGAATTCCTGCTCGACCTGGGTGGCCGCGACGGGGCCAGCTTGCTGGCTACACCGGATTATAACGCTGCAACGGGTCACTATGCCTCGACCCGCGCCACGCAGGATGGCATTTTTAACGCCATATCCGTGCTTACCACCCGCGAACGCGTCACCCGCAGTGGCCAGGTCATCCCGGCCCAGTATCATAATAACAGTGTGCTTCGTTACGGTTATTTCATGACCTTGAAAAATACCCTGCCTGGCCAGGACCGTGAAGCCGCGGCAACCGGTGAAGGTACAGCTGGCGAATATAACATCAACGGCGATGCATCCAACTGTAACTGGTTTATCCAGGGCGATCAGATCCTGGTCCGCCTGCCCTGGGGCTTGCTTAATTTCAGCGATCCATCTGAATCGCGGGTACTCAATGATCCGGCCGTCGAGCTGTCGCCGTTACGCGACGCGCTGCGCACGACCCGCAGTGATGGAATTGTACTGAATGCACTCATTGTTGATCAGCGGACCCGCCAGCAGCTCGACTGGCTGCCGGCCACCAGGACATACCAGTGGCCGGACTGGCAAACAGCGCAGTATCAGGCCAGGCTGAAAAAAAGTTACCCGATCATCCGGGATTATTTTGCCCGGCTGGCGGATATATATGGAAATTGAATCCTTGACATGATAGTATAATCTTAATCAGAGCCCATCGGACATGGGTCGGCAGTTGCGGATGCGCCATCTGTCATCAGCCGTTTTATCCGGGCCATGCAGCAGTTGCTTAAACACAAGCCTGTCCCGGTTGCGATTGATCATTTTTTATAAGAATGAAGACCATCAGTCAGATGTCTCGGTCATCGGGCTGGTGGTATTCTATTATGTGGGATATGTATGCTTTCAGCATCATTTTTCGATGAAATTCATGATTCATGTGAGAGAGGTTCCGTGTTGGCCGCAAAAGCAGCGTTTTATGATTTGTTTGCAGCCAGTTGCCGATATTGGCCTGAGGAGGTTGACTGATGTTGAAGAAACAAGCAGGTGATCAGAAACAAGCTTTCGCAAACAGATTGCCAGCATGCGGACAGATAAGGGATCGATTCGCGAAATGTAAGAATATTAGAAATGAGGCTGGGAAGTATTCACGGGCCTGGCCCGTCAGGCCCGCGTGGATGCCGGCCCTTGCTATCTGGCAGAAGGGTCCACTGAAAGCCGGCCTGGTTCTGCTGATCATATCCCTGATCCTGTTCGGCCTGCCATTGCAGACTGCCGTCTGGGCCGCCCGTGATAAAACCGCACCGACCGCGCCTGTCAGTCTGGTGGCGGAAACCATCACAGCCACATCCGTGACCTTGCGCTGGACCGCGGCGACCGACAATGTTGGTGTCACGTCCTATGACGTCTATCGCAATAATATCAAGATTGCGAACACAGCTGCCACGACCTGTACGGTTACCGGCCTGGCAACTGCAACGAGCTATAGTTTTTACATCAAAGCCCGTGATGCGGCCAATAATGTGTCAAAAGCCAGTCCGACGCTAGTCGTCAAAACACTGGCTGCACCAACACCGACACCAACACCGACGCCAACGCCGACACCAGCACCGACGCCGACGCCAACGCCAACGCCGGAACCAACACCGACGCCGACGCCAGCACCGACACCAACGCCGACACCGACGCCAGCGCCGGAACCAACACCGACGCCGACGCCAACGC
>CAYVHB010000016.1:0-51872 GCA_964450865.1 uncultured Oscillospiraceae bacterium | reverse complement strand
CCAACGCCGACACCGACGCCAGCGCCGGAACCAACACCGACGCCGACGCCAACGCCGGCACCGACGCCAACGCCGACACCGACGCCAGCGGCATCCAAAATGGTCGGTTATTATACGTCCTGGTCAGCCTATTCCGGCTTCACCCCGGATAAAGTGAATGCCGCTATGCTGACCCATATCAATTATGCGTTTGCCAACATTGGCGATGACTTGAAAATCGCAGTGGGTGATCCGGATATCGATCCATCAAACTTTACAAAACTGGCGGCCCTGAAACAAACCAATCCGCGCTTGCAGACGCTGATTTCGGTCGGTGGCTGGTCATGGTCCGGCAAGTTTTCCGATGTCGCCCTGACCGACGCGTCGCGCCGGTCTTTTGCAGACAGCTGCGTCGATTTTATTGTTCAATATGGATTTGACGGTATCGACCTGGACTGGGAGTATCCAGTCAGTGGAGGCCTGGCCAGTAATACAACCCGGCCGGAAGACAAGCAGAATTTTACTTTGCTGCTGGCTACACTGCGAGCCCGGCTGGATGCCCGCGGTGCCATGGATGGCCGCCACTATCTCCTGACCATTGCCGGTGGATGCGGTTCCTGGTACGCGACCTACACCGAGCTGGGCCAATTGCATCAGTATCTGGATTTTGCCAATGTCATGACCTATGACATACATGGCAGTTGGGACACCTATACCGATTTCAATTCGCCATTGTACAATGATACGGCGACTTCACCGCAGTATAAATGGAGTGTCAGCAGCGGCATCAATGTCTGGCTCAATGCCGGCGTACCGGCGGCTAAGATCGTTGCCGGTATCCCGTTCTATGGCTATAAATACACCTCAGTCGTCAATGCTAACAAAGGTCTGTACCAGAAATTTTCCAGCGCCTCAGCCCTCAGTTATCAGACCATTGTCAAGAGTTATCTTTCGGCCAGTGGTTACACACGGTATTTCCATGCTGTCTGCCAGGTGCCATGGTTATTCAACGGTTCAACCTTTATCAGTTATGAAGATCCGCAGTCACTGGCGGCCAAGGCCCAATACATCAAATCCCAAAACCTGGGCGGGGCTATGATGTGGGAGCTCAGCCAGGATTATAACAGCCAGCTGCTGACCGCGCTGTATAATGGCCTGAAGTGAAACTTATCAGTGAACCAGCATGACAGGATGCCGATGAAAATATTATTGACAGGCGGAACTGGACTGATCGGCCAGCAGCTGAGCCAGGCTTTGCTGGCCCAGGGTCATTCTTTGATTTTACTGACCCGCCATCTACCCAGATCCGGATCAGTGTCCCAGTCCATGGCTGGCGCTCTCTCACCCGCCAGCCCGGCTTCACCGGTCGGCCCGATACCTGCAGCGAGCCCGGCGTCACCGGTCGGCCCGGTGTCATTACCTGGTCCAGTAAGCTATTATCTTTATCCGGAGACCGCCGCGCGCGAACGCACGGCCGTTTCGCTGCTGCCTGCGAAGCTGCTGGCGGAGCTGGACGCGATTATCAATCTAGCCGGTGAACCGATTATCAAGGGTCGCTGGACAGCAACCCGGCGCCGGAAGATCCTGGAGAGTCGCGTCCTCATGACGCGCTATCTGGCCAATAGCCTGGCTGCCCAGGCCAGGCGCGGCGGTCATCTGCCACCTGTCTGGCTGAACGCATCCGCGACTGGTTATTATGGCCTGCTAAATGATGAAATGGTTGACGAAACCAGCCCGGCGGGATCTGATTTCCTGGCCCGCGTCTGCCAGGCTTGGGAGCGTGAAGCACTAGCCGTCCAGGCGCTTGGCGTGCGTGTGGCCCTGATCCGGATTGGTATTGTCCTGGACCGGCGGGGTGGTGCTTTGCCCCGGATGGTTTTACCTTTTCGTTTGGGACTGGGTGGACCGCCGGGCCGTGGCCGGCAGTGGGTCTCCTGGATACATCTGCAGGACCTGGTGCAGATCCTGGTTGTGGCTTTGCATGATAGCCGCCTGGCCGGACCGGTCAACGCGGTCGCCCCCGCTGCCCACCGCATGACGCGTTTTTGCCAGACTCTTGGTCACGTCCTGCATCGTCCGTCCTGGCTGCCAGTTCCAGGCTGGGCCTTGCGCCTTCTGCTCGGCGGCAGCGCCCAGGTGATTATCGGCGGCCAGCATGTCGTGCCAGCCAAACTGATACAGACCGGTTTTATCTACCAGTATCCCCAACTGGAACCAGCGCTGCGAGCCTGTCTTGGTCCATCCAGATGAAGCAGTCTCATTCAAACAAATCCGGATACCTACTAAACCGGCTACTTACGTCACCCGGATGCGCACATATTCTGATAAAATAAATCTGACGCGCATGAAGCCGGTGACAAGCAACCCGGATGCGCGTCCGACATGGAGGACTAGGATCATGGAGAAGTCAACTGAAATTCTGATCGATGAAATCGCCCGGCAGGAGGCGTTGCTGGTTTTTGAAAAATTTGACAGTGATGATGCCTGGCAGATTGGCTCATCCCTGCTGGCCATGGCCAGGGCCCAGGGCCTGGTTTATACGATCAACATCTCGCTGAACCGTCAGCAGCTTTTTCATTTTGCCATGAATGGCACTTCGCCGGATAATGATAACTGGATCCGCCGCAAGGAGAACATGGTTTATCATTTTTTTGCAAGTTCCTGGCGGAAAGGTTTGGAATTTGCCGATAAAAATGTTAAACTCGATGTGAAGTTTGGCTTGCCAGCCGCTGATTACGCACTGGCCGGCGGTTCATTCCCGATCACTATCCGTGGCGTCGGCGTTGTCGGTGCGATTACGGTTTCCGGCCTGCCCCAGGAACAGGATCATGCCTGTGTTGTGGCAGCTATCCAGGCCCATCTGCAGCATCCGGGCCCTCACAGCCAGCCTCAGCAGAATACCCGCATACCTTGAAATACAGTATTAATTGAGAAGGGAGCCATTCACGTGATCAGAACATCCTTGACAATCGGCCTGGATCCAGTGAATGCATCACATACCAGTTATATTATTAATGGAGCCCATCTGGGTTATCTGGCCCCGGGCAATCAGAAAAATCATGTTCAGACCAGTAACCGTTCCCTGCAGCTGATAGCGGCCTTTGATGCCAATCCGGCTGACCCGGGCGCTGCTGTGCATCAGCGCGAACGCCTGATGCAATGGCAGCTGTTTTCCCGGGAAATTGGCCAGCATGGCAGTCAGAAACTCAATTCACTCATGGTTCATTACCGGATGTTTCCGGATCTGCTGATATGTCTGGATGAGCATTGGCTGCGCGTCTGGCTGAAAAATGATGTCGGCTTGTTTCTGGTCCGCAATCAGATCCTGCAGGTTCTGGACCCGCTTGAATCACTGCATCCTGACATGCCTGATGATTGGACGGCCCGGATGGCATATTATGCCCTGAAGATCGAACCGGACGATTATTACCTTTTTTTGAATCCGGATACTTTTGCTGCCTTTTCGCCCCATGAGGCTGTCAGCATCCTGACAGGCCTGCGCCAGTTGCCGGCCAAAATGACTGAATTAAACCAGACCATCCGGGACCGGCGCCATCGTCCCAACGACAATTGGCTGGCTATCCAGGTCATGCGTCTCGAGCCCGACGCGGATGCCTCCACCACGCTGGCTGATCAGGTTGGCCATTTCTGGCAGTCCTGGCGCCATGCCATGAACCGCAATGAGCATGAAGCGGCCGAGGAGAAACAATGCCGGGGCCAGGTCATTGATCGGGCCCCTGGCCTGGAATCAGCCGATGATCTCACATTGGCCGCCAATGAACAGTACCGGCTGACGGATGAATCAGCCGAGCAGGCAACCAGTCGCCGCCATCGCTGGCTGGGTATATTGGTCGCTGGTGTCGCGGTTGTCATTATATTGTTGCTGATCGGGAAATTCCTGATCCCCGGCAATGGCGGTACGCCGCCAACCGAGACAACGACGACGCTGACCACGACTGCCACCATGCCGACAACAACAACCACGGTCAGTGCGACGCCGACCCCGGTCCTGACGCCGACTCCGGCAACCACCACCACAGCCGGCAAGAAGATGAAGGTTCGCACGGCACAGCTGAATATCCGCCAGAAGCCCAATGTAAACGCCAAGCTGGTCACGACCCTGCGCAAGGGTGACACCGTTACGGTCCTGGGCAAGCCCGATTCCTACGGCTGGGTCAAGGTCAAGCTGGCTGATGGCCGGACCGGCTATGCCAACAGCAGTTATCTGCAATAGTCTTTCTGCCAGTAACCGCCTGTCCGGCATTGCTGCCAGGCAGTCGTCGCCCCCGGCTTTAAGCTAAAGACTGAATTGAACGATAGAGCTCAATGGCCAGTTCGGCCCGGTTGAAGGGGGCAATCAGGTAAAAGCCATCGACATGCGGGCGCATGGCCCGGGCCACCTCGGCGCAAACCGCCACGCCGATGGCGGCAGCTTCTTCCCGGCCTTGTTCGGGCTTGAAGCGGGCGACAATCTCGGCCGGAATCCGGATACCAGGGACCTCCTCAGCCAGGAAACGGGCATTGCGATAACTGACCAGCGGCAGCAGGCCCAGCAGGACCTTCAAGCCCCGGCTGCGAACCTCGGCCAGCAGTTCCAGCCCGGCTGGTTCATAGATTGGCTGGGTCAGCGCATAAACCGCGCCCTGGTCCATCTTGCGGAGCATGCGCTTGAGTTCAACGTCCGGGCGGCTGACTCCCAGATCCAGGGCCGCCCCGGCCATCAGCGGCGCGGCGGCAAAAACGTCCTGGTTCATCTGGGCGATCTGTTCGAGCAGCCCGATACTATTGAGATTAAAGACCGGCTTGATAAAGCCGCGATCGCTCTCCGGGATACCATCACCCGTTATGACCAGAACCTGGCGGATGCCTTCACTGTGGGCACCCAGCAACAAGCTGCGCAAGGCATTGACATTGCGGTCACGGCAAGCCAGATGGGGCATGACCGGCAATCCGGCTTCCCGCTGCAGCCGGGCGGCGCAGATGACCGGATCCATCTTGACCCGGGCCAGGGGTGAATCGGCCAGGGTGATGGCGTCCAGTCCGGCCGCGGCCAGGCTACGGGCTGCAATGATCAGGTCTTGCAGGTCGCTATGTCGTGGCGGATCAAGCTCACAAACGATGGTGAACTGATTCTGGCGGATTTTGTCGGTAAATCGGTTGTCTGCCCACAACTGCGAGGCCAGGGAAAGGCGATGTTGCGTGTCAGCGGCGACCGGAACCATCGGCAGGGTATAGGCTGACGGGCCGGATGCGGGTGCTGACGGGCCGTCAGCTGCTGTTTTTCCGTCCACATTGCCGAGAGCCGGGATTTGTCCGTTTTGTCCGGCTTGATTTTGGCGAATGGCCAGCAGATCACCGACGGCCCGGATATGAGCCGGTGTCGTACCGCAACAGCCGCCGACCAGCCTGACATTCGGCCTGAGCATCTCGACCGTAGCCATCGCAAAGTAGTCGGCGGATGAACTGTAGACCGAGCGCAGGTGATCGAGGCGGGGATAACCGCTATTGGGCAAGATCGAAAGTGGCTTATGCAGGTCGTTCAGCTGTTCGACAAGCTTGCGCAGATGGGTTGGACCGACGCCGCAATTCAATCCGAAGATATCAATGTCAGGACTTGCATCAATCTGGGCTGCGAGCCGCTGCAAGCTGACGCCCTTGCGGGTCAGCCCGTCTGCCGACAGGGCAAAGGAGGCGATGATAAAAGCCTGGGGCTGTAGCCGGCGGATCATCCGGGCGATCATCAGTACCTCATCGGGGTCGGCAAATGTCTCGAGCATGAACAGCCTGGCGCCTTCGGTGACAAATGAACGGATGATGATATCATAAGCGATCTGCGCCTCACCCGGTTCAAGGCCAAAACCAGGCCCGATGTCCGCAGCCACCAGCACATCCGGCTGATTGGCCGCGCAAGCCGTCGCCAGGCGGTAACCGCTGCGGATTATTTCCGCCAGTCCGGCAAACAGCGGTGCTTCCGTAGCCGGGATAGCGGCAAACGTGTTGGTCCGGATCAGCCGGGCTCCGGCTGCCAGATAGGCTTCGTGTACCTGGCGGACCAGCTCGGGCTGGCGGATATTTGCCAGCTCACAAGCATCAACAACCGGGCCAAATTGCGCCAGGAAATAGGTGCCCATGGCTCCGTCAGCCAGGACAGTCCGGTTCTGGAAAATCTCGCGAATATCTTGCATGGCCAGGCCCTCCATCAGGAAAATCATTCGGGATCAATGCGACGTACAGTACTGTATTTCATGCTATCACATCAGTGGATTCCTGTGACATACTCCCACCACCTACGCTAACGCTTAGAGGTAGGGGCTTCTTGGGACGTACCAGCTAATGCCAATATAATTACCAAGCTATCCCCGTTCGCCCAACGGTTCTTATTCCAGATTAGAATGCCAATCCTAAGATTCGACAACCCTCATTCTTGATATTGATTGCGGCGTTCAAATCACGGTCTAATTCTGCACCACAGTGTTCACAAGTCCAGACTCTGTCGCTAAGAATCAATTCGGCATTGATGCTTGCGCAATGACGACACATTTTACTCGAAGGGAACCACTTATCGATTGTGATAAGCGGTTTACCCTGTTCAGCAAGTTTGTACGCTAAAAAGGTTTTGAGCATCCCGAAACCATTGTCATTAGTGGATTTGTTCATAAACTTCCTTGCGATTGGCAAGCATTCGATTGTAGACAAAACGTACACAACCAAATGTTCTATTGATAAGTATTTCTTGCTCAGGATTGGGGTAAATGCGATATTTGTAAGCCTTATTCATAGTTGTTCACCTTGGCTTTCAATATAGCGTTTGATTACTGAAATCGGCGCACCGCCTGTTGTTAGCAAACAGAAGCTTCTCGACCAGAAATATTCTTTCCACAATGCTTTTCTAATCACAGGATATTCCTTCTTGATTAAGCGAGAAGACGCACTCTTATAGGCGTTGATGAATTTGGATAACTCACTGTTTGGTTGTGCCTTGAATAGAATATGAACATGGTCTCTGTCGTGATTCCACTCTTGAAGTTCTATGTTGTAATTGGGTGCAATGTTTTCAAAAATCTCTTTTAGCAGAGCAGAAATTTTATCATCGATAGCCTTGCGGCGATACTTAATAACCAAAACGAGATGATAATACATCAAGAACACCGAATGGTTATTATTATCTAATTCCATTGTATTTACAGCCTTTACAGTCTTACTACTAATAATACCATGACAAAACTATGCAGGCAATAATCGATAAAAAGAGAGGCAATTCATCCCCCGCCTAATCGCTGCGGCGATTTGAGGTGGGAGACTTCTTGCCTCACGAGAAAATGTTAAACCCGATTGATCATGCGGAGCAGAGCCGGCCGTGAAATCACCTGGCTGGATTCATTTCGATTGTCCCCCGTTCCATGATAACTGCAAGCGACCCTGGTTAAATTTTCTAAGAATCCGGACTGGACAAAATGAACCGGCTGCGGTAAAATCAACGGGCAGACTTGGCTATTGCAGCTGACCATGCGGGTGTAGTTCAATGGTAGAACCTCAGCCTTCCAAGCTGATTGCGTGGGTTCGATTCCCATCACCCGCTCCATTTTTCTTCTTCACCTTTCTGGTCTGCGGATCTCACAAACGGGTCTATAGCTCAGTCGGATAGAGCAACAGCCTTCTAAGCTGTGGGTCGGAGGTTCGAGTCCTCCTAGGCTCGCCAGGAACCGTCCATCCGGACGGTTTTGTTTTTGTTCGGCGCCTGGTGCATTCACGATAGGCGGCACAGGCCGCGAGGATAACAAGACAGGTTAACAATACAGGATAACAATGACGCATTGCATGCAACGGTCATGCAACCAGGGCGCAACGTGTCCTGTTGTTAATCGAACAAATATTCGGCCCCCCTGCAGACAGCGGCCAAAGTATGCTATAATACCCGACAGAAACAGGCTAGAGCCGGATAACCGGGCGCGTCGCGCAAACGGGTAATGGGTAACCATATCAGCTCAGTGCGTGAATCATGGCCCGATAGCCGCGCCTGTCGCGCAAAAAGGTTGCTCATCCGGCCGGCCTGCGCATGCAGCCGGATTGTGCCAGGGGAGGACATGGGTGCCCGATGACAAAAGCAAAAGTCTATGACAATACGAGCATTTCCGCACTGAAAGGCGCTGATCGCGTCCGCTTGCGGCCGGGCGTCATTTTTGGATCGGATGATCTCGAAGGGTGCCAGCATTCTTTTTTCGAGATCCTGTCCAATTCAATTGATGAGGCCCGGGAGGGATATGGCAATCTGATCGAAGTGCGCCGTTACAAGGATGGCTCGCTCGAGGTGCGCGACTATGGGCGTGGCATACCCCTTGACTATAACGAGAAGGAAGGCCGCTTCAATTGGGAGCTGATTTATTGTGAGCTCTACGCCGGCGGCAAATACAATAATCTCAGCGGCGAGAACTACGAGTTCAGCCTGGGCCTGAATGGCCTGGGAGCCTGTGCGACCCAGTATGCATCAGCCACTTTTGATGTGACCGTTGTCCGCGATGGTTGCCGCTACGAGCTGCATTTTGAAAAAGGGGAGAACATCGGTGGCCTGCGCAAGACACCCGTACGCCAGAAGCAGACCGGGACCATCCAGAAATGGAAGCCGGACAGCGAGGTGTTTACCGAGATCCTGATTCCCATCGAGTATTTGCAGCGGACACTGAAGCGCCAGGCCGTGGTCAACGCCGGGGTGACGTTCAAGCTGACCGACGAGGCCAGCGGCACGGAGGAGACTTTTTTCTACCCGGAAGGGATTCTCGGATATGTCAGGGAACTGAATGACGGCCGCGGCCTGTCGACCCCGGTGCTGCTTGAGGGCAGCGGCAAGGGCCGGGACCGCAGTGACAAGGCCGAATACCGGGTCAAGGCCAGCGTAGCCTTCTGTTTCAATAATGAGATCAATGTCATCGAGTATTATCATAATTCCAGCTGGCTGGAATACGGTGGCTCGCCGGACAAGGCCGTGCGCAGCGCCCTGACCACTGCGCTTGACAAGCAGATCCGCCAGCAGGACAAATACAAAAATAACGAAGCCAAGATAACCTTTGCCGATATCGAGGACAGCCTGATCATCATTACCAGTTCATTCTCGACCCAGACCAGTTATGAGAACCAGACCAAGAAGGCGATCAACAACAAGTATATCCAGGAGTTCCTGACTGAGCTGCTGCGCAGCAAGCTGGAGATCTGGTTCATCGAAAACAAGGCCGAGGCCGACCGCTGCATTCAGCAGGTCCTGGTCAACAAGCGCAGCCGGGAGTCGGCTGAGAAGCAGCGCCTTAATCTCAAGAAAAAGCTGATGGGCAGCGTCGACATCATCAATCGGGTCAAGAAGTTCGTTGATTGCCGGACCCGCGACATTTCCCGCCGCGAGCTGTACATTGTCGAAGGCGACTCGGCGCTCGGTTCCTGTAAAATGGGCCGTGATGCCGATTTCCAGGCGATTATCCCGGTGCGCGGCAAGATTCTCAACTGCCTCAAGGCTGACTACGAGGCTATTTTCAAGAATGAGATCATCGTTGACCTGATCAAGGTCCTAGGCTGCGGGGTGGAGATCCACTCGCGCCATAATAAGGACCTGTCCGGTTTTGACCTGTCCGGACTGCGCTGGCACAAGGTGATCATCTGCACGGACGCGGACGTGGACGGCTTCCAGATCCGCACCCTGATCCTGGCCATGCTGTTCCGCCTGACGCCCAGCCTGATCGAGCATGGCAAGATTTACATTGCCGAGTCGCCGCTGTTCGAGATTACGCAGCGCCTGAAAAAAGAAGAGCGGACTTACTTTGCCTATACCGAGCGCGAAAAAAGCGAGCTGCTGGCCAGGCTGGGGGCCGAGCGCTGCACCATCCAGCGCTCCAAGGGTCTCGGCGAGAACGAGCCCGAGATGATGTGGCAGACGACGATGAATCCGGAAACCCGGCGCCTGATCCAGGTCATGCCGGCCGAGGCCCAGCAGACCCTGCACACCTTTGATCTGCTCCTCGGCGATAATCTCGCGGGCCGCAAGGCCCATATCGAACAGAATGGCCACCTTTATCTCGAAATGCTCGATATCGGATAAAGCTGCACCAGCCGCCAGCCACCAGCCACCGACCTGGCTGGATCCGTCATCTACCCGCCACAACGGAAAGGAAATTCCATGACAGGCAAGAATCTGACTCCGGGCAAGGCCTTGACATTGCAGCAGCCAATAACCGAAACGCTGGAAACCAACTACATGCCTTACGCGATGAGTGTCATCGTATCACGGGCGATCCCGGAAATTGACGGTTTCAAGCCTTCGCACCGCAAGCTGCTTTTCACCATGTACAAGATGGGACTGCTTGGCAGTACCCGGACCAAGTCTGCCAATGTTGTCGGCCAGACCATGAAGCTCAATCCGCATGGCGACCAGGCGATTTATGAGACGATGGTCCGCCTGACCCGGGGCAATGCGGCCCTGCTGCATCCATATATTGATTCAAAAGGCAATTTCGGCAAGGTGTATTCCCGTGATATGCAGTATGCGGCAGCCCGGTATACCGAGGTGCGCCTCGACAGCCTTTGTGACGAGATCTTCCGCGGCCTGGACAAGGACAGCGTCGATTTTATTGACAATTATGATGGGACCTTGCGCGAGCCGGTGCTGCTGCCGGCCACTTTCCCATCGATCCTGGTCAACAGCAATCAGGGAATTGCCGTCGGCATGGCCAGCAATATCTGTTCATTCAACCTGCGTGAGGTCTGTCAGGCAACCGTCGCCTACATCAGGGATCCGGCCTGCGATCTGCAGGCCATCATGCCGGCCCCCGATTTTTCCACAGGTGCCGAACTGATCTATCACCCGCATGAGATCCGCCAGATATACCAGACCGGACGCGGCACCATGCGGTTGCGTGCCGTCTGGCAGCATGACAAAAAGAACAACCTGATCGAAATCAGCCAGATCCCTTACACGACGACCGTCGAGGCCATCATCGATGACATCACCGGACTCGTGAAAAATGGCAAGATCAAGGACATCAATGATGTTCGCGACGAGACTGACCTTGACGGCCTCAAGATCACCATTGACCTCAAGCGTGCCGCTGAACCGGATTCGCTGATGCAGAAGCTCTTTCGCCTGACATCGCTGGAGAACACATTTCCCTGTAATTTCAATATTCTGATCAATGGCTCACCCCGGGTTCTGGGTGTGCGGGCTATCCTGGGCGAATGGCACGCCTGGCGCCGCAGCTGCCTGCGTCGCGAGATAGCCTTTGAGCTGCAGCGCAAGCAGGAACGGCTGCACCTGCTGCAGGGCCTGGAGAAGATCCTGCTCGATATTGACAAGGCAATCCGGATCATTCGCGAGACCGAGAAGGAGAGCGACGTCATTGCCAACCTGATGGCCGGATTTGCGATCGATGCCCTGCAGGCCGAGTACGTCGCGGAGATCCGCCTGCGCCAGCTCAATCGTCAGTATATCCTGCAGCGAACTGCCGATATCCAGAACCTGCAAGGTGAAATCGGCGACTTGCAGGCGACCCTGGCCGATGCCACCCGTATCGACCGGCGGATCATCAGCCAGCTCGAGGCCGTGGCCAAGAAATATGGCCGTGACCGGCTGACGCGCCTGGTCCATGTGGATGAGGTCGAGACCGTCACGGACCATGACCTGATCGAGGATTATCGGCTGCGTATTTTCCTGACCGATCACGGGTATATCAAGAAACTGGCCCTGACCTCCCTGCGCAGTTCGGCCGACCTCAAGACCAAGGAGGACGACCAGATTGTCCAGGAAGCTGAAGGCAAGAATAAAATGGACATCCTGTTCTTTACAGATAAAGGCAATGTCTATAAGCTGAAGGTATTCGAAATCAAAGACCATCGGCCCTCTGATCTTGGCGAATACGCGACCAATCTGCTGGGCCTCGAGGATGGCGAGCGGGTTATCTGCTTCCACCTGACCGAAGATTACAGCGGCCATTTCCTGCTGGGCTTTGCCAGCGGCAAGGTAGCCCGCATCACCTGCAACAGCTATGAAACCAAGACCAACCGGCGCCGGCTTGTCAATGCATACAGCACCGCTTCACCGGTCGTCGGGATTGTTTTCCTGACCGGGGATGAAGATTTTGTCGCATACAGCAGCATCCGCAAGGTGCTTGTCTTTAACAGCAGCCTTGTGCCGCTGATGACAACCCGCAGCAGCCAGGGCACAACCGTCATGCTGTCGAAAAAAGGCAGCACCATGACGGCCCTCAAGCGCCTGGCCGACACCGCTATCAGCGAAGCCCAGTACTACCGGTCCAAAACCTTGCCGGCCCTGGGGCTGTACCTCAAGGAAAGCACCCTGGCCAATCGCCAGATCACCCTGCCAGCACCGGACTGAGCCGTCCAGAGCATCAGGCCGGCGGGCCGGACACCCTGGCCAGTCGCCCGATCACCCGTCCTGGCGGGAGGCCGGCCATATTAAAATTCAACTGATGAAAAGAAGCAGCCCTGGCTGCCTGGTGGCCTTGACCGGCCCCAACATATTGTATAAGGAGATCATGTTTCGTGCCCCGAGATTATTATGTTTTTGATCAGGCGACACCGCCTTCGCCCTTCCGCAGACTGTTTTTGCTGGTTCTCAGCCTGGCCCTGGTGGCGGCGATCACGATCACGGTCTATCTGGCAACAGGCCAGAAAAAAGCGGTCGATACCATGACTCAGTTCCAGCTGGCTATGACTGGCCAGGATTATGCAGCAGCCATCGTCCTGTATCGCGACACCCAGGCCAGGTCCCTGTCGGGCAGTGACAGTGAAGCAGCCGAGGAACGCAATCGCTATAAACAGATTCTCAATGCCATGGAGACTGAGATCGGGAGCCGCCTGGCCATGATCGAACAGTCCCTGCTCAATGGCACCGCCTTGTCGGCGGATGACCAGGCCTTTATCGAAGGCCTGGCCGAAGTATCCAGCCTGCAGCTGACCAATTTTGCCCGCGGGCTTTGTATTCAATATATCAAGGGTGAGGTTTCACGGCCAGTTATCGATGTTGCGATCAACAACCTGCTGCGTCTGGATAATCTGCAAAGTGCCATTGGCGATATCCCGCGTCAGCTGCCGCTAATTGCCGAGGCCATCAAGCCGGTTCAAGAGGCCGAGACCTTGCTGGCGCAGGCCAGCTGGTTTGCCGCCTATGATGCCTGGAAAAAGCTGGCTGATACGGCTGATTATGGCCCGTTTGTCCAGGACTTCTCCCGTCAGCGGCTGGCTGACTGCAAGGCCGCCATGTACAGCCCCTTGTTTGCCGCGGCTGATGAATTTCTGCAAAACGGCCGTTACCTGACTGCCCAGGCCAAGTTCCTGGAATTGCAGCCGATCTATCCGGAGGATGCCGCGATTGGCCAGGCCCTGGCTGCCTGCCAGCAGAATGTACCGGCCAAGCTGGAAAAATATTACGGAACCATCGAACAGCTGATGATCAAGCCGCTGATCGTCAATCCCAAACTCGCCTTTGATGGCGATGGCTATGCCGTGGCCGCCAATGATACCATGCTGACGACCGGCGAGTTCGCCAAAATGATTGAACAGATGTATAAACGTAATTACATCCTGATTGATGCTGACAAGATGTTTACGGCCGACAACCAGCCGGCGACCCTGATGCTGCCGCCTGGCAAGAAGCCTTTTGTCCTGGTGATCGAGGGCCTTAATTATTTCGTTTCGCGGCGTCAGACCGGCAATAACTGGAACCTGGTACTCAATGAAAAAGGTGAGGTCTGCGGCCAGTACGAAAATACTGCCGGTGAGATGATTGTCGACCGCAACAGTGAGGCGATCGGGATCCTTGATGAATTTGTCGCCAGTCACCCGGACTTTTCCTTCGACGGGGCCAAGGGAACCCTATCCCTCAGCGGCTATGAGGGCATTTTCGGCTATATCACCGATCCGGACCAGCTTGATGACCGCAACCAGGCCCTGGCGGCACATGGTTACCCGGTATTGACCATGAACGAGGCCGATTTTACCCGCGAGCGGGAGGCAGCGGCCGCCATCATCAATCGTCTCAGGCAAACCGGCTGGATCTTTGCGACTTCGACGTACGGATTCATCAATTGCCAGAATGCCAATCTGAAAACGATCAGACAGGACTACAGCAAGTGGCTTGCGCAGGTCGGCCAGCTGACCGGGCCGGTGCGCATCCTGCATTTCCCCAACGGCGCCCTGCTCAGCGGCAGTGATCCGCGTTTTGCATTCTACAAATCGCAGGGTATCTATCTGTTCAGCGGCATCGGCGCCAATCCTTACCAGTTTAATGGCAATGGTTACATTTACGTGGATAAAGTGCAGATCAGTGGCTTTACACTGCGCAACAGCAAAACCTACAAGCTGTCGCGCCTGTTTGACGCAGCTGCGGTCTATGACAAGAAGGTGCGCCCCTGATGGTGAGCTTCCGGGGGGAGCGGCCAGACCGATATCAGAATGACTGAACCGGAAAGAATCGCCCGGCCCCTCTTTTGAGGGGCCGGGCGATTTGTAAACCGGTACAATAGCCATCACTGATCAGCGCATGAAAAATTCCTTGTACAGTTCCTTAACGGCGTAATTGCAATATTCTTCACGCACCCCGAACATCACGCTGATTTCCGAGGCGCCCTGGTTGATGATTTCCAGGTTGACGCCTGCCTTGCTCAGGGCATTGGCCGCCCGGGCGGTTACACCGACCGTGTGGGCCATGGCCTCGCCGACGATCATGACGATGGCCAGGTTGCGATCGACCGAAATCTTTTCAATGCCAAGATCCTCCGTCAGGCGGCGGATGATGCGTTTCTCTTTATCAGGGGTAAAAACGTCATTGCGCATGACGATGGACAGTGAATCGATTCCTGACGGCATATGTTCGAAAGGAATGTATTCATCAGCCAGGATCTGCAAGACCCTCAAGGCAAAGCCGACTTCGCGATTCATCAGGTATTTGCTCATGTTGAGGGTACAGAATCCCTTGGCCCCGGCCACGCCGGTGACAACACCGTCGAAATTGATGCGGTTCTTGACGATCAGGGTTCCGCGGGCGGCAGGATTGTTGGTATTGCGGATATTGACCGGTATTCCTTTGCGATAGGCCGGGGTCAGGGCCTCTTCGTGCAGGACGGTGAAACCGGCATAGGCCAGTTCACGCATTTCGTCGTAGGTTATTTCGGCAACCGGATGAGGATTTTTCACCAGGTTCGGATTGACCGCATAAACGGAGTCGACATCAGTCCAGTTCTCATAGACCCGTGCGTCGAGGGCTGCGGCGAGAATGGACCCGGTGATATCCGAGCCGCCCCGGGAGAAGGTCACGACCTCACCGGAACGCGTATAGCCAAAGAATCCAGGGAAGACAATGATCCCCTGGTACTCATGCATCCGCGCCAGGTTGGTGTAGGATTCGTCGAGGATCTGGGCGTTGCCGAATTCTTCAGTCAGCAGGAGTCCGGCCTGGCGGGGGTCAAAATACGCTGCACACTGGCCGATGCTCTGCAGGTAGTCGGCGACAAGCCGGGCACAATTGTCCTCGCCCGCCGCCTTCAGGGCATCCATGTATTTCATGGTATTGTCGCAATTGTTGTTGACGCGGGTCCGCAGGTCGGCCTCAATAATATTCAAGACAGTGTCCTGCAAACCAAGATCGGCAGCAATGTCGGCAAAGCGGCGAATGACAGCATTCAGCTCATTTTCGCCATCGTAGCCGGAAATCCGGGCATTGGCCAGGGATATCAGCTGGTCTGTAACTTTAATATCATCGCGCGAGCGTTTGCCCGGTGCGGACACAACCATGACCCGCCGGTCAGGATCACTGAGGACGATGTCGCAGACTTTGCGGATCTGTTCGGCATTGGCTAGTGAAGAACCACCAAATTTACATACTTTCATGTGTGCTATCCCCCTTGAACATCCCAATTATATGCAAGCAATGCGCTGATTTCAAGCAATTGACCGGAAGTTGTTGCCCTGTTCATGGCTTGCAGCGTCAGAAAATGACACTGTGCGGTGCTGGCCTGCCAGATAGGCGCTGTTCTGGCTCCCAGATATCCGGTGGCCGGGATTATCCGGCGATGGGCAGGCCGGTAATATCCGGTGATGGGCGGGCCGGGATTATCCGGTTCATGGATTGACGGCCAGACGGTCCATCATGGATACTGGTAACGGAGATATCAGCACCTGACCGTATGACAGGAGGGTCCTATGTTTAAATGGCTTGCCCGCCGGCTACAACCGGACCGGATTTATCCGGATATTTTACAGATTGATTTTGCGCAGTACTATCAGCAGGGAATCCGCCTGGTTCTACTGGATATTGACAATACACTGGTGCATCATGGCGAGCGGCAGGCCGATGATTTCGCCCGTTCAGCCGTAGCCCTGATTGCAAAGGCCGGGCTTCAGGCCTGGATTGTCTCCAATGCCAAAAGCAGGCGGGCCCGGGCCTTTGCGGCGACACTGGATCTGCCCTTTACGGGTATGGCGGCCAAGCCATCCCCGCGCGGATTGTTGCGTGCCTGCCAGGCCGCCGGGTTTGCACCGCGGCAGGCCATGATGATCGGCGACCAGCTGTTCACGGATATATTGGCTGCCCGGCGGGCCGGTACACTGGCAATCCTGGTCAAGCCCCGTCATCCGGCCGAAGCCTGGAACGTCCGGATCAAGCGCGCCCTGGAGGCGCCTTTCCTGCGCTACTTTCATCGCCAGGGCCGGCACGGCTGAAACAGCCGGGGCATTGCATCGCTGGCGGATGATCCATCACGGATGCAAAAACAAAGCAGGGCCTGCGGCTGGTCTGCACCTGAAATGATTGTGCTACTTGCAAAGGCTGGCGCTGATAGACTACAATAGGATAGAATTTGCATATACAAGCATGAGGATGCTTTCCGGGAGGTATTAACAATTTATGATCAGCGCAGGTGATTTTCGCAATGGCGTCACGTTTGAAATGGACAGTCAGGTTTACCAGGTCGTCGAGTTTCAGCATGTCAAGCCAGGCAAGGGCGCAGCTTTTGTCCGGACCAAATACAGGAACGTCAAGACCGGTGGCGTGGTTGAACGCAGCTTCAATCCGTCCGACAAGTTCGAGCGGGCCCAGCTGGACCGGGCCGACATGAGCTTTCTGTATAGTGACGGCGATCTGTACTATTTCATGGATGTCGAGACTTTTGAACAGGTTCCGTTTACGGCCCAGGCGCTGGGCGATGCCCTGAAATTCCTCAAGGAAAACATGGTTTGCAAGATCTTGTCTTATAAAGGCGAGGTTTTCGGTGTTGAGCCGCCAATTTTCGTCGAGCTCGAAATCACGGACTGTGATCCCGGCGTCAAGGGCGACACGGCCCAGAATGCCACCAAGAATGCGACTGTCGAGACCGGCGCCGTGATCAAGGTGCCGCTGTTTGTCAACCAGGGTGACCGCGTGCGGATTGATACCCGGACTGGCGAATACATGGAGCGGGCCTGAGCACGATCCTTCCAGCAATACACGATCCTTTCAGGAATATAAGAGGGCACTGGCACTAAAATGGCTGATTCGGCATATGCTTCTTCAATCCGGGGTGAGCGCACCATGGCCCAGGGCTTCGTGGCCCAATATGCAGCCGAGGCAGCCATGCAAACCCCCGGTGTGGCCAGCCTGGATACCAGCAACCTGGTCTCGCTCAAGGAAGCAATCGGCTTCGAGCACGAGGGCAAGGGCGTCAAGGTTGTCTTTCATGATGACAGCGAGGAAATGGTGACGATCACGGTTTTCCCGGTTATCTATTTTGGCAACATTATCCCGGAGGTTGCCTGGTCGATCCAGGAACGGGTCAAGGCCGACGTCGAGAAATATACGGGCCTGATCGTAGATGCTGTCCATGTTCATGTCAAAGGTGTAATCACCAGAGAGGAGGGCCGCAAGTGAATCGACTGGTCCGCACGGCCCTGATTGTTTTGTCTTTTCTGCTGGCTGTCCTGGCCATGCTTTTTATCCTGATCCTGCTCAGCAATGGTGTACTGAGCGGGTTTGTCGAGCTGCTGACCAAGGTGGTCGAGCAGACTTCGGCCCGCCTCTTGTCAGTCCTGCTGGCCGGGCTGGTGCTGGGATTGTCCCTGGTTATCCTGGTCAATGCCATCCTGAGCGGCCGGCTCAACCGGACGCGTATCCGCAGCAATGAGATCGGCTTCATCGACATCGGTGTCGACGCGATTGAAAGCATCGCCCTGAACTCCGCCCGTTCTGCCCAGTGCGGCATCAAGACGGCCAAGGCGCGCGTGGCGCCCTTCAAGGGCGACAAGATCACCATTCAGCTGATCACGATTCTCTATTCTGATGTTGAAGTGCCGGCCATGATGGCCAAGGTCCAGGACCGGATCAAAAAGGACGTTGAGCGCTACACCGGCATACCGGTTGCCCAGGTCCAGATCAAAGTCAGCCGCGTCGAGGCAGTTGCCGCCCGCGTCGAACGTTAAAGCGTATGAAAAATTTCTGGCAGAGTCTGCAAGATGTCCTGAAGGGCAAGAATCCCGGCACCGTCGGGGCCGTCAGCGGCCTTGTCCTGGCCTTGTTGCTGGTTATCTTTGGCCTGGGCAAGACCCTGTTTATCCTGGCCATGACCGGCCTGGGTTACTTCCTGGGCACGCGCTATTTCAGCAGCCGGGAAGATATCCGCAATCTGCTTGACAAGATTCTGCCGCCCGGCCTGTTCCGCTAGGTATTTTCGCCTTTTCTGATCTGATATCGGTCCTGTCCGGTCGGGCTGGCGTTGCGGCCCGGGTCTGAATCACCGCGTTACAGCAGCGCAATTTTGCCAATGCCGGCCAGTCGACAGGCCAGCCGGTGTGAGGAGGCTTGCATGATTCGCAGCAAAGCCCGTGAGAAGGCTTTCATGTTTTTATATCAGTTGGAATTGCAAAAAGGTGATGAGGAAAGCCAGCTGCAAGTGTTCATCCGCGAGTTTGAGGTCACGGATGCCGAGGCTGGGTACATGCTGCAGCTGGTGAAGGGCGTACGTGAGCATCTGGCTGAGCTGGACGCCCGCTTCAGCCCGTTGCTGAAACGCTGGACCAAGGACCGTTTGCCCAGGATTGACCTGACCATTTTGCGCCTGGCGACCTATGAGATGTATTATCAGCCGGATATCCCGGCCAGTGTGGCGATTTCCGAGGCCGTCCTGCTCAGCAAGAAATATAGCAGCGAGGAATCGCGCTCCTATATCAATGCCGTGCTTGGCAATCTGAGTCGTTCGCAGGAACAGGAAAACAATGACCGTTCAGCCGGTTCATCGCCATTGACAGCTGGATCCGGTACGTATGAAAAACCGCAGAAAGCCGGCAAGGCCAGGCACGCGGGCCAGTCCCGTCCGGACAGCCAGGCAAAGCCGGAGGATGAGGCAGATTCGCAAGGGCTGCCTGAACCAAATGAAATAGCACAGCTGTCCGGCCAGTTGCTGCCGGCAGACCAGGCGCCAGAGCGCCGCCAGGCCAGGACCGATGACCCGGCCCATTAGTGTTTCCCAGCTCAATCGCTATGTTGCGGCGCTGCTTGAAAGCAATGAGAATCTGTCCGGCGTGCTGGTCAAGGGCGAAATTTCCGGTTTTAAGCTCTATGCGTCGGGGCATTGTTATTTCACGCTTAAAGATCAGACGGCTGCCGTACCCTGCGTCATGTTCCGCTCGGCCGCTCAGTCCCTGCGCTTTCGGCCCGCCGATGGCGTGAGGGTCATTGTCACGGCTAAAGCGACCCTTTATGAAAAAGATGGCCGCTTTCAGCTGAGTGTCCAGGCCATGCAGGCTGACGGCGTCGGTGACCTGTACCTGGCTTTCGAACAGCTGAAAAAGAACTTGCAGGGCGAAGGGCTCTTTGATCCGGCCCATAAGAAGAAGCTGCCAGTCCTGCCCCGGGCCATCGGTGTTGTGACCTCGCCGTCGGGTGCGGTGATCCGCGACATCATTACCGTGCTCGGTCGCCGGTTTCCCAATTTCCGGCTGCAGCTGATTCCGGTCCAGGTCCAGGGCGAGGGAGCGGCGGCCAGCATAGCCGCGGCCATTGAGCAGTTTAACCGCCTGAATACGGTCGATGTGCTGATTGTCGGCCGCGGTGGCGGTTCGCTGGAGGACCTGTGGGCCTTCAACGAGGAAATTGTCGCCCGGGCAGTTTATCAGTCGCGAATCCCGGTTATTTCCGCGGTTGGTCACGAGACCGACTATACGATCTGTGATTTTGTTGCCGATGTACGGGCCGCTACCCCGTCGGCTGCCGCCGAGCTGGCCATGCCCGAACGCCATGCTGAACAGGATAAGATTACCCGCCAGCGGCATCGTCTGCAGCAGGCCCTGCTGAAGCGGGCCCAGGTGCAGAGACAGCGCCTGGCCCGGCTGCGGGAACGGCCCTGCCTGGTCCGGCCGCTGGAACGCCTCGACCGCTGCCGGCAGGATCTTGACCTGGCAACTGACCGTCTGCAGCAGGCCGCGAACCGGCGTCTGCACCGGGCGGAACGGGACCTGGCGATTTTAGCCGGCAAGCTTGACGCCTTGAGCCCGCTCAAGGTTCTGACCCGCGGCTATGCCGTGGTTCAGGGTCCATCAGGCCAGACGATCGTATCCAGCAGCCAGGTCCGATGCAATGAACGTATTCTCGTCTGGCTGCGTGACGGCCAGCTGGACTGTACGGTCAATCTGGTTACAGGACAATAACGGTCCGGGCTAGCTGCAAATGACCCGCACAGGATACCCAACCTGTTCAGGGTTATCGGACAAGACCGGTCCGGATTGGCCTCGTTTCGTGTTTTTTCAGGCAGGAGGTGCCGGTATGGCAGAAACAGATTCAATATTATCTCCACAAAGCGGTATGGCAGCAGATCTGTCGACACTGTCTTATGAACAGGCGATGGCCCTGCTGGAGCGGATTGTCCAGCGCCTGGAATCCGGTGAAATCAGCCTTGATGAGTCGATGAAGCTTTACCAGCAGGGGATCGAGCTGGCGCGTTCATGTGAAAGCCAGCTTGCGGCTGTTGAGCATCAGATCACCCAGCTGCTGGTTCGCCCTGATGGCAGCCTGGAAGAGAAGCCGTTTGGCGGTCCGGCCGACAGCTGACGGACGAATCCGTGTCAGCTGATGGCAAGCCGCAACCGGAATCCGTCAGAGGGTGCCACTCTTGCCGCTTACGAATAATCTGAGAGGGAGATATGAACTTTAACGAACAATATGCAGCGTATCTGGCCGATATTGAACAGGCCCTGCCGGTGTATTTTCCCGCTCAGCTTGAGTCCGCATATGGCCAGGTGACGGCGGCGGCCCGTTACAGCCTGCTGGCTGGCGGCAAAAGAATCCGGCCGGTCCTGCTGCTGGCTGCCGCTGGCCTGCTGGACGTGGCGCGCGACCTGGCGCTGCCCTATGCGGCAGCCCTGGAAATGATCCATACCTACTCGCTGGTCCATGATGACCTGCCATGTATGGACGATGATGACCTGCGCCGGGGCCGGCCGACCTGTCATAAGGTTTATGGTGAAGGAATGGCCGTCCTGGCTGGTGATGCCCTGCTGAATCGCGCCTATGAAGTCATCCTGGAGGCCATAGCCGGCTTTCCGGCCAGCCGGATGCCAGCGGCAGCACAAGCGGGGCAGATCATTGCCCGGGCGGCCGGCAGCCAGGGCATGATCGGCGGCCAGGCCCTGGATCTGGCGGCTGAGAGCCAGATCCTCACCGCCGAGGCCTTGCGTCATTTGCACGCGCTGAAAACCGGCCAGCTTTTGCTGGCGCCGGTTCTGGCAGCTGCCGCCCTGGCTGGCAATCCGCAGCCCCAGACCGATGACTTGCGTGATTATGCCACGCATATCGGGCTGGCATTCCAGATCCAGGATGATATTCTTGATGTGACCGCTGACCAGCAGCTGCTGGGCAAGACGACCGGCAAGGACGTGCGCGATGCCAAGTCAACCTATGTCACACACTTTGGCCTGGCGCAGGCCCGCCAGCTGCTTGCCGTGGCGATGGACGAAGCTGGCCAGGCCCTGGCCAGACTGGGCGAACAGGGCCTGAAGGTTGACTTTTTGCAGGGCCTGACCGGTTTCCTGCTAACCCGCCAGCACTGAAAGCCGATCTGAACTGCCCGGACCGCAAAAACCCGTCAACGGTCTGGAACCGGGAGGATGATCCCCTCACCGCCCTGGAACCGGGAAACAAACCCCCGTCGCCGGCCTGGATCCGGGAAGATAATGATACATGAACCTGGAGGTTCATAACCTGAATGGATAGTCTCCTCGACCTGGTAACCGAACCTGAACAGATCCGCGGCCTGACCGATGACCAGCTCAGACAGCTGGCCAGTGAGGTGCGCCAGCTGATCATTGATACAGTGGCTTCTAATGGTGGCCACCTGGCGTCCAATCTGGGTGCTGTTGAACTGACGCTGGCTTTGCTGGCAGAATTTGATTTCCGGCGCGACAAAATAGTTTTTGATGTCGGTCATCAGACCTATGCCTGGAAGATCCTGACCGGCCGGCGTGACCAGTTCAAATCCCTGCGCAAGCTTGGCGGCCTGGCCGGCTTCCCCAAACGCTCAGAAAGCCCATACGATTTTTTCGATACTGGTCACAGCAGCACGTCCATTTCAGCAGCCCTGGGGATGAGCCGGGCCATGGACAACCTGAACCTGGCCGGCAAGGTGCTGGCCGTAATCGGTGACGGGGCCCTGACAGGTGGCATGGCCTTTGAGGCCCTCAATGATGCCGGCATGTCGGCGGCCAGCCTGATCGTCATTCTCAATGACAATCAGATGTCAATCAGTAAAAATGTTGGCGGACTGGCCAATCACCTGGAAAATCTGCGCATTTCACCACGCTATCTGCATATCAAGTCCTCGGTTGAAGTTTTCCTGAACCGGCTGCCGCTGCTTGGCAAGCCCCTGAGCCACCTGCTCCACCAGCTCAAGCGCCTGGACCGGATGTGGCTGAGACGCAGCGGCGTAGTCTTTGAGCAGTTTGGCTTTCGTTACTACGGCCCCATTGATGGCCATGACCTGGCCAGCCTGCGCAAACACCTGCGTGTTGCCCAGAAGGTGACCGGACCGGTGCTGCTGCATGTCATCACGCAGAAGGGCAAGGGTTATTCCTTTGCCGAACGGGCTCCGGACATCTATCATGGTGTTGCCCCCTTTGTGGTGGAAAACGGGGTCTGTCCGGTTGGCGCCACGGGCTGTGCCACTTATTCAGATGTTTTTGGCCAGCACCTGGCTGAATTGGCCAGCCATCAGCCGCGGATCTGTGCGATCTCGGCAGCCATGACCACCGGTACAGGTTTGAGCCAGTTTGCCGAAATGCTGCCGGCCCGCTTTTTTGATGTTGGCATTGCCGAGCAGCATGCCCTGACCCTGGCGGCTGGCCTGGCGGCTGGCGGCATGCGGCCGGTTGTTGCCCTCTATTCGACCTTTCTGCAGCGGGCCTATGACCAGCTGCTGCACGATGTCTGCCTCCAGCATTTGCCCGTTGTCGTCGCCATCGACCGGGCCGGCATTGTCGGTGAGGACGGGGAGACCCATCAGGGCATTTATGACCTGAGCCTCTTGCTGACTCTGCCGGGTATCGAGGTC
The DNA here is from genome assembly GCA_964450865.1 of uncultured Oscillospiraceae bacterium. GTDB lineage: Bacteria > Bacillota > Clostridia > Saccharofermentanales > UBA5734 > CAYVHB01. The sequence goes on along the minus strand of CAYVHB010000016.1, from coordinate 28,332 downwards.
TATTGCCCGCCGACTGCACCCTGGCTGCGACTTTGTCTGGACCAGGCTCTGCAGGTTGCCGGGCCGGTGGCTATCCGCTACCCCCGGGGCCGGGTGATCGCCGAATCACTGGTTCCGGTGCCGGTGCAGTCCGCGGTCCGGCCGCAATCCATGGTCAGTCACCTGCTCCCGGCCTGGCAGCAACTGCAGGTCCTGCGCACAGGCCCGGCCTGTACGATTGCGGCCCTGGGTCATGAAATCGAGGCGGCCCTGGCTGCAGCGGACCAGCTGGCCAGTGAACAGGTCGACTGCGACGTGCTGGCCATCGTTTGTGCCAAGCCATTCGACTATGAGACCTTGCTGGACTCGGTCCGCAAGACCGGCCGGCTGGTGGTAGCAGAAGAAGGTGTCGTTTATGGCAGCCTGGGCCAGGCCATTTTGCCAGCTGTCCTGACTGACAGCCCGGCCACGGCCTTTACCCTGTTGTCAATTCAGGATCACCCCTTGCAGCATGGCAGTCGCAGCCAGCTGCTGACCGCCGAGAAACTGGACGCTGCATCGATTGCCGCAGCTGTTCGCCAGCTGTTGCCGGATAAGCGGACGACCAGCCAGAATCAAGCCTGAGCTGATTGAACGGAGCGTTCATATACGCCTGGCCGCGCAAGGGGCTAATCCGGCTGCCTGGCCTGGCCATCCGATATGCTGACCATCGATTCTTTTGCAAAGCCCTTGCCGCGCAGGGGCTAACCAGGCGGGGAGGCCATTATGCGCATCGGTATCTTCAGTAATCCAGACAAAGATCCCAACTATGCGGTCGCAGTCAGACTGGCCGCGATGATTGTCCGTCATGGCGCCATACCGGTTATCGACCAGGCCAGTGAAGATACGGTGCTCGCCAAAGTCCGGGGGATTGAGGTGGCTGATTATGCCGTCTGTGATCTTCTGGTCTGTCTGGGTGGCGACGGCACCTTCCTGTCAGCGGTTCACCTGCCGGGCTGCCAGACGACACCCATCATCGGCGTGAATCTGGGCAGTGTCGGCTTTTTGCTCGAGATCAAGCCGGAAAATCTGGAAGCCGCAGTCAAATGCCTGGTGGCCGGCCAGTATTATATTGATAAGCGCATGATGCTGGCGGTCAAGGTTTTTGACGCCGACGGGCAGCTGATTGAAGACGGCCTGTCCATGAATGATTCCGTGATTTCACGCGGCGGCAAATCCCGGATCCTGACCCTGGACTTGTCCATAGACGGTATCCTGCTTGAACGTATACCCGGAGATGGCATGATCATCTCCACACCGACCGGTTCGACAGCCTATTCTCTGTCGGCGGGCGGGCCAATCGTTCATCCGCAGCTGTCATTGCTGCTGATCACGCCGATCTGTCCCCATACCTTGCACAATCGCAGTTACCTGGCCGCTGATACCAGTGAAGTGGTTATTTCAATTGTTGACTACCCATTTCAGGCCTTGCTGGCCATTGATGGCCGCCGCGAGGTCTATCTGAACAGTGGCAGCCAGGTTGTCATCAGCAAGGCCAACCGCTATCTGCCGCTGATACGCCTCGGCCCTGATCATTTCTATGCTGATCTGCCCGCGAAAATTCACTTGAGGGGAAAGAGCCGATGAAACCAACCAAAAGCGAACGTCAGGCGCGGATTTTGCAGATGATCCGTGATCTTGAGATCGGCACCCAGGAAGATCTTGTGGCCGGGCTGAATAATGCCGGCCTTGATGTAACCCAGGCGACCATATCGCGCGATATCAAGGAGCTGGGCATTATCAAGGTAACGACTGCGACCGGCATCCAGAAGTATATTTCACTGGAGCGAACGGGCGAAGTCGCCTCCGGACGCCTGATGAAGATTTTCGCTGAAGCGGTCCTGAATGTGGAAGTGGCCATGAACCTTGTTATCATCAAGACCATGCCAGGGATGGCCCAGGCCAGCGCTTCGGCCCTCGATTCCATGCGCCTGAGTGAAGTTGTCGGCACAATCGCCGGTGATGATACGGTTTTTGTTGCCGCCCGCTCAATCCCGGAGGCCCTGAGCCTGGCCGAGGCTTTGAATCAGCTGGTAACCAGTGGCGGTGCGGCCGCGGCCCGGCGGCTGGAATAACCAGCAGCCGATGAAGAACCAGCAGCCGATCCGGATCCGATGAAAACTTGAAGCTACCATCAATTGTTCTGGATACTATCAACAGATGAGGAAGCGTTATGCTTACACAAGTCGAAATACATGACTTTGCCTTGATTGAACAGGCGGTCCTGGAGCCTGGCGCCGGGCTTTTTATCATTAGCGGCGAAACAGGCGCCGGTAAATCGATCCTGATTGACGCCATCGGCGCCCTGACCGGTGAGCGGGTCAGCCGTGATGTCATCCGCCAGGGCCAGTCGCGAGCCCGCATCGAGGCTGTTTTCAGTCAGCCGCGAACCAGCCTGCCGCTGGACTGGCAAGTCCAGCTCGGCCTGGCCGAGGCTGAGGATGTTCAGGCCGTTGCCGGCCCGGCCGCTGCTGCCAGACAGGCCACCGGGCCTGGCCAGGAAGTCACAGCCCGTGAGGCCGGACAGGCTGCTGACACGGCCCTGGTGTCACCGGTAACACAGGCCGGGCCAGCCGCAGCGCCTGATGATGACCTGATTGTATCCCGCGAGATCCTGGCCAGCGGCAAGTCCAACTGCCGGATCAACGGACGCCTCGTGCCCCTGGCTGTCCTGCGCCAGACGGTTCAATACCTGATTGATATTCACGGCCAGAACGACCAGCAGTCTATTTTCAGTCCGGCTACCCATATCCAGCTGCTTGACCGGTTCGCCGGTGACGGGCTGCAGGCGCCGCTGGCCGCTTACCAGCAGGCTGTTGTCCAATGGAGCAACCTGCAGCAACAGCTGCATCGCCTCGGCCAGGATCCGGCCGAACGGGCCCGGCAACTGGACTTGCTGGACTATCAGATCCGGGAAATCAGCGGTGCCGCAATCAGGCCCGGTGAAGAAGAGCAGCTGACTGCCCGGCGCCGCCTGCTGGCCAACCGGGAAAAAATCCGCGAGGCTCTCAGTGACGCTTATGAGCAATTATCCGGCAGTGGTGATACGGCGATTAACGCCCGTCTGGCCCGCCTCCATGCCCGCCTTGATTTCGCGGCCCGGCAAAGCGAGACACTGGCCGGGCAGCGCCAGCTGATTGAATCCAGCCTGGAGCAGTTGCAGTCAGCTGCCGCCGGCCTGCTCGATTTCCTGGAAGATGACGGCAGTGATCCCGGCGAACTCGTCCGCCTCGATGAGCGTCTTGACCTGTTTTACCGCCTGAAAAAGAAATACGGCGGAGATCTGGCATCGGTTCAGGCTTATCTGAGCCGCGCGACAGCCCGGCGTGAGGAACTGGCCGATGGCGAAGCCCGCTTTGAACGGCTGCAGAAGCAACAGGAAAAAATCGCCCGCCAGATCAGTGCCCAGGCTGATACGCTGTCCGACCTGCGCCAGGCGGCGGCCAGCCGCCTGCAAAGCCAGATCATGGTTGAACTGGCCGACCTTGGCATGAAAGGTGTTCGTTTCGCCGTAAAAATGGAAAAAACGCCACTGGAAACGGGGCCATATCCGCGTTCTGGCCTGGACCGGGTTGAATTCATGATATCTCCCAATCCGGGTGAACCGCTCAAGCCGCTGGCCCGCATTGCTTCAGGCGGCGAAGCCTCGCGGGTTCTGCTGGCGATCAAGACGATCCTGGCCGATGTCGATGCTATACCGGTCCTGATTTTCGACGAAATTGACACCGGCGTCAGCGGCCGGACCGCCGGCCGGGTCGCCGCCAAGCTCAAGCAGATTGCCCGTCGCCACCAGGTGCTTTGCATCACGCACATGGCCCAGATCGCCGCGCTCGCCGACCAGCATCTGCTGATCGAAAAACAGACGGATGGCGAAAAGACCCGCACGCTGCTGCGGTCGCTGGATCAGGAAGGACGCATCCGCGAACTGGCCCGGCTCCTGTCGGGCGGGATTGGTGACGAAGCGGCCCGCCAGCTGGCCGAACAATTGCTCACGCAAGGCCTGGGCCAGGCCTGAGGCTGCCTGGCCCCTGCTAGCGTCCCTCAGTCTGCAGGCGATTCAATATCATCTGCAGGTCAGATGGCAACGGCGCTGTGATCAGCAGCGGCCGCTGATCGACGGGATGCTTCAATTCAATGCTGACAGCATGCAAGGCCTGGCGCCCCAGCTGGCGATCCAGGGCAACTGCCAGCGGTGCCCGGGCCTTACGCATCTCCAGGGCTGCCGGATCGGCCGCCAGTCCATACAAACCGTCTCCCAGCAAGGGATGACCAATCGACTGGCAATGGACCCGGATCTGGTGGGTCCTTCCCGTCAGCAGCTCAAAGCGGACGAGCGAAACATCAGCCCGGGGATAATAGACCAGGACTTGCCAGCGCGTACGGGCCGGTGCACCATCCGGCGTGACCTTGCGCAGCATGATGCTGTCCGGGCAGCGGCCGATCGGGGCCTCGATCAGCCCGGCCGGCGCCGATAAAGCGCCGTGAATCAGTCCGATGTAGTGCTTGCGCATCGGATTGCAGGTAATGACATGATGAGCGTGGCCATTGCGGGCGATCAGGACCAGGCCGGACGTGTCACGATCCAGCCGGCTGACCGGATGCAGCGGATAATCAGCGAGCAAGTCGGTCAGCGAGCCCCGGCTATGCAGGTAGGTCGGGTGAACCACCATGCCGGATGGCTTGTTCACGACAATCAGCCAGTCATCCTGAAACCGGACAGCCACACCCGGGATGGTCCGCAATTCCCTGGCCTGACCGGGATGCGGGTCGAACTGGGCAATTAATTGATCACCGGCCCGGACGGGATCCACCATCCGCCAGGGCTGGCCGTTGCAGGTCAGCAAACCGTACAGGCGGATGCGCTTGCTCATCTGGCGTGACATTCCGATACGATCAGCCAGGACATCAACAGCCCGCCGGCCCTCGTCAGCCTGGCCTACGATATGAGATAATAACATGTATGAACCTCCATGAAATGGCCGCCGTGAAAAGCGCTTCATCAGTGGACTCAGGATCAACGTTATTATAGTCAATATTTCACCGGCCGGCCATGCCCTGCTATTGATCAACAGGAGGATCAGCAGATGGAAGAAAAGCGCAAGCATCAATCCGGTTCCCCGTCTGATTCACTGCGGCCAGTTCTGCGTCAGCTGCAAAGTGATGGAGCGATCGGGCTGCATCACGCCTTACTGCAACTGGCCCAGGCCTATGGCAGCATCACGATTGCCCAGTTGCGCCAGATTGCCGATCTGCTGCGCCTGGCACCGGCTGAAGTATATGGCGTAGCCACCTATTTGGGTCTGTCTGTCGTTGGAGCTTCCGCAAACCCGATTCCACCCTCGGCGTTGGCGACACCTGCAAAAGTCAGGCCAATGGCAACCAATACCAGCCCGATATCAGCAAGTGTACGGCCGATGATCGCCGGATCAGCGGCTGCGAAATCAGCGACCGCCAAAACCGCGGAAAAAAAGTCGCAGACGATCAAAATCTGCATGGGTAAAGCCTGCCAGCGGAAAGGTGCCGCGGCGATACTGGCTGAGCTGGAGCAGCTATTGGCCAGCCAGCCGGCCAATCTTGTCCACAAGGTAAACCTGAAAACCTGCGACTGTCTTGGCGAATGTGGCAAGGCGCCTGTCCTCAATGCCAACGGTCAGCTGCTGGTCCGGGTCAGGGCTGAAGAACTGGCGGCTATACTGTCACAAATGACTCAGCCCAGGCGGCGACCGGAATGATCAGCCCGTTCTATGGGTGACGGTTGCCAGGATCTGCGCGGCACAAGGTTACCGAAAACCGGAACGTTCCGTTCAATTTTTTTGCACGACGGTGTCAGCCGGTGATCGTTTTGACCGTCACAGTGAGCCGCCAATAATTGTCACCTAATGATTGTCGTTTGATATTTTCGCAAATTGATTGACAATCTTCCGGGGATATCTATACAATATAAAAGATGCTTTGCCTCTGGCGACGCACCGGTTTATGCAACTTGACAAATAAATATGGGGGTGATTGCCATAGATTGGCTAATTGGAATTTTAATTGGCCTGGCCGCCGGCGCGTTAGCCGCTGTCGGGCTGACCATTGCTTACTACAACAAAGGTTTCAGCAAGAAAAGCAAGGCCTTGCAGGAATCGGTTGAAAAAGCAGAAGCAGAAGCCGTCCGGACGCTCGGTGAAGCGCAGAAGGCCGGTGAAACCAGAAAACGAGAGCTCCTCCTGCAAGCCAAGGAGGAGATTCATAAAAGCAGGCTTGAATTTGAAAAAGACGTTCGGGAGAAAAAATCAGATCTGCAGCGGGAACGCAACCGCATTGACCAGAAGGAAGAAGCACTGGACCGTAAACTCGAAGTGCTTGAACAGAAGGAAGATGCCCTGGATAATCGCGTCAGCGATGTTCTGGCTCTGGAAGAGAAAGCCAGGGAGATGGAGCGGCAGAAACTGGTCGAGCTCGAGCGCATTTCCAACCTGAGCGTCGATGACGCCAAAACCATCGTCCTCGATGAAGCCCGCCACGCCTATCGCCATGACATGGCTGTCATGCTCAGGCAGATGGAAGAGGCCGCCAAGGACGAAGCAGACCGTAAAGCCAAGGAGATCATTGTTTCTTCAATCCAGCGTTATGCTTCCGATTTTGTCTCGGAAACGACCGTTTCGGTTGTCACGCTGCCCAATGACGAGATGAAAGGCCGGATTATCGGCCGCGAAGGCCGCAACATCAGGGCGATTGAGACCCTGACGGGTGTCGACCTGATCATCGACGATACCCCGGAGGCTGTCATCTTGTCCAGCTTTGACCCGATCCGGCGCGAGATTGCCCGGATTGCCATAGAAAAGCTGATTATCGACGGCCGTATCCATCCGGCCCGCATTGAAGAAATGGTAGAGAAGGCCCGCAAGGAAGTCGACCAGACGATCAAGCAGGAAGGTGACCGCACGGTCTTTGAAACCGGCATGATCGGGATCCATCCCGAAATTATCAAATTGCTCGGACGGCTCCGTTACCGGACCAGCTACGGGCAGAATGTCTTGCAGCACTCCGTTGAAGTCTGCTGGTTTGCCGGCATGATGGCCGCCGAACTGGGGCTGGACGTCATGATGGCCAAGCGGGCCGGCTTGCTGCACGATATCGGCAAGGCTGCCGATTTCGAAATGGAAGGATCCCATATTACACTTGGCGCTGAAATTGCCCGCAAGTACAAAGAAGGACCCGAAGTCATCAATGCGATTCTTTCGCATCACGGTGAAGTCGAACCCGATTCCCTGATATCGATTCTCGTCGCCGCAGCGGATGCCATTTCCGCAGCCCGGCCCGGAGCCCGCAGGGAAAATCTCGAAACCTACATCAAGCGGATTCAGAAACTTGAAGAAATTGCCAATTCATTCGATGGTGTCGAAAAGTCATTTGCCATCCAGGCCGGCCGGGAAATCCGTGTCATGGTCCGTCCGGAAAATGTCCGCGATGACGAAATGATTCTCAAGGCCCGCGAGATTTGCAAGAAAATCGAAGAAGAACTGGATTATCCCGGCCAGATCAAAGTCCATATCATTCGGGAAACCCGTGTCACTGAATTCGCCAAGTAACCGGCATCACCAGCACAACCCAGCCCGGACCGGATTACCCTGACCAGACCTGTACATCCTTTTCTGGAACCTGCATAACCCGGATTGATCCGGAACAACAGGCCAGACCAATCCAGCATCCGCCTCGCCAGGCCAGCTTGCCAGGCCAGGCGGCCTTGCTTCCCTGATGCGGCCGGACCCTCAGCCGGCCTGGTCATTCTATCTGATCACTCAAGAAGGCACTCCCCGCGGAGCGCCTTTTTTTGTGCCGGCAAACCCGGCCAGATGCCGGGCAGGCCGATATGAAAAATTAACAAGATGACACCTCTGTTCTGTGTTAAAATATTCAAGAATGGGGGTTTTTATTTGCATATTCTGATGATTGGCGATGTCGTTGGTTCGACTGGCCGGCGAATGCTCAAGGAGCATCTCACAATACTCAAGAAAAAATATGACATTGATGTGTGTATAGCCAATGGGGAAAATGCCGCAGCCGGACTGGGTCTGACCCCGCGCCTGGCCCAGGACATTCTGGGCTGTGGCGTTGATGTCATTACCATGGGCAATCACACCTGGTCCAAGTTCGAGCTGATCGAGCGCATTGACACGATACCGCAGGTTATCCGTCCGGCCAATGGACCACCGACTTGGCCGGGCCAGGGTTACACCATTATCCAGCATCCGGCTGGCCGGGTACTGGTCATCAATCTGCAAGGCCGGATTTTCATGGACCCGATGAATGATCCGTTTGCCACGGCAGACAGTCTGTTAAGCCGGCTGAAAATAGATTATAATGTACGGATGGCAGTCGTTGACTTCCATGCCGAAGCGACGTCCGAGAAAATCGCCATGGGTTGGTTCCTGGATGGCCGGGTCACGCTGTTGGCCGGGACACATACGCATGTGCAGACTGCTGACGAACGGCTGCTTGAACGCGGGACTGCCTATATTACTGATGTGGGCATGACCGGACCGATGGACGGTATCATCGGCATGGAACGGCAGTCATCCCTGCGCCGCTTTGTTGAGCGCTTGCCAGCCCCGTATGAAGCTGCCCAGGGACGCGGTATTTTTTCAGCCGTTGTTGTGACTGCAGATCCATTATCCGGGCAAGCCACGGCTATCGAGCGTTTATGTATACACGAATAGAGGCCGCCTTGAAACGAATTTGTAGATATTTTATCCATATATTGCCCCGACCCGGCCGAGTCCGGCATCTGCTGCTGGCTGGCCTGCTGCTGACAACGCTGCTGCTGACCACCCTGGCCGGCTGCCAGGCTGCAGCTGATACGACAGGGACAATCCCCACGACACCGGACATTACAGCTGAAACGACTGAACCGGCAGACGGCGGTGCTGTTACTGAGCCGGCTGCCACGACCGTGGACCGTGGTCCTTCCGGGACCTTGCGTGTTTGGTGGTCGACCCGCAAGACGCTCAATCCCCTGCTGGATCGCAGTCAGACCGGACAGGCCGCGGCGACACTGGTTTTTGATCGCCTGATTGATGAGGACGAAACGCATGTCCTGCAGCCGGTATTGGCCAGTTCCTGGACCTTTAATCCCAATGGCCTGCAACTGACAGTCATCTTGCGTCCGGACGTGACTTTCCAGGACGGACAGCCACTGACTGCCCGGGATGTCAAAGCCTGTCTTGATTTCATTCTCGCCAATCCCGACACATCGCCCTTCGCGGCTGGCCTGGCGGCCGTATCGGCCAGCACCGCCGTCAATGATTACACGCTGCTTCTGCAATTGAAAAACGAGGATCCCTGGCTGCTGTATGCCCTTGATTTCCCGGTTGTCCCGGCCAGGGCCCTGACCGCAAAAGCCAATGCCATGGCCCTGATTGCCGGGACCGGTCGCTATAAGATGGTGCGCTACAGCAAAAAGGAAGGTCTTGTCCTCACCCTGGCCCGGCTACAGACGGCTAGGGCCGGCCTGCTGCAAACCATCGTGATGAAGGAATACCCGTCCGCTGCCTCGGCCATGAAAGCGCTGGAAAATGACCAGCTTGACCTGGTCAGCCTGACGGCTGACGAACTGGCAGTTTATACATTGCGCAACAGCCTGCGGCTGGAACGATACACGGCAAACCGTTTCGTCATGCTGGCCTTTAATACCAGCAGCGGTCCGATGGCCGATACTGGCAACCTCGCTGCTTATAAGCAGCTGTGCCAGGCCGCAAACTGGCAGTCAGCCAATCCGCTGCTGCCCGGTGAAGCGACGGATGTACCGGTGGCCGCAGCTCATGCCAGCCTGAACCGGACACCCGTCCAGACGGGCCCGGTCCTGGCTGCCATCAATACCCGGCTCAATCCGGATCTGCCGGCCGGCAAGCTGCCGGCAATCAACGGCCTGATCAATATCCTGGCGCCAGCTGACAATCCGCTGCTGGTCAGCCTGGCCAATCAGCTGAAAACATGGCTGAAAGCGCAAAAACAAAGCTGCCGGGTACGGACCCTGGATGCGGCAAAGTACCAGACAGCAATGGCCAATAAGCTGTATGATATTGCCCTGTGCGAGATTGTTCTTCCAGACCCGGCCGAGCCGGGCTGGCTTTACCAGGATCCGCCGAACCGCGCGGTGACCGGTGTCGCAGACCTTGCGGCCAGGGGCCTGGCTGATTATAATCTGTGGCGCAATCGCCTGGTCCGCGGCCAGCCTCTTTGGCAGCTGCTCGGGGTCACCGAGCCGGCAGACGCTGCGGCACGGAACAGGCTGGTAGAGAATTACCATCAGATTCTGACCGAAGCGGCAGCCCGTTCGCCATATTCCGGAATCCTGTTGCGGGAGGCTGGCCTGGCTTATGGAAGCCGGGTCAGCGGACAGTGCCGGCCGACAGTCAATCAACCTTATCAAGGAATCGAGGATTTATGGGTATGGTCTGGATCATCATCATCTTCTTACTGACTGCAGGCGACCAGCTGCTCAAGCTGATTGTCACACAGAGCCTGATCGGGTCGCAAAGCATTCCGGTAATTACCGATTTTTTCTATATCGTTCACCGGCGCAACAGCGGGGCCGCCTGGAGTTTCCTGGCCGACCAGAACTGGGGGATTTATATCCTGGCGGGAATTTCGACCCTGATTACGCTGGTGATGCTGGTTATCCTGATCCGTACGCGCAATTCCCAGCTCAAGGCATCACTGGCGATCATCGCATCGGGCAGCCTGGGTAACCTGATCGACCGGATCCGCCTGGGCAGCGTCACTGATATGCTGGACTTTCATTTTGGCAGTTATATTTTCCCGACTTTCAATCTGGCAGATATGTGCATTGTCCTTGGCACAATCCTGCTCTGTATCCAGTTGCTGCGCGATCCGACGCTCATCGACAGGAAAATCCTGAAAAAGTGAAACGATATGCAACAGATAGATGTGAAATGACATGCAGCAAATAAAATTGATCTTCGATACATCGACCCAGCGCCTGGATGCCTGGCTGGCCAGCCAGCTGCCACAATATTCGCGCGCTTATATCCGCCAGCTGATCGACGACGGCCACGTGCACGTGGCCGGCCAGATTGTCAAGCCATCCTTTAAAGGCCGGCCGGGCCAGGCGGTCACCCTGGCTATTCCCGATCCGGTCCTGCTTGATGTTGCGCCCGAGGCCATCCCCTTGCAGATCCGGTATGAAGATGAATGGCTGCTGATCATTGACAAACCGCAGGGGATGGTCGTCCATCCGGCTGCCGGGCATTCCGATGGCACGCTGGTCAACGCCCTGCTGGCTTACTGCGACGGTCAGCTGTCCGATCTCAATGGCGTGATCCGTCCCGGGATCGTTCATCGCATTGATAAAGACACCTCCGGGCTGCTGCTCGTCGTCAAAGATAATGCTGTTCATCTGGATATTGCCGAGAAGATCCGCCGTCATGAGATTGTCCGCACCTACCAGGCAGTTGTCCACGGCCTGGTCAGCGCCAACGACGGCACGATCGACGCCCCGATCGGCCGCGATCCGGTCCATCGCCAGCGCATGGCCGTCGTAGCTGATGGCAAGCCGGCAATCACCCATTTCCATGTTCGTGAACGCCTGAATAAAGCCAGCTGGCTGGAAGTCCGGCTTGAGACCGGGCGGACGCACCAGATCCGGGTGCACTGTCAGTATATCGGCCACCCCTTGCTGGGTGATCCGCTGTACGCCGGGAACCGTCCGGATTATGGTTTACAGGGCCAGGCCCTGCATGCCAGCCGGCTCGAACTGATCCATCCGGTCAGTGGCCGGACGCTCACGGTTGACAGTCCGCTGCCGGCCTATTTCGTCAATTTACTGGAGAACCTCCGATGACCCGGCCCAGCAAGCAGACAATCAGAACTGACCCGCCCAGCCAGCCCAGCAAACCGGGCCAGGTGGGAAAGCCAGGCCGATCAGGGCAAACTGACCCGCCCAGCCAGCCCAGCAAACCGGGCCAGGCCGGAAAGCCAGGCCGATCAGGGCAAACTGACCCGCCCAGTCAGCCCAGCCAGCCGGGCCAGGCCGGACATTGGCCGGGTGAGCTGCATCTGCCACATTCCAGGGAATTCATTGACCAGATCCGGATCCGTCTGAGGCAGCGCAAATTCCGCCTGGATGCGTTTATCTTTTTGCTGCTCTTTATCTTCGGGGTCATTGTCATGAACCATATCCAGACGGTGCGGGCCAGTAATCCGGGCAGCGACCTGAGCGAACGTTACAAGACCCGCGCCAGCGAACTGGCCCAGTATGAAGCCCAGTATCAGAAACTGCTCGAGGAAAATGCGCGCCTGACCCAGGAAAAGGAGCAGGTCATCAGCAATTTGCTGAATCAGGAGGGCTACGAGTCCCTGCAGGCTGAACTGACCCGGCTGCGAATCCTGGCCGGCTTCACCCCTGTGACCGGCAGCGGCGTTTCGCTGACCATCGATGACAAGGTTGATTATGATGTGCTGACGGACCCGATTGACTCGATCGTCCATGACAGCGACATCCGCTACGCCATCAACCTGCTGAATGGCAGCGGCGCGGCCGCCCTGGCCGTCAATGGCCAGCGCATCGTCAATGCTTCCTATGTGTTCTGCATCGGCCCGACGATCCTGTGCAACATGCAGCGGCTGACTCCGCCTTATGTGATTACCGCCATTGGTAATCCGGCCCTGCTGGCTGATGCAGTGCGGCAGGACCCGATGTTCAATCTGCGCCAGACGCCTTCGATTGGCCTGGTCGTCAATATCAAGGAAGAAACCGAGCTGCTCATCCCGGCCTTTGCCGAGGCTGACCAGTTTGCCAAATACATCGACCGTCTGGAGGTAGCCCAGCCATGAAACCTGGCATTATCCGTTCTGTTGCCTTTACCGTGGTCTGCCTGTTTCTGGGTATCCTGATTGCCTGGCAGATGAAAAATGTCAATGATGATCATATTTCCGAGAATAACCTGGAAGAACTGCAATATAAGATCATCGATTACGCCAACAAGAATGCCGAGCTGAACACGCGTAACGCCGAGCTGTACCAGTATATTTCACAGCTCGAAAATGACTATTCGGCCGGCAATGCCTACATCGAGTCCATTATCAGGGAAAAAGAACGCGTCGCAACCTTTGCCGGCTTGCGGGAAGTCAAGAATTACGGCCTGACCATCGAAATCAGCTGCTCGCCGGATAGCCAGGTCCGCGACAGCGTCCTGCGCCAGTTCGTCAATGACCTGCGGGCCCTTGGGGCCCAGGCCCTATCCATCAATGGCGAACGGCTGGTGGCCACCTCCGAAATCCGGGCGACTGGATCGAATATCATCGTCAATGGCAACGGTTACAACCGCCAGGGACGGTTCATCATCAGCGCCATCACCGATCCGGACAAGGAAAAATACAATTTGTCCTATCTCGAAACCCTGAAACGGTCAATTCTTGCCGATGCCCAGATCCGCAATGACCAGTATGATATCCAGGTCAAGGCCAATAAAGAACTGGTGATTCCTGCCCTCAGCGAAGACAGCATGGCCTTTAAGCTTGACCTGCTCCTGCCCAAGGAAACCACCCCCTGATACCGGTCAATTTACTTTCCAGACGGCAACCTCACCATTCCCTGATGTTTCATAATCGATCAGACAGGAGACGCTGATGGAAAAACACATTCAGATTGAACAGACCCAGGCCGCCCAGTCGGTATTTGGCGCCTGCAACAGCCATCTTGAGGTTATTGAACAGCTCCTTGAAGTCAGTATTGAAGTCACGGCTGACGGCCTGTCCCTGCAGGGCGAGGAAGCCGCTGTCAATAAAGCGGCTGCCGTCTGTGAACGTCTGCTTGATATCACCCACCAGGGTCATCCGGTCAACCTGCAGCTGGTTACTTATCTGAGTGATACGGCCCGCGAAGGCAATATTGACCAGATCTATGACTATTCACCCGACTATGTCTGTGTGACCGCCAAGGGCCGGCCTATCCGCAGCAAGACAATCGGTCAGCGGGCTTATGTCCAGGCGATCCGCGACCATGAAATAACATTTGCCATCGGCCCGGCCGGCACAGGCAAGACCTTCCTGGCTGTCGCCATGGCAGTCAACGCTTTCCGGGCCCACGAAGTGTCGCGGATTATCCTGACCCGCCCGGCGGTCGAAGCCGGTGAAAAGTTGGGCTTCCTGCCCGGTGACCTGCAGACCAAGGTCGATCCTTACATGCGTCCGCTCTACGATGCTCTGCATGAACTGATGGGCACCGAGCAATACCTGAAAAATCTTGAAAAAGGCCTGATCGAGGTATCGCCGCTGGCCTATATGCGTGGCCGGACTCTGGATGAGGCGTTCATCATTCTCGACGAAGCGCAGAACACCACCCCGGAACAGATGAAAATGTTCCTGACCCGGCTAGGCTTCAATTCCCGCGCTGTCGTGACCGGTGATGTCACCCAGATTGACCTGCCGGGCGATAAGAAATCCGGGCTCAAGGAAGCCCGGCGTATCCTGCACAACGTCGAGGGTCTGGCCTTTGTTGAACTGACGCAGCGTGACGTCGTCCGCAACGCCCTCGTGCAGCGGATTATCCGGGCCTATGAACACGCCGGCCTGAAAGGAGGATGAGCCATGCACCTGCCGCGCGAACTGCAAAACTTCCTGACCCTGCTGGTCCTGCCGATCCTGCTGGTCGGTATTGTCCTGTCAGTCTATTACGGCTCGATTCCGGTCAAATACGAGCTTAAAACCGGCGATGCCAGCCCTTTTGACGTGACAGCCACCCGCAGCATCCGCGACAAGACCGAGACTGACCGCCGCGCCGAGCGGGCAGCGGCAGAAGTGTCCGATGTCATGCTGCGTTCGGAGTCGATCAGCAACAGCGTATTATCCAAGGTGGATCAGTTTTTTGCGATCATTGACAACAGCCGGACCCTGGCCGCCCAGACAGCCAGCGGTGATCCGCCGGCCCTGACTGCAGCCCAGCTTGCCGGGCTGGTCAAGAACCTGACCACCCAGTTTGACGATAGACTGGCTATCATCCTGCCTGTCAGCGATCTCGAAAAGCTGGTCAGCCTCGAAGCAACCCGCTTTGAACGCCTCCGCGGCCAGATCAAGACCATTGCCAACCTGATCATGAACGACTCCGTCGATGATACGGCCATCCAGGTTGCACTGTCCAACCGGATCCAGAACCTGGCCGGATCCATGGACTTTTACCAGGAGGATGCCACGATCATCAGGGACAGCCTGAGCGTGCTGCTGCGGGCCAATGTCGTATTTGACGCCGCTGCAACGGACAACGCCCGCCAGGCTGCTTATGACAAGGTCCAGAATAATCCAGTCATGATCAACCGGGGCACCCGGATTGTATCACAGGGCGATATCATCACCAGTGAATCCTATGCGCTATTGCGCGAACTGGATCTCATCGACGATGGCACTTTCGACTTCCAGTATTTGCTGGGGATCGTGGTCCTGATGTCGATCCTGATGTTTGTCGGCTACTTCTACCTGAAAAAATACGAAGGGTCGTTCATTCATGTCCAGGGCGACCGGACAGCACTGGTGCTGGCCCTGCTGATCCCGCTGTTTGTCTCGACCTGGCTGGCCCGCAACTCGCCACTGACTCCGCCGGTTTATTTTGCCGCCGTACTGATCTCGGCTTACTTCGGCTTCCGGACTGCTGCTGTGATGTCCGTGCTGCTGACTGTGGCCATCCTGCCGATGACCGGCTTCGACCCGATTTTCGCCATGGTCGCGCTCTGCGGCAGCATCGTGGCGGCACTGTTTACGAAAGGGATCAGCCGGCGGGACAATTACGCCTATATCATCCTGGCAACGGCTGGTACCTGCCTGGTCACGACACTGGCCTTCGGCGTGCTGCAGAAAGAAGACTGGGAGACGATCACCCTCAACACAGCCTATACCGCGCTCAGCGGTACGCTCTCGGTCATTGCTGCCATCGGCGTCATGCCCTTGTTCGAGATGATGTTCAATGCCGTGTCGCCAATCCGCCTGATCGAGCTGTCGCAGCCCGGCCATCCGCTGTTGCGCCGCCTGTTTATTGAGGCGCCCGGCAGCTCCCAGCACAGCATGATGGTGGCCAATCTCGCCGACGCGGCTGCCGATGCCATTGGCGCCAATCCCTTGCTGGCCCGTGTCGGCGCGTATTATCATGATATCGGCAAACTGGAAAATCCGCTGATGTTCACCGAAAATCAGTCAGGAGAAAATCCGCACGACCAGCTGCCGCCGGAAAAAAGTGCCGAAATCATTCTCGGCCATCCGGAGGGCGGCGTGCGCATCGGCC
Source organism: uncultured Oscillospiraceae bacterium (assembly GCA_964450865.1). Lineage (GTDB taxonomy): Bacteria > Bacillota > Clostridia > Saccharofermentanales > UBA5734 > CAYVHB01. The sequence continues at coordinate 12,038 of CAYVHB010000016.1, read as the reverse complement.
GGCGTTACCGGCTGCCACCGGCTATCCTGCGTATTATCCACGAGCATCACGGTTCAACGGCCCAGATTTATTTTTATCACAAGGCGCGCAAGATCGCCGAAGAGTCGGGCGCTCCCGAGCCGGATCCGGCCGCTTTCAAATACCACTGTCCGCTGCCGAGCAGCCGTGAATCCGCCGTTGTCATGCTGGCCGACACCGTCGAGGCTGCCATGAAATCGACGAATACAACCCGTCTCAACGACGCGGAAGTGCTGATCCGCCGCCTGATCAAGAACAAGAATGAACAGGATCAGCTGATCAATTCCAACTTGTCCTTCAAGGATATCGAAACCATCATCAAGGCCTTCATGCAGGTGTACGCCGGCCATTTCCACGAAAGAGTCAAATATCCCGAAGATCGTGCAGTACGAAAACCTGCGACCTGATCACCGTCCATCGATTCGCCACGGCATTTTCCAGGAAAGGGTAGAAATCCCGATGATCGTCCAGTATGAGAACTCGCAACGCAAGCATCCCATCGCCCCCTGGCAGACCCTGCTCAACACGGTTCTGCCGGCGGCCCTCGCTGGCCAGCCATTTGCCGGCGAGCTGGCTGCCCAGCATAGCGATGCGCTGGTCACGGTAACCTTTGTCGGTCCGCGCCAGATGCGGACCATCAACCGGGATACCCGCGGTATCGACCGGACTACAGATGTGCTGTCCTTTCCGATGCTCGAACTGCACAATGGCCGCCTCAGCCGGCGCCTGGCCGTCGCTGATTATGAGGATCCAGCCAGCGATCCGCCCCTGGTGGTGCTCGGCGATATCCTCGTCAATCTCGAGCAGGCTATCGTGCAAGCTGAACAGTACGGCCACAGCCTGGAGCGCGAGGTGGCTTTCCTGGCCGTCCACGGTCTGCTGCACCTGCTGGGCTATGATCACGAGACTCCTGCCGAGGAGAAGCGGATGCAGAAATTACAGCGCGACGTGCTCAACGGCCTCGGGATTGAACGCTGACAAAATGAATGAATAACATGACTGCACAAGGAGTACCGGATGACCAATACAGAGAAAAACCTGATTTTAGCCACGTCCAGACAAATCCTGCCCGTATCCGCGACCACGCCGGCACCAGCCGCTCATCATACGCCAGCCTCTGGACAAACGGCGGCCAGCGCGGCACAATCTGCAGCTCAGGTGGCAGCAGAGCAGTCAACTGGCGCTGCCGCTTCGCCAGGCCAGGACACATTGGGCGAAGCTGGCGCTGACGTTTCACCAGACAAAGTCACGCCAGCGCCGATGCGGGACCTGATCCGCTCGGGCTTTGTTGCCCTGATCGGCCGGCCCAATGTCGGGAAATCGACTCTGCTCAATCAGATGGCCGGGCTGCGCCTGGCGATCACATCACCGAAAGCACAGACCACCCGCCAGGTGATCCGGGCGATCATCGATGCCCCGGACAGCCAGATTATTTTCCTCGACACACCGGGTATGCATCAGCCCAAGAGCAAACTGGGCCATTATATGGTCGAAGCAGCCCGCCACGCTCTGGCTGAGGCTGATGTCGCCCTGCTGCTGATCGATGCCAATTTTGAACCGCGTGTCGCTGATCTCGAAAAGCACATCCTCAGCCTGGCTGCCAGGCAGCACAAGCCCGTCATCCTGGTCATCAACAAGGTAGACATGGTCGCCAAGGAAGCGCTGCTGCCGCTGATGGCTGTTTTCCACGAAGCGTTTCCCTTTACCGCGATCATCCCGATATCGGCCAGGACTGGCGACGGTGTCGATATCCTGTTGCAGCAATTGCGCCAGCTGCTGCCGCAAGGTCCACGTTATTTCCCGGAAGACAGCCTGACCGACCAGACTGAGCGGATGCTGGCCGCCGAGCTGATCCGCGAACAGATCCTGCGCCTGACCCATGAGGAGATTCCCCATGGAACAGCCGTGGCGATCGATTCCTTTAGCGAAGAGCCCGAAGAAGATCCGGATGACCGCCAGATCGTCCACATCGAGGCGACCATCCTCGTCGAGCGTGATTCCCACAAAGGCATTATTATCGGCAAGCAGGGCAGCATGCTCAAGACCATCGGCACAGCCGCCCGCCTTGAGATCGAGCGGATGCTCGGTTGTCCCTGTTACCTCAAGCTCTTTGTGAAAGTCCGCGAGGATTGGCGCAACCGGCGGGGCATCCTCCAGGATCTCGGCTACGACAGCCGCCGGCAATGACTTCCGGCCATGGCCCACACATGCGTTCGCGGTTTTGTACTAAAGGAAAGTGCGGTTGGCCAGGCCGATCGCCTCGTCAGCATCCTGACTGCCAGCCGCGGCCTGCTGACGGCGGTGGCGCGTGGTGCACAGCGCCTGAAAAGCCCGCTGGCCCAGGTGACGCAGGTCTTCACGCTGGCGGATTTCCAGCTGTTTGAATATAAGGGACGGCTGACGATTGACAGCGCCGACCTGATTGAACCATTCCTCGGCCTGCGCGAGGATATGGAACGGCTGGTCTGTGCCGCTCACCTTGCGGAGGTCTTTGTCGATGTGGTCCGCGACGACCAGACCGGCCATGATGTCTATGAGCTCTGGGCTTACGCTGTGCAAACCCTGCAGAGCCAGCCGGATCCGTTCCTGGCTGTCCATGTTGCCCAGCTGCGGCTGCTGGGTCTCTCCGGCTTTGGTCCTGACCTGACACACTGCCAGGCCTGTCATTGTCTGATTGACACAGCGCATACATCCGGAGCCTGGTTTGATTTTGCCAGTTGTCATCTATATTGCGGCCGGCTGGATTGCGTCATGCCGTCATCGGCCAATGTTTATCTCTCTGCCGGAGCACTGGCTTGCCTGCAATTCGTTCTGGCCGCTCCGACCGGCCGCCTGTTCCGCTTCCGTCTCACAACTACGGTCCGCGGCGAAGTCTGCCGCTTCTCGGCCCATTATCTGCAACAGCAGATGGAGAAAATCTATACCCGCCTGAATATGCTGCAGTCCCTGTATCCTGAAAGCTGGTAATGACAGGGCCGACAACAGTGAGGGGGATGGCTATCATGCAAGGGCGATCCGTGTTTTGGCTCAATATTCTCGGCCGCCTGGTTTATCTGGCCGGAACCAGCCTGATCATTGTCCTGGCCGGCGGGGGCGCAAAATTTTACCGGTCGCCGCTTGGCGCAGCCTATCTATGTCTCTGGAACATCTGGTGGATCATCACTTTCCTCGGCCGGCAAAGGGGAGAAGAGACCCCTTTTGACAAGGGACAAAAATGGCTGGTCATCTTGTCCGGCTCGGTCTCCGTGCCATTTCTGATCATCGTTCCGCCCTGGGAATATGCGTGCTTTTCAGGCCCCCTTCCTCGCGCCGGCACAGCGGCCTGGATCGGGCTGATGCTTTTCATGCTGGGGATAGTCCTGCAGGCGATCGCCATGTGGCAGCTTCGTTCATACTATACAGTTCGCCTGGGGGTCCGCGACGATCAGCAGCTGGTGACAGCCGGGCTTTATCACTGGATCCGTCATCCCGGTTATCTGAGTTACCTGGTTTCAATCCTCGGCATCAGCCTGGCGATGAGCAGTGTAGCGATGCTTGTATTTACCGTACTGATTTTTATTTTTATTCGCGTCAGGATCAGCAGCGAGGAAAAAATGCTGCTGCAAGTGTTTGGCGAGCAGTACGCCGCATACAGGCGCCGGACAAAAAGCCTGATTCCATTCATCTGGTAATCAGAAAGCTATTTTAAGTCGTCGCGGTCCAGAACTCATGGATTGCCGCGATAACCTGGGATGGCTGGTCAAGCTGCAAGGGGTGCCATTCGTGCGGATAAAGCTGGTGGTACTCGGGCCGCTGGTAACGGTCGTCAACCAGCAGGACAAAGCCGCGGTCGGTCTCGCTGCGGATCACGCGGCCCGCCGCCTGCTGGACTTTGTTGAAGCCCGGGAAGAGATAGGCGTATTCATAGCCACTGCCCAGCTGTTCAGCATAGTACTGCCGCAGCAGTTCGCGTTCCGGGCTTAGCTGGGGCAAGCCGACGCCGACGATGATCACCCCGGTCAGCCGCTCGCCCCCCAGGTCGATGCCTTCGTTGAACAGGCTGCCCATGACAGCCAGGGCCAGCAAGGTCCGCTGGCCAAAAGTCTCGAAGCGGCGCAGATAACGCTGTTTCTGGGCCTCAGTCATGCCCGGGATCTGCAACAGACAGTCCAGGTCAGCCAGGTCGGTCCGGGCCCGCAGCAGCTGGCGCAGCTGGCTGAGATAGGCATAGGACGGGACAAAGACCAGATAATTGCCGACACGCTGGCGGATGACCTGCAAGATCAGCTCGATGGCTGGCTGCAAGGTCGCAGTACGGTCCTGGTATCGGATCGACAGGCCGGTGTAGCTGATTACCAGGAGATTTTCCATTGGGAAGGGCGACGGCAGCAGCAGCTGTTCCGGCAGATGCTGGGTGGCCTGGCTGTCGAGCAGGCCAACGTAATAGGAAAGCGGCGACAGGGTCGCCGAAAAAAACACGACCGGGTGGCGGTTATTGTAAATGGCGGTCAGCTGGGATGCGGCGTCGAGACACATCAGGGTGATGATCAGCTGGTCTGCACGGTCCAGGCTGCTACCATTCATCCCGCCACTATTGACGCGGCTACTGCTGGCCTGGCTGCTCGTGTCCCTCTTATTAACCCGGGCACTGCTGTTCTGGGTGCTGGCAGCCTCGATGCTGGTGACCTGGGCTGTCGTGACGTAGGCCGGGCCAAAGTACTCATCAGCCACCCGGCTGAAGAAATGGGCCGTCAGCAGCAGGTCCAGGACCTGCTTTTTTTCCGGGAAATCGGGATTATCATCCAGGAACTGGCGGCTGAAGAAAACAACCCGCCCCAGCAGGCTCAGCAAGGCAGCCGGCTTTTCACGCATGGCCGTGAAATTGTCGGCATGCATGCCGGATGCCGCCAGCTCTTTTTCCACGACGGAAAAACCGTGTCCTTCAATAAGACCCTGGCGCAAGAGCTGGCAATAACGCAGCAACTGAGCCAGCAAGGATTCCAGCAAGGGCATCTGGCCAGCCAGGCTGGCCGCGGCCTGCAGCAGGACATTTTCCCCGATACTGGCACTGTACATTTCCCGGGAGCGGGCGGGCAAGTTATGCGCTTCATCGACCAGCAGCAGGTGGTGCATGTCGGGTGGCGCGAAAAATCGCTCCAGCTGCACGCGCGGATCAAAGGCATAATTGTAATCACCGATGATCACATCGCAATACAAGGCCAGGTCAAGCGACAATTCAAAAGGGCAGACAGCATGCTGGCGGGCTGCGCTGACCAGGTCTTCAGCCCGGACCTGGCTTAAAGCCAGCAGCTGGTTGAGGGCCCCGGGCAGATTATCATAGTAATGGATGGCCAGCGGACACAGCTGGGTATCACAATAAAGATCCGGCTCCAGGCAGATTTTTTCTTTGGCCTGCAAGGTCAGGCTGCGCAGATAAAGCCCGCTGGCCCTTAAATCGTCCAGCGCTTTCTCGGCTACGATGCGGGTTGAGGTCATGGCGGTCAGGTAAAAAACGTGGTCGGCCAGGTGGTGGGCCAGGGCCCTGATCGCCGGGAACAGCACCGACATGGTCTTGCCGGTACCGGTTGGTGCCTGCACGAACAAGACTCCTTTTTGCCGGACTGCGCCAATCACCTCCTGCATCAGGCGTTTCTGGCCCAGGCGCAGGCTCGGGTAGGGGAAGGGACAGCGACGGGCGCTGTCATCGCGCAGACGACGGCTGGTAATGAGATTGGCAGCCAGCCGGGCAAAAGCCTGGCAAGTCCGCGTGAAGAAATCATGCAGCTCGCTGGCCTGGCAGGTGCGGTACCATTCGATCACTGCTGCGGTTTCGGCTGATAAATAGAAAAGGCCCAGCCGCAGGGATGCGGCGGGATGGGCTTGCAGATAAAGATGACCGTACAGCATGACCTGGGCCCAATGCAGGGGTTCACCCTGTTCGGGCAGGTGAGCCGGTGATCCGGCAAAGCTCTTGGCTTCAATCAGGCAAGGTAGCAAGCCGGCAACATCGGAATCGCCGGCTGGACCGGCGGGAGAATCGCCTGCTGGACCGGCGGGAGAATCGCCTGCTGGACCGGTGAAGGTGTTGTTTTTAGCGCTGGTGAGGGGATTATTTTCTGAACGGGCATTTGAATTGACCAGGGACCGGCCGCCGGCGGCCAGGATCAGGGCATCACAACGGCCGCTGACCTTGAGCGTCAGCGTATCCAGATGGAAATAAGCGCCGAGCAAGACCTCGGCCTGCACACGGCCGGCGCCATATTTTTCGCGCAGGCGGCTGAATAACTGCTGGTGCAGGCGGGTTCCGGTCGGGCCGCTGACACCGCCATAGGCGGGCCCGGCCAGGCCACCCTGGCGGTGAATCGCTTCAGCCAGAGCCCGCACGGCAACGGGTACGACAGGCGCGGTGGGACGGGCTTGCTCCTCAGCGAGGGGCTGGCTCTTTGATTCAGGCGGTTCCTGATCCGGCCGGTTTTTTTCATCGGGCAGATTCTGTTGGGGCTGCTTCATCCTGGCGCACTTTCATCGTCCTGGGCAGCTGATTCCGCTGGCCCAATCTGGTTTTTTCATTGAACTGTCAGGCCTCAACCGGGCAATTGCCAGATCAGGCTGATCAGTCATCGACAATTTGCTTCTTATAGATGCGATAGGTCCGATAGGGCACACCACCGAGGCGTTCGACACTGCGCCGGGATTCCAGGTTGGTTTCACCGATTGTCGAGCCGTCGCCGCTCATATAGCCCTTGCGTCGCGCGGTTGCGATCATCTGGGCAAACATGGCATTGTTGACAGCTTTCCGGTGGTAATCGGGCACTACAAACTGCATGAAGACCCGCACGGCTGTGATTTTGCGCCGATAGTAGAGAATCTTGAGCAAGCCGAAGGGCCAGAGGCGGCCATCACGAATCCGGCGAAAAACCTGATTATAGTCGGGCAGGGCTACGGTGAAACCGATCGGACGGCCGGCGTCGGTGCGGGCCAGGCAGATCAGTTGTGGATCGGCAATCGGCAGCATGGCCTGTGCCATCTTGCGCACCGCGGCCAGGTCAGGCATCTCGGCATGCTCATCCTGCCAGGTCACCACGGTCTGACGCAGGATTTCCGTGATCGCGACCAGATCCGGTTCCAGATTATCCAGATTGATTGTATCAACATGATAACCATACCGTTTCATCGCATAAGCCAGCACTTCAGCGTCCTTTGGTCGCTCCACCTGGTCGACTGTCAGGTAATAGGCATACAAATCACGCAGCTTGCGAAAACCCTGCTGCTCAAAAAAATCGGCATACCACGGTGGATTGTAGCTGTTTTTCAGGGCCGGCGGGCCGTCAAAGCCCTTGACCAGCAGCCCCTTGCAGGTATCACCACCATCAGCCGGCTCCGGGCCGCGCAGGAATCCGGCACCCCTGGCCCGGGCCCAGTGCGTCAGGCCGGCCAGCAATGTCCGGGCCGCCTGCTGGTCGGCTTCGGACTCAAACAGGCTAAACCAGGCCGAGTGATAGTGATTGGCCTGATCATAGGCCAGGTCAATGCCGGCCAGGACCCGGCCGACGACCTGGCGCCGGCGATAGCAGAGCAACAGGACGAAAGGCCCCCTGGCCAGCAAGGCGTTCTGTTGCGGATCGAACAGCCCGATCATCTGGCTGCGCAGGGGCGGTACATAATTGGCATCATGGCGATACAGACGATAGGGCAGGTCAATGAAAGCCTGGCGCTGCTGTCGTGAAATAGCCTCACGAGCCTGATAATCGCCGGCTGTGAACCAGACCGGATTCGCGTTAGCCTGTCCTGAATCGGGCATCATGCCGGAGGGGGATCCTTGCTTTGACATGGAACGGCTACCCACCCTTTCTGGCAGATGCTTGCCTGCCACGTGCCGTGTACCGGGATTTCATTTTCTTGCCTGCAGTAATTTCTGTGCTTCTCAATGGCCGCCAACAGCATACCCGGGGGCCTTGAATAGCCGCCAGCAGCAATATCCTGGCTTTCATTGTAGCCGAGCTCCGGCCTGACAGCAATGGTGAAGCCGGTAGAAGGGGACAAACAGGATAAGCCAGGCCAACTGAATCAGGCTGACAGGAACCCAAAAGGATTGGATCAGTAAAATGAAGTCATTGACGAAATAAAAAAACCGGGCAGTCACTTGCACTTGCTTGTGCTTATGGACTGCCCGGCTTCTGGTGCGGAGAACAGGACTTGAACCTGCACAACCTTACGGCCACTAGAACCTGAATCTAGCGCGTCTGCCAATTCCGCCACCTCCGCGGGACGTTCATTATCTTAACCTGCCGGACTAAAAAAAGCAACCCCTTTTCAAGATTTTTATTGAAAAAATTTTTCAGTCTGCGACAATAAGGTCAGGGCTGCTTCGTCAGTCCGACGCATGGCGGCAAAACCTTTGACAATACATCGGGTAAAATCCCCGATACCTGATTTCGACCCGCCGATTTCACTCAGGAGGAATAAGTAATGGAAAACAGACTGGCTGTATTCAAGTCCATGCTCAAGGATAAAAAGGTCGCGGTTCTGGGTATCGGTATCAGCAACCGGCCCCTGATTCGCTATATTGCCCAGCTCGGCGCCCAGATTACAGCCTTTGATATACTCGGGCCGGATGATCCCGTGCTCAGCCGGACCCGGGAGTCATTTGCAGCCGAAGGTATCTCTCTGAACTGGTCAGTTGGCCAGGACTACCTCAAGGGCCTGGTCGGCTTTGACATCATCTTCCGTACCCCCAAAATGCGCTGGGACCTGCCGGAGCTGCTGGCCGAACGGGAACGCGGAGCCGTTATCACTTCGGAAATGGAAGTCTTCATGGAGCTCTGCCCGGCCCGGATGTTTGGCATTACGGGCAGCGACGGCAAGACGACCACGACGACCCTGATCAGCCTCATTCTCAAGCAGGCCGGCTACACAGTCCATCTGGGTGGCAATATCGGGACGCCTTTGCTTGACCGCATTGACACGATCCGGCCGGAGGATATGGTCGTGCTGGAACTGTCGAGCTTCCAGCTGATGAGCATGCGCAAGAGTACTGACGTCAGCGTCATTACCAACATTACGCCCAATCATCTGGACGTGCACAAGGATTTCCAGGAATATATCGACGCCAAGAAGAATATCTATCTTTATCAGCCATTCTTTGGCGAGCTGATCCTCAATGCCAGCAATTATGTCACGCGTTCCATGGGGCCGGAAGCCCGCGGCACCGTCCGCTATTTCAGCCGCAAGGACCAGACCATCGAGACTGGCGCGGTGGTCATCGGCGATATGCTGACCTGGCGCGATCGGGGCGAGGAGACACCTATCGTCCGCGCTGGCGAGATCGTTATCCCCGGCAAACATAATATCGAAAATTACCTGGCTGCCATCGCAGCCACCATGCCTTATGTCCAGCCCCAGGCCATCCGGGCGGTCGCCACGACCTTCGGCGGGGTTGAACACCGCCTTGAACTGGTCCGCGAACTGGACCAGGTGCGTTATTACAACAGCTCGATTGACACCAGCCCGACCCGGACCAAGGCCGCTCTGCGGGCCCTGGCCGAACGGCAGGAGAAGGTGGTCCTGATTGCCGGCGGCAAGGACAAGAAAAGCGACTACACCGGCCTGGGCGAAGCCATCGTTTCGGTAGCCCGCAAGATCATTCTCTGCGGTGAAAATGCCGGCCTGATCGAGGAGAACCTGCGTCGTGAATGCAGCTTCGGCGGAGCCCGCTGGGAAGACCTGACGGTCATTCATTGTGACGAATATCGCGACGCCGTCTGGAAAGCCCGGGAGATCGCCCAGCCCGGCGAAATTGTCGTCCTTTCGCCGGCTGGTACCAGCTATGACAAATTTCGCCACTTCGAAGAGCGCGGCAACCTGTTCAAGGATCTCGTGCGCCAGCTGGTCTGATCGGTATAGCCGGGATGTATAGCCGGGCTGTCTGCCTGAATCATCAGGTTGGTAGACAGCCCGGGTATCGGGAAAGCCGGCCAGCCGGGGCAACCAGGCTTGCGGAGAAACCAAGTTCCTCAAAAGTGACCAGGTTCCGAACCTGGGAACCTGGATCAGGATAGTGATTGTGAATCCGGCACAATGATCTGACTTCAGTCTGCCGGATCAAGAAATTTTGTAAAAGCCTGGCGAAGCGCTTGACAAAGTACCCCCCGATTGCCTATAATACCCCTTGTCGCTGCGAGATGCAGAGCAGTCGGCGACATGGGCCATTAGCTCAGTCGGTCAGAGCAGCCGGCTCATAACCGGTCGGTCCGGGGTTCAAGTCCCTGATGGCCCACCAGAATACCTTTACAACTGCATACAAATATGGGGGAATTCCCGAGCGGCCAATGGGGGCAGACTGTAAATCTGTTGTCGACGACTTCGGTGGTTCGAATCCACCTTCCCCCACCACCGTGCAGGTAGATGCACATCAAAAAAGCTCGCCAGAACTGGCGGGCTTTTTTGATTCTCCAGCATTTTTCATGAAAATGCGATCATATATTTCGATCATATATGCTGAATGGAAACGAACACCCGGTCCCGCGGCCGCACCTCGGCTGTGGCGGACCTGCCCGTCTGATTCAGGCTTACAGCCAGCCGGCCGCGGCCTGGATGCCGTAGACAATCAGGCCGATGGCCAGGCCGATCGCAAAGGTGATTGTGTGCAGGAAACGCTGGGAATGGCGGATCTGCTGGCTGCCGACAATCTGTGAATCACCAATCAGCACGATCGAGCAGGCTAGCAAGGCGGCAAACGGCAACGCGCCACTGGTTTTGGCCAGGACAAAATACAATGTGGTGAAGGCCAGGGAGGCCCCGGTTCCCGGGACCAGGCCGATCAAGGCGCCGATCACGATGGTTAAAATGCCTTTGCCGGCAAAAAAGCTGGCCAGACGGTCCGTGCCGATCAGGGTGACTGTTGTTTCCACCGCAAAGGTCAGGAGAAATATCAGCAAAATGACACTGGCGCAGGTCTCGGCCAGGTCGCCGATCGCGTCGCCCGTATCCTCAAATTCATGCTCGAATATTTTCCCGAATTCCCGGGTGATAAACGTGATGACAATCCGGTAAATAACGATCACCATCAGGCCAAGCATCGCCAGCCAGTGAAACATCGGGATGCCGAGAACCTGCAGTGCATCCAGGTCCCGGCCACTGATTTTCGCAAAGATATTCAGGCTCAATTCGAGCAGCAAGGCAATCGAGAAGAAGATCCAGAAAAACTTGCCAAGAATGTGATAACGGAAATGATGCAGCTTATGGCGGAATTTGTCGGGTAATTCGTGGAAATTCTCATCAGCCTGCAAGGTATCACTGCCCATCAGCACGGCGTTGTCTTTCTCATGCAGTTGTTCCGTCCACTTTTTAGCTCCGGGCAACCGGTTCAGGAGGGCGCCGAAACCAGTTGCTGTCAGCAGTTTGATCCCCGCAATCGTCAGCCAGGTCAGGGGCTGGTACGACAGAATCAGGTAGGTCGCTTCCTCGCCGATGCCAATCAGGCCACCGAGCAGTGAGCCGAGCCGGATCGAACGCCTCCGATAGGTTGCAAATTGGAAAAGCAACGTGCCATCAACCGGTATCAGGGCCAGAATAGCCATGACCCAGGGCTGATCGAGGCGCCGGGCCTCGATGAAGGCGCGCAGGCGATCACCGAGCCGATAATCAAGGATCCCAAAAATCAGCATCAGGATGGCCATGATCGAACCAACCTCGAAGATAGCTGATGATGCACTGGAAAAAGCACAGATAAAAAGAGTATCAAGCATATTCTGTCATCCTGCCTTCTGAACCCGGCAATTGCCATGAATTTACCAGGGCTTACTTACCTTTATAATGGAAAGGCCAGCCAATCATTGACAATATGCTGGCTGACCTAAACTTGTCACATTCAGTTTACACCACATCAGGAAGACCCGTAAAGAGCTTCAGATCCCCTGGCAAGTATGTTCACTCAAACATGCCAATTATGACATGATTTTAGTTAACTCCGGTTAATAAATTGTAATATAATTAACTCAACTTTCCCACGTTGAAATAGTGACCTGAACCTTGAAAAATCA
>CAYVHB010000015.1:70792-77336 GCA_964450865.1 uncultured Oscillospiraceae bacterium | reverse complement strand
CAGAGCTTTTACGGATCTTAGCGAATAATTAGTACAATTCGGTGCAAAACTCACGAAATGATGCCGGATTTTTTAAAATCATGATAAAATGGGAATAGATTCGACCCGACGCGTTCCTTTGCTGACACTGAAAATCGCTGACGAAGTAGATTCTGGCTCCTTTTCTGGAGGTGTCCGATGCAAAAACTGGTTTCCTGCTGCAAGACCCGATTACTGATTGGTCTGCTCATCGCCGCCCTGGCCCTGATACCCGCGGCCTGTACGCGGAGAACCACGCCATCATCTGCGGACGGCTCATCCGCTGCCGCTTCGTCAGCAGCCTCGACCACGGCACTGCGCGGCTGGACGGCCCGCGAAACGCTGGAGGCCTTCGGCCAGGCCTGGGCAGCCGGCAATTATCAGGCTTTGTATCAGTTGCTGGCGCCAGTCAGTCAGCAGGCCATCAGCGAGGCTGCTTTCAGTGAACGTTACACCCGGATTGCCCAGCAGATTGGCCTGTCCGGCCTTGAAGTCACGCCGACCGGCTCGACGGCAGAACTGCCGGCCGACAGCCTGGAGACCTACTTGTCCTTCGGCGTGCAGATGAGCACGGTAGCCGGCCCACTGGCGGTTGAGGGCTATTCGGTCAAGCTGGTGCGCTCCGGCCCGGCCAGCCAGGCCGACTGGACCATTGTCTGGCATGATGAGTTGATCTACCCCGGACTGCTGCCAGGCGAGCGGATTGAAGCGCGCAAACTCTGGCCCCAGCGCGGGGAGATCCTGGCCCGCGACGGTGAACCGCTGGCCATCAACGACCAGCTGTTGACAATCGGCATTGTTCCCCGGACTTTTGCCGCCGACCAGGATAAAGCTATCCCGCGCATGGCCAGAATACTGGGTATTGCCAGCGATGTGATCCGAAAAAAACTGGCAGCGAATACCAATCCGGACTGGTTTGTGCCGATCGTGACGCTGCCGGGCGACGCGGCCGCGCTGACGGCTGAATTGACGGCAATCGATGGCGTCCAGTATCAGGTCAGCGAAGGCCGGGTTTACCCGGCCGGCAAAGCTGCTGCGCACCTGATTGGCTATATTGGCCCGATTACCGCAGAGGAATTGGCCAGGTACAAGGATCGCGATTATCGGGAAACGGACAAAATCGGCAAGATGGGCCTGGAACAAGTCCTTGAACCGCGTCTGCGCGGCCAGACCGGTGCGGTTATTTACCGGCTCAATGCCGACGGCTCGGCCGTCCTGGAGGAAATCGCCCGGCGTGAGCCTGTCAATGGTGAGACGATCACCCTGGCGATCGATCTCAATGTCCAGCAGCGCCTCTATGCGGCGATCCGCGAAGATAAGGGAACCGCTGCCGCGCTTGCGCCGCTGACAGGAGAAATCCTGGCCCTGGCCAGTGCGCCGGCTTTTGATCCGAATTTGCTGCAAACCTATGTGCCAGATGCCGTACGGGCTGAATGGAACAATCCGGCCAACACCTTTTTTACCAATCGTTTCAAGGCGACTTATGTGCCGGGCTCAGTGTTCAAGCTGGTCACGGCAGCGATCGGCCTGAAAACTGGCGCCATCGCCCCCGCAGAGGCGTTTGCCATCAACGGTCGCCAATGGCAGCCGGACGATTCCTGGGGAGCCTACAAAGTCACGCGGGTGCAGGATCCCGGGCGACCGATCGATCTGCAGAAAGCATTCATCTATTCCGATAACATCTACTTTGCCATGGCCGGGCTGCGCATCGGTGCGACGGCCATGACCGACGGTGCGGCAGCCTTTGGCATCGGCGAAGCCCTGCCCATTGACTATCCGTTCCAGGTATCCCAGCTGGCCAATGGGACGCTGCAGCGTGAAATACTGCTGGCCGATACCAGCTACGGGCAGGGCGAGCTGCTGCTGAGCCCTCTGCATGTGGCCCTGATCTACAGCGCACTCGCCAATGAAGGGAATATTTTGCAGCCGGTCCTCGAATATCAGGGAGCGGTAACCCCCGTTGTCTGGAAACCACAGGCGATCGCGGCTTCTGATGTACCGCTTCTGCGGGAATGCCTGCTGCAAGTCGTCGAGAATCCGGCCGGCAGCGGTTACACAAAAAAGGCTGCCCGGACCCCCATGCTGGGCAAGACCGGGACAGCCGAGTTGAAAAGCAGTCAGAATGATCCTGACGGTCAGGAAAATGGCTGGTTTGTGGCCATGAACGTGGATCAGCCCCGTCTGGTGATCGCCATGATGATTGAGTCAGTCGAGGATCGCAACGGCAGTCATTATGTGGTGCCGCTGGTTAAAGATGCAATGGATGACCTGCTGGCTGACGGTTAACCCGTTACAGCAGCTTTTCGATATGGGGAATCAATTCTTCCGGCTTGACGGTCGGCGAGAAACGGCTGACGACGCGTCCTTGGCGGTCGACCAGGAACTTGGTGAAATTCCACTTGATTTCCGAACCGAAAACAGTCTGGGAAAGTCCGTCGAGCACCTTCTTGAAGCCGCCGCTCTCGGCGTTCTCATTGTCGTCGCGCGCAGCTTTCTTGAGATAGACATAGAGAGGGTCGGCCCCTTTGCCATTGACGTCAATTTTCGCAAAGGTTTTAAAGGTGACACCATAATTCAGGGCACAGAAACTGACGATTTCAGCCTCGGTTCCCGGCGCCTGGTTGAGAAACTGGTTGCAGGGGAAACCGAGGACTTCCAGTCCCTTTTCCCGGTATTGCCTGTTGAGTGCCTCCAGCCCCTCGAGCTGCGGAGTCAGGCCGCAACCAGTGGCAATATTGACGATCAGCAGGACTTTGCCCTGATAATCAGCCAGTGATATCTCACTGAATGTAGCATCTCTTACGGTAAAATCATATACGCTCATAAATAACTCCTTAAACTGGCAACTGGTGTTTTTAAAATTCCATTTTGAAAATTCGCATTATAATACTGGTATTTTTAACAGGATAACAGCCGGCGTTATCTCGTGCAGTAATCGTTGTTACCGGGCTTTTTTCTGGCTGCGGTAGGTGGTCGGCGAGATTCCGATAATTTTCTTGAATACACTGGCAAAGTGATTGGCGTAATTAAAACCGAGGGTCTGGGCAATATCGGCAATCGGCAAGTCCGTCTGGGTCAGCAGACGCTTGCCTTCATTGACCCGGACCCGGTTCAGGTGATCCAGCAAGGACAGGCCCGTCTCCTGTTTGACCAGGCTCGACAGGTAGGTCTCATTGACTTTCGCCTGCTCAGCGATATCCCTGATGCGAATCTGCTGGCGAAACTGATTGGCAATATATAGCAAGGCAATCCGCGTCGGCCGTGACAGCTTGTGCTCTGCCGAATTGCGGACAGCACGGGTAAATGTCATCACCGACTGACGCCTGAGCCTGATCATGTCACTGGCCTTGTCCATCTGCTCGATCTGGGAAATCATCTGATTGCGCAGCAAAGCCATCTGCAGGTAATCGCAGCCGGCCTCGACGGCCAGGATGCTGTCCATTGCAACACTGGCGATCATATAATTTTTCATCGAACGGATCATGTCATCTTTACCATACATGTCGAAATGGATGTCACTCATATTGTTGTTGTCACAAAAAGCGGCCATGCTGACCTCATTGCCGGATTGCAGGATATCCTTCATGGTCATGAATTTTTCGGAGGCCTCCAGCAGGAGATTGGCGTCCAGCCCGGCCAGCACATGATCATATAGTGAATCGATTGGCGTAATATCCAGCGCCGGAACAGCGATGGTTTCATCGGGCATGATCAGCGAGCTGGTACTGAGATGACTTTTCCAGGTCAGGCACAGGGCTTGCAGAACCAGGCCAAGATAACGGATTTGCCGCCAGGAGACAACCGGCAGACGAGCCGAAAAGATTTTAAACTCTGCCTTACTCTGGATTGACAGGTTATTTTTTGTGCTGTATACATCAATTTTCTTGTCACTGATTTTTTCCAGCACCAGGGGTTCTGTTACCAGAAATCCGGTCAGTTCGTTCCCTTCACGCACAAAATGAATATTATAGATAAAACCATTCTCCGTCGGATATGTCTCAATCTGGTCCAGGTCATACGTTCTGTCATGAAGAATGTCTTGCAGTCGGGCCTTGAGCTCAGCCAGGTCAAAATAGATTAATTTATCAACTTCTTCCTGTAAACTGCGGGCTGGAATAATTTGCAGCGCCTGATCAAAGCAAATAACGCGAATAGCGGTCGCTCCCGTAAAAACTTCGGCTATTTCCCGCAAATTGATCATGGAACAGATCCCTCCTCGCCGTTCAAAAGATTTTTCAATCAGCCAGATCCGGACTTGATGCAGCCGGACCAGGAAAAAGCTGCTGTCAGGAATGATTATACATAAGCCACCTGAAATTTATATACAATGCCAAAAAATTTCAT
Source organism: uncultured Oscillospiraceae bacterium (assembly GCA_964450865.1). GTDB lineage: Bacteria > Bacillota > Clostridia > Saccharofermentanales > UBA5734 > CAYVHB01. The sequence continues at coordinate 72,974 of CAYVHB010000015.1, read as the reverse complement.
CTTCACGCCAGGCAGAGCTTGCTAAAATAAGAACAATTGCCGAGTGTGATTCAGGCCACATTATACCATAGTGAGCAAGTTCTGCATCAGCCGGACCAGTCTGCGCGGGACAGAAGGCCGGAAGGCCGGATTGACCTGGCTGGAACATGCAAGAATTTTCGTGACTGCTGTTGGATTCGGTCACGGTCTTGACACTTATTTCACAGATTACAATCAAGGAGGCATGCAGCACAATGACCCGTTTACTAATGATTGATGGTGTTGACTACAACTATCGTTTCAAACTGCAGAGAGTCGGCATCCGGACGGTTGAAAGTCTGCTGATGTCCTGTCAGAAACCGGATGATCGCAAAGCACTGGCGCAACGTTCGAGAATTCCGGAACAGATGCTGCAGAAGTGGGCGAACCAGGCTGACCTGACCCGCGTTCGCGGGATTGGCGGTGAATTCGCCAAATTGCTCGAGGCCGTCGATGTCGTTTCGGTTCCGACCCTGGCCCAGCAGCAACCGCAGCTGCTGTTGCAGAAAATGGTTACAGCCAATGCGGCAAAGAAAGCGGTACGCAAGATTCCCACCTTGCAAAAAGTTGAATATTGGGTTGAACAAGCCAGGCAGCTCCCGGAAATGCTGCAAGACTGACCTGACTTCTGTCCATCGGGCCCTGCCCGATGGATTTTTTTTGCTGCGTCAGCCCTGCCGGCAGGAAGCGGGTATAGGCTGGAATACCGGTGATCCCGGACGACTTCCGGCGCCGCTCTGCAGACGGCATCCGGTCTGACTGGTCAGCAGGCGCACACTGCCGGGCGTTATGGCCGGGCCGGCTCAGCTCACAAGCCTGACAGACGGCGGGCCAGCCAGATGTCCGGCTGGCCGGGACCATTGACGTCAGGGAAAACCCCGACAATCTGGTAACCCATTTTCTGATAAAATTCGAAGGGATGGTCACCAAGATTGCGAATATTCCTGACGCGCTCCCATAAATCATCATACAGGTCACAGTTGGCCAGCGAAGTCCGGCCCTGGGTATCATCACAGCCGACATACAAAGTGATACCGCCACGGCTGGCTACCGCCGCTTCGATGGCGACCAGCAATTGCCGGCCAATACCCTGCCGCTGCCATTGCCTGGCAACTGCCAGCGGATGCAATTCCCAGCCGGTCAGGCCGTATTGCGGCATGGCACCGACAAAGCCGATCACCTCGCCCTGTTCAACAGCCACCAGGCCAATCCGGTCCGATTCCAGGCAACTGCGGATCTCGCTGTCAGCCTCGCTCTGGCTTGACCAGCTATGCGGGAAATTCTCAACCAGCAGCCGGGCAGCCCCGGTCATGTAATCATGATTGCGATTGGTCAGGTGTAAAATTTTCACAGCTCAGCTCCCCCATTTTGATAAGGTGATAACATTGCGGGCGGGATCGTCCTGGATCAGCTTGCGATTGAGCGCGTCGCGCAACCCGTCTTCCATGGCTGCAACAACGGGAGCGGTCATGCGCTGCAGATCAAAAAGGCGGGCTGTTTCGCGCAGCAGATCATCCTTGGGCATGCTGAACTGGGCGTCAAGCACGGCGACCAGCGCATTGGCCACCTCGGCAGCAGGCAGGTGGCAGGCCTCCCGTTCACCAATCCGGTAAAGCTTGTAACTGCCGGGGATCTGATCGGATCGCCAGTATATCAGCGCCTCAGCCTGGCGAGTCGTCTGGCAGCGAACCTTGCCCAGGATAGTCCGCAGGAATGATTGAATACGCGAGCCCTGGCGACTGATACCAAAGCTCAGGCGCACCCGGCGGATGAGCAGCTCTTCATGAATGGGGGCCTCACCGTCAATGACCTGCTGACAACGGGCCAGGACAGCCTTCGGCTGGTTGATAAACTCGTCCGGGTTCAGGGGCGTCAGGGGCAGATTGACCGGCTTATAGCGCAGCCCGGCCAGAGACAAGGACAGGGGTGCTGGCGCTTCAGGCTGGCTCCCTGAAAATGCAGTGGCAGCCGGGTGACTGGCGAGGGCCGGACTGACCGACGAAGCCGGATCCGCAGACCGCGCCGATACCGGACTGGTTGCGCTAAATGCCGGATCCGCCGATCCGGACGGCACCGGGCTGACCGGCGAGGTTGGGCTTAAGCTGGCTTGAGCATGAAATCCGCTGGCAGTTCCCGGCGAGGGCCGGACTTGCGATGTCTGCGA
>CAYVHB010000015.1:36714-70692 GCA_964450865.1 uncultured Oscillospiraceae bacterium | reverse complement strand
GAGCATGAAATCCGCTGGCAGTTCCCGGCGAGGGCCGGACTTGCGATGTCTGCGATCCGGGCATGATCTGCGGGATTGGCGGCGGCTGCAGCGGTTGGGCCGGATCCCGGCCTGCTGGCGCACCCGGCTGCCCGGCTGCATCAGCAGACGGTGGCTGGGCCACAGTCTGCCTGATCTGTGTGAGGACCTGCAGCAGGCGGCTAATCTCTTTATCCCGATTATCCCACCAGTCCATGGTCCAGATCCGATGGATCTGCCAGCCGAGGCCATTCAGGATATCAACCTTGGCAAACTCGCGATCCCGGCTTGAGCGGGCATTGCGGTAAGTGGGCCCGTCAAGCAGGATCCCCAGCAGGTACTGGTCTGGCTGCTCCGGGTCAAGGACGCCAACATCCACCCGGAAGTCCGATCGCCCGACATGACGGCGGGTGGCATAACCAGCCGCTTGCAGCAGGTCACAGATCTGGCGGCCAATGCCGCCGGTCTCCGGTTTATAGAAGGTCTGCGTCTCGGGGCGGGCCGGCAACGAACCATCCCTGGCATAGGCGAGGAAGGCTTTCAGCCCGGCAACACCGCGGGCGCTGCTACGGGCCAGATTGATCTGGTCAGGCTGCAAGGTCGAGAAGACCAGCATTTCCAGGCGGGCCCGCGAAACAGCGACATTCAGGCGACGCCAGCCGCCCTCACGGTTGAGCGGACCAAAATTCAGGCTGACCTGGCCGTGCTGGTCAGGACCATAGCCGACCGAGAACAGGATCACATCCCGTTCATCACCCTGGACATTCTCCAGATTCTTGACAAACAGCGGCTCACTGCGCTGCAAGGCTATTTCTTCCAGCTCCGGACGCCTGGCAAACAACTCGTTCAGGCGGTCGTCGATCAGCAGCTGCTGGACAGCACTGAAAGTGACAATGCCCAGGCTTTGGCCGCGGGTAGCCGGGTCTTCCAGCCGCCGCACCACTTCAGCGATGACCGCTTGTGCTTCAGCCGGATTCTGACGGCTTTTACCCCGCTCGTACTGGCCTTCGACCGGCACGAAGCGGACTTTCGAAATCTGGTCATTGGCCGAGGGGAATGTCAGGAGTTTATTGTCATAGTACTGCATATTGCTGAAAGCAATCAGGCTCTCATGCCGGCTGCGATAATGCCAGAGCAAGTGCGTGTCGGGAATCGACATCGCCAGGCAGTCGTCCAGAATGCTTTCCAGATCCTCGACCTCGATGTTCTCTTCATCCTGAGCATGCGTGGCAAAGAAATCCGTTGGTGGCATCTGGCGCGGGTCACCAACGATCACAGCATGCTGGCCGCGGGCCAGGACGCCGACCGCTTTACAGGTCGGCATCTGCGAAGCCTCGTCAAAAATGACCAGGTCGAATGGCTGGTGATCCGGATCAAGATACTGCGCAGCCGAAATAGGGCTCATCAGCAGGCAGGGGCAGAGCCGGGGCAGCAGGCCGGGGATCTTGTCAAACAGGGACCGGATGCTGATGCCGCGGCCACCGCTGCGGATAGCCCGCTGCAAGATACCCAGCTCGGAGCTCTGGGCGGCTTCAAGGCGAAAGTCCGGCACCCTGGCTGCCAGCCGGGCGAAGATCTCCTGCCGGGTCAGGCTGGCAAACTCCTGATCCAGGGCGCGGAAGCGGCCGATCCGCTCAGCATGATGCAGACCGGAGAAGGCATTCAGCGCGGGTTCAGTCTGCAGAACCTGCAAGATCAGGGCAAAGTACAGGGCCTTTTCTGTGGCCGGCAGCAGGTCATCATGAGTCAATCCCTGTTCGTAGGCAGTGATCGCAAAGTCAAGGCCAGCCGTCTGCGCCTCCTTGCGGGCAGCCTGCCAGGCGATCCATTCACGCAGGCGGTCCAGATTGGCCGTCCAGGTCGTCACCCGCTCCTGGCAGCTGGCCAGATAATCACCGCTGTCAAGAATCTCGGGGGCAATCCGCAGCAAGGCATCCAGCGCATTGAATGAAGCTGCAAAGTCCTGCCAGGCCTGCAGATAGGCCGTCTGCGGGCCATTCCGGATAGCAATATCAGCACAGGCGAGGCGGATCTGGCGCGCATGGGCCTCATTGCCCACTTCCTGCAGCAACCGGACCTGGCCGCTATGAACCAGCCGGGCGTATTTTTCCAGCCGATCCCAATCCGAATCAAGACCCTTGTATAGCGGGCTGTCCGGAGATGCGGCCAGCAAGCGGGTACATAGTGCGGCGGTTTGCTCCAGTGCCGCGTATTCCTGCTGGTAACGGCAAAGCTGCTGCAGATCCGAAGCCAGCGTCCGCTTATCAATCGGCACGCGCGCATGCATCTTCAGCTGGCGGCTGATACGGCCCTGGCCGATGGCTTTCGGCAGGAACCACTGACCGGAAACCTGGTTCCAGTCCCCCAGCAGGGATGGTCCGCTCAATGCGAGGAAGGATGCCTGCCAGCGGATCTGCAGCTGGTCACGCAACTGGCCGGCCTGCCGGCCATGCTCAATCAGAAGCTGCAAGTGATTGACAGCCTGGATCAGATCAGCTTCTTGCAGCCAGGCCGGGGGCAGCTCACGCCACGCCAGCAGCGTCGAGCAGATTTCCGCCAGGCCATGCGCAGCCCGGCCGCTGGCCGGTCGACGCAGACCCAGACAAGCCACGAGATCATCAGCGGCCTGGCCAAGAGGCATCAGGCTGGCCTGCCATGTTGCAAGGGCGGCAGGGGCTTGCATGCGGATCAGCTGCGAATAGGTATCCTGACGGATGCCGACCAGGGGATGAGCAGCCGGATGGCCGCAAGCACGACCGGCACCAGCCAGGGCAATCAGCTGCTCCTGCCAGGCCTGCAAGCCCGGTGCAGTCAGATTCGCGACCCGGTCCGGCACGACCGTGACCTGGTCCGGCACAGCCCTGCGATCCTCATAACGGCCGACCAGGTCATACAGGCTCAGGCCACAGGTCCGCATCTGATGCAAGGCCCGGACATAGACCGACAGTTCGGCCCGCAGACTAGCCAGCTGGCTGGCCCGTTCCGCGAAGTCCAGGGCTGTCATTTGCCGGCTGACCTCGGTAGCTACTTTCAGCTGGTCGAGCACCGAGCGTTTGGTCGCTTTGTTCGAGTGCAGCTCCAGGCAGAACGGGCCCAAGCCCATCGCCTGCAGCCGGCTGTGGACAACGGACAGCGCAGCCATTTTTTCAGCTACAAACAGCACCGTCTTGCCCTGCGCCAGGGCATTGCCGATCATGTTGGTGATCGTCTGCGACTTGCCGGTACCGGGCGGGCCATGCAGGACAAAGCTCTTGCCTTCGCCGGCCGCCTTGATGGCATTAAGCTGGGAAGCATCGGCAACAATAGGCGTCAGGACCGCCGACTCCAGATCTGGATCATCCGCAATCGGTTCCGGCGTCCACGTCAGGCGGCCAGCCACCAGGCTGGAGACAATCTTGTTGCGCAGCAGGTCCTCACTGCGATTGCGCAGGTCATTCCACATGACAAACTGGGCAAAGGAGAAAATGCCGAGGAATGCGCTTTCGACGATATCCCAGCGGTTCTGGGCCATAATCCCCTGGCGCATCGTCGCAAATACCAGCGGCAGGTGTATCCCGTTCTCGTCTTGCGGCAACGGGTCAAGGCCCTCAATGACGATCCCGAAATCCTGCCGGAGCATCTCCAGCAGGGTGATGTTCATCTGCGGATCTTCATCACGCAGGCGAATGACGTAGCCTTTCAGCGCCGAGCGCCGGACAATATCAATCGGCAACAGCACCAGCGGGGCATAGCGGGGCTTCTGGCTGACTGCCGTCTCATACCACTTCAGCAGGCCGAGGGCCAGGTACAATGTATTGGCACCGTTCTCCTCCTGGGCCTCCCTGGCCAGCCGATACAGGGCCAACATCGCCGTGGCCAGTTCGCCCTCGCTGTAAAAAGTCCGCAGACGACGATTCTTGAATTCATCCGCCAGCAGCGGTCCGTACTGGGTCATCAGGCCGGCAAACTCAAAGCTATTATCGCCGGCAGCCGCTGGCGCCCAGTCCCCCGGACGGGACAGGGCCTGGAAATCAGCCCCGCTGGCCAGGACGTCCTCAAGCTGGCCGAGGCTGGGGGCTAGCAGCGGAATCATGTGGCGTGTCGGGCGCAGATTCAACAGCGTATTACGCAAGGAAAGATCCAGCAGCTTGCGTTCCCACTGTGCCTGGCGGGCAACCGGCGCTGGACTGTCGGCCACCCCGACTGTTGTCTGGATGACCTCACGCGAAGGGGCGGCCGTCAGCTCCCCGGCGGCGCGGGGTTCGCCCTGGATAACCCAGCCCCCAGTCGTCCGGACGCGCTGCGGCAGCGGCCGGATCCGGCCTTTACGGGCCCGGTGAACATCAACGGCCAGCAGGAAATCGGCATCCCGGTGCAGGTGGGCAAGCCCGGCTGCTTCAGCATCATCAAAGGATACGGTCTTGCCAGCTGTCACCGCCGTCGTTTCGACGAGGACCATGGTGTCGATCCCTGTGCTGGCCCGTTTGGAAAGCGCCGATACGTCATCCTGCACGACCTCGGCAAAGGAGGTATCTTCGAGCCATACACCGAGAAAAGCATGATTTTTGATAATAATAAGCAGCGGATGCAGACCCATCGCCTCCAGGCAGCTGGCATAAAGCAAGGACAGGTCGAGGCAAGTCCCCAGCCGTTGCGCGATAATCGAATCACAGAGCCGGATCCGCTGGCCGCTTTGCTCAAAACTGGCCGGCGGCAGGCTGTACACAATATTTTCAGCCTGGAGGGCACCATAAACAGCGGCAATCTGTTTCTTGATCCGGTTGGGGTCGTTGCTCATATAGCCATCCAGCGAAGGATTGCCGGTCCATTTCCCCAGCAAGGCCGAGGCAGCCGCATTCAGGCGGGCAATCTCCGGGTGATTGGGTGTGACAAACGCCGCCAGCAATTCCGGGAAAACACCCACTCCCGGCCACTCGTCATAAGCCAGCAACTCGGCCGGCAGACTGACCGAAGCCAGCAACTGGTCGGTGGCAGTGGCCGGCGATGATGATGATGAAACATCAGTCAAGTTGATCTGCAACTGGATCAGAACCCGTTCGGTCAGGGCCGCCAGATCCTCAGCCCGCAGCTGCACAGCCGGCGCATCCATCACCAGGGCATCACGGTTGCTGATCCGCTCGATCATCTGCGAAAAGGGCAGGATCAGCGGCGGCTCAGCCGTAATATCAAGCCGCGTCAGGCCCAGGTCATGATCACCATGATGGCGAATGATCAGCCGCTGAATAAAAGGGATCTGATTCTGCTGCATCGCAAAATTGATTTGAGCAGCGGCCTGGACTTCCAGGTTGGTTTGTGCGTTGATTGCCATATCCGGTTACTTTCCCTCATCCGTTGATTGCATGATCATCGGCTATCACTGATTGCAGCCGACGTCTCTTCGTCAATTGATCATCGTCAGCTGTCAATATGTATTCCATCATCTATCCATGAATGATCCGCTTCATTTGATTGACCTGATTTTATCACAATCAACAGCAGTAAAAAATGACCGGTCCCATTCTGGACGACCGGACTGCACCCGGGTCCCTTACACAGCGTCAATGACAGGTGGACGGTAAGCGGCAGGCCGTTACATGAGAGGCTTTATCCACGAGGTTATTGAAGGGGCCAAGTACAGCTGCAGCAGATACGCATTGAGACAATCGGGGATCCTGACTGACTGACTGACCGATCCGGTCACGAATCCCATTCAATCAGAACCCCGGCGTCCCGCAAGATGGGCAAAATCCGCGCCTTGATAGTCGCAGACGATGCATAGTCATTAATCCTGATCAGCCGACCATCCTGCAGGACCAGCGTATAAACCAGGCTGCCATCCCCCTCGCTGCCATTGTCGCCCTCACTGCTATTATCCGGCTCGGTCCTGCTTTTCTCCACCCAGGCAATTTCCCGATAGTCATAATAGCGTCCCTGCCAGGACAAGATAGCCGTATTGTCACGAAAACCATCGGTGTAAAAGCAAAGATTGCTGCGAGCCAGCAGCAGGATATAAATAACTGAAATAATCAGAATCGTGCGAAAAAACAGACGCATGAAACGGTCTGTTGCCAGACTGTTGGCCAGGGCATCCAGACGGATACGCAGCCTCGCCGTATGCTGGAAGAAAAGACGATACAACCAGTAACGCAAATGGTAGGTCATCGCGATGCCGCATAGAAAAGCCGGCGGAAAGAGAGCAAGAAGCGGATGGCCGGTGGCATAGAGACAGCCATGGGTAACAGCCTGGATGAACACTTTCTCAAGTAACCAGAACAAGCCACCCCAGGCTGGCAGCATCAGGAATGAGCCCAGGTAAATGACCAGGGCAGTCCGCGGATCAGTCGCCAGTTTATGCATCTGCAAACATCTCTCGCCGTAAGACGGTGGCCAGGCCAGCGCTGCAGCCAGCCTGGCTGCGGATGCCCGGCGCAGGTCATGGCGGGAACGTGACTGGCCGGCCACTGGCGGTGCATCGATCCCGGCCGAATGGAGAAGCGAGGTCAGATAAGCCAGCAGATGGGTCTCATATTGTGATCGGCCGCGCAAACCATTCAGCCGGCTGCAAGCCTTGACGAGATCCCCTTTGAGCAGGAGATCAGCCTGAATCAGCAGCAGGCGCTCACGCATCAGGCGCTGGTACAACTGGCGCACCTGCATCATCTGTTCAGGCTCCGGCGGCTGATCCCAGGCAAAGAATGCCTGCAGGTCCCGTTCAACGTGTTTTTCCAGCTGCTCCCGCCAGGCGGCGTCACCAGCACCGGCCCCAATCGCATCCAGATAAAGATCCAGCTGCCGGCCCAGCCAGGCTACAGCCTGACCGAGGACTTCAGCCGTTGTCAGCCAGGCCAGGGTATAGAAATGGGTCGCTTGAGCAGTAAACAGATCAATCACATCATAAATGCTATAAGCATTTTCATCAATCTGGCTGCTCAGCTGCAACTGCAGATCCAGCAGGCAGTGCTGCTGTCCGAACAGGCCATGAGGCAAAAACTTGAAAATGATCCGGAAATTCTGAAAATAAACACGTCCGTCAACCTGGACAAGCAGATCCGGAAACCTCTCATCGAAAACCGGCACAATACGCCAGCCTTGCGCCAGCGGCTGATGCCGGGCATAGTCTGCAACAGCATGCTCGAAAGCCCGGGTCAATTCACGATAAAAAGCGGTGCGCAGATCGGCCATCAAGAACCCTCCGCTGTTGTCTGATCCATTTCTCTTACAAAACAATGACTAGCGGAATAACCAGGCTGGCTACGGCGCTGACAATATTGGCGACGATGGCATAAACGACACGGCGCGTTCGCGAGTGCTGCTTGAACAGCAGGGCATACACAATCGCTTCAATAATCAGGACCACCAGCTCAGCCGGCCCAAAAAGCAGAACATACACAAAACTGCCCTGGCTGATCAGCAGCGTGCCCATGGTTAAAGTCAGCAAAACTTGCGTCACCAGATTCGTCAGCAAAAAAACCAGGCCATTCTGGCGCAGCGAAAAACCGAACAGCAGCAAAATAAGTCCTTCAATCAACAAGGTCGGCAGGAACGTATAGAGAAAATGATACAACCAGTTGAGATAAAGCGACGGCCGGCTGATCTGGCCCGAGGCATAATCATAATAGATAACGGTATTGAGTATCTCGCGATGAAACACTTCACTGACAATCAGCTGATTATCCGGCGTAACAATAATGAATTTGAAATCAGCCGGGACCATATAACTGAAAGTATGAACCATCTGGCTGCGGCCGGTCAGCGTGGATTCCGGCTGGCCGATCACATCACCCCAGATGGGCATGGTCGTACCCCTGGCCATCGCGGCATACCAGCCATCCGTCCCGTAGGCTGTCAGCAGGGCCAGCTTGGCCGGATCCAGCTGATCACGATCATGCAGATAATCATAGCCCTGGCCATCCATCAGCGGTGCATCAGAATGAACCAGCAAATCAAGATAATAAACATCAGCCGGCGGATTGCGAACCACAATCGAAATACTCGGCTTCGGACCCATGTCAGCGAAGACCACACCCCAGAAAGACAGTACGACAGTAACCATGACCAGGAACGACAAAATAACTCGCAGCGATCTCATCATCAGTCACCTCAATCCAGTCATTAGACCACGCCAGATCCAAGTCCGGACACACGCCCGACACCAGGCCAGCAACACAAAGAACCTGATCCAATGTTATCATTATCGCATGTTTGAACAGCAACCGCCGAAAAAATTTCCAGCTAACCCACACACTGGACGACACCCGCCGACACTGGCCGATACTGGCCGATACCGGACGATACCGGACGATACCGGACGACACCCGCCCACCAACTCCCAGTCCTACGCCCAGTCACAACCCACAAATAACCGTCAGATCAAGTCACACCACAGAACCATCCCACTTCTTTGCAGATCAGATCGCAGGCAATATGCTATGATAAGCATGATCATTCACTTCCAGTGCAAAGTCTGCACCCGCAACCATCCTGCAGGCCCGGAAAAGCATAATAAACACAATATTTCACTTTCGGTGTAACATGGACCTTGCACAGCACGCCAGAAATGCGGCCCATTCACTCGAATAAACCCAGAATAGAGGAACTATCAGACAGGGGGAAACAATCCAGATATCACCACCTGGCCCAATCTTCACCGTTGTCTGCGACCATTTATCATGACAGGGGGAAATAATCCAGATGTCACCCGTTCTACTCAAGGCACCAGCCTACTTGCTAATCATCACATTGGCCTTTGTGCTCAAGAAGAAAGGATTTTTCCATCCCGGCGACTACCGTGTCATTTCCAATATTGTCATGAATATCACATTACCGGCCGCGGTAGTCACCAGCTTTGCCAGCCTGACCCTCGACTCAGCCCTCTTCTTCATGATCCTGATTGGTCTGGTCTGCAATTTACTGATGCTCGCTGTCGGTTACCTGCTGTCTCGAAAGCGCAGCGATGCAACCCGGGCCTTGTACATGCTGAATTCACCCGGTTATAACATCGGCGCCTTCACCATGCCCTTCGTACAAAGCTTCGTCGGGCCGATTGGCGTCGCCGTAACCAGCCTGATCGACATCGGCAACGCAATCATGGTCGCCGGCGGCTCATACGCCTTTGTATCAAGCTTGCTGAAAAAGAATGGTGGCCTGACCGCACGCAGTCTACTCAAAATCCTGCTCAAATCCATGCCATTCATCACCTACATGCTGATGATGGCACTCGCCTTGCTCAAGGTCAAAATCCCATCCTTTATCAGCAACCTGACCGCTCCCATTGGCGCGGCCAACGCCTTCATGGCCATGCTGATGGTCGGTCTGATGTTCGATATCCGCGCCAACCGATCATTCATCCAAAAAGCGGCTGTCGTCCTGACAACCCGCTACCTGGGCGCCGCAATACTGGCCGTCCTGTTTTACAAACTATCACCCTTCACACTGGCCATACGCCAAGTCATGGTAATTGTATTCTTCTCCCCACCATCAGCACTGGCACCCATGTTTACCGAACGCAGCGGCGGCGACGGCGCCCTGGCCAGCCTGATCAATTCACTGTCCATCGCCATCAGCCTTGGCATCATGACAACACTCATCGCCATCATGAAAATCGGCCAATAATCCAGCCCGGAATCGATTCACCCGGGCAATCTTGATCGGGCAACGTGCGCGGCCCCGGGATAGCCACATCTACCCCCCTGCTCACTGCAAAGCGAAAATGTAAAAAGGCAGGGTTCTGTCAACCCCGCCCAATCACGCACCACGTTAAAATCTACCCCCACCCCCGGCAGAGGATAAACGAAAAAGCCCGGCCTGGAACCGATGCACCCGAGCAATCCTGTTCGGGCAAGGTGCACAATTCCAGCCGGGCTGTGTTTATCTCGCCACCACCCGCCACCAGCAGGCCGGAGCCGGGCCGATGCGCCCAAGCGAGTTTGTCCGCGCCAGCGGACATGTCCGGGCGACGCGCGCGGCCTCGGGCCGGCCGCCCCTCCGTCGGCGATACCGGTGGGGCTGTGTTTACCTCAGCGAATCTTCTTCAGCACCATGGCAGTCCGGCAAGGCACATAAATCTTGATGCCCGTAAACTCCGGATTCATATCCAGTGACGTCGTCTCATAAACCAGATGATGCCAGATCCGGCTCAAGCCACCAAAGCGGCCCTCATCCGTATCCATGACAACCTGGAAAGCGCCAGACTCATGGATCGGGATCTCCAGGCCATTATACGATTCGGTCGGATGGAAATTGAAGACAAAGACATCATCTTTCTTGCGGAAAGCAATCACCTTGCGATCCTGATCAATCCACAGAGCCTGCGGCACACCGCCGCCCATCAGCTGATTTTCCTTCAGAAAGTGAACCATGGCCTTGTCAAAGGCATTCAGGTCGGAATAACGCAGGAACGAGCTGTCAGCCAGGCTCCACTGGCGCCGGCAATGATGGAAGCTCCAGCCGTTGCCCCAGCGCGGGAAATCAATCCATTCCGGATGACCGAACTCATTGCCCATGAAGTTCAGATAACCCTCGGAACCCAGCGCAGCCGTAATGAAACGGATCATCTTGTGCAAGGCAATGGCCCGCTCGATGACCAGATTCTGGCTGTCCTTGCTCATATGCCAGTACATTTCCTTGTCAGCCATGCGGAAAATCAGGGTTTTGTCACCAACAAGGGCCTGGTCATGCGATTCGACGTAACCGATGCGCTTCTCAGCGGGGCGGCCACCGCTCAATTCGTGCCACAAGCCGTTCATGCTCCAGTCATCGTCCTTGCCCTTCAAGGTCCTGATCCAGAAATCAGGCATACCCATCGAGAGGCGATAATCAAAGCCGATACCGCCGTCGGCAATCGGCAGGCACATACCCGGCAAGCCGCTCATGTCTTCGGCAATCGAAATCGCATCCGGGCGGATCTCGTGGATCAGCTCATTGGCAAACTGCAGATAGACCAGGGCGTCAATATCCGTATTCATGCTGAAGTACTTGGCGTAGCTGTCAAACGCCGTGCCCAGCCCATGATCCTGGTAAATCATCGAGGTCACGCCGTCGAAGCGGAAGCCGTCGAAATGGAATTCTTCCATCCAGAACTTGATGCTGGAAAGCAGGAAATGAATGACTTCGTGCTTGCCGTAGTCAAAGAGCTTGGAGTCCCAGGCGGTATGATTGCCACGGCCGCCAGAGTGGAAGAACTGGTAGTCAGTCCCGTCAAATTCGTTGATGCCCTCGGCCAGGTTTTTAACGGCGTGGGACTGTACAATATCCATCAGGATCGTCAGGCCCATGGCGTGCGCCTTGTTGATCAGGTACTTGAGATCATCCGGCTCGCCAAACCAGGAAGAGGTTGCGAAGTAGTTGGAGACGTGATAACCGAAGGATGCATAATACGGGTGCTCGGTAATCGCCATGATCTGCACCGTGTTATAACCCAGGTCTTTAATCCGCGGCAGGATATTGTCGGCAAATTCACGGTAGGTGCCGATGCCATATTTCTCCTGGGCCATGCCGATGTGAGTCTCATAGATGAAAGGGGACTCACCATGATTGACGCGGAAGCCGGCATCGGTCCAGACAAAGGGCTGCGCCGGATCCCAGATCTGGCCGGCAAAGTCATTGGTATTGGGATCCTGGATCACTTTGCGGATATACAGGGGAATGCGGTCACGCTCAAAGCCAAAGCTGCGCACGACAACCTTGACGCGCGACAGATGCTTGAGGGTATCACGGCCGGGGATGAAGATCTCCCAGGCCCCACCATCGCGGCGCTCCAGGGGATGGGTATAGCGATGCCAGCCGTTGAAATCGCCCATCAGGAAGAGGGCTTCGGCGGCCGGGGCCCATTCACGGTAATACCAGCCATCTTCAGTCGGATGGAATCCATAGTACTGGTGACCATTCGCGAAATTCATGAAGCTGTTCCCGTCACCCAGCAAGGCCTTTTTAACCCCGTGATACCAGTTCATCCGCATTTCGATATCACCGGCAAAGGGAGACAGCCAGGGATCTATTTTCAGGATGTTCAGCATCGGTTCAGCTGAAGATTCGGCAGCTGATCCGGTCTGCACTGCCTGCATATCATTGTTTTCATTGGTGGCCTTGTCGTTCGTTGACTCCATCTTCTCCATTCAATTCCTTCCTGTTCCGTCAGGAACGCTGGTTCTGGCCTGGTGGCCAGCGGTCTGTTCAATCGGCAATATTGCGCTGCATCGATATGTCATTCGTTTACATATTCAGTTTATCGTTAAAAGCCGGTTTTGTCCATTGACATTTAGCCGAATTTTCCGATATGGATCGTCAGCTGTTCAAAACAAATGCTACCACTGGCAAGCCTTTGGCTATACAATAAATCATACCGGCTGACCAGTCAATTCAAGATGACTGGCCAGCCACGCAAACCATCATGACCGGCCGGCCAGGTTCTAGAAACCATCATGACCGGGGCCGATCAGGCTGTTCAATCCCGGGCAGCGGCTCGACGAATCGCCGGCTTGAAACGGACCATGCAGTCCCATCTTCCTACACTCGCAAAAAGGCAGGTAACCAGAATGACCCATTTTACGATTCGCCATGCAGCACAACCAGACATGACCTACATCATCGACCAATGTCGCAGGGAGGGTTGGAACCCGGGACTTGCGGACGAAGCTTGCTTCTTTGCGGCTGACCCGGCCGGGTTCCTGATCGCCGAGCTGGACGGCCGGCCCATTGGCTGCGTTTCAGCTGTCCGTTATCCAGGCGATACACCGGACGGTGATTTTGGATTTATCGGCTGCTATATTGTTGAGCCCGCTTATCGCGGTTCGATTTACGGGCCGAACCTGGCCCGCCAGGCAATCGCCCGCCTGGACGGCTGCAACATCGGCCTGGATGGGGTCGTGGCCCAGCAAGATCATTATCGCCATGCCGGTTTCAAGCTGGCACACCGCAATCTGCGTTATGCCGGCCAGGCTGCTGACTGGTCCGGGCCGCCAGCCGGTTCACCGCTGATTGATGCGGCCAGCCTGCCGTTTGCCCAGCTGGAGGCTTACGACCGGCTGCATTTCCCCACACCCCGCCATGCATTCCTGCAGGCCTGGCTGACTGCCGCATCGCATCGCTCCCTCGCTTACGTCGAAGCCGGTCAAATTCTTGGTTTTGGCACAGTCCGGGCCTGTGCCAGTGGCTACAAAGTCGGACCCCTGTTCGCCAACAACGCCGGGATTGCGGAGGTGCTGCTGCTCGGCCTGGTTGAACGCATCCGGCAAGAGCTGGTACCGCTGGCGCCCGGTGATCCCGATACCACGATCTATCTGGATATTTCCGAGGAAAACCAGGCTGCCATGGCCCTGGTCAGACAGCTGAACATGACGTTTGTCTTTGAAACAGCCCGCATGTACAGCGGCATCCGGCCGGATCTGAACTGGGATCAGGTTTATGGCATCACCACCTTTGAGCTGGGCTGATCGGACGGACTACGGCATGAACGGTGGATAGCTCGCTATCATTTGATAAAGGTATTGTTTTCGAGCTCTTTGAACGCCAGGTCCAGTTCGGCACGGGTGTTCATGACAATCGGACCCCCCCAGGCAACTGGCTCATGCAGGGGCTGGCCGGCCAGCAGCAGGAAGCGGACGCCGTCGGCACCGGCCTGCGTCCAGAAGGTATCCCCATCCGTGAAAAGGACAGCGCGTTTATTGGCCAGGGATTCGGCCTGGTCCGGCGCAAAGCTGGCCTCGCCCTGCAAAATATAAATAAACAAGGTGTGATCTGGCGGGGTCTGCAGTGACCAGCTGACACCCGCCTCCAGCTCAACGTCAAGATACAAGGCATCAACGTAATCGCCCCGGGTCGCCCCCGCCTGGCCCTGATACGTCCCGGCAATGACATGGACCCGGCTGCCGCCGGCTTCGATGACCGGGATCGTCGCCGCGCTGACGTCACGGTATTGGGGTGCGGTCATTTTGTCCCTGGCCGGCAGGTTGATCCACAGCTGGCAGCCCAGCATCCGGTCGCTGGCCTTGGGCATCTCCTGGTGAATGATACCGGAGCCGGCTGTCATCCACTGGCAATCGCCGTCCAGAATGCTGCCCTTGTTGCCCAGGCTGTCGCCATGCTCGATGTCACCGCGGATCAGGTAGGTGACGGTTTCGATGCCCCGGTGCGGATGCCAGGGGAAACCGCGCACGTAGTCGTCGGGATTGGTAGAGTCAAAGGCATCCAGCATCAGGAACGGATCGAAATCTTTGGTGTCGTGATAGCCGAAAACGCGCACCAGGCGGACGCCGGCGCCATCGACGGCCGAGCGGCCGGTGACAATCCGGCGAATGGTTCGATACTGGCTCATGGACAAGCCCTCCTGCTTATTATCTCTTTATGCTGAAATGATTGTTTCGCTGAAAGGATTGCTTCAATGACAGGACTGTATCATTGAAGGGATTGTCTCGTTGACAGGACTGCTTCTGGTAATCGAATGGCTGATTCTGGCAATTCGCGTGCTCCGGTGGGTCAGAGTTCATAGTCTGCTTCTATTGTACCAATCTTTTCCCGTTTGTAGTTAAGCAAAGCCATCATGATTTCGGCATGATGACCGGTATTGGCCAGCTCGATCATGGCCTCGATATTGGTGATATCGAACAGGCCAAGACGGATCAGCAGGCTGAACGCCGCCAGGTCATTCTTTTCCAGGCACAGCTGGACGCAAAAACGCAGATGCTGTTGCAAAAATTGCAGATATGGCAACTGGCGCTGGCTATTGAGGGCCGGACCATTCTGGTATTGCCAGACGGTCATATAAAAGCGGTCGCCCGGGTCGCTGACCTCGCTGAACAGCTGATCATAGAGCGCGGTATCCAGTGCCAGGTGCGGCGCCGGCCGGGTATCGACAGTCAGGCAGCGGCAAAAGGCATCACTTTGCTCCCAGGTCAGGCGGGCCCAGTTCGGAAACCAGATATGCGTCGGTCCGGCCTGATGATGGCGGATGATCAGCAGCTGCACGCCCTGGAAAGCCCGGCTGCCGATTGTAGCTGTGCTGTCAGGCAGGCTGATGCCTTGCGGACAGATGCAGCCGGCCAGGGCCCGTTCGCCAACAGCTACCATTGAATCAGGCAGAACCAGCGATTGCAGGCGATCACAGCTGGTAAAGGCCCCGTCACCGATCCGGACCAGGCCGGCCGGCAGGGCCACCCGCTGCAGATTGCGGCATTCGGCAAAAGTGCCTTCCTCAATATGCGGCAGGCCAGCCGGCCAGCTGATGCTGCGCAGGCTGCTGCAGTTGCTGAAAGCCCAGCGGCCAATGGCCTGGATCCGCGGTGGAAAGGACACATTCTGCAAGCCGGCGCAATTTTTAAAGGCGCTGTCCGCAATGCGCTGCACGGATGGCGGGATCTGGTAATGGACGGTTTTGCGTCCTTCCGGATAATAGAGCAGCGTCGTCCGGTCGGCGCTGAAGAGAACGCCATCCCCGGCAGCCAGGACCGGATTGCCTGCGGCGACAGTGATCGCCGCCAGATGGGTGCTGCGCAAAAAGACGCCTTCGCCCAGGGTACGCAGGCTGGCCGGCAGATGAATATGCCGCAGGCTGGTGCATTCGGCCAGGGCCCAGCGATCCAGACGGGCCAGCGCTGCGGGCAGCCGCAGGCTTAGCAGGGCTGCGCAGCCCTTGAACGCCATCTCGCGGATGTTGGTCACGGAGTCCGGTATCTGCAGCTCGACCAGGCTGCTGCAAACGGCAAAGGCACTTTCCCGGATACTGGTCACAGTGTCCGGAATAGTCACATCGGTCAGGCCAAAACAGCCCAGGAATGTCTTTTCCCGGATGACCGTCACCCCGGCGGGAATCGGCAAGGCTTGCAGGCGGTAACATTTCATAAAGGCCTGTTCACCGATCTCGGTCAGGCCAGCTGGCAAGCTGATCGCCGCCAGGCCGCCACAGCCTTCAAAGACGCTGGCCGCCAGTTCGGTCAGGTCCGGCGGCAAGGTGATCTGCGTCAGGCCGGCACAATTAAAAAACGCGCTGTGGCCGATCCGGGTCACACCGGGCGGGATAACCAGGCTGGCCAGGCTTTTACAGCCGACAAAAGCCCCGTCGTCAATGGTCCTCAGGCTTTGCGGCAGTACAAGCTGCTGCAGGGCCGCGCAGCCTTCGAAGGCCTTGTAGCCGATCGTGGTCACACCCTCGGGAATGATCACGGTCCTGAGATTGACGCACAGGCTGAAAACCTGGCGTTCGATAACGGGGACAGCAGCCGGCCAGTCCAGTGTTTCCAGCGACTCACAGCGATAAAAGGCCTGGCCGGCAATCTTGCGGATGCTGGCCGGCAGGCTGATCGTGTGAAAGGACGGCACATCTGCCGTGGTGGCATCGACCATCCGGAAAAAAGCCTTGCTGCCAATTTCCGTGACTTCATCAGGAATGATCACATGCGCGGCCCGCAAATGGCGCCCGCTGTAATTGATAGCCCGCCCCTGATTCATGATCAGGACCAGGTTGTCTGTCGAATCCGTCAGCATGGTCATGTGCCCATGACGTCATCAGGGGGCTGCGGCGGAGCGCCAGCATCCGGTTCAGCGCGGATCGTCTCCAGCTCGGCAATCAGGCGCTGCTGGCGTTCATAAAGCATCAGTTCCTTATTGTGGGCGAAATAGGCGTCACAGCCATATTGGCTGATAAAACGCGCGCCATGGTAACTGATCGTCAGTTCAGTCACCAGCACCAGCATTTCATGACCTTCACCAAACACATCGGCGGTGAAGCTGAACAGCTGGTCGAGGGCCTCCCGGGTCCGGGCAGCCTGCTGCTTCATAGCCCAGACCGCCTGATCGTACTCGGCCTTGATCAGGGCCATGCTGCCGGCCGGTTCAAGAGCCGGATGCTGGCGCAGCAGCACCTGATAACCGTCCAGGGTCTGGATAACCTGCTGCAGGATCAGCTTGTGCTCCGGTGACACAGTCCCGGCCTTCTCGCCGATTTCGATCAGGCGTGTTTTCTGGGCTATCTGGTGATCAAGGCTGGCCTGAGCATCCGCTGCAGGCCGTGCCAGGTCAGCCTTCACAATTTTCAATACTGCCAGCAATTCACTGACCAGGGCTTCCCGTTCCAGGGCAGCCCGCATCTGGCCGTTGACCGTATCTAGCAGCAGGCCGAGCAGGGACAGGCGTTCATCAAGACGGGCCGAGCGGGCCCGCTGCCGGATCGCCGGACTGACCTGGCCGGCCAGGATCTGGCCGATCTGGTAGTCAGTCTTGTATTTATTATACAGGTCGAAGTAAATCGCAAATTCGCGCGCGATTTTCTGGTGCTGCAGATACTGCACCACCAGGCGCTGGTCGACGGCCAGGCCCAGCTCTTCATAGAGCATAATCATCTGCGAGAGATCTTCCCAGCCGCGGGCCGTGACGAAACGCTTGCCCTCGACGCTTGTTTCAACCGCGTAAAAGTCTGTTTTGCGAATCTCCAGATAGCTGAGGATCGAACCATGAATCCCCTTTTTATAGGCATATTCTTTCCAGGCCGGATAATCCGGCTCGACATCGATGCGCTTGAGGCGATCCATCGTCACAATATCAAACTCACGCACTGAACGGTTGTATTCCGGCGGATTGCCGGCTGTCACCACGATCCAGCCCCGCGGCAGGCGGTGGCGGCCAAAGATCTTGAATTGCAGGAATTGCAGCATGGCCGGCGCGAGGGTCTCCGAGACGCAGTTGATCTCGTCCAGAAAAAGGATGCCTTCCGGAATGCCCGTCTCGGCAATGGTATTATAAACGGCGGCAATGATCTCGCTCATGGTGTATTCAGAAACATCATACTCATGATCGCCATAGGTCTTGCGGACGATGAAAGGCAGGCCGAGGGCGCTCTGCCGGGTATGATGGGTCATCGCATAGGATACCAGGCCGATCCCCACTTCCTGGGCAATCTGCTCCATGATCGCGGTCTTGCCGATGCCCGGGGCCCCGAGCAGGAACACCGGCCGCTGTTTCTCGAGCGGAATCCGGTAATCGCCGAATTCATTTTTGCGCAGATAGGCCATGATCGCATGTTTGATTTGCTCCTTGGCACTTTTGATATCCATGGTGCAGTCTCCTTGTCAAATGAGGTCCGGATCCAGTGTGGTCTGGCAGGTCGCCGGCGGATCTTGCTGCGACGGTAACGGACGGTCCGCCGGGCCGGGCGGCTGGCTCAGAGATCTTCGGGCATCAGTAACAGGCGGATGGCCCAGGGTGGCACGTCTGGTGTACCGTCTGCCGGGTCCAGGAACACAAACGCCGTTTCGTAAACCGGTTTGTGTTCCGGAAAAATGCCATAGCCGTCAGTAAAATAAAGCAGTCCCTTCAGGTTCGTGAAAGCTTTCTGCTCAATCATCTGGTCGACATAGCGGAAAACCGGCCGGAAATCAGTCAGGCCAAATCCTTGCAAACGGATGTTATCAATATACTGCTCAAATTCCGCCAGGTCGGTAATACGGGCTACCGAGCGGATCTGGGCATCACATTGCAGGATGTGCACATTGAACTTCCGGAAAAAGTTCTCGCTCTGGCGGAGAATGGAGCAGGTCTTGCGCATGAAGGCCTGGACCAGCTCACCGGAACAGGAACCGGAGGTGTCGATGGCGATCACAAAATCACGGATCTTGCGCACATCCTGGTATTCCAGCGGTTCGATCAGCGGCATCCGCCGATAGAGACGCAAGCCATAAGTATAGTAGACATAATCAAATTCGTCATCGCTGACCTGCATGGTTTCGCCCAGTACCATGAAACGTTCCAGAAAAGAGCGATAGTCGTAGCGCTCGCGGTTGGCTGTCTGGATATTGGCGGTGAAAGCAACGGACCGTTCCGCCCATTGGCGGGAAAGGGTCTCCAGATCGACCTGAACGCGTTCGCTGATATCACGCCAGATAGCCGACGTAGCCGGGGGTGCAGATAACTGCTGCGGCTCGGCTGAAGAATGCGGCGCGGTCTCCGGCGGAGACTGGGCGTCTGCCTCGGCCGGCGCGGCTTGCGGCTCAGTCTCGGCGGTGCCGCGCCGGCCCCGTCCCGCCTGTTCCTGATCCTGATCCGTTTCATCCTCACCGGATTCGTCGCCGACGCTTTCATCCTCCGGCTGGTGGAACCAGACAGTATGGTCGTCATGGTAAAAAAGCTGCCCCAGCTCGGCCAGCTGCTCTTCTGTATAAGCTTGCCCCAGCAGATAGCGGTAAACCCGATCAGCCGTCAGGCGTTTCAACTCATGCTGCAGGCGCTGCAAAACCGGCTGCTGCCTGGACGCGGCCGCGTTTGCAGTCTGCCGCAGGTCCAGCTCCTGAATCACATTCTCAACCGCAATATCACAGGCCAGACTCCAGCGCACGGTATCCCGGCCCGGTTCAACAAACGGATGATAAAACAGGCAGTGCAGCACCAGGTGCAGATAGTCATGATTCAGCCACTCCCGGCTGGCTTTGTAGCGGCTCAGCAAAGGTATGGGACTGTAATACAGCCAGCGCCCGTCGGTCGCGATCGCGGCTCCGCCGTCTGGCGCCATTTCCAGGCCCCAGGCTGGCGCAAATTCCAGCTGGCAAAGCGCTACCCCAAGAAAACGCAGCGCGACCAGCAGACTGTCCCGGGTCAGGCCGAGAATTTCTTGCGCCAGCTGATCCCTGGCCCGGGCCAGGTCACGCTCAGCCATGATCCGGCCTGGACCGGTCTGATGTTGACTGGTCCTGTCCGGGGACGGTTTGCTGCAAACTGCGCCTGGAGGCGCCTGGTTTGAAGGGCATTGTTATTTCCTCCCGATCAGTATGGAATGACAGCAGATCTCAGAACGCATCATGTCCGGGTATCATCTTTTATTGTATCACGGCATCACGGTAACAAAGCCAGGCACACCGTAAATTGACGCCATGCCGGCATGGCTGTTCGCAGGATTACGCCGATCCCGGCAACAAGGGCAGGTACACCGTAAATTGACTGCCGGTCAGGGTGCTGTTATGGTCCGGCATGGCGGCGGTGTCGTCAGCCAGGCGGCTATCGGTGCCGGCCGGGAATCGCTGGTCCGTCATGGCGGTGCTGCTCCAGAAGGCTGAGCCGCTGCGCACGGTGATCACACCATGATGAGCACAAACAATCCATAATACCATGGCCAGGCCCAGACCTGTGCCTTCACCCTGACCAGCCAATTCGGCTTTGTTCCGGTCTTTCTGGCTGCGATAGAAACGATCGAAGATATGACTGATATCAGCAGCCGCAATGCCGGGCCCATGATCTGTAACTGTCAGGACGGCTGTATCGGCAGTCCGGGTGAGGTCCAGGCGAACATAGCCGCCGGCCCGGCCATAACGCATGGCATTGGTCAGCAAATTGATCAATAGCCGGATCAGCAAGGTTTCGTCCGCCTCAATCCAGACCTGATCTGCCAGCCGGGACTCTTGCTGCATGGGCATGGGACTGGCCGATTCCTGATCCTGAAGAGTCTCCAGAACCATCTGGCAGAGCTCAGTCAGATTGAGGCGTTCATACTGCAACTGGATCTGCCCGTGATCAGCGCGGGCCAGTTCAAGCAGCTGGTTCAGCATCGATGCCATACCGCTGGCCTGACGCCGGATACTGGCCAGGGCTTGCTCAATGTCAGCCGGGGAGGACGCCGGCAGAGCCGCCTGTTCAGCCTGGGCCAGGATGGCGGCCAGAGGGGTCCGCAATTCATGCGAAGCATCAGCCGTAAACTGTTTCAACTGGCGAAAGGTCTGCTCCAGACGCTCAAACATGGCATCAAAATTAGCCGCCAGGGTATAAATTTCATCACGACCTGAGCCAGGCAAGCGGATGCGCCGGGTCAGGTCCTGGCTGGCGGTGATCGAACGGACAGCCTGATTGATCTGGGCAACCGGTTGCAGCGCCTGGCGGGTGATCCAATAGCCTAGCAGGCCAGCCAGCAGAACAAAAATCGGCAGGATGACCAGGGCCAGGCGGATCACAGTCTGCCAGAAATTGGTTGTCCCGCTCAATGAGTAAATGCCTCGCACCCAGACACCCGAATTGTAATAATCAACGCGCTGATCATAGATATCCCAGCGTTGCCCGGCCGATCCGGACACAACCTGATGCTGTTCATTGAGCAGCGGGGTTGTCACCGGAAAGCCGGGTGGAGTACTACCCAACAGCCGTTTCCCGTCCGGACCATAGATGACCAGGGTAACATCTTCCTTAAACAGGTCGAGATCGGTATCAATCTCAATCTGGTCATCTTCAAATATCAGATGATCAAAAGTATCCTGAACGATGCGTTGCACGGTTGGTTGTGACGAGCTGGCGATGCCATAACTGGCAATAATCTGCAAGGCAACCAGCAGCAAAACCAGCAAAACCAGCATCGCCGAGGTATAAAAAAGTGTCACGCGGACCGTAATATTCAACCGGCGATAGCGCTGGCCTAGCCGCTGCCCCAGGCGTCGCCAGTGGCCCGGAGGCGATTCGATGCCAGGCCTGCCAGGCAGACTTTTGCGGGGGCTGTTATCAGCACGGTTGCGCGGGCCAGGGCTGTCCTGGCCCGGATCTGCCTGTTTCATGGCTATTTGACTTTCAGGACGTAGCCGACACCGCGCACGGTATGAATCAGCGGCGGGCTGAAGGTGGTGTCAATCTTGCGCCGCAGATAGCGGATATAAACATCGACCACGTTGCTGCCACCTTCAAAGTCGCTCGTCCAGACGTGATGCTCGATTTGTTCGCGCGATAAAATCTGGCCCTGATTTTGCAGCAGATAGGCCAGCATGGTGAATTCTTTCTGTGAAAGCGCAACAGGTTGTCCGGCCCGGGTGACGGTCCAGGCATCCAGGTTGAGCACCAGGTTGGCCAGAGTCAGCAGCCGTGGGGCGGCCTGGCGACCGGGTGCCAATGGGGCGCCGGCGGCCGGACTGTCAGCCGGATCAGTGAGCAGGCCTGGTGCGGAAGGCTGACGGCGCAGCAAGGCGCGCAGTCGGGCCAGCAGTTCCGCGTAGGCGAAGGGCTTGACCAGGTAATCATCAGCCCCGTCCTCAAGGCCACGGATGCGGTCGTCGACACCGTCGAGAGCGGTCAGCATCAGGACCGGCGTCAGGCAACCTGCCTGGCGCAACCGGGCCAGCAGTGTAAAACCATCCAGACCGGGCAATAAAATATCAAGGATAATCCCATCATAGGGGGTCTGCTGCAAATAATGAGTCCAGGCGTCCTGACCATTTGTGCAGGTATCGACCGTAAAGCCATCCTGCGCCAGGCGTCGGGCTGTTATCGTCAGAATATCGATTTCATCTTCAACATAAAGCAGGCGCATCGCA
Organism: uncultured Oscillospiraceae bacterium; assembly: GCA_964450865.1. Classification (GTDB taxonomy): domain Bacteria; phylum Bacillota; class Clostridia; order Saccharofermentanales; family UBA5734; genus CAYVHB01. Next base: position 48,433 of record CAYVHB010000015.1, on the reverse strand, counting down.
ATCTCTCCGGGAATTGGAGCCGGCTGGCGGACCATATTCGGTTGATTCAGTATAGCACAGTATGCCTGCAAATAAAGAAACAGGGCCACGCCAGGCGGATAGCAGGTTAAAATTTACGTTTCTTTAATCCATCAGGGCCTGGCTTGCCCTACAATCAAAGCCAGGTGGACCGGTACTCATCTTGTGGAGCAGTACCCATCCAGGACATGATAAAAAGGAGTAAGTCCTTATGATTCAGCCGGAACCCCGACCGAAAAAAAAGCAATCGCGGCTGGCCATGGCGCTCATTGCTGGCCTGACAGCCGTCAGCCTGATCGGGCTGCTCTCAATCGGGCTGGTCTTGCTGACCCGGACCAGATCGCTCACCCTCGCCCAGGCCAGGACGCGCGCAGCCCAGTGGCTGCCGGCGAGTGCGGTTTTCCTCAGGGCGGATGAGGATGAGCAGGAAACTGAGCTGAACTACCACGATCCGGCAAGCGGCCGTGACTACGAGCTGGAAATTGATCGGCGTGATGGCGAATTGATTGAAATGCATATTGAGCAACCCAATGGCCAGGGCGCGGCGATTACCCGGTTGAGTATCGCTGAAGCCAGCGCACAGGTCCGCCAGTATTTTGCCCAGGCCGATCCCGGCTCAGTGCAACTGATTCAGGAGGCCGACAGCAACTTGCTGCGCTACCGGATCGCCTTCCAGTTGGCCAAAATGAACGGCACCCTTGAGATCAATCCGGAGACTGGCGAATTATTAAGCCTGGTTACCAAAACAGCCGACCGCATCATTATTCCAATTAATGAAACCAACCTGGCCAGCCTGCCCACACCGGCCTCTCAGCCAACCGCTACAAGCCCGGTCGACAGCCAGGCCGGAGCCAGCCAGACGAATCCGGGCACGGCAGGGGGGCCTGATTCGTACGATGAAACCGGGCCTCCGGCGCAAACCCCGCCGGGCCGCTCCGAATCGGGATCCGTGGTTTACCTGAGCCTGAGCGAAGCCCGCCAGCTGGCCCTCGCACGGGTTCCAGGCGGCGTCGTGGACGATTTCGAGCTCAAACACCGCGGCAAACAATTCATCTACGAATTTGAAATCAACAAGGATGGTATCGAGTACGAAATCAAGCTGGATGCACTGACGAAAGTGATCCTTTCCTTTGAGCAGGACACGCCGGACGAGCGCCGTGAATCGGGCGTCGATGACTGATTCCGGCCAGTCTGACCATACCTGTGGTCCGCTTGACTATACCTGGTCAGTAGTTCTCGCTGAGAATTTCAAAATAGCCCTGTGGATGTTTGCAGACCGGACAGAGGGCCGGCGCGGTCGTGCCTTCATGGATATAGCCACATTCGATGCAAAACCAGCTCACGGCCGACTCGCGCCTGAATACCTGACCACCAGCGATGTTGTCAGCCAGCTGGCGAAAGCGCGCCTCATGGTGCCGTTCGATCTCCGCAGTCAGGCGGAACAGGACAGCAATATCTTTAAAGTCCTCGGCGTCGGCCACTTCGGCGAAGCCAGCGTAGAGCTCGCTCCACTCCTCGTGTTCCCCGGCTGCCGCGGCCAGCAGATTGTGCCGGGTATCGCCCAGCGCGACCGGATAACCGGCCGCCAGATCAAGCAGAACCGGTTCGTCAGCACCCAAGTCAGCCGCGATGAATTTGTAGAACTGTTTGGCATGTTTCATCTCATGGGCAGCTGTTTGCAGGAAAATGGCCTCAATTTGCTTGTAGCCTTCTTTTTTTGCCACTGAGGCATAAAACGAATAGCGATTGCGGGCCATTGATTCTCCGGCGAAGGCTTTCATCAGGTTATCCAGGGTTTGGGTCGCATGCAGTCTGGCCATGTTATACCTCCATTCTGCCGCCCGGCGGCAGGACAAGAACGCTTCTGAACGATTATATTTTACAACAAAATCGTGCGCAGGCACACGGCAGAAATCCGTGGCGGGCGTGAATGCGGGACGGATCCTGCCGATAATCCGGCAAGCCTTGCCCTGGCACGCCGCAGCACATGGGCGTGAATGAATACAAAATGCGGAACCGCGGATAGTTTCCAGGACTGCACGGAGGATGTTGGCGCTGTTGAAACTGCAGCGTCTCTATGGTATTGTGCTCTTCAAAGAAGGGATTCGCTGATCCAATAAACAAGTGCCGGATGGCTGTCGCAAGATAGCCGGGGATTCTCCGGGGAGCGGCCGGATAATTGCCGGATCAGGGAAAAGAATAGATGCGTTACCTGCAATTAATGAGAATCAAGCATTATATCAAGAACCTGCTGATTTTCCTGCCGTTGGTATTTGCCGGCCGGGCCCTGCAGCCGGTCCCTTTACTCCAGACTGTCTGGGGTTTTCTGGCGTTCTCACTGCTGACCTCGGTGGTTTACATCATCAATGACATCCGCGATATCGAACAGGATCGCAACCATCACATTAAAAGAATGCGTCCCCTGGCCAGCGGGGCCGTCACCATCAGCCGGGCGGTCTGCCTGGCTGTTTCCTTGTTCGCGCTGGCCGTGATCATCCTGGTTCTGGCTGGAGCCAATGCCCTGACCTGGCTTTATTTTGGCCTGTACCTGCTGATGCACATCGCCTACAGCCTCGGCTTGAAAAATGTGCCCCTGCTCGACATTGCGATCATCGTGGCCGGTTTTCTGTTACGCGTCCTGTATGGTGGCGCCCTCAACCGGATTCACATCTCGCACTGGATGTTCCTGACAGTAATGGCCATGTCGTTTTACCTGGCGCTGGGCAAGCGGCGCAATGAAATCCAGAAGGTCGGCAACAGCGCCCGCAATGTGCTGCGCCACTATACCGTCAGTTTTCTCGACAAGAACATGTATATGTGCCTGGCCCTGACGATTGTTTTTTATTCATTGTGGTGCGTGGCGCCCAGCCAGGACCTGAGCAACAGCCAGTATCTGATCTGGACGATTCCGATTGTCATTTTGATCTGTATGAAGTACAGTATGAACATCGAGGGCAACAGCTATGGTGATCCGGCTGATGTACTGTTCGGGGACAAAGTGCTTCTGTCTCTGATCGCTTTGTATGCCCTGTCTGTACTGGAAATCATTTACGGAACAGGCCTGATAAGCAGTCTCGGCAACCTGTTCTAGGCAATGACCAGTCGGACCCGGACCGGGAGTCATGCGGGTTCGTACCGGTTTGAAAGGGCGGCCGGCCAGTTGTAGCGGAAATGATAACCGGGATTTACCAATGAGGGAGTGCCGCGGACAATGGGCGCAATATTGACATCGATGCTAGGGTTTATTTATGAGGATCTGGGCTTTTACTATGGCATGATCTTTTTTTATGCCTTTATGCTGATTACCCTGCTGGTCATGCAGTCTGGCAGGCCACGGGCTGAAACGACCCGCAAAATATTGCTTTTTACTGGCCTCGGCCTGGTATTGTCCGGCCTGATAATCGCCTGGTATGTCCTGGCCCTGCATCAGACGATCTTTGCCGCCTTTGGCACGGTCATCTACGCCTACGAAGGACTCTGCTGGATTTTCCTGCTGTTCAGCTGGTTGTGGCAGGACCGGTCAGCCCGAACCGGGCGCGGCGGCGGGCAAAAGGGCCGGGGACCTGTCACCCAGAGCCGTTTGCCCGGCAACGGACTGACGATCGCGAGGATTGACAGCCGGATGACTCGGCGTGGTGATGGATTACCAGCCCCGGGTGACCAGGGAGGGTTCAACTGGCGCACGGTCTGGCAGGTCTTGCGGCCTGCTGGGCGCACGGAAGCCGGTTTGTTTGGCCTGAGCATGGTCTTCAGCCTGGTTTACCTGCTTTTCCTGATCCTCGGTTATCCAAAGTATCTCTATTTTTTTGATAAGCACGGTGTCATCCTCAATATTTACTTTCACCTCGATAACTGGCGGGGTATCACGTCCATCTTTACCGAGCGTTACCCCTTCCCGATTCATCCCTTTTACCGCTTCAGCCTGTTTCCCCTGTCCCTGCTGGGTATTTTCAATCAGGAGCGGGTGATGGCTGACCTCTATTACGGTTACCTGCTCTGCGTGGCCCAGGCCATCATCAACAGCCTGTCAGCTGTGCTGCTGTACCGGATTTTGCGGCAGCTGCAGATTCGCCGGCCGGTGGCGATCTGGGGTACGATTGTTTACCTGGTGTCTTTTGCCACGGTCTTCACGGCTATCTCGCCGGAAACCCACTGCCTGACGGTTTTTTACACACTGCTGGGCATCTGGCTCTATCAGCGGCGCAGCAAATATTCGCTGGTTGCCGCCATGGCCGCCTTTGGCATGAATCCGATCACCAGCGTGGTCCTGCTGCCCCTGCTATTCGGGCAAATGCTGGAGCGTCGCCAGACCACGCTGCGTCAGTGGCTGCACCTGTACCGCCTGCATCTGCTGGCCAGTGCCGCCGTCCTCGGACTGGCCTTGCTGATTGTCTCGGACAAATTCATATCTTACGTGCAGACCTGTTCCGTCGGCCTGGCCAGTGCCGGCCAGAATTTGCGCGACTGGCCGTCATTTTTCCTGATCCCCTGGTTCTTTGGCCCTGCCTATGAGCAGATTCATCCTTACCTGGTGCAGACCGGCCGGATGGTGACCTGGCAGGGGATCATGCTGGCCTGTTTGCTGCTGGCTGCTATCTGGGGCCTGATCCGGGGCTGGCGCCAGCCGGTGATCGCCGCCTGCGGCCTGCTGCTCACTGTGATCTTCGTCCTGCATGGCCTGAATGGTTATGGTTTGTATTGTGGGACAATCTACACCACCATCTATAATTGGCTGGCTATCATTCTCCTGGCTTACGGCGTCAATAGCCTGCCGGTTGCCGGGAGCAGGCTGGCGAGCCTGACCGGTCAATCCGGACGGATCAGCCGGCTGGGCTGGCGAGCCCTGGCAGCCGGCCTGCTGCTGACCCTGCTGCTCAACAATCTGGCCTGGGCCTGGCAGTTTGGCCAGGCCCTGGCTGGCCAGGATTACATCAGCACGGACTTCACAGACTTTACCCCTGTGCCGCACGAGCTGACGATGGGCGATTACCAGGTGTATATCCAGGCCAATGGACCCCTTCTCAATCACCTGACCGGTGAAGTCCTGGTCGATCACGTCACGACCTATGTATACAATGATGCACAGAACATCGTGACCGGGGTGCTGGATAATGGCAGCGGCTTCAGGCTCTATGCCGAAAATGGGCAGGTTCTTTTTTACAACCGTCTGCAAACCCGGGTCCTGCTCGGATCTGGCCAATAAAACGGCTGACTGGCCACAGGAGGTTCTCTTTGCTTAATAAACGGATGTCACCCGACGACCATTCAATGAGGGGGGGAAACGGATGAAGCGAACACAGCCCGAACCGGCCGGATCCAGGCCTCTCACGGCCGAAACCTACCCCCTGATCGATGTCTGGCGCTTTATCCTCGCCGTGATGATCATCTGGGGTCATAATCCGCTTTTATACCGCTTCAAGGAATACAAGGAGCTGGCATTCTGGTCAACCGTGCCGCTCAATATCGTGGTGCCCTTCTTCCTGATTGTTTCGGCCTATTTCTTTTTCCGGAAAATTGACAGCCTGGACGACCCGCAGCTGAAGCGGCGCGCCTTTGCGCGTTATATGCAGCATCTGGTGAAGGTGTGGCTGACCTGGTCGGCGATCTATGCCGTCAAAGCCTTGGCTGAGTATATGCTCGAACCATCCATGAGTATCGGTGATGCGCTCCTGTTTTATCCGCTGCAGCTGATCGTCGGCGGAATCGAGGAGCACCTCTGGTTCCTGCCAGCCCTGATCGTGGGTGTAGCCCTGGCTTATTATTTCCTGCATAAACGCCAGCTGCCTCTGCGCACCGTGCTGACACTGGCCCTGATCTTGCTGGCAGTCGGCCTGCTGGGGAATTCCTACTGGTTTTTACTGCCGCCAGCCTGGCAGCAGCCTTATCTGGCTCTGACCGAATGGACGCGGGGCACGCGCAATGGCCTGTTTTATGGTTTTCCGTTTGTGACGATCGGGGTCCTGCTGGCCCGGCGCCAGGCGCGGCGCGCGCCCAGGCCCGCACGGTCCCGGCTCTGGCTGGTGCTGGGGGCCTCGATTATCCTGATGGTGGGTGAGCATATTCTGGAGGCCCGCTATGGCTGGATCCGGGTTGATAATGTTGATATGTGGCTGTCGCAAATTCCAATGGCTGTGAGTGCCTTTTACCTGATGTTGCAGCCAGGGCCGATCAACCGGCCGGGCCAGCGGTTTTTCCGTGACAGCAGCCTGACAATCTACCTGGTTCACCCGCTGGTGATTTTCCTGGTCCGCCTGGGCCTGCCCCTGGCTGGCGTCTCCTTCCGGCGCGAGAACCTGCTGCCCTATTATCTGGTATCGGTTGCCCTGACCTTGCTGGTCGCCTACGGACACTTTTACTGGAAAGAACAACGCCGGCAGCAATCAGCCGGCAGCCACTGACAAAAAATCACGCTGCAGGCCCAGGCTTTACGAATCATAAAATTGATACAACAACGCCGGCCATGACCAGGGCTGTGCCGAGCAGTTTGCGCTGGCTGGGCCGTTCGCCAAGCAGCAGGTAAGACAGCAGGGCTACCCAGAAGAAGCCGGTGGCTGTAGTCAGCGGAATAAATTTGATCGGCATGGTCCGCAAGGCCAGCATATTAAGCGACATGGAGACCAGCAACAGGAAGTAGCCGGACATGACCAGGGGGTGCATAAACTTGGCCAGAAAGCTGGCGGGCCGGGAATTGGCAGCTTTTTTGAGCAGGATCTGGGACATTGCCGCGATCAGGGAAGCCGTCAATGAAAGTAAATAGCCGCTAATCGCCACTGAAACTCACCACCATTCCCCCGATTATCAGGATGGTGCCGGCCATCTGGGCCGGCGAAATCACTTCGCGGAAAATCAGCGAAGCCCAGAAGTAAATCAGGATATAGGAAAGCCCCTTGCGCAGATAGGCCGTCGACAGGGGCAGATATTCCAGTAACAGCTGCCAGGCTACGGCGTAAGTAGCCAGGATCAGCAGCGCCAGCAGATAAAACAGGATGTAGGGCGTCGAGAGAAAGGGGTAACGGTTGCCAACTTTCATGCAGACGGATGAAAAGCTCTCCATGAACACGGCAGCCAGGACGAGGAGCATGACTCGTCTGGGGAACGGCCGGGTCAGCGGTCTTTCCTCGTGATTGGCGTCTGATTTTTCCGGGGAAATCTGTGGCAGCGGCACTTTGTACGCACTCCTTCTGGCTTGCATCTGACAGCCTAACAATACCACGGCAGGGCGCTCGCTGACAACAGAAGGGCGCCAGGCACTGAATGCCCGCCTGTCGCCGACTTGGACCTGGCGCCGACTTGGGCCTGGCGCCAGATCACGGCGCACTTGTCTTTTCGTGCCAGGGGTTACGCCTTGACAACGGCGCGGACGGTGGTCCATTATTATGGCAGCGCGAGGTGTTTATGAAAAAAATCATGATTCTGGGCATCGGCAGCGCCCAGGCGGACGCGATCCGATATTGTAAGGCCCATGGCCTGGAAGTTCACGGCTGCAGCAATTCGGCTGATTATGAAGGCCGGCAGTTGCTGGACGTCTTTGTTCAGCTCGATATCCGCGACAAGGCCGGTATCGCAGCTTATGTTGAAAACAACCGGATTGACTGGGTCTATTCGGTCGGTTCTGACCTGGCCATGCCGACGGTCATGGCGGTCAGTGAACAGCTGCAGCTGCCACATTTCGTATCCGCAGCCATTGCTGAAATCTGCCAGAACAAACAGCGGCTGCGCCAGTTCCTGGGTCCGGATTTCCCCGGCAACCTGCCCTTTTGTGCAGCTGCGGAGCTGGCGGCGACAGCCGGTTTCAATGCCTTTCCGGCCATGCTCAAGCCGGTTGATTCGCAGGGCCAGCGCGGTTGTTATCGAGTCAATAACCGGCAGGAACTGGCCGCCTGTTTCCCGGATGCGCTCGTCCAGTCCTTTTGTGGCCAGATTATTCTCGAACAATATGTTGACGGACCCGAGGTGTCGGTTAATGCTTTTGTGCATAACGGCTCCGTGATTTTTTCCCTGATCTCGGACCGCCTGGTTTTTACTGAATATCCCGGCGGCATTATCAGGGAACATCACTTGCCCAGCCGGACAGTCAGCGAGCCGGCGGCGGCCCGGATCCGGTCCCTGGCTGAGGCGGTGATCGGGCGTCTGGGCATTCAGAACGGGCCGGTATACTTCCAGATCAAGCTGGATGGGGACACGCCGTGGCTGATTGAGGTTACCCCGCGCCTGGACGGATGCCATATGTGGCGCCTGATCCATCATTATTGCGGCATTGATCTGCTGGATGCTGCATTCAGGTTGCTCATGGCCGGCCCGGATGCACCGTTCACCTTGCCGGCTGCGACAGCAGCCCGGCCCGGCCGCCTGGTCTTTATCTGCGACAAGCCTGGTATTCGCTTTGATCGCGAGGCGCATCCGCTGGATTTTTCGGCAAATTATTACCACATTGAGTGGTACTATCAGACGGGCGAGCGGGTGGACCGGCGCAATGGCTATATGGAAAAGTGTGGGTATGTCATCTGCGACCCGGCCGAGGTGTAAGATGCTGACGATTGGCTTGACTGGTGGTACCGGATTTATCGGCCAGCATTACCTGCGCGAGAATGCACCGCGTCATCATTATGTGGTCGCCACCAAGCAGGCGGACCGGCCGGCTGCGGTCGCCGGTTATTTCCAGCATGACCATATCCGCTATGTCCCGTCCGATTTCAGTCTCGATTCGTTGCAGACGATCTTCCGGGGCTGTCAGGCCGTGGTCAACCTGGCTGCCACCCGGCCAACGTCCCGGACGGAACAGGCCTTTAGCCATTACCTGACCAATATCGCCCTGGCCGATGCCCTGTTTCAAGCCTGTGTGCACTTGCATATCACCAATATTGTCAATGTCTCAACCCGCAGCGTTTATCCAGCCAGCAACGACCGGCCATTCCGGGAAGATAGTCCCTTGCAGCCACTCAATTTATATGGGGTGGCCAAGCTCTGTATTGAAAATATCGCCGGGATCTATAATCGCCGGCATGGCCTTTGCATCAAGTCCCTGCGCCTGGCCCAGGTGATCGGTATGGGTGAGCGGACCGGCATGCTCAGTGTATTCCTGGAGCGCTGCCTGCGCCAGGAATCACTGGATGTTTACGGAGCCGGCCAGTCCGCCCGGGAATATATTTACATCAAGGATGTCTGCCAGGCCATCGGGCAAGCCCTGGCCCAGGGCGAATTGTCTGGCAGTTTCAACATCAGCTCCGGTGAATCGATTTCCAATCTGGAAATGGCCCGGCTCTTTTGTGATGTATTCGCCAACCGGGCCGGCTATCGGCTGCTGCCGGAGATCGAAGAAGACGGTTTTGCCTCCCGGCTTGATATCAGCAAGGCACGGGCCGATCTCAATTTTCTGCCGGCTTACAGCATCCGGGCGGCGATAGCCGATATCCGCGACCTGCTGACGGGACAGAAAGATGCGGAGGTACAGGACGGATGATCAACCTGCTGCAAAGTCAGACCCTGAGCTGGATTCAGACCAATATTCATGTTTTTTATGGGCTGGCTACCGCCTTCATTTTTGACGTGGTCCTGATGCTGACCCTGCACAGCCACCGTTCCCGACGTCTGCGCATCATCCAGATTCTGTTGTTTACCCTGCTGAGTCCGGCTGTCTTGTATACCGTTTTCAAGGCCCGCCAGTCCGGCCGATTATTACCGATGCTGGATGCCAATGATCTGCTCTACTATGGTTATGCTGTGTTCTGCTGGTTCTGGGGCATCAGCCAGGTCGTGCTGGCGCTCCTGCTCAGGCGCGGGCTGTCACCGTCCGCGGTGCGGCTGGCGCCTGTGGCGGCAGCGAAATGGGCGCCAACCCCGGGTGATGCGACGGCAGTGCCAGGCGCGGTGGCCGGCAGCGATTCCCGGCCGGGCTGGCTGCGCCGTCACCGGACGGCCCTGCTCCTTTTTGGCATCAGCCTGGCGGTCAGTCTGGGCTGGTTCCTGCTGATCCAGTCAGCCAATGAGCGTTTTCTCTATTTCTATGACGAATATGGGATCATTTATAACATTTATTTCCATTCGGATATTGCCCGCTGTATTTATAAGGCGTTCCTGATCGATGCCCCGCACAAGATTCACCCGTTCTATAATCTCTTCTATTTGCCGCTGACCGCGCTGGGCTGGCTGAACCGCCAGGTACCCGATCTGCTGATGGTGCTCTGGTATGGTTATGCGCTCTGCGTGATCCAGTCAATCCTCAATGCCCTGGCCACCGTCCTGGTTTATCGCATCTTGCGCCAGCTGTGGGTCAGCCGGCCTCTGGCTTTCGGTGGCGCCCTGCTGCAGGTCGTCTCATTCCCGACGATCATGATGGCATTCATGCCGGAAACCCATGGGCCAACCATGGTCTTCGTTCTCCTGACGCTTTATTTATTCCAGCGTGGCAGCCGCTATCTGTATCTGGGAGCGATTGCCGCTTTTGGCATGAATCCGATAACCGTTGCAGTCAGCGGACCCCTGATCATCTGGCAGCTGATCAGCCGCTATCGGCGCAGCATGACCGCGTTTTTCCGGCGCCATCTGCTGACCTTGCTGGCCTTTGCCCTGATGGCCGGCCTGGTGCTGGTCCTGATGTTCAATACCTTCTGGCATTATGTACTCGATTACATGACTGGCCTGACCCAGATCACGCATAACATCGCGTCCTCGGTAGCCTTCGTCTACCAGCCGCTGCTGCTGGGTCCTGCCTATGCCAGCATCTACCCCTACGTCGTCCAGACCGGGGCGATCAGCGCCTGGCAGCTGGCCTTGCTGGCGCTGGTCCTGCTGGCTGTGGGGGCCGGCGTCTGGCAGGGGTGGCGGCAGCCCGTCATCCTGGCCACAACCAGCATGCTGCTGGCTATCTTCGTGCTCCACTCCGTGCTGGGATTTATCCTCTATTGCGGCACCCTGTTCGCCCCGCTCTATGGCTGGCCGGTCATTATATTGCTGACCTTTGGCTTGCACCGGCTGCAAGCCAGACTGCAGGCCCGGCTGCAGCAGCCCGGGCAGAATGACCCGAACCGTCCGGACAATACAAGCAAAGCAGATGACCCGAACCGTCCGGACCACCCCGGTAATCAGCACAGCCAGGTCCGGCCTCTGGCTGCCCGGGCAGGCGGCCTGGTGCTGGCCGGACTGATCGGGATTGTCCTGGTTTACAACGCGCTGTGGGTCGGCGATTTCCGGGCGACCCTGGCGCGACAAAACTATGTGGATGTCAGCTTTGCCGACTTCAGGCAACAGCCACGCGACGTGGTACTGGGTGATTATACAATCCATATCAAGCCCCAGCCGCAGGGCAGTATCCAGGACGCCCACACCGGGACAGTGCTTGTCCCGCAAGTTAATTGTTACCGGATCAGCAAAGAGCCACAAACCATCGTCGGACTGCTTGATAATGGCAGTGCCTACCGTCTTTACTATCAAAACGGCCAGATCTGCTATGAAAATCTCGGCCGGACGGTCGTGCTCGAGGCACTGACCAGGAATCCGGAGCCTTAAGGAGGATGCGGCAATGTGTCAAGGGCCCTTATCAGCGACCGCTGGCAATCAATGGCCAGATGGCCGGATGCCTTCAGGAGGATGCGGCAATGCGTCGTAGATCCGGCCACCTGCTCCTGTTCCTGATGGATCGACTCTGGAAGATCCTGCGGTTTGTCCTGCTTGCTGTATTTGTGACAGTCCTGCTGCTCGGCCT
>CAYVHB010000015.1:0-36614 GCA_964450865.1 uncultured Oscillospiraceae bacterium | reverse complement strand
AGATCCTGCGGTTTGTCCTGCTTGCTGTATTTGTGACAGTCCTGCTGCTCGGCCTGGTCATCAAGCCGATGTATCATTTTGCTGATTACCCATATTTCACCGCTGTCAGCTGGCGCGATCTGCTGGGCCTGGTCCTGGTCGGCTCCGTCTATGGCCTGGGCTGGTGGCTATACCGGCGATCCCGACGCCTGCGGTCAATCCTGCGACCACCGCTTGCTGCCGGCTTGTTTCTGGGGGCTGCGGGCCTCTTTATCTGGCAGGTGCCGACGCTGCCCTTTTCCGATATGCGCGGCGTGTATGCGGGAGCGCTGGCGGCTGCCAATGGTCAATGGTCCCAGATCTTGCAGTCAGATTATCTGCAGACTTTCAAGGTCAACATCAATGTCAGCCTGTTCTACGGCCTGTGGCTGCGTTTCCTGCCACAAGCCCCTGCGACCCTCAAGATCATCAACAGCCTGCTGGTCCTGGGCCTGGCCTGGCTGATCAGTGATGGCGCAGCCCGGTGTGTCCGGCCGCCGGAACCAGGCCCAGCCCGGTGTGTGCAGGGTCCGGACACGCTGGATCCGGCTGCCGTTCATCAAGCAGCAGCCGGGCCCGGACAGGGCAAACCCGGCAAGTCCAGCTATATCGGGCTGCGCAACGGCCTGTTCCTGCTGACACTGACGTTTATCGCGCCATTTCTGTATATCCAGCATCTCTACTATGACTTGCCCTTCACATTCATCTGGGTGCTGGCCTTTTTTGTTTACTGGCGAAATGGCCGGTCGGTTCCCGCGCTGCTTGGAGCCGCCGCCCTGCTGGCGCTCGGCAAATTCCTGCGCCCGACCGGCGATTTATACCTGCTGGCCCTGCTGTTCGATTTTACGGTGCATCAGCTGCGGCAACAGCCGGCAGCGACCGCAGGTAGCGACAAAACAACCAGCCATGGCAAGCGAAGTGTCGGAACAGCCGGATCGCTCAAGGGGCGGCAGCTGCTGGCTGTCCTGCTGCTGTCCGCCCTGTGTTTTGGCCTGCCGGCCACACTGCTGCAAACCACTGTCGATGTCAATCTGCACGATCCGGCCCGGCCTTCTTATCCACGGGCCTCCCTGCTCTATATTGGCCTCAATGAACCTGAATTTGGCTTCATGGACTTTTCCATGAGCTTTGAGCGCACCTGGCAGGATGTCTGGGATCGTGTTGCTGAGTACGGACCATGGCGCCTGGGCAAGATTTTCGCCCGGAAAATCCTCTGGACCTGGATGGAGGGCACTTATCAGGCCCAGCGCTATGCGTTCGGTGAAAATGCTGAATTCACGCCAGCCAAATTTGCAGCCCCGACCTTGCTGACCCCGTATCTGCAAAATGACTACCAGCAGGGCCGCCAGTTTCTCAATACGGTGATCCGGGCCCAGTATCTGCTGTTTTTTACCATGATGGTTCTGTACCTGGCCGGCCGGCGCCGCTGCCAGCAGCTCGACTTGTTGCTGATTCCCGTATTTGCGACTTTTTTTCTGCTCATTTTCTTTGAAATCAAATCACGTTACATTTTCACGCTTTATCCGGCTATGTTATTATGGGCGCAAGCCTGGCTGGCTGATGCCCGGATGCCCGGCCGCCAGACCAGATCGTTCTTTTTACGGAGGTAGCATGAAGCATCATCATTATGAAATATATCGGCCGTCTGTCCGGCAGAAGGAGCGGTTCAACTTGCTGATCAACCTGCTGCTGGCCGGCGGGCTGGCTTACGCCGCAATAGCCATGGCCTATAGCCGGCTGGGAATTGTCTACTCGATCAACGACGACCTGGCCATGCTGGATATTGCCGCCGGTACATTTTCCGGCCGTCCCGACGGTCACCTGATTTTTATCAAATATCCGCTGGGCTTTATCATCAGCCTGCTGTTCCTGGTCAATCGTCACGTCGACTGGTATGGCCTGACCTTGCTGGGCTATCTGCTGCTTTGCCTGGCCCTGATTGTGTTCCGGGTTCTGGATTCAGCTGTAACAACCCGGCAAAAAATCGGCGGACTGCTGGCAGTCGGGGCCGGATTCTTGCTTTTCGGGATCAACCTGGTTACCGATATCCAGTTTACGACAACCGCCGGTGCCCTGGCAGCTACCGCCATTTTCTGGTTGTTCACAACCCCTGCAGCCAATCCTTCGCGGCTACTGTTCGAGAACAGCGTCACAGCCTGGCTGCTACTCTCAGCCTTCTGTGTCCGGGCCAATGTCTTCTACCTGGCCCTGCCGTTTGCCCTCGTGCTCTTCCTGATCCGTTATGCCGACCTCGGCCGGCGTCGCCTGCGCAACTGGCAGCTGCCCGTCGTCGTTGCGGCCGGCATCGGCCTGATCCTCCTGATCGAGCTGGCAGCCTATGCCACGCCCGCCTGGCAGCAATATAAGGCATATAATGTCGCACGCAGCCAATTGTTTGATTATCACGATATGCCGGAATACACGGGCAACGAGGCATTCTATCAATCGATAGACATATCGCCGCAGACCTATGCCAATTTCATGCGCATGACCTTCATCCTGCAGCCGCAATCCAACGCCCGGACTTATGAGGCAATCCGGGATAAAAGCATCGAAATCGAAGCCACCCGGGGTCCGGCTGCATCACAGCTCTATCGCGATCGGCTGTCATTCCTGTTTAATGGCATGTTCAGCGCTGATTTCGCGCCGGTTGTTCTGTTTGCGGCTGGCCTGCTGATTTACCTGCTTTTCATCCGTGGCCTGATCCTCAAGCCGGCTGCTGGTTATCTGCTGGCGGCGTTCCTGGTCATTCATTTTACCGAATGGGTCTTTCTGGCCCTGATTGGCCGCATGCCACTACGGGTCACCGGGATCATTTATCTGGTCGAAATCATGGTTTTGGCGGCTTTCAGCCTGAATTATCTGCGCCAGGCCGGCATGTCGGCGGCTCGTTCGCGCGGCCCGGCCCGCTTGATTGAAACCCTGGCTGACCAGGCCAGCGGCGATGGATCGGATACCCAATCTCCGATTGATGGTACTGCCGGCAACGCCAGCAGAAATGACGGCACTGGCATTACGGGCGGGCAGGCAGGCTTTACCCCATTGGCCAGATTAAACAAGCCGCTGTCGGCCTGGCTGCTGATGATCCTGCTTGTCAGCCTGGCCCTGGTTCTGATCGTCTATAATTGGATCAGCATCTCCCTTTCCAACAAGTCACAGATCGAGGCCAACAAGGAATATGAACGGCTGCTGGATTATACCCTGATCCACCCGGATAATTTTTATTTTGAGCAACTGCTGGACACCGCACCCTACACGCTGACGTTCAGGACGCAGCTCCGGCCAGTCAGCTTTTTCAATTCAACGGGATTTGGCGGCTGGACCTGCTTTACCCCCCTGTATGATCAGAAACTGGCGCGGGCTGGTATCAGTGATGTACGCCATGACCTGGTACGCAATGATAATCTGTTTGTTTTCAGTGACCGGGATGACGCGCTGAATTATCTGGTTGATTACTATGCCTCGCTCGGCGAAGCCGTGACGGTCAGTGTGGCCGACACGGTCGATGTCGGCAATCCCGACTACGTCTTCAAAATTTACCGCCTGCACCTGACACAGCCGGAGGCCCTGGCCGGGCAGGAAAACGACCAGCCGTGATTGAAAAATATTCTTATAAGAATTAGAATTGATAATATCCGGTTCCGGCAATTACAAACAAGCAGGAGGTGCCAAATGGGTAAAAAGGCCGTTGAAATTTCACATCTGGATGTTCAGCAGACGATTCAATATTTGAATGAAGCGCTCGCCGAAGAGTGGCTGGCTTACTATCAGTACTGGATAGGAGCCCGGATCATGGAGGGGCCGATGCGCAGCGAGGTCGAGCCCGAGCTGCTGCTGCATGCCACCCAGGAGCTGGCCCATGCCGAGCTGGTCGTCAATCGCATTATCCAGCTGGGCGGCACACCGATTCTCAATCCTGAACACTGGAAGGCGCATGCCAAGTGTGATTACGAAACACCGGACGATCCCTATATCGAGGTGATTCTCGAGCAAAACCTGCGTGGCGAGCGTTGTGCGATCCAACGCTACCAGAACCTGGCCGCGTTCGCCGACGGCAAGGACTACGCGACCTACCAGATGGCCATCAACATCCTCAATGACGAGCTCGAACACGAGCACGACATCGAAGACTGGATCAATGACATTGAACGCCTCAAGGACGACATCCGCAAGATTCGCTTCTGAACGGCTGGTTCAACGGTCCGGCCGATATCAGATGCCAGTTGCCCGGCAGGGGGGCTGTGCTGGCAGGATTTTCTCCCGGCCATTTACTTATCGGTTCAAGTCGGCTTTTCCTCAGCTGGTGTCGGCTTTTCCCGTTATCTGACAGCGCGCAGGATTGGCGGGCAGAAACATTGGTTCTGCCCGCTTTTTTTATCCCAGCAGAAAAGCCCGGGCCTCATATGGCCGCAGGGCGACTGTCCGGCTACTGGCCGTGCCGTCGCGGTAATTGCCAATCAGCAAGTGACCGGGCGCTGCGATCAGTTCGGCTGGCAATGTGAAAGGCGCTGCCTGGTCGCTGAAATTGCACAGGACGACCAGCGTCTGGTCATCAAGAGTCCGGCTATAGGCAAAGACCTGCTCGTGGGCGGGCAGCAGGAGTGTATAGTGGCCGTGGACGATGACCGGCTGCTGTTTACGCAGGCGGATCAGGGCCTGATAATAGCTGAAGATAGAGTCCGGATCCTGGACCTGGCTGGCGGCGTTGATCCACAGGTAGTTCGGATTGACCGCAATCCAGGGTGCCGCCGTGCTGAACCCGGCATGGGGAGAGTCATCCCACTGCATGGGGGTGCGGGCGTTGTCGCGGCTGGCCTTGTAGATATACCGCATCATGGTGGCCGGCTCGACCAGGCCATGGCCCACCAGCTCGCGATAAGCCTGCAGTGTTTCGATGTCGCGGTAGTCGTCGAGCGAAGCAAAGCGCACATTGGTCATGCCCAGTTCCTCACCCTGATAAATGTAGGGAGTACCCTGCAGCAGATGCAGGCAGGTTGCCAGCATCTTGGCTGATTCCTGGTGGTACACACTGTCATTGCCGAGGCGCGAAACAACGCGTGGCTGATCATGATTATTCCAGTACAGGCTGTTCCAGCCCACGCCGGCCAGGCCGGTCTGCCATTTGCTCAGTGTCTGTTTCAGGTCGGCCAGGGCAATGCGCCGGTCACACCATTTACCAAGCGGCCCGCCGTCAAGTTCCATGTGCTCAAACTGGAAGACCATGTTCAGTTCGCGCTCGGATGCCCCCGTATAACGCCTGGCATCAGCCACACTGGCGCCGGGTGTTTCGCCCACGGTCATCATGTCATATTGCGACAGAACCTCCCGGTTCATTTCCTGCAAAAATTCATGGACGCGCGGTCCGTTCATGAAATAGGGAGCACCGTTGCCATACAAACCGATCAGCTGGGGGCTGTCCGGCAGGCTGTTGACCTTGGAGATCAGGTTGATCACATCCATGCGGAAGCCGTCGATCCCTTTGTCAAGCCACCAGCGCATCATCTGGTAAACCGATTGGCGTACGGCCGGATTTTCCCAGTTCAGGTCCGGCTGTTTGGCCGAGAAAATATGGAGATAGTACATGTCTGTCTCCGGGCTGTATTGCCAGGCTGACCCGCCAAAGGCCGAACCCCAGTTATTGGGCGGACCCTGGTCGCGACCCGGTCGCCAGATGTAATAATCACGGAATGGATTGTCCGGGCTCTGGCGGCTGGCTACGAACCAGGCATGTTCATCGGAGGTATGGTTCACGACCAGGTCCATCAGGATGCGTATACCGCGGGCATGGGCGGCCGCCAGCAGGCGGTCGAAGTCCGCCATGGTGCCAAATTCGGCCATGATTGCCTGATAATCGCTGATATCATAGCCATTGTCATCATTGGGCGACTGGTAGACCGGTGATAGCCAGATTACATCAATACCCAGCGCCTGCAGATAATCGAGGCGCGAGATGATGCCGGGGATATCGCCGATACCGTCCCCGTTGCTGTCCTGAAAACTGCGCGGATATATCTGGTAAACCACGCTTTCCTTCCACCAGGGCTGGGCATTGGCTGATAAACGTTCCATTTACATCCCTCCTTCGGTATTCCCATTATACGGATATTTGTTATAATAAGGCAATTCACCGGATAAAATGGGCTTGCCAGGTCCAGCAGGCCACGATTGAATTGAAACTGGCCGGCGGATCGGGCCAGGCCACGGAAATAGCAGAACCGGCCGGCGGATCGGGCCAGGCCACGGAGGTATTTATGATTGTTGAACCCAAAGTCCGCGGATTTATCTGTACAACGGCCCATGCTGTGGGCTGCGCAGCCAATGTCAATCGCCAGATCGACTATGTCTCGGCTCAGTCCAGGATAGACGGCGCAAAAAAAGTGCTGGTCATTGGCGCATCCACCGGTTATGGACTGGCATCGCGGATCAGCTCCGCTTTTGCCTGTGGGGCAGCGACCATCGGGATCATTTTTGACAAAGCCGCCGGCGGCAATCGCACCGCATCAGCCGGCTGGTATAACACAGCCGCTTTTGAAAAGCGGGCTCACGCCGAGGGGCTCTATGCCAAATCCATCAATGGTGACGCCTTCTCGGCGGCGATCAAGCAGCAGACCATTGACCTGATCCGCCAGGATCTCGGCCAGGTCGACCTGATTGTTTACAGCCTGGCTTCGCCGCGCCGGACCATGGCCGATGGGACTATTTATTCCTCTGTCCTCAAGACGACACAGGGCGTCTATCGCAACAGCACCATTGACCTGAAAACCAATGCCATTTCCGAGGTGGAGATTGAGCCGGCCAGCGAGGAGGAAGTCCTGCATACCGTCAAGGTCATGGGCGGCGAGGACTGGCAGGACTGGATCGCCGCGCTGGATGCCGCTGGCGTCCTGGCGCCGCAGACCGTGACAATTGCCTACTCCTATATCGGCCCCGAGCTGACCCATCCGATTTACCTCAATGGCTCGATCGGCATGGCCAAGAAGCATCTCTATGAGACGGCCGTCCGGATGTCTCAGGAATATCCGCAGGTCAAGGCCTATATTTCGGTCAACAAGGCGCTCGTCACCCAGGCCAGCGCGGCCATCCCGGTTGTCCCGCTTTATATCTCGCTCCTCTACAAGATCATGAAGGAAAAGGGGATCCACGAGGGCTGCATTGAGCAGATCTACCGCCTGTACCATGACAAGCTGTTTGTCGGTCAGCCGGTGCTTGATGACCAGGGACGCCTGCGGGTTGATGACTGGGAAATGCGGGACGAGATCCAGCAGGCCATCACCCGGATCTGGGGCAGCCTGAAGACTGAAAATGCCGGCGAGTATTGCGACATCACCGGCTATTGGGAAGACTTCTATCAGATGTTCGGTTTCAATTTGCCCGGTATCGACTACAGCCAGGACATTGATATCAACGTGGCCATCCCCAGCATCGGCTGATTCGCGCTGACGACATCGCGCAAACGCGGCACAGCTTAGCGGTCTTCGCGGAAGTAGGGTACACCGAGGGCCGCCGGACCGCGATAGGCGCGTTTGCGGGCATAAGTCAGGATCAGGACCAGGATCGTCATCAGGTAGGGGTACATGTCGATGACATACTGCGAGAATATCGGGATTCCGGAGAGGGCCTTGACATGCTGGAGCCGGAAACCGACGATCTCGAGGGCCCCGAAGAGCAGTGAGCCGGCAATCGCCTTGAGCGGATCCCAGCGGATGAAAATGACGAGCGCTACGACGATCCAGCCACGTCCGGCAACGATATTTTCGAGGTATGTGCCGACATTGACGACCGAAATGTAGACCCCGGCCAGGCCGCAGAGCATGCCACCGAGGATGACGTTGAAATACTTGCTGCCGATGACCCGGATGCCGGACGCTTCGGCGGCGGCCGGATTCTCGCCAATCATCCGCGTATGCAGGCCCTGGCGGGTGCGGAACAGATAGAACCAGCCGGCGATGGCCAGCAGGAAGGCCAGGTAGACAAAGGCGTTATGCTGCAGGAAAGTCGTGTCCAGGAACTTCAGGACCGGTCCGATGACCGGCCAGGAGCCGGCTGATTCCAGCGGCAGCTGCAGCGGTTTGGCTTCGGTAAAGGCGCGGATGCCGGCCGGGGTATTCTGGTTGGCCAGTTTCTTGCACAATGTATTGGCAAAGCCGCTGCCAAAGATCGTGAGAGCCAGGCCGGTGACGTCCTGTTTCGTCCGGAAAGTAATCGTCAGGACCGCATAAATCAGGGCGCCGAAGCCGGAACCGAGCATGCCGGCCAGGATGGCCAGCCAGATGCTGTCGGTATGGTAGGCTGCCAGGAAACCGGTGGCGGCACCCATCATCATCAGGCCTTCCACGCCGAGATTCAGGTTGCCGGTCCGCTCGGTCAGCGACTCGCCCAGGGTCCCCAGCAACAGGGGCACGGACATGCGGATGGCAGAAGACAGGAAAAGGGCTATCAGCAAGGCGGTCTCCATCAGGCTTCACCTCCCTGTTCCCGGCCTGCAGCCGGCTGGACATGACGGTCGAGA
The DNA here is from genome assembly GCA_964450865.1 of uncultured Oscillospiraceae bacterium. GTDB lineage: Bacteria > Bacillota > Clostridia > Saccharofermentanales > UBA5734 > CAYVHB01. The sequence continues at coordinate 28,087 of CAYVHB010000015.1, read as the reverse complement.
ATCAGGCGATAAGAGATAAAGAATTCCGATGCCAGGGCCATGAACAGGATCGTACCCTTGATGATATCGGCCACGGAAACGGGTGTCCCCAGCGACAGCTCCATGCCCATCGCGCCCTGCTCCATGGCTGCGAAGAGCAGGGAGACAATCACCATGGCCGGCGCGTTGAGCTGGGCCAGCCAGGCGATGATAACCGCCGAAAAGCCGGCGCCACCGGCGATGCTTTCCGACAGCATGAAGGACGCGCCGCTGAGCTTGACAAAGCCGGCCAGGCCGACAATTGCGCCGGACATCATCACGCCAATCAGCAGGATCTGGCGGACGTTGATACCTGCATATTGCGCGGTCCGCTCACTTTCGCCGACAACCCGGATTTCATAACCGCGCTTGGTATATTTTAGGTAAATATAAACAAAGGCCGTGCAGGCGAGGGCGACGATCCAGCCGATGTGCACACCGAACAGCATGGGCAGATGGGCGGCATCGGGAATGGACTTGATATGGGGAAAGCCCTTGGCAGCCGGATCTTTCCACAACACCAGCCGCAGGTAGATTGTGACTTTAATCGCGATATAATTGAGCATCAGGGTGAACAGGGTTTCATTCGTCCCGGAATAGGCCCGGAAGAGCCCCGGGATCAGCGCATACAGCGCGCCGCCGGCCATGGCGGCCAGGCTCATTGCCAGCATCAGGATAGCGGGCGGCACCGTCGCCGGCAGATGATGGGAGACGTAGGTGGCACAGATGGCACCAACGATCATCTGGCCTTCGCCGCCAATATTCCAGAAACGCATGGAGAAGCTGATCGCCAGGCCGAGGGAGACAATCAGCAGCGGGATTGCTACTGTGACGGTATTGGTCAGGCCGTAAGCCGAACCGAGTGAACCCTTGACGATTGCCAGGAAGGCAGCACCCGGATTATAACCCATGATCGCCATCACAATACCGGATAAAAGCAGGGCGGCCAGCACTGAGGCCGTACGGATCACGGCGGCCTGCCAGCCGCTGACTGATTCTTGCTTGGCTATGCGCAGACGCATCAGGATCCTCTCCTCTCATCATAGTTTTGCATCGTCCGGGGCTGGTCGCCGGCCGCCAGCGGGGTATCCGGCTGGCTGGCACGGTCCTGGCCGGCAATCATCGCCTCGTCAAGCGGGGTACCGGTCATCATCAGGCCGATCTGTTCCTTGGTCGTCTGCCGGGCATCGACAATACCCGTCACCTTGCCATTGCATAACACCAGGATCCGGTCGCACAATTCAAGCAGCACATCCAGGTCTTCACCGATATAGAGAACCGCGACATGCTTCTGCTTTTGCTCGTTGATCAGGTTGTAAATCGTATAAGACGAATGGATATCGAGGCCGCGCACTGCGTAGGCGGTAATCAGCAGGCGGGGACTGAGATTGATCTCGCGGCCGAGGATGACTTTCTGGATATTGCCGCCGGACAATTTGCGCACGGTATGAAAAATGCCGGGTGTATTGATTTCGAGCTGTTCAACAATGCGGCGGGCCTTGCGGCGGGCCTCCTGGCGGTCGACGAACAGGCCCTTGTGAAAGGCGTAGTCCTTGAGCATGATGTTGTCGGCAATGTCCATCGAGGCTACCAGGCCCATGCCGAGCCGGTCCTCCGGGATAAAGCTCATGCTGATGCCCATGCGGATGATTTCGCGCGGTGTTCTGCCAATGATATCCTGGCCATGAAAACGGACACTGCCGGAAACCGGCTTCTGCAGGCCGGCGATCGTTTCGCAGAGCTCCTTCTGGCCACTGCCGGCCAGGCCGGCTACACCGAGGATTTCACCATGATAAAGATCAAAACTGACCTGGTCGAGGCGGGCAATGTCCTCGAGATCACGGACGACCAGGTCACTGACAGTCAGGCAGACTTCAGCAACCGGCAATTGAGGCCGGCTGATCGACAGGTCGACAGCCCGGCCGACCATCATTTCAACCAGCTGATGGGTGCTGGTCCGGGCCGTCTCGACCGTGCCTATCGTCCGGCCATGGCGCAGGATGGTGACCCGGTCACTTAAGGCGAGCACTTCGTTCAGCTTGTGGCTGATAAATATAACCGATTCGCCGTCATCGCGCATCCGGCGCAAGATCATGAAGAGCCGTTCAATTTCCTGGGGCGTCAGGACGGCGGTCGGCTCGTCCAGGATCAGGATCCGCGACCCGCGATACAGGACCTTGAGAATTTCGACAGTCTGTTTCTCACCGACGGACAGCGAACTGACCAGCCGGTCGGGGTCCACCCCCATTGCAAACTGTTCGGAGAGCACCTTGATCTTCCGGCGGGCAGCGGCCCGGTCGACCAGCAGGCCGTGTCCGGTGCCGGCCATGATATTCTCCAGCGCGGTCAGGTTTTCGACCAGTTTGAAATGCTGATGGATCATGCCAATGCCCTGGCGCATCGAGTCGCGCGGACTGCGGAAAATCACCCGTTGCCCATGGACGTCAATGGTCCCGGCATCTGGCAGATAGATACCGGACAGAATATTCATCAATGTGGACTTGCCGGAGCCATTTTCGCCGAGCAAGGCATGAATCTCTCCGGTGCGGACTGAAAAGCTGATGTCTGAATTAGCCTGCACGGTGCCAAAGGCCTTCGATATGCCGTGCATGACGATGGCGGCTACTGGATCGGACTGCTGCATGGCTTTACCTCAATCAGGCAAAATTCCTGACAGACCCCGGAAAGGCCATCAGCACCGGTCTGGACTGGCGGTCCAGGCGGCGTGACGGTTCCGGGGTCTGTCAGGTTATCAGTCTCAATATTATTCGGTGACTACAACGCCTTCAACGTACCAGTCCATGCTCATCTGGTCCGCGGCCGAAAGCGACTGGCCGGTGGCGACCCGCTCTTTGCCGGTGTTGTCCTTGATCGGGCCGGCAAAGACGAAGTCATTACCCTTGGCCTTCATGGTGTCAACCATGGTATTGACCTGGGCCTGCACATCAGCCGGAACCAGGCTGGTCATGGTGTCAAGGGCTACAATGCCATCCTGCATGCCGCCCCAGTAAGCGCCGGATTTCCAGGTGCCATCCAGCATCGCCTGCATGCGGGTCTGGTAATAAGCGCCCCACTTCCAGATCGGCGCGGTCAGATAAGCATCCTTGATCGCATCGCTGTACATCGGATTGTCATAGCCGATGCCGAAGACTTTTTTCTCCTGGGCGGCCTGCTGGGCAGCGGTGGAGTCCTGATGCTGGGCAATGACGTCGGCGCCACTGTCAATCAGGGAAATGGCGGCTTCCTTTTCCAGCTGCGGATCATACCAGGTATTGGTCCAGGTCACTTTGACAACGGCAGCCGGATTGACCGAGCGCACACCGAGGGTGAAAGAATTGATGCCACGCATGACTTCCGGGATCTTCTGGGCCGCGACATAGCCGATCACATTGGATTTGGTCATTTTGCCGGCGATGATACCGGACAGGAAACGGGGCTGCTCGATCTGGCCAAAGTAATTGGCGAAATTATCGGCGCTCTTGTAGCCCGAGCAGTGCTCGAATTTGACAGCCGGATTTTCCTTGGCCAGCTTCTCAATGGTATCCATGTAACCGTAGCTGGTAGCAAAAATGATCTGGCAACCTTCGGCGATCAGCTGCTTGACAGCTGTTTCCGTCTTCTGGACGTCCGTATCGGCTACATTTTCAATTTCCTTGAGCTCGACCTTGTCGGCCCCGATTGCGGCGACCGCTGCGGCAAAGCCGTTGGCGTGAGCCTGTGACCAGCCGCCGTCATTCTTGGGACTGATATAGATGACGCCGACTTTCACTTTGCTGACTGCGGCCGTGGTGGCCGCCGTGGTGGTTGTGCCGGAGCTGGTCGCGCCGGTGGTGGTGGTCTGCGTACAGCCGGCAGCCGCCAGGGTGCTGGCGGCCAGCAGGAAACAAAGGATCAGGGTCAGGATCTTGCGAAGTCTCATTGGGTAATCTCCTCCTACATGTATGGACTTTCCGCGAATTCAACATGTCCGTCAGACATGTCTTTTATAATGGCCAGGGATTCTACCCGGATGCCCTTGGAACGGACCCTCCGGCCCCCATCCTGGAAGCCTTTCTCAATGACGATACCGGCTCCGGCCAGCGTGGCGCCGGCCTGATGAACCAGTTCAGCCAGGCCCAGCAGGGCCTCGCCATGGGCCAGGAAATCATCGATCAGCAGGATGTGGTCGGTCGGGGACAGGTATCGGCGCGAGACCCGGATGATATTGTCATGCCCGCGCGTATAGGAATGGACAGGTGCCGAAAAGGTGCCGGCATCCTGATTGGCTGACTGGGTCTTTTTGGCAAATACAACCGGCACTTTTAAATAAAAGCCGGTGAAAAGCGCCGGAGCGATGCCCGATGCTTCAAGGGTCAGGATGCGGGTGATCGGCTCACCGGTATAGCGGCGGGCAAACTCCTCGCCGATTGCCGCCATCAGAACCGGATCCATCTGATGATTCAGAAAACTGTCAACCTTCAGGATCTGTCCGGACAAAACCTGCCCGTCCCTGAGAATCCGCTCTTTCAACAGCTGCATGACAACGCCTCCCCTTGAATAGTAGCATTATAGCGGAAATGCCGGTTCATGCAAACAGTCTGTCATGGTTTATTTTGCCGCCCCATGCCAGGGCCTGGTAAACCAGGGCCCGGTACGGTAAAACGGGACGCAGCCCGATCCTGGCCGGTGATGCGCCTGGCCGAAAGCGGCCGGCTCATGAACGGCCATTGTAGCCATTGTAGCCATTGTAGCGGATGACCAGCATGGCAATATCATCCGACTGCGGGGCTTGCTTGACGAAAGCGCCAATTTCCTGGCGGACCGAGGCGATGATCTGTTTTTCCGGGACGGCGGAGAGTTCAGCCAGAACGTCCTTCAGGCGCTGGTCGGAGAACTGCTGGCCATCGATATCCATGGCCTCAGTCACGCCATCGGTGTACAAGAACAGGACATCGGCAGGCCCAAGATGCAGCGTCTCCCGGCGGAAACGGAAATTCTCCATCCCGGCCATCACAAAGCCCCGGCGCGGCCGCATGTATTCGAAGGCAGCCGAATAGCGGGCCAGCAGCGGCGGGTTGTGTCCGGCATTGGCAAAGTCCAGCTCACCCGTCCGGGTATCCAGAATACCCAGAAACAAAGTCACAAACATCATTTCTTCATTATCGGAACACAACAGGTTGTTGACCTTGAATAAAATTTCATCAACTGGGCTGCCTTGCAGGGCCTGGGTGCGCAGCAGGGACTTGGCAATCACCATGAACAGGGCAGCCGGCACGCCTTTACCGGAAACATCACCAATAAAGAAACAGAAGCGGTGCTCGTCAATAAAGAAGAAGTCATAAAGGTCGCCGCCGACCTCGCGGGCTGGTTCAATAGTCGCATAAATTGACAGCTCCGGTCTTGAGGGGAACGGCGGGAAAATCCGCGGCAGCATGCTGATCTGGATTTTATGGGCAATTTTCAGCTCGCTTTCGATACGTTCCTTCTCGGCTGTCGTAACACGCAAGTTCTCAATATAGAGCTTGAGCTGGGTCGCCATCTGGTTAAAGGAGCGGGCCAGGTCTTCTATCTCGTCACCGGTCCGGATCTTGATCAGATAGTCCAGGTCACCGCCACCGATGATGCCGGCGCCCCGATTAAGCTGGACAATCGGCTCGGTAATCCGGCGCGAAAAATAAAAACTCAATACCAGGACTATGACAATGAAACCGGCGGCAAAAAGCAGGACCTGCAAGGCCAGTTCCCAGGTCTTGCGATAAATAAACTCCAGCGAGGCATCAATGCAGACAACGCCGGCCACATTGTCCTGCGAGTCAAAAACGCGGGCATAACCGGTAATCCAGGTCCCATAATCATCTGTATAAGGGGCCGAAGCAAAAAAGGGAATACCGCTATAAATCTGGCTGACGTAGGCAATGATGCCAGAATCAAGAACGGGTGAGCCAGGCTGTTTATAGGTCGTATGGTCGGCGGATGAAAAGGCATCGGCGCCCTGGACCACCCGGCCGTCCTGCATGCTCAACGTATAAGCATACACCGCCTTGAGATTGCGGCCGGCGCTTTTACCTTGCATCTGGATAATTTCCGCGATCTGGGAAATCGGGATTTTGTTGGCGGATTCTATAACCTGGCGCAGTTCGGTCTGCACCCGGATATAGGCTTCCGAGTCAACACTGGCGCCGGATCTGACCGCATTCAGGTCGTCACCGTTAATATGGCTGGCTGCAAAGTGCGCCAGTGACGTCAGGCGTTTGCCGGTATCATCCAGCAAAGCCTGGTATTGGGCCATGATCGCGGCGATCCCAACCGCAATGATCGAACCGAGTACCAGTAATATCATGATCAGGGCAATCTTGCCCCTCAGCCTGATCTGCTGCAAGCCAGCGAACAGATTGAATGTCATGCTTTTCATCGCCATAAATCTCCACAATCTGTTTGAATTCCCGGATCGGCACGGCCAGCTGGGCCGGCCATTGTTATCGGGGTGAGTACTGAGTGTTCACCGGAGTTCTTATGTTCTGGCCTGGACGGGTTCTGAAGTCCTGGCCCGGCCGGGTTCGCCCGGGGCCGGGGCGGCGAAGCGAACCTGCCAGCCTGCCTGGGTTTTCAGCACGGCACTGCCGATGTATCCTTGTTGCAGCAACAGCTGCTGGGTTGGCAAATCCGTATGGGCCACGTCAATGAAAGCCTGGTTTTGGCCGGCAGGAGGCGGCAGGGTGACCGGAGTGGCCGGATCAGGCGGCGCGGCCGGGGTTTCTGGCGCGGCGATTGCGGCCGGGTCGGCAGCAAGGTCCCGCAATAAAATATAGCGCTGACAATGGCCATATTTAACACGCAAGGCCCGGATTGTCAGACCGGCCGCAAACAGCAGGACCAAGCTGACGTAATTGTCAGGCGAGGCCGTTGCGGCCAGAAAGCGGACCGGCCGCCGCTGCAAGGCCAGATGCAAAGCCTGCATGGTCAGCAGCATGCCCAGGTCGTTGCCCCGATAGTCAGGATGAACACTGATCCCCTCCAGGTGCAGCATCTGCGCCAGGTCACCAGCTGCCAGGCCAAGGTCGCGGCCCAGATTGTCAGGTCGCTGATCCGGATAATACAGGCAGACCTGGGCAATCAGCTGGTCATCCACCCAGATCCCATGGATCTGGCCACCGGTTGCCTGGCTGATGTATGACAGCTCCTCGTCAGTCAGCACAACGTAGAGATCCGGATCCGGCAAGCTTGCCGCGACCAGGGCCTGCAAGGTCCGGATGGCGGGAATGTGACGCGCTTCCAGGCCTGTCATGCGGGCGGCCGCCAGCTGGCCGGTCCGGCTATTCCACAGCTGGCCCTGCCAGAGCACGGCTGGCTGCGGTTCGGGCAGCTGACTTTGGCACGGGGCCGCTGGCTGGTCCACGGGGGATTCCGTCATCTGTTTCATCGCCTTAGTCACGACCGGTCGGCCTGGGCAGGCCGTTTCCGGCGCTGGCTGAAGGCAAAAGCCAGCAGCAGGAGCAGGGAGACCAGTCCGACCAGAATCGCTCCGTATCCGGCACCACCGGCCATCATGACGCCAAAAATCAGGGGCCCGACGATGGCGCCAATTTTGTAAAAGACACTGAAGCCGGCCATTGCCATGCTGCCGCCGGCTTTGCGGGACGCGTCGAGATTAAGGTAATAGCTGCTCTGGGCTGCCAGGCCCAGGCTGTCGCCAAACCCGAGCAGCATGACGGCAAAAAAGGCAGTCCAGCTGTTAACCCAGAAACCAAACACCAGCAAAGCAATGGCATAGATCAGATTGGCCACGATGACCCGGCGCTGGATAACGTCGGCATTATCCGGCAGGTGACCGAAACGCGGGCCCAGGAAAATAACAAACAGGCCATTGAGCAGGAAAGCCCGGCCGATATTGGCCGGTGAAATGCCCAGCTGGGTGCCGACTGCCGGAAAATAATAATTCAGGAAGACCGCGCAGAGCGTGGCCGGCAGGATAACCATCATGAGATAACGGCTGGTCTGATGGTGGAACAGCAGCTCGCGGATCACCGCCCAGTCGAAAACAGACGCGCGGGCGGGTGGTGGCGCCAGTTTACCGTCGCCACCCGACTGTTCCGGTGATGCTGCGCTGCCGGCCGGCCCGGCCAGGCTGGCCGTTGCGGCCGGGGCTGTCAAAGTGGAGCCTGGTTGCCGGCGGACCCGCTTCCCGGTGGATTTCGGACGGGCCAGGAAGCTGAAAGCGGCTGCGCCCAGCATGATCAGCGCGGTCAGATAGAACAGGAAGCTGAAGCCGGCCCGGCCAGCTATGACCGAACCCATGGCAATGCCGCAAATGGAGCCTGACATGATGCCGGAGTTTAGCGAAGAAAAGCCGCTGGTTTGGGCGGCCGGTGAATCAGCCAGGGAGACATAGCCGCGCATTGCCATCCAGGACAGGCCATAACCAATGCCGGTCACCAGCCGGGCGAGGATAAAAAGGCTGCCGGACCAGGCCAGGGCCGACAGCAGCGACCCGACCCCGACAATCAGCAAGCCATATGTAAACGGCAGGCGCCAGCTCTGATGAGCCAGGATATAGCCAGCCACAAGGGTGGCGGCAATATTGCCGACCGCTTCCAGTGAACTGGGCAGACTCAGCCAGACACCGGCTGATACACCGGGCTGCGAACCGATCAGCTGGCGCATCACGATCGGAATGAAAGCAACTGTCATGCTGAAAGCCATGAAAAAGATAAAGGCGATCGGGCGGATCAGCCGCAGCTGGGTCACAGGATCGAGCGGTTCCTGCGGCAGGGTGACCCGTTCCGGTGTCCCGGCAGCCGGCAACCGGGGCTGCCGGGATCCGGCGGCCCGGTGCTGGCGCAATTTCAGGAACAGGGCCAGGGCCAGCACCACTTCGGTCAGCAGCAACAAGGACGTGACCAGGATCGTCAGGGCATCGAGGGCAATATCGAGCAGGCGCGACTGCATATATTGGCGCGACAGAACCAGGTTGACCAGTCCCTTGCGGGCCTGGGTGTCACGGGATAGCGGCAGACTATAATTATACATGGGATCAATCAGTTCTTCCTGCATCAGGATCAGGTTTTTTGTCTTGTAATAAACCTCACCGCGCATGCTGGTGACATACAGGCTCTCGATTTCCGGAACCGATTTGACAATCGTGTCGAGCCAGTTTTCGATCCCGTAAAGCTCGGTCATCGGGACACCTTTTTCAATGACCAGGTTGATATCCCGCTGCACGACCTTGACAACTTTAGCTGTATTATTGCGGGATGTCTCCAGATAGAACTGTTTGAACTGATTGTAATGTGTCAGGCCAAGGGCCAGCTGGCCGAGCGCTGAAATGACAATCAGGGCCGTAATAAGCAGGCGGATATTGATCTGCCTGTCGGCAGTCATCAGGGGGGCAAAGCGCAGGACCAGCAGGATCAGCAGAATTGAGCCGGCTGCGACAAGAAGAAGATTGCGCAGGCTCTGCCAGAAATAGGTGCCGATTTTTTTCTGCAGGCTGTAATTGTCGAGGATGACGTCCAGGGCGCCAATCTGGGCCCCCTGGTTATCGCTCAGGGCCAGCAGGATGTGGCGGCTGGCTCCCTCGATCATGGACAAACCGGTCACAGCTGCACCGGCCGCATCTGACCCGGCCGGACGGGAAAATGCCAGGTTAACCACGGAGTCAGGCGCCCTGGTAACAGCCTGATCGGCAAGGAGCGAGTAGGTAACCGTCCCGTCAGGCAGAATGATCTGGATGTCGGCAATTTCCGGGAAATCCTGCTTTGTTTCGTTGAGAATATCGGACATGCCATAAAAATTGGTCAGCGGCTTGCCATATTTGACAGCATACTCGATCTTGCGGACCGGCTCGGAGCCGGCGATGGTGTAGCTGGTCACCAGGGAATCCGTATAGCTCTTTTCGAGGGAGGAAATATTGATTGCGGAAACAAAACCCAGCACGAGCAGGATGATGGCCAGAGACACTATATAGATAAACAGCTGCGGTCTTCGGTTATTCATCGTGTACCTCCATGGGTCATGGGCGGCCTGTCGGGCCAGTCTGTAGCCGGCCCGGCTATTCCCGGCCGGTTTCAGACAATCCGGCGGCAAACAAGCCAGTGACATCGGGCTGGTGGCATCGGGCTAGTGATAGATCTTGTCGGCAACGAGGAGGATATCAAAAGTCGGCTTATAGCCGATCTTGCTGGCAGTCGTGAAATTGAGGATGATCTGGGGCGTACTGGCATAGACCTGGCCCAGTCCGTTCATCGGCTGGCCGCGCAGGGCCCGGATGATGGTATCGGCGCCAAACCGGCCGATATTGATAAAGTCGGAACTGGTAACACTCAGCAAGGCGCCGGCCTTGACTTCAGAGTCGCCCATCTGGGAAAAAACCGGGATTTTGCGGGCATTGAAAGGCTCAAGCAGCGTTGGCAGCCAGTCGGGGTCAATGGAGCCGACAGTCAGATAAAAAGCGTCAACTTGTTCAGCCAGCCGGCCGTACGCGGCAGCCATGTCAAGCCGATAGCGGCTGACATCCTGTTCAGATGTCGGTTCGGCGACAAATTCGCGAAAAATGGTGAAACCATAGCTGGCAGCCATCTGCTCGACATCACCGAGCGCGGCATACGCCCGGCCTGCCTCGCTGTCCTCATAGATAATACCCAGCTTCCTGAACTTGAACAGATCCTGGAAGACCCGCAGCTGGCGCTGAAAACGCGTCGGATCCATATGGGCCCAGATATGGCTGCTGCCGGAAGTCTCTACATCCTGGACAATGCCGGAAGCAAAAGCGTTGCTCGCCGAAAAGACAAAAACCCTGGCCGGGTGCCGGTCATTGGCCAGCAGCTGGCCGGCCTTCGTACCAAAGGCAATAATCACGTCAAGGTCCTGGCGGCCGTTGATGCGCGAAATAATGGTCCCGGCCGGATCAGGGTCACCGGCAACCAGCATATCACTGATCGTGTAATGCGCATCCGGAACAAAGGTCAGGTAATCGCTCACCGGGTTCGCGGCCAGCCAGGCCCACATGGCCACGGTGTCGCTGCTGTCAGGCATATAGGGCAGGCCTTCGGTATCATGCAGCCAGCCGTACTCGGTCAGGCCCTGCACCAGGGCGGAAAAGACCGCTGAATAATTGCTGAATGGCTCGGTCTCACAATAACCGATCCGCCACTTCTGGCCCTGATTCAGCGCCGGTTGCCGGGCCGGTTCGCCGGCAGATCCCTCTGCCAGGGTCGCAACCGGAAACAGCACAACCGGGGATAATGCAAAAACCATGAGCATTGCGAGCAGCATCAGGCGGATCATTCGTTGAATAGCCTGCATCAGATAATCACTCCTTGCCTGTATGTCCCTTTTTTTGGCTTTTCAGTTGCCGATTCGGGTATGCCAGCAGAACCCCGCTGGCTGCACAGGCACCAGCTCAAGGCCAGATCCGGTTATCACCGCCCTCGCAGACCGGCAACCGGTCCTGGCCCGGCCAGCTTTGTCCGGGCTGGCCTTGCCCTGGATGGAAGGCGACAGGCGAAGCGGCCTGGCTAGCCGCCTCATAGTGGCGAGCCATCCGTTCACCCAGGAAACAGACACTCTCACAATGAACCCGGCTGAGGTCACAGGCCCTGGCAATCTGCCAGGCATCGATGGACTGCTGGTCCTGGTGGCCCAGCAGCACAACCTCATCACCCGGCACAACTGCTGACGGGATATGGCTGACATCAACTTTAATATAATCCATATGCGACAATCCGTACAGACGGACAGGGCGGCCATGGAGCAAAACCTGCAAATCTTTCTGAATAAGCAGGAACGGCAGGTCGGCATAACCAACGGAGATATAGGCGACGTGCATCCCGCCTTCGTCATGAAGCAGCGGGACCTGGCCGTACCCTGGCAGGCAGGGTTCGGGGAAATATTTGACACAGGTAACCCGGGACTTGATCTGCATCACCGGTTGCAGGCCGCTGCATGACTCATCATGAACGAAGGGCAGCCCATAAAGGGCGGTCCCGACCCGGACCATGTTGAAATGGGATTGCGGAAAGCCGAAAACGACCGGGCTGCTGGCAGCATGGACCAGGGGAACGGCCAGGCCCATCCGGTCCGCGAGGCCAAGCACATCTCTAAAACAGTCCAGCTGGTTCTGGAACAGTTGCCGGTCATAGCCATAAGCCGTCGAAAGGTGGGTGTACAAGCCCTCAACATCAAGATTTGACAAGGATACCAGGATCTCGAACAGCGCCTGGCTGTCAGCCGCCGGCCAGCCATCATCGTCATGCGCGGTATCTATGCGGATATGCACCTTGACGGTACGATTGTGGCGCCGCCCATACTCATGTGCGGCCCGGGCCGCCTCCAGGCTGCTGATACTGGGGACCAGGCCGGCATCCAGCAGGTCAGCCAGCTCGCTGACCGGTACGCTGCGCATGACCAGGACCGGCACGGCCAGGGCCAGGCGCTGCAGACGGATCCCTTCGGCAATTGTGGCCACCCCGAAGTAATCCGTGCCGGCAGCGGCCAGCTCGATGGCCACCGCATCCATGCCGTGGCCGTAGGCATTTGCCTTGATCACAGCCAGGATTTTCGTCTGCAAACCAACCTGGTGCCGGATCACGGCCATGTTTGCCCGTAAATGGCCCAGATCGATCTCCGCCCAGGACGTTGGCTGGTGCGACATCCCACATTCCTCCCGACTTCGTTCTGAATCCCTGACGGCCCTGTCCGTCACCTGGTTCCCGCTGCTCAAGTCACTCGCCTGGCCAGGCCGGAAAGAGCAGGCTCCTGTGGCAAAAACACTTGCATCCGGACAGTCAGCCAGCCCGCTTTGCGGACACTCACTTGATCTGCCTTTATTAATACACATGTAAAAATATTAGTCAACACACTAGTTAATGATCTGGATTCATTATCTTTCTGGATCTGTCTGGATCCATCCTGATTCACTATCTGAATGTCTATCTGAAAGCCTGAATCTATTGTCAGCATGCCGAAAATAAACGATGATTGACCACCCGGGGTGACAATGCGTATAATAAAACAAATTAATTCACAAGCCAGGGGCCAGATCTGCAACAGTCTGACAGCCGGTCGTCCCGGCAGCTAACAAGCGAGGCAGATGGATGAGCTTTCATTATGTAAAGGCCATATCCGAATTCGATCTGGATCAGCTGAATGTCCAGATCGAAAATTTCTGTGAACAGCAGGATGTAGCGCCGCGCAAACGCTACATTATTGAACTGGTCATTGAAGAGCTGGTTACCAATATGATCAAATATGGCAGCCGGGCCAATCCCGATGAGACGGTCCAGATCGAGCTGGCGGCGGATGCATCCGGGGTCACCCTGACCCTGTCGGACAACACGGCGCCGTTCAATCCGCTGGAAGCCAGTACGCCTGACACGGCCATGGCGGCTGAAGATCGCAGCATTGGCGGCCTGGGTATCTTTCTGGTCCGGCAGAAGGTCCGGTCGCTGACCTATGATTATGTAAATGGCCGCAATGTGATCCGCGCGATGATTTAGGCATCAGCCAGCCGCTGGAAGCGGGACCGGCCGGACTCTGCGGTCCGGCTGCTGGAATTTGCCGGATTTTGCCGGATTTTGATGCGCGAGCGCTTACCGGACAGCCCGGCTTATAACGGGGGAGGCACGTCGGAATGCGTTCAGGCAGTTCAGGACCAGTCGCCCGGGCAACCTGTCAGCCAGGCTATTGACAGGGGAGGCACACCGGAATGAGTTTAAACAGTTCAGGACCAGTCGGTCGTCCGGATTGCCAGTCAGGGCATCCTGGCTTTTATCGGGCCGCGCTGCAGCGCCTGGCCATCGCCGCCCTGATCCTGCTGATCATCGGCGGCGCCAGCCTGTTTTTGCCCGTCGTGCCGGTTGCAGCAGCCAGCACAGCAGCGGCCAGTACCGGCCAGCCACTGCTGGCTACCACCGATGACCTCAAGGACAAACGGCTGGGCGTGTTCGAGGCGACTGTCTTTGATAATTTTGTCCGCGAAAATTACCCCCAGTCCACCCGCCTGAGCTTCACCAGTGGCGCCGACATGATCATGGCTTTAAAAACCGGCAAGATCGACGCGGCCTTCTTTGACAAGGTCTCAGCCCTGGTTATCTTGCAGAAAAACCCGGACCTGGGTATCCTGACGGACAATCTGCTGGATATGCCCCTGGGTATGGGCTTCAACAAGAACAATCCGCAACTGCTGGCTGATTTCAACGCTTTTCTCAGGGAAATCAGGGCTAATGGGATCATGGACGATGCCTGTCAGCGCTGGTTCGATCATGATCCGGAAAAGGCAGTCATGCCGGACATTGACCGGGCTGCCAAAGGCCAGAAACTGTACGTCGGCGTATCAGTCGCCGACCTGCCTTATATCGCATACGCCAACGGGCAGTATGTCGGCTTTGATATTGAGATCATCAGCCGGTTTGCCGCTTCAATCAATCGTCCCGTCGAGTTTGTCTCGATGGAGTTTTCATCCCTGATCATTTCACTGGCGGCCGGCAAGGTGGACATGATCTCCGACGGGATCACCATCACCGAGGAGCGGGCACGCCAGATCAATTTCTCGGATCCCTATGTCAATGCCAGAACAGCCGTGATTGCCCTGAAGAAAAACCTGCCGGGCTATACCGGTCCCACCAACCCGGAGGAACCCGACCGGACATTCTTCCAGAAACTTGGCGACAGCTTCTATAACAATATCATCCTCGAGAACCGTTACCGCCTGATCCTGTCCGGCTTCCGGGTCACCGTCATCATTGCCCTGCTCTCAGCCGTCCTCGGCACCCTCCTCGGCGCGCTGGTCTGTTTCCTGCACATGGCCCGCAACCGCATCCTGCACACGGTCGCCAGTATCTACATCACCATCCTGCGTGGCCTGCCGGCCCTGGTCCTGCTCCTGATCATCTTCTATGTCGTCTTCGCCTCTGTCCAGATCAGCGCCCTGCTCGTCGCCGTTGTTGCCTTCAGCCTCAACTTTGCCGCCTATGTCTCAGAGATGTTCCGGGCGGCGATTCTCAGCATCGACAAGGGCCAGACCGAGGCCGGCATCGCCGGTGGCTTCAGTCGCGGCCAGACTTTTCTCTACATTGTCATGCCCCAGGCCATCCGCCAGGTCCTGCCGGTTTACAAGGGTGAGCTGATCTCGATGGTCAAGATGACCTCGATCGTCGGCTATATCGCGGTCGAGGACCTGACCAAGGCCGGCGATATCATCCGCAGCCGCACCTTTGACGCATTCTTCCCGCTGCTGATGGTCGCCCTGCTCTACTTCCTGATCTCCGGCCTGCTGATCGCCGCCCTCTCCACCCTCGAACGCCGCAGCCGCCACGCCTGAGGCGCAGGCATCAGTCCAGGATCACATTTACCGCCAGCCAATCCGCGCCGGACAGCGCAATATCCGCATACAGGGAGATCCATATGATACGCATTGAACACCTGCGCAAGAGTTTTGGTTCACTGGAGGTTCTCAAGGATATCAATACCGAGATCCACCAGGGTGAAGTCGTGGCGATTATCGGGCCCTCCGGAACAGGCAAGAGCACGCTGCTGCGCTGCCTGAACCTGCTCGATCCACCAACAGGCGGCAATATCTATGTCAACGACATCCCGCTGCTGGACAAAAAGACCAATGTTGCGAAAATCCGCCAGAAGATGGGGATGGTCTTCCAGTCTTTCAATCTGTACGCCCATCTCTCCGTCCTGGACAATCTGACAATCGGGCCGATCAAGCTGCTGAAAAAGGACAAGGCGGCCGCCCGGGACAAGGCGCTCGAGCTGCTCAAGCTGGTCGGACTCAGCGAGAAGGCGGACAACTACCCCGACCAGCTGTCAGGCGGACAGAAACAGCGGGTTGCGATTGCCCGCTGCCTGGCGATGGAGCCGGATATCATCCTGTTCGACGAGCCGACTTCGGCGCTCGATCCGACCATGGTCAGCGAGGTGCTGTCTGTCATCAGGCGCCTGGCCAGGGATGGCATGACCATGGCAATTGTCACCCATGAAATGGAATTTGCCCGCAATATTGCCAGCCGTATTTTCTACATGGATGAAGGACTGATCTATGAAGAAGGTCCGCCGGACCAGATCTTCGATCACCCGCAACGTGAGAAAACCCGGGCCTTCATCAATCGTGTCCGCAGCTTCAATTACCATATTGCCAGCCGCGATTATGATCTTTATGCCATGAATGCCCTGATTGAAACTTTCTGCACCAAGCACCTGCTGGGCCAGAAAACAACAGACAGCATTCAGCTGCTTGTTGAGGAGATGCTGGGCCTGTTGCCGGAAATCACCGACCTGGATCTGCGGGTCGCCTATTCCGAGAAAACAGGCAGCATCGAGCTGGCGGTCAGCAGTGCCGGCGCGGCCAGTGATATGCTGGCGGCCGCCAGCCAGCAGCCTGACGACCTGGCGCTTCGCCTGATCCACAGTCGCTGTGAATCGATCCAGTATCATTACGAAAATGGCAGGAATCACTGGCTGATTGCCGTGCGGCACCCCTGAGCGCGGCAGACATCCCGACCCGGCATTCAGTCAGAACCGGCCGGGTCCGACATTTGCAGACAAACAACTCGATGAATGATACTATTACCCACCAGGCCAGAATGAGGCGGAGGGTGTGAAATGAATCTGCGAATTTCAAAATATGGGCTGCTGCTCGTTGTTCTTTTGATTGCAGCCAGTCTGATTGTCCCGGTCCGGGCCGCCAGTGAACCGACGTCTGCAGCAGCCGGGCAATTCGCCAGTGTCGATGACCTGGCTGACAAAAAAATCGCGGTCTTGCTTGGTTCGACCATGGATCTGTATGCCAACGAGCACTTTCCTCGGGCGACCATCGAAAGATACAAGAACCCGACTGATCTGCTGCTGGCTGTCAAAAGCGGCAAGGTCGATGCCGCGCTCTATGACACGCTGTCCCTGATTGTCCTGCAACGGACCGATAAAAGCATCGTTGCGCTGGGTGAACCGCTTTACACCAAGGATCTCGGCGCGGCTTTCAATCCCGCTGATGATGAGTTGCGTGGCCAGTTCAATACGTTTTTAAAACAGCTGCGCAGCGATGGCCTTTACAACGACATGATCAGGCGCTGGATAACCGAGGGCGATAACCAGATGCCGGAGATTGCCAGCAGCGGAGCCAATGGCACCCTGGTGGTTGGCTGTTCCAGTGAAATGGGATTACCGATGTCGACGCTGATTGACGGGAAACGGGCTGGCTTTGACGTGGAACTGGCAACCCGATTTGCCGCCTACCTTGGCTACAAGCTCACTTTCCAGGATATGGAATTTGGCAGCCTGATCGCGGCCCTGGCCACCAGGAAAATCGATGTCGCGATCAGTTCCATCGCCATTACCGAAGAACGACTGAAAAAAGCCGACTTTTCCGATCCTTACTTTGACAGCGGGGCATCGGCTTTGATTTTGCGTGAAAACCTGGCCGGCAGCCAGCCGGATCCGGACACGCCCGGCGGCTCCGGTGAGCCGGAGCGGACCTTTTTCCAGCAGGTCGGCGACAGCTTCTACAATAATATCATCGTCGAGAACCGCTACCGCCTGATCCTGTCCGGCCTGGGAGCCACCGTTATGATCGCCCTGCTCTCGGCCGTCCTCGGCACCCTGCTCGGCGCGCTGGTCTGTTTCCTGCGCATGGCCCGCAACCGCATCCTGCACACGGTCGCCAGTATCTACATCACCATCCTGCGTGGCCTGCCGGCCCTGGTCCTGCTCCTGATCATCTTCTATGTCGTCTTCGCCTCTGTCCAGATCAGCGCCCTGCTCGTCGCCGTTGTTGCCTTCAGCCTCAACTTTGCCGCCTATGTCTCAGAGATGTTCCGGGCGGCGATTCTCAGCATCGACAAGGGCCAGACCGAGGCCGGCATCGCCGGTGGCTTCAGTCGCGGCCAGACTTTTCTCTACATTGTCATGCCCCAGGCCATCCGCCAGGTCCTGCCGGTTTACAAGGGTGAGCTGATCTCGATGGTCAAGATGACCTCGATCGTCGGCTATATCGCGGTCGAGGACCTGACCAAGGCCGGCGATATCATCCGCAGCCGCACCTTTGACGCATTCTTCCCGCTGCTGATGGTCGCCCTGCTCTACTTCCTGATCTCCGGCCTGCTGATCGCCGCCCTCTCCACTCTCGAACGCCGCAGCCGCCACGCCTGAGGCGATCTGTCGTGGCAGGTCAAATCACACAGCTCCAGGCATAAGCCTTGCAATCCGCACGTTTTAACGTAAGAAAACGAATCCAATTCGTCAAATATGAGCAAAAAACCAGGGGCGAGGTATATATAAGCCCGCAAAACATGCGCGCTTGAATAGGCCCGTCCGCTTCATAGAACGTCTGCGAGTGCCTGGAATGGATATGAAGAAGAAACACCGGACGACAGGCCCCTCTCCTGGCCAGTGTCCGGTGTTTTCAGTTCAGCAGCGTGCGATGCAGTTTACGCGATAGGCTTTTGCGATGCAGCTTAGCCCAGGTATTTCTTGAGGGTAGCCAGGATGGCGCCGGGGCCGGCAACCAGTTCGCTGAAGAAGCCAATGACTTTCTTGTCCAGGCCATAGGCGACCAGGTCGATACCAAAGATATTGGCATTGGCCAGGATCGGCTGCAGGACAGCCTCGAACGGGCCGGTGTCGCCCAGTCTGATCGAAGCCAGCTTGGCTTTCATCTCATCGAGCATCGGGTCGGGTGAGAGTTCCAGCGGCTGTCCGTTGTCATCGACGGCCAGCAGGTAACGCAGCCAGCCGGCAAAGAACAGCGGGATGTAGGTCAGGTTCTGCTCTTCACCCAGACCGCGCTTCAGATAGGACTTGAGCGTTTCGCCGAAGCGGACCGGGATCTTCTGGGACGTGTCGGTAGCAATACGCTGGGGCGTATCCGGCAGGAAAGGATTCGGGAAGCGGTCCTCAAGGACGGTCTTGATGAATTCGGCCGGATTGATAACGCCCGGATCAACGACGACCGGCATGCCTTCGACATAGCCGACCTTCTCGACAAATGCCTTGAGGTAGGGGTCATTCGTGCAGTCAGCAATCGTCTGGAAGCGCAGCATGGTGCCATAGATTGCCATGACCGTGTGCAGCGGATTGAGGCAGGTCGTCACTTTCATGGTTTCGATCTTGTCTACGGTTTCACGATCCGTAAACAGGACGCCGGCCTTTTCCAGCGGCGGGCGGCCATTGGGGAACCAGTCTTCGATGACAAGGTACTGAGTCGGCTCGGCATTGACAAACGAAGCGGTGTAGGTATTCTTGGCCGTGATGATCAGGTCGGTGCTCTCATAGCCGTCATTCTTGAGCAGGTTGACCACAACATCGGACGGGCGGGGGGTAATCTTGTCGATCATGCTCCAGGTGAATGACACTTTCGTCCGGTCATTGAGGTAATTGATGAAACCCGCGTCAATCAGGCCGCGCGTTGTCCATTCATTGGCAAAGGTCATGACCGCCGCATACAGCTTGTCGCCGTTGTGTGCACAATTGTCCATGCTGACCAGGGCCACCGGCAGCTGGCCGGCTTCATAACGCTTGTAAACCAGCAGCGTCAGCAGGCTGATCAGGCTGGCCGCTTTTGTCGGCAGGGCGGCGAAATCAGCGGCAATCCAGGGCAGATACTGTCCATCGGCTTTCTTGACCGCGTAACCTTTTTCGGTAATCGTAAAACTGACCATCTGCAGCGAGGGCGTGGTGAAAACGCGGACCAGTTCATCCAGTTCACTACTGGGCTTGACGGAATGCAGCACGCTGGCAACAACCTGCTTGCCGATATTGCCGTCTGAATTCAGAGCCACCATCAGGCTGAGATTATCGAAGGGGCGATAGGCTTTATCAATGATCTCTTCGTCGAACGCTTCAGCCACAATGATACCGCGCTCAGACAGGCCTTCATTGAGCAGCTTCTCCTGGCAGACAGCCGGGAAACCACGGAAAATATTGCCGGCTCCGAAGTGCACCCACATCGGTTCGGCCAGGGTTCTGGCTTTGGCCGCCTCGATATCATACTGGGGCAGCTGATAGCCTTTTGATGTCCACTGTTCACGGTTCTGCAGTTCTGACAAGTTCAGTTTCATGACAAATTCCTCTCATTCTTCGGGATCATGTAACGCGCTTCTGGTTGACTGGATGCTGTTCTGGTTCGCTGGTATGTTTCCTGGATCATTGCGGACTGCTCATGGTCTGGAGCAGCTGGGACATTCCGGTCAAATCAGGCAACTGGTTTTTTCTTGGTGGCCGGCTTGTATAGCGGCTTGTCTATCTGACTCTATTTTACAAGTTTTGCCGCAAAAACAACTTGCAAAAAAATATATAATATTGCGTAATATTGCTCGAATCCACTGGAACAACCCAATAATCCTGGTTAAAGCCAGCCCATAGCCGGACAGCGCCACTCTCTGGCCGATAAATGTGTCATATTTTTCAGCCAAGGCGAACTTTCTTCCGCTTTTTCACGCTGATTCATCGAACTTTGCCAATATCAAGCCCGGAACCAACTGAACATCCCGGGAATTTCCAGCCACGGAAATAGACAATAAATGCAAGTTCATCGCCAGAAATGCAAAAATATCCGCCTACAACAGACTCGGGCTGAGTTTATTGAGATCGTTGATATCAAGACGCTCAAAGCGGCCGACCAGTCCGACCAGCGCGTAGAGCCGATGGATCGGATGATACTGCCAGGTCTTGATCAGCTGGAAATTCTCGATTGCCCCCGTACTGGCAACATGAATGCGAGGCCCCTGGCAAGGCCTGCGGTCATCGCCGATCTTGATGTGATTTTCGTCGTCAAAAATGACCGGCAGATCCTGGGCGATATACGCGCGAACCCGGCTCTCCAGATCTGGCAGGTCAATAGCGGGCCGGTGGGTAAAAGCCAGGACAAAACCATGGCGGACATCGGCATGGGTGAATGAACAGGCTGCAGGGTACTGCTCGGCAATCACTTTACAGGTCAGGTCTTCGGCGGTGTGAGCCATGCGCCGATACCTGGCCGATTGAAAAACAAGCTGGCTGATATCTTGCGGCAAGGGGCCGAAAATAGTCGGCCGGGTCACGATGACCTCCTCGCCAATACCAATGAGAATTTCCGCGTTATGGCCCAGCCAGGGCTCCAGCAACTCAAAATGCTCGACAACCACTCTTTTATCCAGCTCAAGAGCGGTCCTGACAGCCTGGACCAGCTCCGCCATCTGGGTGAAGGCCAGTTCAAAGCGGATGTCGACGTGGTAGGTATGGCTGCCAAAAAAACCGCGCTCACCGGCTTGCAGAAGCGGCAGGGGCCGGATGTTGACACCCTGGTCATCATTAACGAGTTCAAGCCCCGGGAACATGCCCCGGATGAACAGGGACTTGCCGGAACCGGCCTCACCGATCAGGCCGATCAGCTTGTCCTGCGGCCGCAAATAGCGCTGGGCAATTTCATGACCCAGATTCATCAGCTTGTTGCGGGCCCGCGGGGCAAAATAAACGGCATACATCAATGCTTCATGGGGCAGAAGGTTGTTCATTTTCTTACCTGCCTTGAATACTCCCCATCAGCGCGGGCGCCCGACCAGGCGGCCCTTGCTGATTGCGTATATATCGTCAATAACCATCTGGAAGCTGACAGCCCGCTTCTCAAAGCGGGCCCGTTCCTGCATTTTTTCACGATGAAAATCAATCAGCGCCGGATCGAGGGGCAGATTGCCGATCTCCAGCAGGCGGACCGCGCCGGTATTATCCCGTGCTGGCAGCAGCTTGCCGGCATTGTGAACACTGGGCGCAAAGGGCACATCGATGACACCGGCCTGGAAGGCCCGCACAGTCCCGCGGGCGAAGTCCTCGTCACCGAGCTGGTAGACCCGGTCGAGGATGCAGCGCGTCTCGGCAAGGATAATTGCCATTTCAGCGTCAATCTCCGGACTCGGGAGCATTTTCTGGTCCTTGAGCATACTGACAAGCTGCCGGGTTGTCCGCAAGCCGGCCGCATTGGCTTCACGCGTGGGTACCCCCAGTGCTTCATGGGGTGTCTTGACGATCACTTTCGTAGCCCCGGCCAGGACAGCCACGGCAGCACCCCAGCCAATCACGCCGAAAGCCTTGGCCTCATCCTGGGGAAATCCGCCCATCCACTGGTGGAACACAGTGGTCACGGTGACCGGAGCATGGCCAAAACGCTGCAGGTATTCCCCGGTCAGCTGCAGAAGTGCCTGAACTGCAGCCACATCCTGGATCAGGTTGCCACACTGGCCATACCCGACAGAGATGTTGCGTACACCTTGCCCGGCAGCGAGCAAGCTTTCGATCACCGAAACGGCAATCGAAACGCAGGGTGGCACGAGCGTTCCGGTCAAGGGTCCGAACGGCTCGCGATTGATCCTTACACCTGCTTCCTCATAAAGGCCAACCAGCCGGTCAACGTATTGCCAGTCGAAAATCGTTTGCTCCAGGGGATTGTTCTTGGCATAGGGAATATTGTAGGAAATGCCGCCACCCTCAAACGAGGTAAATCCACCGGCCAGGCTGATCTCAGCCAGCAGGCGGGCGTCGGGTGTCCCATGGCGCACCTGCACAGGCAGCTGGACGGCTTCAGTGACCAGACGACAAACGGCGACACCGTGGTTGACAGCCGGAAAGCCATTGAGCAGGGACCGGCCGGCGCGCATGCTTTCGCGAATGCCATTTTCAGCCGCTTCATATTGGTTATGGCGCGTGTAGCTGTCTATGGTCGTTGGCAGCAGATCCGCCTCACCGGCCTTTTCCAGGTACTGCAGCAGCTCGATCTGTTCATTGGCCAGGGCTACGCCGGCGCGCGGCTGGATCAGGGTATCGCCAGCCAGGCGGGCCTGCTCCAGGCGGTTGGCGAATATCTTCTGCGGGGCCAGCCGGTGATGATAATCAACGGCCTCCTGAAAACGGACGTCCTGACCGGTACGCCACTGATTCAAGACGTGCAGCCGGATCGGCTCCAGCACATCGGCCGGGATTTTGCGGTTCAAAACATCCATGGACAGCCAGTCCTCCGTTTCCAATGACCCTATGCCAATGGTCGCAGCTCTCTTTTCAGGATACGCAGGGCTTTTTCCGGTGCAAAATTGGCCAGCAAGCCCATGGCGGCAAGGATATAGCGGGTATCAAGCAGCAAGGTGGCTTCGACTGGCCGCAGGTCAAGATGA
Source organism: uncultured Oscillospiraceae bacterium (assembly GCA_964450865.1). Lineage (GTDB taxonomy): Bacteria > Bacillota > Clostridia > Saccharofermentanales > UBA5734 > CAYVHB01. The sequence goes on along the minus strand of CAYVHB010000015.1, from coordinate 4,955 downwards.
TCCGGGCCCTGATACAAGGCCTCGGCCAGCATCCGGGCCGGCTGAGAGCCGTAAATGATCGGTCCACCGGTACCGATTACGGTGTGGACCGGGCGCAAATCCTTGCCCGTCTGCGTGTAGACCGGCCCTGAAGGTGAGTAACTGACTGTAATGTGGCCGACGTGACGCGCAACAGCCAGGCGAATCGCGGCACTGCCCAGGACCCGGTCCAAGGTGCGGCGGGTTGCCGCATCCGGCTGCAGGGAAAGCGGGACCGGATCAGCGTCCGGCAGGACGGTGGGATGCTGGCTGAGATAGGCAAGCATTTCGCCGAATAGCGGTTCAGCCAGGCCGCTTTGCGCCCGCAAGACGTCCAGCCCGGCAGCCGCCGCGAGAGACTGGACACTGCTGCGGACACCGAGATCGCCTTCAACCGTGCGCTTGGCCCAGGGCTCCGGCAAGCCCTTCAGCATGACCCCGGCGATAGTCGGCAGGCCATCCCCAATTGAATAAACGTCGGTAGTCGCCCCGCCGACATCGAGGAGCAGCAGGTCACCCAGACCCGGTTCGCTCCCGCTGCCGGCCGCCAGCAATTGAGCGGCCTGCAAAACAGCCGCCGGGGTCGGCATCAGGATGCCATCGACCAGCGCCTGGACCCTGGACAAGCCCTTGGCCCGAACGATGCGCTGCAGAAAAACCGTCCGGATGACTTCACGGGCCGGCTCAATATTCAGCTGGTTGAATTCAGGCATGACGTTGGCGCACTCATGCACATCATGACCAGCGACCCGCAAAATTGCGGCGACTTCAGCTGCTGCTGATTTGTTCCCGGCCACGACAACAGAGAAAGGCAGCGGTATGGTCGCCAGCATCCGGGCATTATGCAGGATAACGGCCTGGTTGCCGCCATCCGTACCACCGGCCAGCAAGATAATATCCGGATGGCAGCCGGCTATCCATGTGATCTCACGGGCAGTCAGTTCATAGGCGCAGGTACCCAGGACCCGGGCGCCGGCACTCAGCGCGGCCCGTCTGGCTGCCTCGGCAGTCAGGTCCGGCACCAGGCCAACCGCAATCATTTTCAACCCGCCCGCGGCACTGCTGCAGGCATAACGGCCAACAAAATCAAGCGGCCCCGACGGAACGGCTCCCCGCTGCAAGGCGGCGATGGCGTTCTCCAGGCCGATATTGACATCCGTGCTGGCCGTGGTACAGGCCTGGGCGGTCCCGATGAGGCACTCACCGGCACTATCAACGGCCGTCACCTTGGTATAGGTGCTGCCGATGTCAATCAGCAAGATGGCCTGCATGGCCGTTGGCCTCCTGGCTCTGCCCGGATGATTCCGGCGGCTCGTCGATCAGGCCCAGATCATGCCGGATATCGGCGATCGGCTGGTCCGGCAGCGTGCCGGGCGGATAGACCCGCCGGAAGCCCATGGCCTTGAATCGGGCTTCGACTTCAGAAAAGCTGGTTTTGCCGACTACCAGGTTGCCGCCAACATAAAGGGGAATATGGGCCAGGCCTGCTTCGATGAATTTTTCCTTCAAGCCGCGGCAGTCGATCTCCCCATGACCGTACAGTGACGATACCAGGACAGCATCAGCCGCTGTCTCGATAGCCGCCTTGACATACTCTTCCTGGGAGACCATCACGCCCAGATTGATGACTTTGAAACCAGCCTGGCTGAAAGTATACGCCAGGATCCTGATCCCCACCGCGTGAACGTCGGAGCCGATTACACCCATCACAATGGTCTTGCCATTCATTGTATACCCCACCCGGCCTGATACTATTCATCATGATAGCGCAACATCCTGGCCAGCGGCAAGGGTCGCGGTAAACAGGCATCCTGGCCAGCCTGGTCCAGAGACCCCGCACAAAACGGGATGACATCAGGACAGTACGCCAGCTCGCGATGGGCTCGCGATGGGCCGCGGCAGGTTTGCGCCTACTCCATGGCCACCGAAAAAACAAAAGGCTTGATACTGATATCCCAGTCACTGGATGACCCGTCAAGGTAGATCCTGAAACTGCCGCCATCAGGGCGGATCGGATCAAAGACGAGCAGGCCTGTTTCAACCACATCCGGCAGCAGGTCCGTCTGCAGCTGCGGGTAATTGGCTTCATAATTCGTCTGGGTCTCATACTGTTTCTTGCCCTGGATCAGCCTGGCACTATATGTGTACAGGCTGATTTCATCTGATGTCTTGTTGGTGATCTTCAGGTAGACCCGCGTCTCGGACTTTGCGATCTCAACCTGGATGATCTTGATGACGTAGCCGTGCTGGTTTTGCTGCTGGTTGACCTCGATCGTGCGCAGGCTCGGCGCAAAGGCCGTCTGGTAGTCTGATTTCTCGACATGGGTTGCCTTGACCAGGGCAGCCGTGACCGTCCCGCCCAGGGCGTTCTGTCCTTCATAACGGCCGACGACGCGTCCCGTTACACGGATAATGTCACCATCTGCGACCGCCAGGTCCGGCTGGTCGATCGCGATAATGGTATTGCGCTCGGAGTTGACCGGATCCTGGAACGCCTGGATGTATGTCGTTGTGGCATCGTGTTCTACATCGGTAAAAATCACCGCGTAAATGTCGATAAGCCGGCCCTTGAACTGATCCGGATCACTATACATCAGTTCCAGTTCCCTGGCATCAAGCGGCACCTGCTGACCGGCCGCTGATCCGGAAGAAACCGGGGTGGTTTCCGCTGTTTGTGAAGTGATGGCAGAGCTGATGAGCGCGGCGGTCGTTGCGCCGGCTGCCGGACTGGTTACCGGAGAGGTGGTATCACCACCGGCTGCGGTTGTCTGCCCCGAGGCTGTCGGCAAACAGCCACCGGTCCCGGCCAGCAACATGATCACCAGGGCCAGGAGCATCAATTTCATCGGTAATCTGGTTAATACAAGTCGATTTTGTGATATCATGGTATTTCACCTCCGGAAAATCAGGGAGTGGGCCCACAAAGCCCTGGCGACATACAAACATAGGGCTGACAGCAACGGAGAAGGCGTAAAAGTCGCGGACGCAAAAACCGAGCAACTGGCAACATTCAAACACATGGCCGACAGCAACGGGACGGCAATCGATCGACAGAATTCGGCAAAATTCGACAAAGCCGCTGGTCATTAAACAGCCCGGCCCGGAACAGAGCGTTTTTTACCTGGCAAATCGGGACCTGCGGAGGGGTGTTTCATGTTCTTTATCGGGATTTTTGGTATTGAGCAGGCAAATCGGGCGATCGGTGTGCACAATAACATCATTTGTCCGGCCTGTGGCCACCTGACAAACCTGGAACTATTCAAGTCCTATACATACCTGCATGTCTTTTTCATTCCGACCTTCCGCTGGGATGTCCAGTACCGGGCCCGTGCGGCCTGTTGCGGCCAGTGGTTTGCTGTCGAGCCCGAAACAGGCCGCCAGTTTGCCAGCGGCGGGCAGCCTGATATCCAGGCCGGCCATCTCGACCCCCTTGGCCGCCGGAGCCCGGACGGGCGGCAGGCCTGCGTTCACTGCGGGGCTGATGTCGATGCAAACTTCCGCTACTGCCCGCACTGCGGGCGGCCACGCTAGCGACTGGCTGCCTGATTTCATCATAGCACAGGGCGTGTCCGATAAAACGGATTGTTGACCGAGATCCGGAAATTTGTCAAAAAGGCAGGAGATCACTTGATGGCTACTCGTTTATTGATCATTATCTACATCGCCTTTATCAGCCTGGGTCTGCCGGATGCCATTCTTGGATCGGCCTGGCCGTTGATGCACCAGGATCTGCAGGTCGCAACCTCGGCTGCGGGAATCCTGACGATGATTGTGGCCGGCAGCACAATTATCTCCAGCCTGTTCAGCGTCCGGCTGATCTATCGTTTCGGTACGGGCCGGGTTACGGCAGCCAGCGTGGCCCTGACAGCGTTCGCCCTGGTTGGGATCAGCCTGACGCCCGGTGTTCTCTGGATGGCGCTGCTGGGTATCCCCCTCGGCCTGGGGGCTGGGGCAGTCGATTCCGGCCTGAATAATTTCGTGGCCCTGAATTACCAGTCCCGGCACATGAACTGGTTGCACTGCTTCTGGGGGGTCGGTGCGACAGCCGGACCGCTGGTCATGTCCTTATTCATGCTGAGAGACCATGGCTGGCGCCTCGGTTATGCCACCATCGGCACGCTGCAGGTCTTGCTGGTTATCGGCCTGGCCCTGACTTTGCCGATCTGGCGATCATTTGAACGCCCGGTCTACCAGGATGCACAGCCGCATGCGCATCCGCGGCTTGCCACGTTAGTCCGGCTTCCGGGGGCCAAGGCAGCCCTGCTGGCTTTCTTTGCCTATTGCGCGGTTGAACTGACGACGGGTTTATGGGGCAGCACCTATCTGGTAACCAGCCGGGGCATGGCCGCTGACCAGGCAGCCCGCTGGATTTCGCTCTATTATCTGGGTATCACGGCCGGCCGCTTTTTATCCGGTTTCCTGACTATCCGGCTGAATAACCGGCAGATGATTCGCCTCGGCATGGGCACCTGCCTGCTGGGTGTGATCTTGCTGATCTTGCCGCTGGCCGGCTGGCTGCCGATGATCAGCCTGATCCTGATTGGCCTGGGCTGTGCGCCGATTTTCCCGGCGATGCTGCACGAGACGCCCAATCGTTTCGGGGCCGAACTTTCGCAAGGTCTGATGGGACTGCAGATGGCGACCGCTTATATTGGCAGTACCCTGGCCCCGCCGTTATTTGGCTTGATCGCCAGTCTGACCGGTTTCGCCATCCTGCCGGTGTTCCTGCTGGTTTTGGCTGTTATCATGGCGCTGTCTTCAGAGATGGTCAACCGGTCTGTTCGCCACCGGGATATTGGCCCCGGCATCATTACCACGCCCGACGGGACTTGACGGGACTTTCACCCGCTGGAGCGGTCCAGCTTCGCTGGACACGCCGCCACAATCGGGTAGGACCCCGGCCATTAGTTGGCCGGGGGACCTCCCACAGCACCGTA
>CAYVHB010000014.1:72656-83470 GCA_964450865.1 uncultured Oscillospiraceae bacterium | reverse complement strand
ACTGCCAAATTACCGATTTTCGATTGATTTGACTGTTACTTGCCGTTTATAGGATAATAAATTATCAAAATCAGCCCGGCCCCACATCCTTGCACTGCACCGTATCTGAAGGAGGCATCTATGATCCAGGCAGATCCATTCAAGGTTCCACTGACCAAATTGCGGCGTGTCTGCGACATCGAGACCGAGTTGGCCTTCTGCACCACCAGTGAAGATGTCAGTTCCCTGCATGGCGTCATCGGCCAGGAACGCGCTGAACGTTCCATGCAGTTTGGCCTGGCGATGGATGCCCCCGGCTATAATATTTTCGTTGTCGGCCTGCCGGGCACCGGTAAAAGCACCTATGTGCAGGCGGTGGTCGACCAGCGGGCGGCCATGGGCAAAACCCCCGATGACTGGTGTTATATCAACAATTTCAGTGATAAAGACCGGCCGCTGGCGGTATCCCTGCCCGCTGGCCAGGGTCGCGTCTTCCAGAAGGATATGGACGAACTGGTGACTGACCTCCAGGCCTCGATTCCCAAGGCCTTTGAAGGCAGCGATTACGAGCAGCGCAAGGGATCGATCATCCAGGGGCTGCAGGATAAAATGCAGGCCCAGTATCGGACAATTGAAAAAATCGCGCTTGAGGCCGGTTTTCTGGTCAAGCAGACGACCAGCCGCCTGATGTTTGTGCCCTTGCGGGAAGGCAAGCCGCTCTCTTCCGATGAATTTGAAAAGCTGCCCGTTGATGAACGGCAGGCGATCGAAGCCCGGGGGCACCAGCTGGAGAAACGCATTGAAGAAATGGCTCATGAAAGCCGCAACCTGGAGAAGCAGGCCAAAAATGAACTGGCCGATCTGGAAAGACAGATTGCCTCCGGTGCGGCCCGGCCGCTGATTGACCGGCTCAAGCAAAAATACAACCAGAACCCGAAGATCCAGGCCCATCTGGACATTGTCCTCGACGATATAGGCGAAAATCTCAACTTATTCCGGGCTGCCAGCGCTGAATCTGACAGCGAGTCGGAGGAAGAAGAAACCGAACAATCGCCACTGGCAGCCTTGCAGGAAGATTCCGACGCCTTCGTCCGTTACAAGGTTAATCTGTTCATCAGCCATGATCCCAATGAGGGCGTGCCGGTGATTGTCGAGCCCCTGCCCTGCTACTACAATTTATTCGGCAAAATCGAGTACAAGAGCCAGCTATTCTCACTGAGCACCGACTTCACCATGGTCCGTCCCGGCGCGATCCACCGGGCCAACGGCGGTTACCTGATTTTGCAGGCCAAGGATGTCCTGACCGAACCGCTTGCCTGGGAGACGCTGAAGAAAGCCCTGAAATATCGCCAGGCCGTTGTTGAAAATCTCGGTGAACAGTATCGCTATGCCCCGACCGTCACCTTGCGCCAGGAGCCCATCCCGCTCAATGTCAAGGTCATCCTGATCGGCAGCCCCTATGTCAACCTGATTTACACCCTGGACGAAGATTTTGCCAAACTGTTTAAGGTCAAAGTGGATTTCGACGTTGAAATGCCGCGTACGCCGGAAAACGTCCGTCAATATGTGGCCTTTGTCAGTTCGCTGTGCCGGCGTGGCTGCCGCCGTCATTTCAACCCGCGCGGCCTGGCCCAGATTATCGAATATGGTTCGCGGCTGGCCGGTAACCAGAACAAGCTCTCAACCCGCTTTAACGACGTCAACGAAATCGTTTATGAGTCGGTGGCCCTCGCTGAGGCCGAAGGGGCCGAGCTGGTCGATGCCCGCCATGTCGATGAGGCCTTCCGCCAGCGCCAGTACCGGGCCAATAAAATCGAAGAAAAACTGCAGGAGATGATGCTGCAGGGCCAGATCCTGATTGAAACAACCGGCGCGGTGGTCGGCCAGATCAACGGCCTGGCCGTGGTCGAGCTGAGCGGCTACAGCTTTGGCCGCCCGACCCGCATTACAGCCGTCACCTATCTGGGCCGCGGCGGCGTGGTGAATATTGAACGGGAAACCGATATGAGCGGCAATATCCACAGTCGCGGTGTCCTGACCCTGGCCGGTTACCTCGGCGCCAAATTTGCCCAGGACAAACAGCTGGCCCTGACCGCCCAGATCACATTCGAACAGAATTATGAGGAAATTGACGGTGACAGCGCCTCCAGCGCCGAGCTATACGCGCTTCTGTCCAGTCTGGCTGAAGTAGCGCTGCGCCAGGACCTGGCTGTAACCGGCTCGGTTGACCAGCGGGGTGTGATCCAGCCGATTGGCGGCGCCACGGAAAAAATCGAAGGTTTCTTTGCCTTGTGCAAGGCACGGGGCCTGACCGGTAGCCAGGGGGTTATCATCCCGGCCCTTAATATCGACAACCTGATGCTCAATGATGAGGTTCTCGCCGCCGTCGCCGCCGGACAATTCACGATTTATGCGGTCCGCACCATTGACGAGGGCATCGAACTGCTGACAGGACTGCCCGCCGGTTCACCCGACGCCGAAGGGCAATACCCGCCAGACAGCATTTTCGGCCGGATCAATGCCAGGCTGGAAGGCTTCAATGAAATCCTCAACGCCGCTGCGAACGAAACACCCTGATATCGTTATCAGCTGGCCAGGGTGCCCACGCGGACGGCGCGTTTCAGGACGCTGGTGCCATGCGGTGACTGTTTGATGAGATCGGTATAATCCTGGCCGGCCTGATAACGGCCCTGATGGATGCCGTCGCGCCATTCGCGAATGGCAGATACGTCGTAGACGACACCCGAGACGGTGATATAGGCAGGATTACCATTCTTGCCGTCATATTTTGCCAGCTCATCGATGGTAAAGGCCCGTTCACCGGCAGCCGCCGCCGTTGTGCTGCTCACTGCGGCAGTTGTTCCGGAACTGCTGGTGGCTGCTTCAGAGGCGGATGAGCTGGAACTGCCAGCAGTCTGACTGGCTGTTGTCGGTGCGGGGGTGGTGGCGCTGGCCGAACTGCCACAGGCGGTCTGACTGACCAGCAGGACGAGCAGGACGGCTGCCAGCAATACGAGCCGCCAGTCGAGCCTGGCCGAGGCCGGGCGCAGGGCCAGTGTCCTCACAAGCGGCGTTTTCCGGCGTGAAGCAGGCTGATGAGCAGACGTTTTATAATTACCATTTTTATTCATTTTCCAGTCCTCATTTCGATTCATTTTTAAATTCTGACTGATATAAGCATAACCCGGCAGCCGGCTTGTTCAACATGACCTGGGTTACGTACGAGATGATGACCGTGTGAACAATTGTGAGGAAAAGTTGTGGTATACTGTTGCTCAAAGTTGCCGTGAAGGAGTTTGCCATGTTTGAAAATCCAACCTGCCAGGAATTCGAGTCACGTATCACGGCCCTGTTCAGCCGGCTGACCACCACGGGCCAGGCCTTTGATACCGCCATCGTCATCAGCCGGCTGAACCAGTACTACTTCACCGGCACCATGCAGGACGGTCTGCTCGTCCTGCTCAAGGATGGCTCGCACATCCACTTCGTCCGCAAAAGCTACGAGCGGGCCCGCCTGGAGTCTCCGCTGGAGCCAATCATCAAGATCGCAACTTACCGGGACATGCTCGCACACATGCCGGCCAATCTGGGAACGGTCTGGCTGGAGACCGAGGTGGTACCTTTTGCCACCATCGAGCGGTTGAAAAAGTATTTTACCATCGAAGCCATTATGCCGCTGGACCGTGTTATTGCCAATTTGCGATCCATAAAAAGCGCCTATGAACGGGCGCTGATTGCCGAGTCCGGTCGCAAGCATGCCGAGCTGGTGCAGACGATTGTGCCGGACTTGCTGCGGGAAGGCATGAGCGAGGCGGACCTGATCGCTGATCTGTACCGGGCGATGATCCACCACGGTTATCACGGTGTTTCCCGGTTTTCCATGTTTCAGACTGAAATGATTGTCGGTCAGGTCACGTTCGGAATCAATTCCATTTACCCGAACAGCTTCGACGGCCCGGGCGGGATGCGCGGCATGAGCCCGGCCGTGCCGCTGATCGGCGACCGGCATAATTACCTGCACCAGGGTGATCTGGTATTCGTTGATGTCGGGTACGGAGTCCACGGCTATCACAGTGACAAAACCCAGGTCTATTCATTTGGCCAGGCGCCAGCGCCTGAGGTGCTGGCCGTCCACCGGGCCTGCAAGGATATCCTCGACCGGATCGTCAGCCGGCTGACTGTTGGCGCGATCCCGGCAGCGATCTACCAGGCGATCATGCAGGACCTGCCGCCGGTTCTGCAGCGCCATTTCATGGGATTTGGCGCAGAGGGAGTCAAATTCCTCGGTCATGGCGTCGGCTTGCATATCGATGAGATCCCGGTCATCGCCAATGGCTGGACCCAGCCGCTCGCAGCCAACATGGTCATCGCGATCGAGCCCAAGTGCGGCATTGAAGGCGTCGGCATGGTCGGGGTCGAGGAGACCTATCTGCTGACTGACGGCGGCCCGGTCTGCCTGACTGGCGGGGCATGCGACATTGTCGTCGTTCCCAATATCATGGCAACATGCTGAATACCCTGTGATGAATCGAATTTTCTGGTTTCGCCGCCTGTTTCAACGGCCGGACATTTTGCTGATTTGCCTGACAGGCAGCCTGATTGTCCTGAGTGCCCTGATCCAGTGGACATATTCAACCCGGCGCCAGGCCTGGCCCCAGGCTGAAAACGGTGTGCTGGATCTCGCAGGCTGGGATTTTGCCAGCCGGGGTGTGATCGGACTTAGTGGCCAGTGGGAAATCTACCAGCAGCAACTGCTGACGCCGGCCGATTTTGTCGCCGGCAGCCAGGCTGCCGTCCCGTCCGCTCCCGCTATAAGCCCCCGACTGGACGGTTATCAGCCAGTACCAGCGCGCTGGAGCTGGCAAGCCCTGCTGACAGCTGGTAATCAGCCGACGTATGCGACTTACCGTTTGCAGATCACAGGACTGACGCCAGGCGGGGTCTTCGGTTTCAAGAAAACCAACATCCGCCGGGCCAGTGCCATTTATGCCAATGGCCGGCTCCTGCTCAAAGACGGCCAGCCGGTTGCCAGAATCAACCTGGAGCAGACAGGAAATTCGCCGCAGATCAGTTTTTTGAAACTGACTGAGCCACAACTGGAAATCCTCGTGCAGGTCGCCTCCGATACTTCGCTGCAAGCGGGCATAGCCGAGCCGATTTTTTTCGGCACCGAGCAGGACATCCTGCAGCTGAACAATTCCCGGTTCATCCGCGAACTGACCAGCCAGACGATCCTGGTTACGATTGGCCTCGTGTATATTTTCCTGTTCCTGGTCACCCATCGCCTGCGCCTCGACGAAAAGATGAACGTCAGCTTTGCCATTTTCTGCTTTTGCCTGGCTTTTATCAGTTCACTGATGGGCGAGCGAACTTTCCTGCTGCTTTGGCCAGCTGCGACCTACCGGTTTGTCATGCATCTCTTATACCTTTCGATTGTGGTCTGTACCGCAAGCATGGCTGTCTTCCTGCATCGCTCCGATCCTGCTTTCCTGCCCCGTCGTCACCTGACCTGGCAGCTCAGCGCCCTGGGTCTTTGCCTGGGTCTGTTTCTGATTTTACCCCAGACCATGCACTTTCTCATCATGGCGATCCTGGTTGTCCTGGCCAGTCTTTACAATCCTTATTTGTTGTTGCGCAATCTGCGTCGTTACTGGCACGGTCAGCATGGCGGGCTGGAGCCTGTCCATCATGCAATCCTGATTTATATCCTGATAGCCCTGATCATCTATAACCTGGACATGACACTCTATTCCTATGGAGTGATCAGCTACCGCCTGCTGGGTGGCCTGAGCAGTGCAGCCCTGGGGCTGGCCCTGATCATTCTGCTGGGCATTCAGTTTCATTCAGCCAAAGTCCGCCAGCTGCGTTCTTCCTATCGGCTCATCCTGCAGGCAAAGGAGAGCAAGAACGTTGAAAATGCCTTCTTGCGAGCCCAGATCAATCCGCATTTTCTGTTTAACACGCTCAATACAATCAAGTCGTACTGCTATACGGATGGTCAGAAGGCGACCGAACTGCTGGTTAACCTGCGTACCTATCTGCAGAATAATTATGCGACTGACCGGTTCAATCAGCTGATTCCGTTAGCCCGGGAACTATCACTGATTGATGCTTATCTGAAAATCGAAAAAGCCCGCTTTGGCGAACGTCTGAATACGGTTATCGATGTGCCGGCCGAACTCCTGGCCACCTTGCTGCCGGCAGCCAGCATTCAGCCACTGGTCGAAAATGCCATCCGTCACGGCCTGATGCCCGGTGAAGAGGGTGGGACTGTCTGGATCAGTGCCCGCCAGGTCAATGAGGATGTTCTGATCATCGTCGCCGATAATGGGATCGGCCTGACAGAGGAACAGGTGGCCCGTTTGCTGGCTGAACCGGCGATAGCGCACAGCCAGGCGCCACCGCTCAAGTCTGGGCCGGGTGTGGTAAGCCGGATCAGGAAAAACCGGGGTACAGACGGACAAGCCTGGGCTAAAGTCGGTTGTCCAGTCCCCGATCTGTTCGCAGACCAGATGGATTCAGGTGTCAGGGCCGGACACAGACCGGGGGAAATGCCCCATTCTTCTGAAAATCAGCAGCGCCGGGGAGTCGGGCTGCAGAACGTCAACAAACGCCTGGTAAACGCCTTTGGCCAGGGGCTGCAAATCAGCAGCCAGCCCGGTCAGGGCAGCAGCCTGTCTTTTACCGTACCGGCAAATTCTTCAAGATCAACGTCAATCCCCCACCAGATCCATCACGCCAACGCTGTAAACTCCCAGCCGGGCGGCCCCCACCAGACCTATCACGCCAACGCTGTACCGGCCCCGCAAACCTTCGCCGGGCTGGAGAAAGAGCGCCAGACATGAAAAAGCCAGGCCGCACGTTCATATCCCGGCAAATGCTGTTGATTATCATGCTGGCAATCTTATTTGTGACCTTTTTCCTGGTCCGCCGGGTCAGCGAACAGCAACAAGCAACGGCTCTGCAGGCAATCAATGGGCGGCTGGATCTGCAGGGCCGGGATTTTAATTTACCCGGGCAAAATGTCGTCGCCCTGAAGGGCCAGTGGGAAGTCTATTGGCAGCAATTGCTGACACCTGCCGATTTTCTGGAATCAACGGCGACTGGCGCAGCCAGCCAGGGCGACCGGGTCGACGCTTATCCAGGTCCTGTCAGCAGCAGCCTCGTCCTCGTACCTGGCCCCTGGCCCCTGGCGCGCGATCTGAAGCGGGAATCACCGATCGGCTATGCGACCTATCGTCTGATTGTCAGCGGCTTGCCCCTGCATGAGACGTTCGGTATCCGCAAGACCTTGATCCGCAACGCCAGCGCGATTTATGTCAACGGCCAGCTTCTCTTGCAGGATGGCGTACCGGCAGCCCGGTCCGATGTGTTTCAGGCCGGCAATATTTCACAGATGACATTTTTCGAGACCAGCAGCCCCGATCTGGAAATTGTCGTACAGGCTGCATCAGATGCCTATCTGCAGTCCGGCATTGCCGGCCCGATTTTTCTGGGCCGTGAACAGGCGCTGGTCCGCAGCAACCTCAAGCAAATTCAGCTGGAACTGTTTACGCAGATTGTTTTGCTCACGATGGGCCTGGTTTACCTGTTTATCCAGCTTGTCACGCGACGGATTGGCCAGATTACGCGCACTCATTACAGCTTTACGCTCTTATGCTGGTTTCTTGCCCTGGTATATGGGCTGATGAGCGAACGAACCATCCTGTTGCTGTGGCCAGATCTCCCCTATGAGACATCGAGGCTGCTCTTGAATATCGGCATTGTCGGGACAAACGTCAGCGCGATTTTCCTGATCCACCAGATTGACCATGAATGTTTTACCCGCCGGGACCAGATTTTCCTGCGTATTTTTCTGGGGGCTGGCGGCGGACTGTTCCTGGTTTTGCCACAGCTATACCATTTCTTCCTGACGGCTGGCCTGGCGATTGTTGGCAGTTGTTTTTATGGGCTGTCTTTTGGGCGCAATCTCGTTCGGTTTTTCCGCCGGCCGGTACCAGGCCAGCCGACCAGTCAGCAAGCTGTTGCGCTTTTTGCCACGGCTTGTCTGATCACGCTGTCTGTTGATATCGTCAGTTTCTCATTCGGCCTGGTCCAGGATATGCTGATCAGCCAGATCAGTGGCCTGGCACTGGCAATGGCAATGATTTTCATGCTGGGCATCCGGTTCTATGATACCTATACGAAAAATCTGCAGGCCCTGTACGAGCTAGCCTGCCGGGAACAAGAAACGGCCGCGGCCGAAAACGCCTTGCTGCGCTCACATATCAATCCGCTATTCCAGGATCAGGCCCTGGGCACGATCATTGACTTTTGTTGCCAGGATGTGGCCCGTGCCAATGCTTTGCTCGGCAGCCTCAGTACCTGTCTGCGCGGCCGGTTTGATTTTGACTGGACTGACCAGAAGATCAGGCTGGCCCGCGAACTTGAGCTGATCCGGGCCTTTCTCGACCTGGAACAAGCCCGCCTGGCAGCTCGCCTGCACATCTGCCTGGATGTGCCTGAAGAACTGTTGCAACGGCAAATCCCGGCTTATTCGATTCAGCCCCTGGTGGAGAACGCCATCGAGCACGGACTGATCCGCAAGCCTGACGGTGGTACGCTCTGGATCACAATCCGCCAGCTGGCCCAGGCTGTGCACGTCACAGTCAGGGACGACGGGATCGGGATGACAGCCGATCAGCTGGCAGCTCTCCAGAACGCACTGCTGACCCCCGGCCAATCAGGCCACCGGCCGGTTTTCATGGCGGAGGGGCTGGCGATCCCCGCCCTGATCCAGGTCCAGCGTCGCCTGCTGCAGGCCGGCAGCAGTGGCCTGACAGTCCAGAGCACGCCGGATAGCGGCACAACTGTCCAATTTTGGGTTTAAGGCTCAGGCAAGAAGCAAAAGGACCGGAAGAAACCAGCGTTTGCTGAAAAGATATGTTCAGTATGACAGGCAGGAGATTGTACAAATTATGCCCAGTGTTATTCTTGTTGACGATGAGCGCCCGGCTCTCGATCTGCTGGCCCACCTCTTATCCGCCTTTCCCCAAGTCAAAATCCTGGCGCAATGCCAGAAACCGGCGGAGGCGCTGGCCAGGATTGCCGACTTGAAACCGGATGCGGTCTTTCTCGACATTGAAATGCCCGGCATCAACGGGATTGAACTGGCTTCCGGACTGGAGGATATTCACCCCGGGATTCAGATCGTCTTTGTGACAGCTTACAATACCTATGCGCTGCAGGCTTTTGAGGTCTGCGCCCTGGATTACCTGCTCAAACCGGTTGAAATGGATCGTCTGGAAAAAACCGTCAGCCGGCTGCACAGTGTGAGTGCCTCATACCAGCCACCTGACACTTCGGCCCAGGCAGACAAACAGCTGGCCATTATTGGCATGCTGGGCAAATGGCTGGTCAGCGATGCCAGTGGCCAGCCGGTCCGCTGGCCAACCAGCCGGGTCGAGGAATTGCTGGCCTGTCTTTTATTGAACCGCACAGCCATTTCCAAATGGCAGCTGATGGATCTCCTGTGGCCCGATGCCGATGGCAAACACGCCGAACAAAATCTATACTCCACGATCTATCGGCTGAAAAAAACCTTGCGGGAATATGACCTGAACATCGCGGTGGAAGTCGATAAGGGCTCATATCGGCTGTCCGTAGCGCCTGACATGGTCTGGGACGTCCGTATACTGCGGGACAACGCCGGCCGATCAGACCTGGCCAGCCTGCTAAAGGCCATAGCAGCTTATCAGGACGAGCTTTTAACCGACCGCGAATGGATCTGGCTTTACCCTTTTCGCCTTGAAATGTTAAATCTTTTTCGTGAAGCGGTCATTACTGCCCTGCTGATCTACCTGCAACAGGAACAGAGCGCTGCGGCGACGGCGCTTTTTAAAAAATCAGCCCGGCTGCTCCAGCCGGATACCATCTGGTATAGACAGGTCCGGGAACGGCTGCAGCAAAACAGCCCGCCGCAATTGCTGGCTAAAGTCCTGCAGCTGCTGGCGGAAATAGCCAGTGAGGCGGGCTGAAGCAGCCACTCCCCCGGTCCGGGGCAGCCGGCACGCTGCTGGCAGCCAGAAATCCTCAGGCTACCAGGCCGCTTCAATCAAGGCTGATGCTTCAATCAAGGCTGATGCTTGCGTTTCTTTTTATCCGGCTTGTCGGGCTGGTCCGGCCGGCTCTGCTGAGCTTGTCGATCCTGTTCAGGACTGAGGCGGTCTTTCCAGTCAGGAGCCATGGCCTTATGGCGGCGCAGCTGGCTGACATTATCGGCCATGCTGGCATACATGGCGCCGGTACCGACCGGACTGGCGCTGTAATTGGCAGCACGGTCCCGGGCGATACCAATCTGGCCGGCTACACCCTCGGCGTCAATATTGGCGCCAAGGAATATGAATTCCCAGCTGTATTTATCACGCTGATGGGTGATCATCTCCCTGATTTTCTGATAATTGAACTCGCGGCTGGCATTTTCCAGGCCATCCGTCGTGATTACAAAGATAACCTTGCCTGGCCGCTGGTCTTCCGGGGTGTCGCGCAAGCGCCGGCCAACGCTGTTGATCGTTTTGCCGACGGCATCCAGCAGGGCCGTCGAGCCGCGGGTGAAATATTCCCGTTCGGTGATGGACTGTACGGACTTGATATCTATCGCGTCATGGAGCACCTCGTACTGATCATCAAACAGGATCGTGGTAATCCGGGCCTCGCCCGGCTCAGCTTTCTGGCGGGCCAGGAAGCCGTTGTATCCGCCGATGGTGTCACTCTCGAGGCCACTCATCGAACCGCTGCGGTCCAGAATAAAAACAATTTCCGACAGATTGAGATTCATGGGGTTTGCCTCCTTCAGG
>CAYVHB010000014.1:0-72556 GCA_964450865.1 uncultured Oscillospiraceae bacterium | reverse complement strand
CAGAATAAAAACAATTTCCGACAGATTGAGATTCATGGGGTTTGCCTCCTTCAGGGTCGTGGCCGCGCCAGGCGGCATCACACGATAATTAGGGCAGATGCGCATGGTGACAGGCTTTCATCTTCAGGCTGCTGGCCGGGCGGGCAGTCATTGGCCGGGCCGGGCGATGCAACTGACACCGGGGCCGGTAATGACACTGCGACCAGCGGATTGCGGGCTGACATTGATCTGGGTACGGATACGGTCTTTCAGGGCCGAGACATGCGAGATAACGCCGATCAGCTTGCCGTCCTGCTGCAGGCCGGACAAGGTATCAAGCGCGGTTTCCAGTGTCTCCTCGTCAAGCGTGCCAAAGCCTTCGTCGAGGAACAGCGAATCGACGCGGACCTTGCGACTGGCCATTTTGGACAGGCCAAGGGCCAGGGCCAGGCTGACGATAAAACTCTCACCGCCGGACAGATTCTTGGTTGAGCGGATTTCGCCAGCCTGGTAATTGTCAGCAACATTGAGTTCAAGCGGTGTGACGGTGTCGCGGATCAGCAGATACCGGTCACTCATCTTCTCGAGCTGGCGATTGGCCTGGGCCACAAGGATTTCAAAGGTGATACCCTGGGCATAATTGCGGTACTTCTTGCCATCGGATGAACCAATCAGTTCATTCAGGCTGCTCCAGCGTTGCCAGGTGGCCTTTTGTTCTTCAATCCGCTGCAGCTTGAGCCGCCAGTCAGCCCGGGCCCGGGCATTATCAGCCAGCTGGCGCTCCAGGGCGCCAATCTCACGGGCCAGCTGCTGCAGCTGCTGCTCCAGCCGGACGGCATCTTCTTTTAGCTGAGCCAGTGGCAGCGCGGTCAGCTGGCGGGCTTCAACCTGGGCCAGGCGGCTTGACCGCTCCTGCAGCTGGCTGGACAGTTCAATCTGGGCTGTATCCAGCTCGCCGGCCTGATCAGACAGCTGTTTACGTTCGGCTGCCGGGAGCCGTCCGGCCAGGAAAGCTGCCTCATCGGCAAATCCGGCCTGCTCCAGACTCAGGGTAAAGTCATGCTCCCGGGCAGCGAGAAGCGGCATGCGCTGATCCAGGGCAGCCTGTAATTGTTCACGCCGGGCCTTGAGCTGTTGCAGCTGATTCTGGCTCGCATCATAAGCCTGGCGGGCCTGCTGTTCGACGGCTTGTGCCGTGCTGATCGCCTTGCTCAGCTGCTGCTCAAAGGTCTGTGGATCTTGTTCGCCGAACAGGGTCCGGCGCTGATTCCCCAGCTCCAGCCGTTCCTGTTCCAGCCAGGCCTGGACCGCCTGCTCGGCCCGGCTGCTTTCGGCGTTGATCGCTATCCGTGTTTCCAGGCTGTGCAAGGCAAACTCACAGTCCTGGCAGATTTTTTCCTGCTGGCGCTGGCTGGCCTGCTGCGCTTCCCAGCGCTGCTTGCGTTCTTTCAGTTGTGTGTCGATATCCCGGATATTGTTAGCCGGGATTTCGCGGATGCCCAGCGGCTGCAGTTCAGCCAGGATTTCCTGCTTGCGTGTGCTGTATTGCTGGCGCAATTCATCGGTCTCGGTCGCCAGGCGGTTCCTTTCGGCATCGGCAAAGGCCAGGTTCTGCCCGGCCAGATCAAGCTGACGAACCACGTCTTCCAGGCGCCGGCGGGCGTTTTCCGTCTGCTTTTCGGTCTCGCGAGCCTGTTCGTCCAGCTGTTCGGCCTGTTCAATGAAAGCATTCAGGCGCAAAATCCGTTGCGCGGTTTCATCAAGTTCCGGAATATTGCCCTGGGCATACGGATGGGTCAGTGATCCGCATAAAGGGCAGGGCTGACCGTCCGATAACGCCTTGCGTTCGGACTCCAGCCTGACGATCTTCTGCTGCAGGAGCTGTTCGCGCCGCAGGCTTTCCAGATCCTGGCGATATTCCCGCAGGAGACGGCCGTTCAGATGGTCAGCCAGGGCCTTCCTGTCCATGGTGATCCGGGCTTGTATAGCCTGAAAGCCCGCTTCCTGCTGTTCATGAGCCAGCCGGGCCTGGTCAAGGGCTTTTTCCAGGTCTTGCTTTCTGATCTGCGCAGTCTCGGCCGCTTTCGTTTTGCGGCCAATGTCATTGGCCAGCCCCAGCAACTGGCTCAGGTGGGCCGTGATGCCGGTCATCTGGTCGACCAGTATGCCGTCGGCCGCTTGGCCGGTAAAATATGCGGCCAGTTTTTCAAGCTCGGCCAGCGACTGCCGGCGTGCGGCATCCTGCTGATGCTGTTCGGCCTGATGACGGACCAGCTGGGCTTGCAGCTGGCTCAATTTCTGTGTGCTTTCGGCCATGGCTTGCCGCTTCTCCGCAATCTGCCGGTCGAGATTGCGGGCCTCATTCACGATCGGCAGCTGAATCTGCTGGGTCTGCCGGGCTGTCTCCAGCTGCTCCTGGACCTTTGCCAGCTCAGCGGTCCGCGCCGCCAGAGCCGCGCCGGCGACCGGCCATTGCGCATTGAGTTGTTCAATGGCGCTGCTGTCCTGCTCCTGCTGCCCGCGCAGGGTTGCCAGGGCAGCATAAGCGCCGTCCAGGTCGGCAGCCCGCCGGGCCACCGCCAGGCGCTGGCGTGCCGGCTGGAAACGCTCGAGGTCTTCATTGAGCCGGGACTGTCTGGCGGCCAGTCCGGCCAGTTCCTGCTGGAGCTGCGTGATTTCCTGGCGCCAGGCAATAGCTGCCAGCAGGCCCTGATTATGGCCGCGCGCGGCCTGTTCCGCCGCTTGCCGGCCGGTCAGCTGTTCACGCAAGGCGGTCTCGGCAGCCTCATCCAGGATGGTCACCCCTTTGGCTTCAGCCTCAAGATTATTCAGGGCATTGCGTTCATCGCGCTGACGTTCGTGGACGCGGCGGGAAATCTCGCTGTAGATCTCGGTACCGGTGATCTGTTCGAGAATCGGCGCCCGTTCATCCGGCGAAGCCTGCAGAAAGGCGGCGAACCGGCCCTGCGACAGCATGATGGAACGGCTGAATCGCTCGATATCCATGCCGGTTTTCTCCTCGATCATGGCCAGCACGGCGGTCTTCTTTGACTCAAGAATCTTGCCGCTGATGGCGTCGGCAATTTCGTGATTGGCTTCGGCCAGGTTGCCATCGGCCCGGCGCCGGGCCCGGTGCTGGCTCCAGGTACAGCGGAAGACGCCTGCCTGGGACTCGAAGACGACTTCCGCCAGACAATCGCCGGTCTGGCGGGACATGATCTCGTTGCCGCTCTTGGTAATCCGGCCAAGGCGCGGTGTCGTGCCATAAAGGGCCAGGCAAATGGCGTCGAGTATCGTCGACTTGCCGGCCCCGGTCGGGCCGGTAATCGCAAAAATACCATCAGCCTGGTATTCCGGGCGGGCCAGGTCAATCCGCCATTCACCATAAAGGGAGTTGAGATTCTTGAAGCGTATTTCACGGATTTTCATCGCTGATGCCACCTTCCCTGGCCGGTTGCACGGCCGGACTGTTCTTCCGGGCTATGATTGCGACTTGCTACAGGGCATTCGGATCGGCGGTATAAATGGCCTGCAGGATTTCATGGTAGAGCAGCGAGAGCTCATCGCGGGTCTCCGGCGGGATCTGATTGCTGTCCAGGCAGCGGCTGAAGATGGTCTGGACGTCCAGGTCGTCGAGCTCTTCGGCCTCGTTAATCCGGCTGAGAATCTGGCGGGTCAGCCGCCGGTTCTTGACACGGCGGATCTCCAGCTGTGAACCGGTCACATGCTCCATGATGGCATCACGCAAATTGGGAATGTTCGCCTCACCGGTGTATTCAATTTCTACCCAGGCGGTGCTCCGGGTGGCAACCAGCTCATCAAGCTGGTCGATTATATCGGTGAGTGAGCCACTGATACGCGCCAGCTCCTGAAAACAGGGAACGGTGACCTCGCGAATCTGTGGCCGGCGACCGGCAAAATCAATGATGTTGACTTGCTTGGGGCTGGCCAATTCACCATAGCCCATGGGCAGGGGTGAACCGCTGTAGCGCAGACGGTCCTGGCCGCCAACGCGCTGGGGCACGTGCAGATGACCGAGCGCCAGGTAATCAATATTGTCCGGGAATGCATCAGGCTGGATATGGGCCAGGGTACCGACGTACAGTTCACGGACGCCATCATCCTCGATCGTCTGGCCGCCGGCTGTAAAGAGATGGCCGGTAGCAATGAGCGGCAGCTCCGCGGCCAGGCCAGTCGCCTGGCGCTGCTGCTCGGCAGCGGCGCAGACCGCCGCGTAGTGATCCCGCAAGCCGGTGATCAGCTTGCGTTCCTTGTCAGCCAATGTTTCGCCCTCTTCCACCGTGCGGATATCCTTGTCCCGCAGATAGGGAACCGCGCAGACGATGGCTTGCGGCCGGTCATCGGGTCCGGTCAGGACCAGGCACTCATCGGCAGCGGGAGACAGCGGGGTGCCGATGACATGAATGCGAAAAGACTGCAGCAGGGCGCGCGGCGCATCGAGGAAAGATGGGGAGTCATGATTGCCGGCAACAATCACGACATGCCGGCAGCGCGAGCGGGTCAGGCGGGCCAGAAAGTCATAGTAGAGCTCCTGGGCCCGATGGCTGGGCGTACTGGTGTCAAAGACATCGCCGGCCACCAGCAGGACGTCAATAGCCTGTTCGTTGACCAGGTCGAGCAGCCAGGAAAGAAAATCGGCAAATTCGTCGTAGCGATTGCGCCCGTACAGGCGACGGCCCAGATGCCAGTCCGATGTGTGAAGAACGCGCATAACCAACCTCTCCCATTCACGCTGATGATCTTGCCATTTCTCAAGTCATCATCTTGCCATTCTCTTATTGTCAGTCTGTTGTCCCATTGATTGATTGTTTGTCCGTCAGGCCGGGATCACCTGGGCGGCTGGCAGGAATTTGGCCGGGATCGGCCGCTGGAGCTGCCAGAGCAGGCTCATCGGCCGGCTGCCCTCATGGCTGATGTAGTCAGCCAGTCCCAGGAACGTATAGGGAACGGCTCCGTGGGGGCCTTTCTTGCAGTCGCGGACGAAAAGCAGGACCTTGCTGCCGCGGGCCCGGTGATGGATGTAGCGCTGTCCGGTCGGTGACTCGGCCGAGGTGCTGCTCTGGCTTTGCCAGTGGAATACCCGGTCATTGACCGCATAATCCAGATACATCGTGGAGGGTGAATAATCCTTGTCCGACTTATTCAGGGTAACGAAAAAGACATCAATCTGTTTGTCGGCCAGATAGCGCACCCCTTCCCGGACTGTAGACGGCTGAAGCATATCGAGGGCCACCAGGATCTGGTCGCGGGTGTAAGTACAATGCAGGTCAAGCGGACAATCAAAGCCGACGTCGACCGGCTCATCAACCAGGTCGATCTGCTCGAAGCGGATGGCCAGCAGCTGCAGCAATTCGTCGAGGACAACCGGATCCTGCTGCAGCCGGCGCAGCCAGTCAATCTGGCCGGCCTGAAGTGCCAGGGGCGTACTCGCCGGAACAAGCTCCAATGGAACTGGCTCTACTGGAACCGGTTCTGCTGGAACCGGTTCAGCAGGTACTGATTCCACTGGAACTGGCTCCATCAGGACGGACGCCAGCGACGCGAATTCAAGCGGGGCCGGCTGTCCCCGGTCTGGCAATATGGTGTAGATAAACATCCGCAGCATGCGGATCTCCGCGGCGGTGAGCCGGGAAAAATCCAGCGTCGATGCATGCGGCAGCACGCGCTGCAGGAAGGTGATCCAGCGCCGCGAATCGATACTGCACAGCTTGAGCCAGCTATTCTGCCGGGCCAATGTTGATTCGAGGCCGGATGTGAAGTCCGGGCGGGCCTGGGCCTGCACGGCCAGGCGGGCAAAGCTCATCTTTCTATTGTATAACGACCGCGGGTCGAGATGGTAATAGCGGACAAAGTTTATCAGTGTCAGGGCTTGCCCGGTATCGGCTGCAAAGGTGCGCAACCGGGAGCGCAGACCATCCCGGGCCTGGATTGACTGGCGGATATTCTCAAGCACATAATCCCTGGCCACTCGTTCCAGCTGAATATAGCAGCCCGTCGGGACATGGATAAAGCCGTTTCTGACCTCATGCTCAATACTGGTACGGGTGTGGGTGAGCAAGGCCCGGAAGCGGTCCTCGAAGCTGAAGCGCTGATGGGCCTGGCCAATAAAATCGAGAACGGTCAGACAATCCTTGCCGGGAGCCAGGCGCAGGCCACGCCCGAGCTGCTGGAGAAAGACGGTCAGGCTTTCCGTTGGTCGCAGGAAGAGAACTGTATTGATGGCCGGAATATCGACGCCCTCATTGAAGAGATCCACCACGCAGAGGATCTGGATCTGGCCACGCTCAAGGCTGGACCGGGCGTCGGCCCGCTTGGCAGGACTGGACAGGGCGGTCAGGGCCAGCGCCGGAATCTGATAGCGTTTGAACTGCCCGGCCATGAACCGGGCATGCTCGACCGAGACGCAGAAAGCGAGCGCCTTCATGGATGCCAGGTCAGCGATGTAGCGCTCCAGCGAGGCCATGATCAGGGCGGCCCGGCGCCCGGCCACAGCCCGATCCAGGGTCAGGATCCGGGACAGCTCGACCGGGTCGTAGCCGCCCTGTGTCCAGCGCAACTGCCGCAGGTCGACCTCGTCGGTCACGCCAAAATACACAAACGGGCAGAGCAGCTTGCGCTCAATCGCCTCCGGCAGGCGGATCTCGGCGGCAATCCGCTGGTCAAAATAGTCGAGAACGTCCTTTTCGTCCATGCGTTCCGGTGTAGCGGTCAGCCCCAGGAGAATCCGCGGCTGCAGCACGCTGAGCAGCTGCTGGTAGGTCGGAGTGGCAGCACGATGGAACTCATCGACGACAATATAGTCATAAAAGTCAGGCCGGAGCCGGTCTTGCAGACCCTGGGCATGGAAGGTCTGGATCGAGACAAACAGATGGTCGAGACTGGCCGGCCGATGCTCGCCGACCCACAATTCACCCAGGTTCGGATCACGCAGGACACCCCGGAAACAATTCAGGCTCTGGACCAGGATCTCTTCGCGATGGGCCACGAACAGCAGGCGATTGGCCTGCTCCGGATGAGCCCGGCAAAAGCGCTGATAGTCAAAAGCGGCAATCACCGTCTTGCCGGTACCAGTCGCCGCGACAACCAGATTGCGGAAATGGCCGCGGATATCACGCTCGGCTGTCAGGCGGTCGAGAATCTCCTGCTGATAAGGATAAGGCGTGATCTGGAAATAATATTGAATATCGGCAGCCAGGCCGGCACCCGGATCCCTGTTGCGCTCACGGCGGATGGCGTCGGCCAGCCGCTCCCGGTCTGCGCTTGTATAATGCTCAAATTCCCGGCTTTGGCAATAGGACTCAAAGGTCGCTTCGATTTTGCGCAAGACCTCGGGCATATCCTGGGCCGTGACCTTGACATTCCATTCAAGGCCCGCGCTGATGGCCGCATTGGACAGATTGGATGAGCCAACATAGGCCGTCGTGAAGCCGGTCTGGCGATGGAAAATATAGGACTTGGCATGCAGCCGGGTCCGGCTGGTATCGTAAGAAACCAGGATCTCGGTATGGGGCAGCTGGCTGAGCACATCAATCGCCTTGACATCGCTGGCACCCATATAGGCCGTCGTGATCACCCGCAAACGGCCGCCATTGCGGGTGAATTCCCGCAGATCATCGAGGAGTATAATGAGGCCGCTCCATCTGATAAATGAAACCAGCCAGTCGATCCGGTCGGCCGTCGCAATTTCCCGCTTGAGCTCGCCAAACAGGCTGGGCTCATGGACAGTCCCGGTAAAGAGTGAGCTGAGGGTCAATGAGGTCGCGGGTCGCGGCAAAGTCCGGCGTTTGTGCTGATCGGGGGTACGATTGGTAGTGTCAAGCAGGGCCAGCAGCTGCTCGGCCCGGTGATCAACCAGCCGCTCCTGATACGATGGTTCACCAGTCGCGCGCGAAATGGTCCGGATCAGCTGATTGGCCAGGTCAATCTGGCGCCGCAAACCGGGCGCAAGGGCCTGATCCTGCTGCAAACCGGGGTCAGCCCGATCAATCTGTTCCCCACACCGCTCCAATTCTGCTGATTGGCAGTCAGGCTTCTCGCGAATCAGATGCAGGCTGTCCTTGATAATGCCGGCCAGATACTGGGTCAGGATCTGGGCAGCCTCTGCCTCATCGATACGCTCAATCTGCGAATCGAAGTGCGCAGCATCGGGGCTGGCCTGCAGGGCATGCCGCAAGGCCAGGTCAATGACTTGCTCATAGAAACCCGGTTTAAGCATGAATGGCCTCTCTTTCCAGACGCTTTCACCAATGGACAAGTGCGGTCAGCAGGGTTTCGCAGGCATCCGCAGGGTATTAACCTGGCGTCAGCAGGGTATTAACCTGGCGTCAGCAGGGTTCGCAGGCTCAGAACTTTTGTTCTGAGCCGACTATATCATAAAACCTGTTTCAGTTAAAGTCCAATTTCACGCTTTTCAGTTTTATGTACTGTTTATCGGACTAATTCATATGATAAAATGGAAGCTATAATCAATCATGATGCCTGTATAACTTGTCCTGGACCATCTGCCCCGGATCACCTGTCCTGGATCGATTCCGGGATCAGATCCGTTCCGGCGAGGCAAGCCCGGTCTGCAACCTTCCCACCGCTGCAGCGGCAGGATTCTTTTCCTGACGGAGGATGTACTTATGTACAGCACAGTCAATCAGCGGGTCAGTTCGCCCGCTGCCACTTTATATCAACAGGGCCGGCTGTTCCTGCTCATCCTGATGCTGTTGCTCACGCTGCTGTTCTATCCGCTGACCGGTTGCGCCGGCAAGCAGCCAGCACCGGTTACACCGCTGGACGTTCATAATCTGGCGGGCCGGCGTATCGGGGTTCTGATGTCCTGGAGTCCGGATTACATTCTTGAAGATGTTCCTGGCATCGAGCTGCAACGCTACGATACCACGTCAGATGCGATCCTGGCCTTGAAATACAGACGGATCGAGGCCCTGGCCATGGATATTATCAATGCAAAAAATTTCTGCCGCATGCATCCAGGCTACAAAATACTGGAAGAACCAGTAGCCTTTGATGACTATATCATCTTCGTCACCAATAAACGTCAGGATATCTTGCAGCAATTCAATGAATTTGCAGCCGACTTCCGGACCAGCGAGGAGTACCAGGATATTTATGCGCGGATAATGGCGGTCGATCGTGGCGAGTACGTCCGGCGCGAGTGGCCCAAACACACCACCGGCCCGGTTCTGAATGTGGCAACGAATTCCCTGGCCTACCCGTATGCGTCAATTGATTTGCAGACCGGTGAGTTTTTCGGCAGTTCTGTGGAAATCATTGAACATTTTGCCTGGCGCTACGGCTACCAGATTCATTTTCTCGATGGTGATTACGAGGCTGGTATTCTCAATCTGACGACAGGCAAGGCCGACCTGCGTATTCTGGCCCTTTCCCAGGCTTATCGCTTCGAAGTGGAACTGACCCACAAGGCCATGATCAGTGAGCCGTATTTTTCTACATCCATTGTGCTGGTGGTCATCAGCGACCGTTCCCAGATTACCTTTGACAATCCGGAACTCATTTACTAGGCAACCTATTCTAAA
This sequence comes from uncultured Oscillospiraceae bacterium, assembly GCA_964450865.1. Lineage (GTDB taxonomy): Bacteria > Bacillota > Clostridia > Saccharofermentanales > UBA5734 > CAYVHB01. Next base: position 63,014 of record CAYVHB010000014.1, on the reverse strand, counting down.
AACAAGAAAGGCCGTCTTGAAATCAGCTTTCAGGACGGCCTGTTCATAATTTGGTATTGCAGCAGAGATCGAACCCTTAACATAAATGCCAGGAGGGTCAGACCGGCCCGCGCTCTTTACTTACCAGGAGAAGTCGAATCCAGATGGCAGGCTGTAGCCACCGAAGTCGAATTTGTCCGAATAATGATTCCAGTCCGGAATATATTTTTCAAGTCCGGGCAAATCCTGCAGCGCATTTTCCAGTTGTTGAAGGGTTGCCTGATCGTTGCTGCTGGAAGCATTTTTCATCAGGCTGCTATAATGGCGGCCGGCACCCTGATAGATCTGACTGATCCAGGATTTGACCTTGTCGACATTCTGGATGTAGTTCTGTGCTTCCTTGACTGCGGCCAGCGCCCTGGCATATTCTTCCTTGCCCATCAGCTGTTCAATCTCGGCGCCATAATAACGGATAAATTCATCGGTGACACCTTGACTGAGAGCCAGAAGCTCGGCCGAATCCGGGCATACCGCCAGGGCATCATTCACGGTCGTCTGGGCGTCAGCCAGCTGGCCGGCTGCAATCTGGGCCCTGACCTTGGCTTCGATGTCCGCCACAAATCCATCGACGAACTTGGCCTGGCAATCGGCCAGGAATGCCTGGGCTTTGGTATACTGCGGGTCAACCGGGATCACGCTGCCAAAAGCTGCAATAGCCGTCTGGTAATCTCCGGTCTGCATCGCCGTGGATGCCGTGTTGAAAGCTTCTTTGGATGACTGCAGGTCTTTAAAGTCGATAAAAGCCGCTGTCGCCTGGAGACGGTATGCCTCGATCCCGGTACAGGCGGCGTAAAATTTCGCCGCCTCGTCATCACTGAGCTGGCCGGTCTGATACTGGCTGTATGTATTGGCCAGGACCGCTGAAACCGCACTGCTGGCCTGCTGCTCCAGATCGGAGTTCCCGCGGATATCCTGGCTGTAGATTTCCCTGGCCGCGGCGGCATTGTGGCTTTAGAGGGCCGATTCAAATTGAACCACTGCCCCGGCCTGGCTGCAGCCAGTCAGGGTCATGCTCACGGCCAGGATAACCAGGCCGGCGATCCAGAACCATTTCCGGGAAATCAGATGCAGTGAATGATTGTTTTTCATCTCTATCATCACCTTTCATATTTTACTGCTACCTTGTACTGCTACCTTGTATACTTTGACTGCCTTGCTGTTCTTCACGACCCAATGCTGCTTGCTTTCACAACCTGGCCATGTGGCTAACAACTCAGCGCTGAGCTTTTCAGCTTCTGGCTATGCAGGCCCTGTCACCGCGTTCCTTTTATTGATTGACAATTCATTCCGTTTCGCAGCCATGCTTGTGTAGCTAACTCATATAGTATAGTCCTGATCCGGTAACAATGCGAGCGGGAAACTGCAGAAATTGAATATTATTTTTAGGTATTATTTATCATGATCGATAAGACTATGTCAAATAATTGCACGACGAATTTACAAATTCTCTTGCTTTTCGGGATCATTGTCCTATAATAAGGATAAACATATACGGGCACAGGCACGGTTACGGATCCGAAACAGATCTGGATATGGTCATAGATACGGATCCGAATACAAATACAGATACGGCGTCCGGATACGGACAGGAGGCTTGATCATGCCGAAAAATCCCAATCAGAAACTGCGCCTGCTGCATGTGATGAAGATCTTGCAGGAGAATACCGATGAGCAGAATCCGATGACCCTGGCTGAACTGGGCAACCGCCTCAACCAGCTGGGCATCGTCTTTGAGCGCAAGTCTCTCTACAGCGACATCGAAACGCTGCGCCAGTTCGGCCTGGAGATCATTCTCACCAAAGGCAGTCATTTCGGCTATTTTGTAGCCAATCGCATTTTCGAGCTGCCGGAGCTGAAGCTGCTGATGGATGCCGTCCAGTCATCCCGCTTTATTACAGCCAGAAAAAGCCTGCAGCTCCTCGCCAAGCTGGAGGGACTGGTCAGTATCCATGAGGCCGGCCGCCTCAAGCGCCAGATATTTGTGACGGGCCGGGTCAAGGCGCCCAATGAATCGATCTATTATTCGATAGATCAGCTCTATGAAGCCATTGCCGCGGACCGCCAGGTATCCTTTAAATATTATGAGTATACCCTGAGCAAGAAAATGCGTTATCGCCGCAATGGGCATATATATACGATCAGCCCTTACGCCCTGCACTGGGATGGTGACAATTACTACCTGATTGCCCACAATCCGGAACGCGGCCTGGTTCATTTCCGGGTTGATAAGATATCGGGGATCAAGACAGTGGAGGTCAGCCGCATCCCCATGGCCGAGGACCTGAATCTGGTTCAGTATGTCAAGCGAACATTCTCGATGTTTGTCGGCGACGATGAGATGGTGACAGTCCGTTTTGCCAATGACCTGATCGGCGTGGTGATTGACCGTTTCGGCAACGATATTATCGTGCGCAAGGCTGACAACCAGCATTTCCTGGCTGATTTGCCGGTCAATGTCAGCCAGACCTTCCTGTCCTGGATTTTTCAATTTGGGGTCAATGCCCAGATCATCGGGCCGTCTGAGGTTGTCCGCCGGATGCGGGCCATGATTGCCGAACAGTATGCCATGTATGAAGGGGACCGGCAAAATACCGATGCGCAGCCAGTTAAAGAAAATTCAGTTTGAACAGCAGGTTGTGACGCAGATGATCACGCTTTATTGCCGGCATCAGCGTCACCTGGCCAAATCCACGCCAGCGCTTTGCGCCGAATGCCAGGCGCTGGCTGAGTATGCCAGGACCAGAGTCGAACGATGCCGGTTTGGTCCGGCCAAGCCATTTTGCAGCCAGTGCCCGGTGCATTGCTATAATCCCCAGAGGCGTCAGCAGATTCGCGCGGTCATGCGCTATGCGGGCCCGCGTATGTTGCTTTATCATCCGCTGCTGGCCATCAGCCACCTCTGGCTGTCAGTCCGGTCGCGTGACCGGAGCCGCCTTGCGCAATAACGTTTATACCCTGAAATCTCGGGGCGGCTGGATATGCAGCACCTCACAGTCATCAGCATCCTTGGCCAGGTCTTCAAAGCTGCCATTCCCCGACTGGGTAACCCCATCCTTGAAACGTCTGGCGAAGAAACGGCTGTTGCTGCACTCGGGCGGATCATTTTCATCGTCGAGACCCAGCACGCAGATCACGCTCTTGCCAACAATGAAGAGAATCTGGGCAAAAACATCCGTATCAAAACAGTCATAAATCCGGCCGGCACTGGATGTGCCCCGGGCAACGGTAAAGGTGCTGTTCGCAACATAGCCGATTGTGCCGATGAAAGGCAGCTCGGCGCGAATAGCCTCGCTATCGTGGTCATTAGCGGGATCTTTGCGCAGCCGGATCACCCGGCCAATTTTGTATGGTGTGATGCCATAGTAGTGATCCATACCGGTGATCGTAACAAAGACTGTCTTGCCCATGGTGATGAACCCTCCTTGTCAGCAGTATAACAGATATTGACAGGTCAGATTATCCGATAAAGCGGCCTCTTCCCTGCTTGACACGCCTGGTTTCTGATCGGACGGGCCACTCGCCGGTTCGATCAGAAACCAGGCGTATAGTTCGGGAGTCACGTTGCGCATGGTAGTGATGGTTCGCCCTGGCAGCTGGCTATCTGGGCGTACCGGCCGGCTGTTTCTGCACATCAGCTGACTGCCTGAGCCTGGCCTCTTCGCGTTTTTCGATCCGACGATTGCGAAAGAACAGCCCGACATCGATGCTGACCATTGTCAGATTGATGATGTAGCAGATCATGACCAGGTCGCGTGAATTGAAGTATTTATGCAAGATACCGGACAAGTAGCCCAGCTGCAGCACAATCAGGAAAAACAGGCTGCGGCCGCGGGTGCTGCGGGAACGATAAGATTTGACGATGGAAATCGGCCAGGCCAGGCCAAAACAAACCAGCATGATTATTTCAAAAATATGTTTCATAAATGCATTACCTCTTGCTCTTGCGCTTTCACCTTACCGCTCATTGAACCATTTTGCCTGTGTATTATACCTTAATTATATACGCTTATATACGCTGAAGGTAACCTGGCAGTTTTACATATATACGCTTTGCTACTGATCCAGAGCAGATCTGGAACCGGCAGTGTAACACAAACATTATATACACTGCAGCCGGCCGCGGCCATGCGGCTGGCCAGTAATCATAAAATCGCGCTTTATTTTATCAGTGTTCGTGCTATGATGAAATTATTGTTAAAAGCAGTTGCTGTTGACTGATATGAACGGGGGAACTGCGATGGATCAGCAGCTTTTTGAAACCTTTTTTCACAACACGCCAGCAGCCTTTTCTTGTCAGCGCGTGATTCGTGACAACGCGGGCCTACCTTGCGCCTTCGAGGTCATCGACAAGAATCAAGCCTATGAAAGCCTGATGGAGTCCTGTCAGGCACATAACCCGTACACGGCCCCGGGCGAACCGGTCCCGGGGGAAGCGGCCCGGCCAGATCACAATCCCTTGCACCCGGTCTGGATGAAGGTCATGAGCAGCCAGCAGCCAGTTGAGTTTGATGCCTTTTATCCCCGGCTCCAGAAGTGGTTGCGCACGCACTGCTTCCCGCTCGGGATCAGTCATTTTGGCTGTTTTTACCAGGATACGACCCGGGAACATGATTTTATCCTGGAACTGGAGACTTTCATGAAAGTCAACGTCGACTTGCTCTGCGTCGTGGACATCGATGGCTGGCTGATCAAGGTCAATCAGCGGTTTCAGGATGTCCTTGGTTATCGGCAGGACGAACTGGAGGCCGCCAATATTCGTGACTTTATTGTGGAGGCGGACTGGCCGGAAACGGCCCGGACCATGCGAACGCTGGCCGGGCAAAATCCGATCATGGGCTTTCAGAACCGCTATCGCTGCAAGGATGGATCCTTGCGGTTTTTTTCCTGGCAGGCCCAGCCAATTGGCCGGTTTATTTACGCATCGGCCCGGGATATCACCAATGAAAGGGCCATCGAACAGGATTTGCGGCTGAGCGAGGAGAAGTACCGCCTTATCACTGAATATGCCTCAGATGTCATCTGGATTCTAAACCTGAGTCAGGATCGTTTTGTTTTCATCAGTCCAGCCGTTTACCAGTTGCGCGGCTTGACTGTCGAGGAGGCGATGAACCAGACCATGGATGAGTCACTCAGTCCAGATTCAGCCCAGCAGATCCATCAGCATCTGGGTTCGATCCTGCAAGAATTTGTCCATCATCCGGATATCCCGACCTCCTATGTAGCAGAGGTGCAGCAGTCCTGCAAAGATGGGTCACTCGTCTGGATTGAAATTTCGGTGCGGTTCCGTTTCAATGCCGATTCCGAGATCGAGGCAGTAGGCGTCAGCCGCAATATTGAAAACCGGAAAAAGCTGGAGCGGGAGGCCCGTTTTCTGAGTGAACACGACCAGCTGACCGGTCTTTACAACCGTTACTACTACGAGGACAGCCTGATCCGCCTGGAGCGGCAGGACTATCTGCCGCTGACGCTGATCATGGCCGATGTCAACGGCCTGAAACTGACCAATGACGCATTCGGCCATCGCGCCGGGGATCGCCTGCTCGTCGCGTTTGCCGAGATCCTGAAGGTGTCATGCCGCCCCGGGGACATCATTGCCCGCATCGGGGGCGACGAATTCGTCATTTTGATGACCAATACCAGTGCGGAACAGGCTGAACAGTTTATTGCCCGGTTAACCCGCAGCATTGCCACAACGGGAGTTGAACGGGGAATGCTGTCGGTATCATTCGGCTGGCGCACCCGCCAGCGGCTGGCCGAAGGGCTGGATACAATCTACAAACTGGCGGAAGATGCCATGTATCGGCATAAGCTGCTGGAGAGCAAAAGCCATAAGAATAATACCTTGCGCCTGATTACGCAAAGCCTTTTCGAGAAAGACCCGTTTGAGCAGCGCCACGGTGAGCGAGTCAGTGATCTGTGCCTGGCAATTGGCACAGCCATGGATCTGCCCAAGGATATGCTGAATGATCTCAAGCTGGCTGGCCTGTTTCATGATATTGGCAAAATCGGCGTTGATGAAAAGCTGCTGAACAAACGCGACACCTTGACTCAAACCGAGATTGAGGACATCCAGCGTCATCCGGAAATCGGCTATCAGATCCTGCGCTCGGTCAGTGACTTTGTCGAAATTGCCGAGTATGTGCTGTCCCACCATGAGCGTCCGGACGGTACCGGCTACCCGCGGGGCCTCTCGCTGGACAAGATCCCCCTGCTGGCCCGGATTATCAGCGTGGCGGATGCCTTTGACCTGATGACCCGTGACACCAGTTATCGGCAGGGCATCTCCATGGCTGCGGCTGTTGAGGAATTGCATAACAACGCAGGCAGCCAGTTTGATCCGGCAGTTGTCCGGATCCTGACAGAAAAAGTGCTGGCGTATTGAAAGATCAGCTTTTATCGGTTTGCGGTTTATATGTCGCGCTGTCCTGATCCTGACAGAAAAAGTTTGGGTGAAAGATATAAAAAAAGATGCATTCTATGAAAAAATCAGTATAATATATACAACTTATGCTCCCGCACGGGGGCTTTGCAGGAGGGAAGAACGGTGTCTGAAGTTAAATTTTACTCGGGTGAATCTGTGCCGCTGGAGATGCACAAAGTGCGTATTGTGCAAAAGCTCAACCTGATTCCGATCGAGGAGCGTCTGGCCAGGGTCGCAGAGGCAGGTAACAATACATTCCTGCTCAAGAATCGCGATGTATTCCTGGACATGCTGACGGACAGTGGTGTGAACGCGATGAGCGACCAGCAGCAGGCCGCGATGATGATCGCCGATGACAGCTATGCCGGATCCGAGACCTTTTATCGTCTGGAGAAGAAAATCCAGGAAATCTTTGGTACGAAATATTTCCTGCCCACCCATCAGGGCCGGGCGGCCGAGAATATTATTTCCCAGGTCATGGTGCAGCCCGGGACGTTTGTGCCGATGAACTACCACTTCACCACGACCAAGGCCCATATCACGCTCAACGGCGGTTCAGTGGAAGAAATCTTCAAGGCAGATGCCATGGAGGTGAAAAGCGACAAGCCGTTCAAGGGTGACATCGACCTGGACAAACTGCAGGCTATGATCGCCGAGCACGGTGCCGGGAAAATTGCCTTCCTGCGCTTCGAGGTCGGCACCAATCTGATTGGCGGCCAGCCGGTATCCCTGGCCAATATGCGCCAGGCCCGGACCATCTGCAATGAGCACAACATCCTGATGGTACTCGACGCCAGCCTGCTGTCTGACAACCTCTATTTCAACAAGATCCGCGAAGCTGAATGCCAGGAGATGAGCCTGCGCGAGATCACCCGGGCTATCGCCGATCAGTTTGACCTGATCTATTTCTCGGCCCGCAAGCTGGGCAGCGCCCGCGGCGGCGGTATCTGCACCAGCAGCGATGAGCTTTACAAGAAAATCCGCGAGAAAATCACCCTCTATGAAGGCTTTCTGACTTATGGCGGTATGTCCGTGCGGGAAATGGAGGCGATCACGGTCGGACTGGATGAGACCATGGATATCAACATGATCAGCCAGGGTCCGCAGTTCATCAAATTCATGGTCGAGGAACTGGAGAAAAAGGATGTGCCGGTGATCACGCCGCCCGGTGGCCTGGGCTGTCATGTCAATGCCGGTGCCTTCCTGCCCCATCTGAGCCAGCAGCAGTATCCGGCCGGCGCGCTGGCATCAGCCGTTTACCTTGTCAGTGGCGTGCGCGGCATGGAGCGCGGTACCCTTTCCGAGCAACGATACGCCGATGGTACCGAGAAATTTGCCGATATGGAACTGCTGCGCCTGGCCATGCCGCGCCGCGTTTTCACGATGTCGCAGGTAAAATACGCCGTTGACCGCCTGGTCTGGCTGTATGAAAATCGTGACCTGGTCGGCGGCCTGACCTTTATTGAGGAGCCCAGCATCCTGCGCTTCTTCTTCGGGCGCCTGGCCCCTGATTCTGACTGGCAGGAGAAGCTCGTTGCCAAGTTCCGTGCCGATTTCGGGGACAGTCTGTAAAGAACGGGACAAGATCGCCGATCAGCGACAACTCCAATGATGCCTGAACAGCAATGGCCGGCCTGGATGCAAAACAGGCCGGCCATTTTTTCCCGCTAAACAGCACCGGCGGCTGGTACCGGCAGGCTAGACCGTCTCCTGTTTCATCTGATCAAGAATCGCCTGGATTTTGGGCCCGCAGCGCCGGCCCCGGCACGGTCCGGAACCGGAACCAACCGCCTGATTGACTTTGGCGACGGTATCGGCTCCATTGGCGATTGCCTGTTTGATCGTCGCCCGAGAAATACTTTTACACAGGCAGACTTTGGTCAGTTTATCCATCACAGCTTCATTGATTTCACTCATATGCTTGCTCCCTGGTCAATGCGGGCCGTATCTGCTACGGCCCGGCAGATCGGCTCCAGGTGTTTATAACGCCTGGCGGTTGCGTCTGTTGTTTCTCATCTGCAATTTTTCTTCTGCTTTTATTGATATGAGGCTATCAGCTTTGTTTACATAACAGGGGTTCCTGATTTTCGTTTGCCTTGATGTTCGTTTCCATTATAGCGGCAGATCATTGCAAAAAAGGAAACGGATGACACCTTTAGGCAGCTGCCGCAACCGGTTGCTCCGGCTCAGGTGAATACAAATTGCACCAGGACCATATAGATGAGAGTGCCGGCTCCGATGCTGAGCAGAGTATTTTTGCGCCAGTGATGGAGAATGGCGATGCAGCCAATGGCGATCAGCTCGGGCAATCCGTGCGGCGCGGCCAGCAGTCTGACATTTTTCAGGCAATATACCACCAGCAGGCCAATGGCCGCGTAGGGCAACACCTGGCCCAGCCAGGTGATAAACGGGTGGTTTTCCTTATGGTCGGGAAATAAAATAAACGGCAGGAAACGGGTGGTCAGCGTGGCGAGAACCATCATCAGGATGATGATCAGCGTCTGTCCGGGAGTCAGGGTCACGGTGCCACCTCCTCACGCAGCTTATGGCGCAGTAGGGCCAGGACGGCAACGATGGCCAGCATCGCCGGGATGATAAACTGATTGGGGCCGAAAATCCAGACGCAGACGACAGAACAGGCGATACCAATCATGGCCGGCCGATGGTCACGGCTGGTTTGCCACTGATTGAGAAAGATAACGACAAAAAGTGCCGTCAGAACGAAGTCCAATCCTTTGGTGTTGAAGTGGATCAGCGAACCAAGCACGCTGCCGAGAACGGAGCCGGTGACCCAGTAGCTGTGATTGAGCAGCGTGACCAGCAGGTAAAAGCGCTGGCGGCTCAAGCCGGCGGGGGGCTCCGTGGCGCAATTGATCGAAAAGGTCTCGTCAGTCAGGCCGAAAATCAGGTAAAACTTAGCCCGGCCAGTTCCTTTATACTTGTCCAGCATTGAAATGCCATAAAAAAGATGGCGGGCATTCACCAGCAAGGTCAGCAACAGGGCGTTAAGCGGGTTGAAGGCCGTGGTCAGGAATGTGATGGCCACGTACTGCGCCGATCCGGCAAATACAGCCAGACTCATCAGGAATGTCCAGCCGGGGCCGTAGCCGCGGCTGCTCATCAGGATGCCATAGGCAAAGCCCAGGAACAGGTAACCGGACAGGACCGGGATTGTAATGGGGAAAACAGCATGCAAAACGGCGAAAAAACCCGGTTGGCCTGCCGGGTCGGCAGCCGGGACCGGGTTGGGCTGTGAAGTTTGCTTATTTTTCTGCCTGGCAATGTGCTTGACCATGGACCAACCTCCCGGTGCCATGGATAACGGTCGCTGGCACCGCAGCCCATTATATCACATTGCCAGACTGATGCAGATACTGCTGGCCAGGGGCCAGGGGCCATCCGGGGGCCATTGGAGGGCCTGGCACCGTTTGCCAGGAGAAAAAGCCGGGCTCGCGCCGGCTAGTACGCCGGACGGGGAGATACTGCCGGATCGATGCCCCGGCTGGTCATTCAGATAAGGGGCTAGTGCTGGCGAGTACGCCGGCCGAGGAGGTAGTCCAGGCCGACCAGTCCGTAGGCGACGGTCAGGAAAATAGCGGTGATACCACCAACCCAGCGGGCAACGCCAACCAGTCCCAGCGTCTTGATGCTCAGAAAGAAATAAGGTGACTCACTGTTGCCAAAGTAGTTCAGGAAACTGCCGCCGGCATTGGTATAGATAAAAATGAAAGCCAGATACGCCAGCGGCAGCAGGGCCCAGAGCAACGGATCCCATAGCTTGAACTTGCCCTTTTCGTCGAATAACAGGTAATCAAGGACCGCCATGATTGCGATGAAATAATGGACAAGCAGGTCACCAGGGCCCAGCGTGTCATAGGGCAGGCCACTCTGCTCGATATAGGGGCGCAGGACAAAATGGTAGACCAGCATGGTAACCATCACACCCATCATGAATGAATGCTTGGCCAGGCTCAGCAACCGGCCGGGCGGATGCAGCTCGCGCTGCCGCAGCTGCAGGAAATCACGGACAACGAGAATGACGAAAATCAGCCAGTTGAGAATATTGCTTTGGACAGTATAAAATGTCAGCATTTGCCAGAAATTGCCTCCCAGGGTCAGGGTCAGCGTCAGGCCGAGGCTGATGCCCAGGATCACAAAAATCCGGAAAGAAAAGGTCCAGCCCATGGCTGGTTGAATTGCTTGTTTAATCATGCTTGGCTGCCTCCTTTATTTATATGATGAAGCACGCTGCTACAATTGTGATCATAGCAAATATTCCTTAAGGTGATATCAGCGCAATGTGACGAAAATCCGAAAATTTCATCACTTTCGAGCGTTTTGGTATCTTGAGGCAGTATCTTGATGGAGATTATGGTACTATAGCAACAGTAAAATCGGGCGTTAAAAACCGGAGGTATTATTTCCAATGCAAACCTGGATTATCAGCATGATCAATCAATTTGGCTATCTGGGCGTCCTCTTGCTGATCCTGATCGAAAACATTTTCCCGCCGATTCCTTCAGAAGTCATTCTGACTTTCGCCGGTTTCCTGACCACATCCTCGAACATGACGACATGGGGCGTCATCCTGGCCGCTACCATCGGCTCGGTTGGTGGCGCGCTGCTCCTGTATGGGGTGGGCCGGATTCTGACCCCGGAGCGGCTTGAGCAATGGATCAACAGCAAATGGGGCCGGCTTTTACATTTTAAACATGGTGATGTGCTGCTGGCTCGCGACAAGTTTGTCAGCCGTGGCGAATCCTCGGTCCTGATTGGCCGCTGTGTGCCCATTATCCGCAGTCTTGTTTCAATCCCGGCCGGTATGGCCCGGATGCCTATGGCCAAATTCCTGCTCTTTACAGTCACAGGTACCATAGTCTGGAATACCCTGCTGGTCATGCTTGGCGCGGCGGCCGGGGCCTCCTGGGAACGCATCGCCGTCTACTTTGACACTTTCTCTACGATTGTCCTGGTTATCCTGATCGCGGTCATTGCGGTCCTGGCCTACCTCTTTTACAAGAAGCGCTTTGTCAGGAAAAAATAAAACCTGAGTGGTCCTGGTCAGAAGCAGTCCTGTTTGGTGAAGGCGAGGTGGCGACAATGCTGCAGCAATCACACGTTATCTGTATTGGCATGGTCTGTTACGATATCAACCTGTTTATGGCGACATTTCCCCAGGAAAACAGCAAGATAGAGATCAGCCAGCTGCTCGAGTCTGGCGGCGGGCCGGCAGCCAATGCCGCGTATCTGCTCGCGAAATGGGGCGTGTCATGTGCTCTGGCTGGCCTGATTGGTGACGATCGCTACGGTGACCAAATCGTCGCCGAATTCAGGGCTGTGCAGGCAGATCTGTCAATGCTGGAGATTCGGCCGGGCTACCCGACGCCCTTATCGGTTATTCTCGTCAATCGCCAGAACGGCAGCCGGACCATCATCAATCGCCGCCTGCCCCGGCAATGGCTCAACGGCGAATTTTTCAACAAGTTTACAGACTTGCCGGCAAGCCAATCAACCCATATCTATATGGGTGCGACGACTGGCGAAGCGGCCGGTGGATCTCCCGGCGAAGTGACTGGCGCCCCGCAAATCATGCTTTTTGACGGCCACGAAATGGCGGCCTCCCTGCAGGCTATGGAGCGTTTTCCACAAGCCATAACGGTGCTGGATGCCGGATCGGTGCGGGAAGGCACCGTCCTGCTGGGTCAAAAGGTTGATTATCTGGTCAGCTCCGAACGGTTTGCGCTTCAGCTGAGCGGGTTACCGGACTTGAATTCCCCGCAGCATCAGGAGCAAGCCCTGGCTGCCCTCTATCGGCTGAATGGCCGGCAAGTCGTGATCACATTGGGTGAACGGGGCTTGATTTATGCCCAGGTCGCGCCAGACGGCCAGTTGCAGGTCTGTGCGATGCCAGCCGAGCCGGTCCGGGCGATTGATACCACCGCAGCCGGCGATATCTTTCATGGAGCTTTTGTCTACGGCTTGCTGCGTCACCTGTCTTTTGAAAAATCACTGGAACTGGCAACCCGGACAGCAGCCTGGTCTGTCCAGCGGGAGGGTGGCAGAATCTCCATTCCTGACCTGCCGTCGCTTCAAAAAGCCTGAGGCCAGGCTATCTCTGCTTTCACGCGATATGCCAGGCTCTCCTGAAGATCATTCACGGCTGCCTTCATGGATCAGCCGGGTCCGGATTCCCGGCTTTACGGCTTCGAACGGGACGTTTTGTCCGTTTTTGTTGCGCGCCGGGCCGTCCGCCGGGCCGTTGCCGGCTTTTCGGATGTATTGGCTGCGGCAGATTTATCCGGCATGGCGATAACCGTCTGATAGGCTTGTTCCAGCCACTCACTGAAAAAGGACGCTTCATTCAGGAGCGACTCCGGCATGGCAACATACTCCTTGAGCAGCCGGCCCGGTCGGGGCTCAAAAGCTATGATTTCGGGAGATAGCTGACTGACGGCGGTACGGCTCACAGCATCCAGGTGCAAAAAGACAACGTTACCCTTGATACCGGTCCACATCCGGTCACGGACAAAGTAAACGGGGCTGCCGAACATCAGGCGCTTTGCACAAGGATACTTCGCAACATAGACGCCGAGCGTCCGGGCCATTTCGGGATTGACTTTTTCCCAGGCTGGATTCGTAAATATTTCAGAGTCAGGATCTGGTCCAAGCAGGGTCTTCTCGTTATTGACGGCTTGCTCGGATATCGCGTCAGGCAGGATCAGCGGCGAATCTGCTGTTGTGATGCCGGATCCTGCGGACACTTCGGGCAACAGGCCTGGCCTGGCTTCGTCAGGGCCTGATATTGCTGTATCGTCCGACGTACTGAATCCTCTGCTTGACATACTTGCATTCTCATTTTTCATTTTTAAAATCATCCTGTCATTCTTCCAGCCGGCCACTACTCGTCAGGCGAACAGCTTTTCATTCTGCCAAACGCTTGACATAACAAAGCATATTTTAGCGGACACAATTCATTTAGTAAAGAGCGATGTCAGATTTTTGTTTAATTTATCACCAATATCCGCCATTTTTGCACATTTCTGGTTCAATTTCATTTTATCTTATTCTCAACCAGACAGCCTCCGTCCGGTCATCAACATTAAAAAACAGATTAATCGCCTTGCAGTTATAGCTTTACAATCGATATTAAATAATCTTGCATATATCGGCAGCAAATAAATGCCATTCAACTCAGAATAACGAAGGCCGGAATGGATGGATTCGACACCCGGCGATGTGCGCAGACAGGCGACCTGATAAGCATGCGATAAAAACGTTCTAGCCCGTGATCCGGACATCATGCGCTATCCCACGATCTGTAACGGCCCGTTCTCGCCCATGATCATCTATCACAAGACACCCGCTCTGTTGAACGGGTGTCTTGCGCGGATATGTGCTGAATGCGTGATTTTACGAACTGTTCTGTCCCAGATCGGGACCTCTGCAGGGCATGGCCAATCTGGCTTTCCCATACACCGTCGCCGATTGTAATTTGACCTTTTAACGCAGTTGCTCTTTACAGCGGCCAGCTGTCTTATCAGCGGATGCCGCTGAAGCAGCGCTCAACGTGCCCGGCATCGACATCGGGCCGGGTGAGCAGGCCAACGACGATAATCACCAGGACTGCCAGCGGGAAGGTAACAATAACCGCATCGACCATTGACAGCTTGACGAGGGCCGTCCCGGCCAGCAAGTGCGGTTTGCCGGTCAGCAGCTGGCACAGGCCGATGGTTGAGGCGTTTTTGGCATGAATAAAGAAGATCCAGAAGAAGCTGGCCAGCGATCCGGTCAGGATACTGGCAATGGCGGCTTTGCGTGTCAGGCGGCGGAAGTAGAGTGCGCCAATATAGGTCGGCAGGAACGCCGCGGCACAAATACCGAAGAAAATCGAGGTAGCCTGGGCAATAACGCCGATATCGGTCTTGAGCTGGTTGCCCAGATAGGCCAGCACGGCACTGACCAGGATTGAGAACAGGATACCAATTCGGGTGATCAATACCGAGTTGCCCCGCAGATTCAGGCTCTTTTCGAACAGGTCGCGGCCAATCGATGTGCCAACTACATGATACTGGGAACTTAGCGTTGACATCGCCGCCGACATCAGCGTCAGCAGGAAGACCGTGCTGAACCAGTCGGGCATGAAGCCTTTAAGGAACAGCGGAATGATGTTGTCGATTACGCCTTTGGCGGCAACCATCGCTGTCGAGCCGCTTTGCTGGAAGAAGTAGACATTGGACAGACCACCGACCACAAAGGCCACGCCAGTCATCATCAGGATAAACACGCCACCGGAGGCCACAGCCCGGTTCAATTCCCGGTTGCTCTTGACAGTCATGAAACGCACGGCCAGTTGTGGCTGAGCCAGCACGCCAATACCGACGCCCATAACCACGGAAGTGACGACCGTCCACCAGTAGGGCGAACCAAACGTCGGCATTGAAGTCCAGCCTTTGAAGCCATTGGCGGTCAGCTTGGCGGTCTGTGCCTGGACGCCCGGATCCTGCATCATGTTGGTCAGGGCCGTATGGGCAGATGTGACGCCGCCAAGCCTGGTGTAGGTATAGATCAGCAGGAAGAGCATCCCGGCAAACATAATCATGCCCTGGAAGGCATCGGTGTACATGACGCCCTTCATCCCGCCCATCAGGACGTAGACAGCCACAATCATCGTAAAGAACAGCAGCGCCACATTAAAATCGACATTGAATTGGGTTGCGATGAAGGCCACGCCGCCCTTAAGCACGGCAGCGGCATAAACGGGCATGAAAATGAAAACGACCGCGGCAGAAAAGCCCTGGATAAACCTGGACTGGAAGCGCACACCCAGCAATTCGGCAAAGGTATGGGCATCAACATTATGGCCCATTTTGCGGGTCCGCTTGCCAAAGACAATAAAAGCAATAAAAACGCCAACCAGGATATTAAGGAAGGTCAGCCAGAGCAGGGAAAAACCAAACAGGCCGGCATTGCCGCCAAATCCGACGATGGCTGATGTACTGATAAACGTGGCCCCATAGGACAATGCCATGATCATCGGGTGAATCTGGCGACCGGCCAGCATATAATCACGGGCTGTCTTCGTGCCACGATAGCCGATATAGCCCAGCCAGATCAGGATAAACAGATAAATAACCGAGGCAACAATTGGTAGTAACATCAAATTCTCCATTCTACACAGTCTGCACCTGCTGCACGCCTGAACAGCAATGAGATCTGTCCGCATACAACGAGAGCCTGTCGACCTTCCGCTCCATCAAAGGTTGGCTTCGACTTCCTTTTCCGTGACCTCCCAGCGTACCTCCTCGTTGATTTGCTTGCTTTCATCGTCAGACCCTTTGTTCCAGTTCACGATGCCATACACAACGCAGGCAACCGCGCTACCGATGCAAAGCAAAAACGCGCTCCAGATCCAGAAATCAGGAATTCCCAGTACCATGCTTCTACCGCCTTTCCAGTGGCTCTACCGTTCTACTGCTACCTTGTGAATACTTAGACAAAACCGGATATTTTTAGCCTTTAATAATGGTATTGTCGACAATCTAGCGGAAATCCGGTCAACATTCAATGGATTTGCGCAATGTTGTTTTGATGATCGAAAGATTATCAAAAACCGGCCAGAGAATAGCTTGAATAATGACCATCAAAAACGGGCGCGAGAAATCACGACCCGTGAATAATCAGGCTCGCGAGAATTTACGGCTGCGGAAAAACGCCAGTCTGTGAAATTCCCGGCGCTGAAGATCCTCACGCCAAAAAAGCCCGGCCTGCAGGTTGGCTGCAGCCGGGCTTGTGAGAAACGTTCAGCTCGATCAAGGGGCAGTTCGCGGGGGCGTATCCGCCGGGGAATTGCGATATGAAATTCCGCAGGTATGCAGATTTCCGGCCGATTACTTCGGCGCGCCGCAGTGAGTGCAATCAACGGCGGCGGCGGCCTGGGCCTGGCGGTCACGGTCAATGGCTTTCCACAGGGTATAACCACCGCTCAGGTTGAGCGAGTCGATCCCATGGGCAGTCAGGATCTGCTGGGCAATATAGCCGCGCAGGCCAATGCCGCAATAGATATAGACCTTCTTGCCGGGATCGATCTCAGCCAGGCGCTGGCGCAAGCTGTCCACCGGGATGTTGACCGCCCCGGGCAGATGACCGGCCTGGAATTCACCCGGCGTCCGGACGTCAAGCAGCAGGTCAGCATCGGTCACTTTGGCCAGGTCCTCAACATAGAACAGCCTGGATTTGCCCTCGAGGAGATTGGCGGCTACATAGCCGGCCATATTGACCGGATCCTTGGCCGATGAGAACGGCGGGGCGTAGGCCAGCTCAAGTTCTTGCAGATCATAGACGGTCATCCTGGCGCGAATCGCCGTGGCCAGTACATCCATCCGTTTGTCGACGCCCTTCGGGCCAACAATCTGGGCGCCAAGCAGATGACCATCATCGGTATACAGCAGCTTGATGGTCATGGTTTTAGCCCCGGGATAATAACCGGCATTGGAGCCGCTGAAGGTGTAGGATTTGCGATAGGCAACACCATTGCGCTGCAGGCTGGTTTCGCTTTCACCGGTTACGGCGACAGTCTGGCCGAAGATCTGGGCGATGGCCGTGCCCTGGGTACCGGTGTAGCGGACATTCTTGCCACTGATGATATCAGCAACCAGGCGGGCCTGCTTGTTGGCCGGCGAAGCCAGCGGAATGATCATCTTTTTGCCGGAGACAAAGTTCGTGATGACCGCGGCATCGCCAAGGGCGTAGACATCCGGGATGTTGGTCTTCATCTGGTCATCGATCAGCAGTTCACCGCGCGGGCCGAGCTCAATGCCGCTGCCCTTGATGAAGCCGGTTTCCGGCTGTACACCGATGCTCATCAGGACCAGGTCGGCCTCGATCCGCCGCCCATCCTCAAGGGTCAGGCCGGTTTGATCGATGGCGACGACTTTACTTTCCAGGTACAGCTCAACGCTGTTTTGGCGGATTTCATTGTGCACCAGGGCGGCCATATCCGCGTCCAGTGAGCCGATCACATGATTCTGCGCTTCAATCATCGCCACCTGCAGGCCGGCGTGGTGGAGATTTTCCGCCATTTCCACACCGATGTAACCACTGCCGATGATCGCGGCCCGTCTGGGCTGCTTTTCAGTGATGAAATCCTTGATCTTGTAGGTGTCAGGGATCGTCCGCAGCGTGAAGACATGAGGCAGGTTGTAGCCGCTGATCGGCGGCAGGATCGGCCGGGCCCCCGGCGAGAGAACCAGGACGTCATAGGATTCGGTATAGCTTGTCTGGTTGCGCAGGTCCTGGACCGTCACAGTCCTGGCGGCAGTATCAATCGCGGTGACTTCGTGCAAAACCCGGACATCAACATTGAAGCGGGCGTTGAAACTTTCCGGTGTTTGCAGCTGCAGTTCGTCTTTGTCGGTAATCACGCCGCCGATGTAATAGGGCAGGCCACAGTTGGCAAAAGAAATGTACGGGCCCTTCTCCAGCATGATGATTTCCGCGGTTTCATTATTGCGGCGCAAGCGGGCGGCTGTACCGGCGCCACCGGCGACACCACCAACGATAATAGCTTTCATGTTCATTACCCCCTGACGACTGATCCCGGCCAGCTGGAAATGCCGCCGATATTGGTGACGTTTTCATAGCCATTGCTGACCATCCAGCTGCAGGCCTGGCTGCTGCGGCCGCCACTGAGGCAATAGACGAAAATACGGGCGCTCTTGTCGGGAACTTTCTTGGCCAGCTGGACCGGCACCTGGTCAAGCGGCACATTGATGCTGCCCTTGATGTGGCCTTGCTTGTGTTCTTCCCTGGTCCTGACATCCAGCAAAATGATGTCCTGGCTCTTGGCCAGTTCCTTCTGGGCTTCTGCCATTGACATCGAGTGCGCTCTTTTTCCGAATAATCCGAACATAACATCCTCCTGAATATGGAATCCCGTGTTGGGGCTGGTCGTCCTGCAACGTCAGCCTGGCCGGACCGGTGTATGGAACCAGTTTGTATCGGGGTTGAATCCGGATCACGTCTGGCTGACTGTTGCTATCTTACCCTTTCCGTAAGCGTTTGTTCCGTGATTATATTACATTATAAAAAAATATTTCGCCGAATGCCATGACCGTTTCGCCGATCCGGATTTTTACATGAATCTGCATTATTTTATCAGGCAGGCGTGATAATATAAAAGAAATGGCGTGGGGGGCAGGATTTATGTTCTGGTTTGAAATCTATTGTCGGGTCTATCAGGCGGTGATGCGCCTGGTGGCGTACTTGCTGCCCTGGCGACGGCAGGTTATCCTGTCCGGGCCAGGCAGCCTGCGGCAGCTGCCGCTCTTGATCAGCCAGCGCCGGATCCAGTCGGTCCTGCTTGTCACGGACAAGGGGGTCACGGCGCTCGGCTTGCTGACAGGCCTGCAGGCGGATCTGGACCAGGCCGGGATCCGCTGCGCGATCTATGACCAGACCCATCCCAATCCCACGATCGAAAACATCGAGGCGGCCCTGCTGATTTACCGCCAGGAAAGCTGCCAGGGCATTATCGCCGCCGGCGGCGGTTCGCCGATCGATTGTGCCAAGGGCGTTGCCGCCCGCCTGGCCCGGCCGCGCAAGCCAATCGCCCGGATGCGGGGCCTGTTGAAAGTCCTGGGCTTCATTCCACCGTTATTTGTCGTGCCGACGACCGCCGGTACCGGCAGCGAGAGCACGATCGTGGCAGTGATCATGGATGCACAGTCCCATGAAAAGTACGCGATCACGGATATATCCCTGCTGCCGCACGTTGCTGTCCATGAACCGGGCCTGACCACCGGCCTGCCGCCTCACCTGACAGCCACAACCGGGCTTGACGCGCTGACCCACGCTGTTGAGGCCTATATTGGCCAGTCCAACACCCCGCAGACCCGGCGCTGGGCGAAGGAAGCCTGCGCCCTGATATTTCAGCATTTGCCGCGGGCCTGGGATGATGGCCAGGACCTGCAGGCCCGGGCTGCCATGCAGCAGGCCGCCTACCTGGCCGGCCGGGCCTTTACCCGGGCCTATGTTGGCAATGTGCATGCCATGGCCCACGCCCTCGGCGGCCTGTACGCGGTCCCCCACGGGCTGGCAAATGCGGTGCTGCTGCCGCATGTCCTGGCCTTCTATGGCGAAGACATCAGCCGGCCACTGGCCGAGCTGGCAGACCATGTCGGACTGGGCGGTGCCGGTGACAGTACACCGCACAAGGCTGCCTTATTTCTCGATTCAATCCGCAAACTCAACGCGCTGCTGCAGATCCCGGATAAAATTGTCCAGATCCAGGCTGCCGATCTGCCGCTACTGGTTGAGCGCAGCTTCCGCGAGGCCAATCCGTTCTATCCGGTCCCCCGCATTATCCAGCGCGGCGAGTTCCGGCAGCTTTTCGAGCAGCTTCAGCCGTGACAGCCGGATTCGTGCAAAAGGCGCGAATTCGCAGTGCTCAAGTAATTCGCCAGTCGCGTGAGATTGACTGAATCGCAGGGGACTCGCAGCGCAGATGAGATTGGCTGATTGCGTGTCAGGATCCCATATTCGCCAAATCAATTGCCCGGCCAGCTTTGCGGCCAGAAAGAGTCCGCCATGGAAATTGCAAAAATGATCGAGAAACAGCAGGCTTTTTTCCTGACCGGGGTGACCCGGGACCTTGCCTTTCGCCGGACAATGCTGCAAAAACTGCGGGCGGCCATTATCAGCAACGAAGCGGCCATTACGGCCGCCTTGCAGCACGACCTGAACAAGGATGCCTTTGAATCATATGCCACCGAAATCGGCTTTATTCGTGAAGAAATCAAGCACGCGCTACGCCATCTTTCCCGCTGGGCCCGGCCGCGCCCGGTTCCGACCCCGCTGGCCCACGTGCTGTCAAGCAGCCGCATCTATGCTGAACCTTACGGGGTCGTCCTGATCCTCTCTCCCTGGAATTATCCGTTCCAGCTGGCCATGGCTCCGCTGATCGGAGCGATTGCCGCCGGCAATTGTGCCATTGTCAAACCATCCGATTATGCCCGGCAGACCTCCATTGTCATCGCCCGTATCGTCAGCGAATGTTTCCCGGCTGACTACATCACAACGGTGCTGGGTGGCCGCCAGGCCAACAGCTCGCTGCTCGCCGAACGCTTTGACTATATCTTTTTCACTGGCAGTGAGGCCGTCGGCCGCCTGGTTATGGAATCGGCTGCCCGTCACCTGACTCCGGTGACGCTGGAGCTGGGGGGCAAAAGCCCCTGTATCGTCGACGAAACGGCCGACATCGACCTGGCAGCCCGCCGCATCGTCTGGGGTAAATTCCTCAATGCCGGCCAGACTTGTGTGGCCCCCGATTACCTGGTGGTCCAAACCAGGGTCAAGGCCGCACTGCTGCAGTCCCTGGCCAAATACATCCACCAGTTCTACGGCCCGTCACCGGCAGCCAATGCCAGTTTCCCCAAAATCATCAACGAAAAGCACTTCGCCCGCCTGGCCCGCCTGATGGCCGCCAATCCGGTTGCCATTGGCGGCGCCTGCAATGAACAGACCCGGCAGATCGCCCCAACTGTTTTCGATCCGGTCAGCTGGGACAGTACCCTGATGCAGGAAGAAATCTTCGGACCGCTCCTGCCGCTGATTGAATATACCGACCTGGACAGTGCCCTCACGCAGATCAGGGAGCGGCCCAAACCGCTGGCATTCTATTATTTCAGTAACGATCGAAAGCGCCAGGACCAGATCATCCGGCAAATGCCATTCGGCGGGGGCTGCATCAATGACACGGTCGTCCATCTGGCCAATCCCCATCTGCCATTCGGTGGCATCGGGGCCAGCGGGATCGGTACTTACCATGGCCAGGCCAGTTTCAGTACTTTTTCCCGTCAGAAAAGCATCCTGATCAAGTCCAATCTGCTCGATATACCGGTTCGCTACCCGCCCTATACCGGAAAAATGAAATGGCTGCGGCTTTTCATGAATTGAAAAACCACATCCGGATAAGCAGGACAACCACTCAGCTGACAGGTAGCCGGGACCGGCCCTGCCTGGCACCGGCACGGCTGCGGCAGGCTCTCCGGGCCGGGCCATGTCAGCCAGAAGCCGGTTCAGTCATTCTCGTCGGTGATGACGGGCTCAGCCAGCTTTCGCTCCTTGAAGACTGACTTGAATTTGCCGCTTTTGGTAACGAGCTGGGGCTTGATGTCAGCGAGATAGACGGTGACGTTGCTGACTCCATTGATCTGCAGATGGTGCAGAATCATTTTGCGGGCTTCCTGGAACGCATAATCCCGGCTGGCCGCGTCGACACAGTCCAGGCGCATCTCCAGGGTATAGGGATCCTTTTGCACGAGCTGGTAGCGCAACAGCCCCTCGTATTTGGCCTCGGGCACCAGATTCATCGGAATGATTTTCACCGGCCCGTTCTTGCCTTCAAACTCCAGGATATCATCGGTCCGGCCTTCTACGATCAGGTAGGGCAAGGGTGAGCCGCACTTGCAGCGGTCGCCACCCATGATAACCCGGTCGGTCACTTCATAGCGGATGAAGGGCTGCAGGGAGTTGGACAAATTTGTTATCAGGATCTTGTGCGACCGGACACCCGGCGGTACCGGCCGGTATTCCTCATCGACGGCCTCAAGCACGACCCAGTCAATATTGATATGCGAATTGCCTTCAGAGCATTCGAAAGCCATCATTCCGCCTTCGGTGGCACCATAGGTATTGAAGACCGAGCATTTCAGGGCATCGCGCAGTTCATCACGTAATTTCGGACTTGAATTCTCACCGCCAATGACGACAATATTCGGTTTGATCCTGAGACGGCCCGCCTGGATTTCCGGCAGCAGCAATTCCATGACACTGGGATAGGCGCCGATGAAATTGGGCTGGAAGGTATTCAGCTTCCTGACAATATCCGCTGTTGACTCGGCCACATCAATGAATTGCGTGCGATGCTTATTATAAGGTGATGACAGGACCTGGCTGCGAAATTCAGTGTATTCGACATAAAAACCATCGTCGACAATCGCCGTGTATTTGGCCCCTTTGAAAATGGCCTTGAGAAAATCAGGCGAATGGGCAAAAGAGCGGAAGTAGTTCAAGGCATAGGTAATATTGGAAGTCGTATGATCATAGAGAACCACACACTGGGTACCTGTCGAGCCCGAGGTATAATTCAGGATACCTTTACCTTCGAACTCCCGGCCGATGTTGTCATCATTGGCCATGAAGGTCCTGACCTTGTCGAGCGTAATCGACGGATCGGTCAGCCAGCGGTCAAAGTTCTGCATCAGGCCCTGTTTGGTCGTGATTGGCAAAGACTGGAAATCGGGGTTATCACCCAGGTCTTTATAAAGCTCCCGATAATACGGACTGTGAGCCCGCGCGTGGGCGATTATTTCGCGCAGGCGCTGCTGCTGGAGCGCTTCAAGCTGCTCACGCGACATTTTGTTGGCTTTGAGAACCAGCTGACAACACTTTAAAAATCCCAATTGCTTCATCGACATAAAGTGGCTCCTTTTAACCAGGCTCTCAACCGGGCCTGGCAATCAGTGGTGTTATATAGACACAAATGCTTTTTCTATGCAACTTGACCAATTGCGGAAATATTATCACACATTTTCTGGATATTTGCAATTTAATTGCATCAGAGGACGGCTTCAGGCTTGCAAGAAATCAGCAGATATTATAGGCTATATCATGTCCGGGGCTCACGTGTCATATGTCGGGGGCTCACATATCGCATCTGCTGCTTTCGCGCCCGAATGCTGAATATAGGCATTTTCATTTTACCCGAGGAGGTATTTGTCCGATGGATACCCAAAACAGAAAGTATTACCCGTTAACACCATCCCAGCTGGCCATGTTCCTGGCCCAGCAGTACTCCCTTCATAAACAGGTCATCAACATTCCCACTTCGTTTTTTGTTGATACCTTGCTGGACCTTGAATTGTTGAAAAAGGCCGCTGCTGAGGCGGTTCAGCGCAATGACGCGTTCGGAATCCGCCTCACCAGACAGGACAAACAAAAGGTCCAGTATTTCACTGACCGCCAGGTCCTGACGCTGGAAATCATTGATTTCAGCAACAAGTCTCCGGAAGTCATGGAGGCGTTTTTCCGCAAGGTCGGCTCCAGGGCGCTCAAGATCTATGATACGCCGATGGCCAAGATCTATATCGTCAAGGCGCCCGGCGGCAAAAGCGGCATGTTTTCCTGCATCAGCCACCTGGTCATGGATTCCTGGGCCATCAGTATGTTTTATAAAGACATCATGGAGATCTACTTTGCCCTGCAGAACAATACACCTATGCCCAAGCCACCACGCAGCGCGGAGTCTTGCCTGCAAAAGGACATTGCCTATATGACATCGGACCGGCATCAGAAGGACCTCGAATTCTGGCAAAAGGAGATCAATGATGTCAGCGAGCCGATATTTACCCATGTCAACGGTTCCATTATGCTCGAAAAATATCGCAAGAAGACCAAGAATCCCAATCAGCGGGCCAGCAACTGTTTTTATCTGCGGACAACTGCCAGTCATTATGTGCAGATGATCAGCAAGGATGATGTGGATGCCATGCGCGAATACTGCGTGGCCAACAATATACCGACGCCGCAGGCGCTTTTCCTGCTGGCTGTCCGCACCTTCCTGGCCAAGGTCAACAACCGTGAAAAAGACGTCAGCTTTTATAATGTCGTGGCCCGGCGCGGGACCCTGGAGGAGAAGCTGTCCGGCGGCACGCGCGTTCACTTCTTGTCCTATCGGACCATCATGGACGAGGACATCAGCTTCAAGGATGCCTGCAACCTGATGCTGGAGAAGCAAAACAGCATCTACCGCCATGCCGATATCAGCCCGTTCGAATTCATCGCTCTGAGCAAAAAGCGCTGGAATATCAAGAGTAACGAGGGCTATCACGGTCTTTCAGTCACCTTCCAGCCGGTGCCGATGACCTTTGAAAACGGGATGAAAGCCTCGACCCGCTGGCACAGTACCGGCGCGGCCAGCAATTCAATGTATCTGACCGTCATGGACGGCGATGGGACGGGCGCCTTGCGCTGTTATTATGAATACCTCGACAAGATTATCTCTGAGGAAACCGTCGCCAACATGCACCGCTATATTGTCAAAGTCATGCGTGCTGGCTTGGCTAATCCGGAAATCAAGCTGAAAACGCTGCTCGACCTGTCGTTGTAATCGCCGGACTTCACCATCAGCGGATTCCGTTAACAGTCAGGCCCGCTCAATTAAAAAAACATTAAAAAACAGCTCAGCCATCAACGGGCCGGGCTGTTTTACTTTTGCATAGCCTGGGAGGCGGTCAGGCTGGTGGCGGTCCCCCGTTCTGAAAATGGGCAAAACCGCCGGCCAGAATCCAGATGCCTCCCGCGAAAAAGAAGAGCGGTATCAGGATCAGGAGTGCGCGGGACAGCCAGAATTTCATGCGGCCCATCACTTTGGCAAAGCGGTCAGCCTCCAGGCGGCGATAGAGCAGATAGACCGCCAGCTGCGGTACAATGGAAAAAAAGGTGAATACGGCCAGGACCAGCACGACCTGAACAAACGACGGCCGCATTGGAATCAGCACCGAGAGGAAGCTGAACAGCGGCCAAAGAACCGGGATATTCGTCCAGACTGACCAGACACCAAATATGGCAAGAAAAACCGGATGAACTGATTTGATGAAAATAACTTTACTCAGATCATTGTCGAGATGGCGCCAGTTGCGCACAACCCGGATTCCCAGCACAACGGCCAGAATGAGTGACAGGACGCCCAGCCCGATCTTGACCAGGGCAAATTCCGTCGGATAAGTCCGTGGCAGATGAGCCAGATGGCGATAGATGATCTTGTCGATCCCGTAATAAATAGCAATTGCAGTCCACCAATATGCGACATAGGTACTGATAACCTTGACGAGCACATGCCAGTCCTTGCGGACGAGCTGCAACAGCACCAGGAGCGTCGTCAAGCCGTAAATGTCCAGCATATCGAAGGCGCCCATCGTAAAAAAAGAGACAATTACTGATTCCATAATCCACCTGTCAGTTAGCCAGGCCAAAAATTTCCAGCCTGGCCGGGCGGTCCATTGTGGGGCAATATTGCATGCAGGTCCCGGCTGAACCGGTTGGCCAACCTGACGGGCCCAGTTGGCAGGTCACGGCCGGCCTGATTAAATGATTAGTCGAACGATCGTTATTTTATGGCATCCAACCAGTAAAGTCAATTGAAACGTGCGCTTTCCAAAGTTATCCAAAAAATGCATAGAGCTTCCGGGCCTGAAAACGCGGTGCCTGGTCATCGTGAAAAAGAGATGACCAGGCAGCGTTGGCGAAAGTACCTGAATCAACTATAATGAATTTACTGCAATTCCGGCTTGATCCGGTTTGAAAGGACGTTTCTATGTTCAGATATTTCTGGATGTACCAGACCGAGCTGCCGCCAGGTGTCGGCACAGCCAATTTCAGTCCGCTTCATTTCGCCTGGCTGCTCATTGATCTGCTGGTTGTGGTCTTTGCAGTCATCTGGTACCGGCATCAGCCGGCATTGCGGCGCCGGCGGCTCATGCAGGTGCTGGCGCTGGTTCTGCTGGTTATTGAGCCGGCCCGCTGGCTCTGGGCTGCCCTGATCAGCCACTACTCGGCAGCCGAAATGCTCCCCCTTCATCTATGCGGTGTCACCATGTATGTTGAGATAGCCGCCGTTTTCAGCAATCGCCGCTTTCTCAAGGAATTTTCCTATGCCTGCGGGATGCCGGGCGCGCTGGCTGCCCTGCTGACCCCGGACTGGGGGGCTTATCCGCTGCTCAGTTTCCAGTACCTGCAATCGATCACCACCCATACCCTGCTCATTCTGATACCGGTCTTCTGGATCTGGGGCGAAGGTTTTCGCCCTGATATCCGGCAGTTGCCGCGGTGCCTCGGCTTGCTGGCTGGCCTGGCCGGCATTGCAGCCCTGGTCAATCAGCTGCTTGGCAGCAATTACATGTTTCTGCGTTTCGCACCGCCTGATACGCCGCTGGCAATTTTCGAAACCTGGTGCGGCAATCCCGGCTACCTGTTGCCATTATTGGGCCTGATCTTGCTGATCTGGCTGGTCTTTTATCTGCCCTGGCTGTGGCTGGCACGCCGGCCAGTGCGGGCTGCATAGGTCTGGGCTCCCCCGGGCTTCAGTCACCTGATCCGCCATCATTCAGGCCGAGCAACATTGCCACGGCTTGCGGTTCAATGCGTTCGAAGCTCGCGCCGATAAATTTCACGCGCTGAATATGCATGAAATTATCGCCGGGAGTCAGGCTGATCCGGGCATAAGAACCCTGGCCAGCCGAATCCGACCCGGCCGCAATCAGCAGCAAATCAGCTGGATCGATCGCGAAAGTCTCGACGATCCGGGTCGCGATAATCTCAATGGCGTCATGGATGCCGGTCCCCGGATTATCGGGCAGGTCACCGACCAGGCATACAGGTGCATGGCAAACCAGCCAGCAGCGGGACAGGGCTCCCTTATAACCAGGGTATTCAAGGATGGTTCGGGTCTGGGCGATCAGGTCTGGTAAATTCATGGATGTATCCTCCTGTTAGCCGAAGCAGATGACAATGATCTTGTTGATTGTATCGCCGCCGCTTTTCAGATCCGGCCCTGGCCCTGGTTGCGGTATTGCCGCGGCGCCAGCCCGAAGTGCCGCTTGAAGGCTTTGGAAAAGTTGAACACATCCTCATAGCCGACACTGCGCGCAGCATCCTGGACGGCATAGCCACGTTCAGTGAGATAGTAGGCAGCACGCTCCAGGCGGTATTGAATCAGGTAATCCCGGGGGGTCTGGCCTGTTTCGGCGGCAAAAATGCGACATAGGTAGCGGCGATCAATACCAATCAGGCGGGCCATGCTCTCGATGCTGACCGGCTGGGCATAGTTGGCCTTGATATAGTCAGCAGCCCGGCGGACGTATTCATTCTTCACCGGCTGATTGTCACGGGGCCGTTGCAGCAAGGCAAAGAACTCATAGAGACGGGCACACAAATACAGCTCAACGGATGATTGCAGCTCGGTTTCGGTGCGGATATCGGCAAAAAGCCGGCCCAGGCGAGGCTCGGCAAGGGTCGCCCGATCATCGGCCAGCGCAGTATTGGCCAGCAATTCCGCGCAGCGCGCTCCGGAGAAGCCAATCCAGACATAATGCCAGGGGTCGTCGCTGTCAGCCTGGTAGAAAGTCAGTTCCTCCGGGCGGATCAGAAAGATTGACCCGCTACTCAGATGAGCCTGTATCCCCTTGCGCTCGAAGACGCCCCGGCCAGACTGAATATAGTGTACCAGATAATAATCGCGGGCTGCCGGGCCCCAGCCATGGCCAGGTGAACAATCCTCCCAGCCACACACCAGAGGATTGAGATCGTGAAATTGCTGATTCAGAATTGAAACACTCACAGCGTTCATGACATCGGTCACCGGTCCTCTCGCGGCGCATATTCAGCCTGGATATCCATGCCCGGCCGTTTTGTTCATGAATGACCTTTGCAGCTCCGGGCAACCAGCACATCCATGAGAGACCTTCCATCAAGAGTTCTTACATCCACGGGATATCTTTACATCAATGAGAGACCCCTGGTTACATTATGACATGTTTAGATTCCCTAAATCAATTTATTTCTGCGAATAAACAGCTATAATCAAGTCCATAAGGTCATTATTTTCAGCAATAAACCTTGATTTAGTCCAGCTTATCCGCAATATAAGTAAAATTTTAAAATTTCTGCAAGGAGAACGAACATGGTCAAAATCACATTTATGGGTGCCGGCAGCACCGTCTTCGCCAAGAATATCCTCGGCGATTGCCTGTCAACAGAAACTTTCGCCAATGCGCAGATTGCCCTGTACGATATTGATAACGGTCGTCTGCAGGAGTCGGCCCAGATGCTCAAGGCCATCAACAACAACGTCAATCAGGGCCGGGCCACGATCCAGGCTTACCTGGGCGTGGAAAACCGCAAAGAAGCCTTGCGTGGTGCAACCTTTGTTGTCAATGCCATCCAGGTTGGCGGCTATGATCCGGCGACCATCATCGACTTTGAGATCCCGAAGAAATTCGGCTTGCGCCAGACGATCGCCGACACCCTGGGCATCGGCGGCATCATGCGGGCTCTGCGCACCATCCCGGTCCTGGCTGACTTCGCCCGTGACATCGAGGAAGTCTGCCCGGATGCCTGGTTCCTCAATTATACCAACCCGATGGCCATGCTGACCGGCTATATGCAGCGCTATACCAAGGTCAAGACCGTCGGCCTGTGCCACAGCGTCCAGGTCTGTTCGGCCGATCTGCTCAAGGAACTGGACATGGCTGATCAGCTGGAGAACCGCAAGGAGCTGATCGCCGGTATCAATCACATGGGCTGGCTGCTGGAGATCAGGGACCGCGATGGCAATGACCTCTATCCGGAAATCCGCCGCCGGGCCCGCGCCAAGAACAGCAGCGAAAAGCACACCGACATGGTCCGGTTCGAGTATATCAACCAGTTTGGTTATTACTGCACCGAATCGAGCGAACACAACGCCGAATACAACCCCTATTTCATCAAGCCGGCTTATCCTGAGCTGATTGAACGCTACAACATCCCGCTCGATGAATATCCCCGCCGCTGTGTCGAACAGATCGCCCGCTGGGAGAAGCTGCGCAATGACCTGGTCACCAATCCCAACCTCAGCCACACCCGCTCTCATGAATACGCATCTTATATCATG
The DNA here is from genome assembly GCA_964450865.1 of uncultured Oscillospiraceae bacterium. GTDB lineage: Bacteria > Bacillota > Clostridia > Saccharofermentanales > UBA5734 > CAYVHB01. The sequence continues at coordinate 33,849 of CAYVHB010000014.1, read as the reverse complement.
GAAGCCATTGTCAACAATACGCCTTACAAAATCGGCGGCAATGTCATCAATCGTGGCGGCCTGATCGAAAACCTGCCCCGTGAAGCTTGTGTCGAGGTGCCCTGCCTGGTGGACGGCATGGGCATCCATCCCTGCTATGTCGGAGCCCTGCCCCCGCAGCTGGCAGCCATGAACATGACCAACATCAATCCGCAGATGCTGACAATCGAAGCCGCTGTCACCGGTAAAAAAGAATTTGTCTATCAGGCAGCCATGCTCGATCCGCACACAGCCGCCCAGCTCTCCATCGACGACATCCGGGCCATGGTCGACGAACTCATTGCCGCTCACGGCGACATGCTGCCCGCCTTCCGCTGAAGACCAGGCTGCTTCCTGAAGACCGGATCGCCTGAAGTCTCCTGATAAAATGTCGAGCCATTCCGGGCTATATGCTATGAGCCGTCTCCGTCCGTGATCCTTGTCCTTGTTATGGCACTATACTTCCATTCTGAATCCCAAAACCCGGAGAACCCTGCAAACCCTGGATTTGCAGGGTTCTCTTCATGACACCGGGTGTAAAACCTTTCTGACATGGAACAGGTTTTATTTTGCCAGAAAAGACCGGTGTTCTGATCAAGAGGTTTGTTTTTTCATCAGTTGCAGATTTTTTCGTTGAAAGGCCTGTTTTCATATCAGTTGTGATTTTTTCATTGAGAAGACCTGTTTTCATATCAGTAAAGGATTATTCATTGAGGGACATACATGTTATAATGGACAGCAAAATGAAAACGAAGCGAGGCATTCTATGCTGCCCATTGAGTTGCCAGGCCAGTTACCCGGCGAGTTGTCCCATGAGATGCCCTTTGTCAGCGATTACCGGATGCCGCCGGAATGGCAGCGCCATCAGCGCACTTTCGTTGCCTGGCCGGTCCAGGACTCGATGGTTTATCCAGAAAATTACGCCCAGGTTGCCGAAGGCTACAGGGAAATCATCCGGGCTATCGCCGAATTCGAACCCGTTACAATCATCACCAACCCTGACGAAACCGACATCGTCCGCCAGTTTGTCACGACGGTCGTGGCGGACCCCAAAAGCCTGCTTGAGCCGGCAAATTCCACCAGCGCGGCGCAGCCGCTTTACCCGATCGATTGCCTGGCCATCCCCCATAATGACGCCTGGCTGCGGGATAACGGCCCGACCTTCCTGGTCGATCCAGCGGGAAAGCTGGCTGGCGTGAACTGGCGTTTCAACGCCTGGGGTGGCAAATATGCACCATGGGACAAAGATGACCAGGTTGCCCCGGCCATCCTGGCGCATTATCAGGTACCGCGCCTTGACGCGCCGCTGGTGATGGAGGGCGGCTCATTGCATGTCGACGGTGAAGGCACCCTGCTGACGACCGAGGAATGCCTGCTTAATCCCAATCGCAATCCCAAGATGAGCCGCACCCGGATCGAGCAATGTCTGCGGCAGTACCTGCAAGTCAGCCAGTTTATCTGGCTGAAACGAGGTCTCAATGGTGATGAAACCGACGGCCATGTCGACAATATCGCCTGCTTTGCCGCACCAGGCGCCATCATCATCCAGGTCTGCGACGACCCGGCCGACGAAAATTATGCCATCACGCAGGAGAACCTGGCTATTCTGGGCCAGGCTACCGATGCCCGGGGACGACCGCTGACGATCATCCCCATCCCCCAGCCACCCCGCCGTGAATATCGGGGCAAACGCCTGACGCTTAGTTACCTCAATTTTTACCTGGTCAACGACGGCCTCATTCTGCCGGTTTTTGGCGGCGAGGCTGCTGTGACAGACCAGATGGCCACACAAATCCTTGCGGGGCTCTTCCCCGGACGGCGCATCCGCCCGGTCAACGGCCTTGGCATCATCGCCGAAGGTGGCAACGTCCACTGCACAACCCAGCAGATGCCGGCCGCCGGCTGGACGGCCCCCCGCTAAACACAGCCGCCAAGCCCGCGGCACCGACTGCCCGTTCATCAAAAGCCAGCCTGATCGGAACGACGCGGATCATGTCGCGTTCCGATGAGACAAGTCAGATTACCCATTCACATCATGACCGGATCGGAGGGAAGTTATCCCATGCGCAAAGTGACAGTCGCCGCCACCCAGATGGCCTGTTCTGCCAACATCAGCGAAAACATCGCCCGCGCCGAGAAACTGGTCCGCGCGGCCGCAGCCCGGGGAGCCCAGATCATTCTGCTGCAGGAGCTTTTCGAGACCCCTTACTTCTGCCAGAAGGAAAAGGCCGATTATTACGCCTACGCCAGTGAACTGTCTGCCAACCAGGCAGTCCATCATTTTCGTCCGATCGCCCGCGAGCTGGCCATCGTGCTGCCGATCAGCTTTTATGAAAAGAAAAATTGTGCCCGCTATAATACCGTGGCTATCATCGATGCTGACGGCGAGGTGCTGGGAACTTATCGCAAAAGTCACATTCCTGATGGTCCCGGCTATGAAGAAAAGTTCTACTTCAATCCCGGCGATACAGGCTTTAAAGTCTGGCAGACACGCTATGCCCGGATTGGCGTCGGCATTTGCTGGGACCAGTGGTTTCCGGAAGCAGCGCGCTGCATGACCCTGCAGGGCGCCGAGTTGCTATTCTACCCGACGGCCATCGGTTCCGAGCCGCTCGACAGGACCGTTGACTCCAGGGATCACTGGCAGATGTGCATGCTCGGCCATGCCGCCGCCAATCTGATCCCGGTTATTGCCGCCAATCGTATTGGTACTGAATCAGACGAGGACTCGACGATCGACTTCTACGGCTCGTCCTTTATCGCCGGTCCGCAGGGCAACAAGCTGCAGGAAGCTGACCGCGTCAGTGAAACGATCCTGACTGCTGAATTCGACCTGAATCGTCTCGCCTGGCAGCGCAGCGAATGGGGCATCTTCCGCGATCGCCGTCCGGACCTTTATCGGTCTATCTGCACCTATGACGGTGTTCAGCCACTACCCTGAGGCGGGCCGCGCGCATGACGTCGCTACTTGACCATCCACCACGTGAATGTCCGGAAAAACAGATGAGGAAACAGCACGAGCCAAAAGAGATCAAGCAGATTCGCAACAGGCCGGTACCGCCAGCGTCCAGCCAGCTCACGGACCAGCTGCAGCCTGCGGCACTGCTGGCCAGCCAGCTCCGGGACCAGCTGCTGGCCCTGGCTGACAGCCAATACCGGCAATTTATCGCCGGCCTGATACCAGGCGCCGGGACAATCCTGGGCATCCGCATGCCCGAGCTGCGCCGGCTGGCCCGCCAGTTGGCCCAGGGTGACTGGCGCAACTATCTGGCAACAGCTACAGCAGATACACACGAGGAAGCCCTGCTGCAGGGGCTGGTTATCGGCCAGGCCAAAATGACAGCGGCCGAACGCCTGGAGCGGATCGCTGCTTTCGTGCCTAAAATCAGCAATTGGGCAATCTGCGACAGCTTTGCCAGCGCGCTTCATTTTGCCCGGCAGAACCAGGCGATCGTCTGGGATTTTATTCAACCCTGCCTGTTTTCCAGCCAGGAGTATACCGTCCGCTTTGGCATCGTCATGCTGCTGCAATATTATCTGGACAACGCCTATATCGACCGGTCCCTGGCCGCCATGGCCAGCATCGGCCACCCCGGTTATTATGTCAAAATGGCCATCGCCTGGACCGTTGCCACCAGTTTTGACAAACAGCCCGGCCCAACCGGCGCCTGGCTGCGAACACCGGTGCTCGACGATAGCACGTTCAACAAAGCCTTGCAGAAAATCGCTGAATCCCGGCGCATTGATCCGGCCAGCAAGGCCGAAATCCGCCGTCTCAGGCGAAAACCGCCGATACAGCCGTGAAAGGAGATAGCTACATATGGGGTATTATATCCAGACCGGCCTCACCGGCCTGGCGATCCTGACGTTGATTTATTTCCATATGGACCGGCGCCACAACCGCGATGATGCCACGCAGCGCTATTTCCTGGGCATGATGGCCAGTACGGCTCTGCTACTGCTGTTCGAACTGCTGCTGAATGTCTACAACGGGCAGACCGTCGTGGGCGGACGAGGGCCGATGTTGTTTATCGTCTGTGTCTTTTACATCCTGAATCCGGCGCCCGTCGCCTTCTGGACGCTTTTTATCCGCAGTTATGCCGAGCTGCATTCCGGACGCCGCGCCCGGCACGATAGCCGGGTGGAGCGGCTGATCATCCTGCCTTTGCTGCTGAATGCACTACTGGCCCTGGCCAGTTTGTCCGGCGGATACATGTTTGTAATTGACGCGGCCAATCGATACCAGCGCGGCCCTTTCTTTCATCTGTTGACGATCCTCGATTATGGTTATATTATCGTTTCGATTGTTATGGTGATGATCAGGAAAAATGAAATCCGCCGCAAAGAGTTTTATGCCTTTCTGCTGTTTGCCGCGCCACCCTTTATCTGTGGCACCTTGCAGGTTCTCTTTTTCGGCCTGAGCCTGCTCTGGCTGGCTATGAGCTTTTCCATCCTGATAGTCTACCTGTACATCCAGAATAAAGCGCTGCTCACCGATCACCTGACTGGATTGGCCAACCGGCGGCAGTTTGACCGCTATCTGGAAATGTACCAGGCCAATGCCCGTCCCCAGTATCATCTGGGTGGTTTTATGATCGACCTGGATTATTTCAAGCAAATCAACGACCTTTACGGCCATGACCTGGGCGACCGGGCCCTGGAGGAGGCGGCGGATGTGCTGCGGCGCAGCTTGCGCAAAGATGACCTGATCTGTCGTTTTGGCGGTGACGAGTTCGCCGTGCTGGCCGAGGTACAGAATGTTGCCGATCTGGCCATGATTGAGCAACGCATCGAGGCCGGGCTGGATGCCTTTAATGCGCAACAGCGCTACCCCTTCCAGCTGGCGTTCAGTATCGGCTATGACCTGTTTGATCCGAAGTCAGACGTGATTGTCCAGGACTTTGTCCGCCGCATCGACGGAAAGATGTACGCCGCGAAAAACCGCAAACGCTCAGTTGCGCCGGCGGGCGGAGCGGATGTGGCAGCAAAATGAACGGATACAACTGAGACCGGGACAGATGTATCTTCAAGCGGGATGATCGAAGCTGCAGTCGTCGCACAGCAAACCGGGTCAGCGGCTGGCGGGGTTTGTCCATCTTTCAGAACACGTTTTTGTTGGCACATTTGTCCACTTCAGCCTGCAAGGTGACGTGACTGATCCCGTAGCGTTCAGCTAGCAGTTCTTCGACCTGCCCGTAAATCAGCTGTACATCATGCAGGGGCATGTCATCGAGGTCCAGATGAGCTTCAAAATGAATCGTCCGGTCGTTAATCATCCAGGAATGGATGTGATGAATATTGCGAACACGGTCAATGGCTTCGATGTCCTGTACGATGGACGGATAATCAAGGTCAGCGGATCCCTGCATGAGAATATCCACAGTTTTGCGCAGGATTCCCCAGGTTTCCTTACCAATATACAGCGAGATCAGGATCGTGATCAGCGGATCCAGCCAGAGAACACCCCAAAAGCGAATGGCCAGGCCGCCAAGCACAACGCCGACAGAGGATACAGTGTCGCCAAGCAGATGCAGATAACTCGATTTGATATTCAGATTATGGTGTGAATCTTTTTCCAGCAGATAAACCGAAAACAGGTTGGCCGCCAGGCCAATGATTGCCACTACCATCATCAGGGTGCCATTGATGGTCTCCGGCTGGCGCCAGCGGCGCACCGCTTCGACGATCAGGAAGAGGGAAATGGCCAGCAGGACGGCGGCATTGACAAAGGCCGCCAGAATCTCCGCCCGCTGGTAGCCGAAGGTTTTGCGGGCATTCTTCGGGCGCCGGGCAATCTGGTTAGCCAGATAACTCATGACAATCGCCACCGAATCGCTGAAATTATGCATGCTGTCCGATAAAAGTGCCAGGCTACCGGAAATCAGGCCACCGGCCAGCTCGGCCAGCGTAATCGTCACATTGAGTACCGTTACCCAGAAAATCTTGCGACCGGACAAATTGGCAGCATCATGACTGTGACCATGAGCATGGACGTGGCCCGGCCTGTGGCCGTGATCATGGCTGTGGGCGTCATGGCCGTGGGCATCGTGGCTGTGCGCATCATGGCCGTGGGCATCATGGCCGTGGGCATCGTGGCTGTGGGCACCGGCACGGCTGTCGGTGAGGCGGTATGCGTGCGAGTCGTGGCTGTGCGCTCCGGCATCACTTTCACCCTGGTCGTGTATGCGTCTGCAGGAATCGTCGTCGGCGCAGTCTGAGGGACTTTTCCTTTGCTGTTTATTCATGATTATCCGCCAACCTTTTGCTCATTCATGCCCATCTGCCAGCCTTTTGTCCCGTTCATGCCCATCTGCCAATTTAGTTCTTTCCAACTTTGTGCGATTTGTCATCATCTTCAGGTGATCCGTCATGAGGCTCTCAAGCTTCGTCGTCCTGATTCAATCATAGCACAAATCAGGTCAGGGGCTGCAGCGCAAATGAAAACACTGGCACTGGCCGGTTGCCAGGAGGCCCAGTTGCTGACAAAATCGGATCCGGGCAGACTGGCGCCGACCAGCAGCTGACGCGGGCCAGTTCGAACTGGCTGACACGGATCAGCATCGCCCGGGACCTGCTGAATTGCAGATCCCCCTGTGTTTTATGCCCGATCTGGCGTACAATAATGACATTGGCCACAATAACAACGCCGCCAGACGCTGCGGGGATGTTGTGGTTTCCATACGGCAGGAAGTGAGGTTTGATTGGAAATGAAAGCACACAAGTGGTTCTGGGGCATATTGGTCATCGGCGCGGGTATCCTGCTGGTACTCAAGGCCATGGGCCTGGGTGAAACCTACGACATCTTCCGGATTGTCGGCAGCATCCTGCTGCTCGGCCTGGCGGCAACCGGTATACCCAGGGTCCGTTTTCTGCTGATTATGCTGCCGCTGGCCCTGATTGTCTACCTCTGGCGCGATGCGCTCGGATTGGCCACCCTCAATCCTTACTGGCTGCTGGGCGGTACCGCCTTGCTGGGCATCGGCCTGACCGTACTCTTTCACCCGCGGCGCTCACACCGGACCGGCCAGGGGCCATCGTCAACCGGCCAGCCTGCAGGCCAATATGTCTACACGGGCGGCCACCCGGCCGACGGCGCCGGCGGTCCTGCGGCTGAAGGTACCGCCAGCCGTTCGGAAACCATCCTGACCGATGATGAGTTTGTCAGCATTGATTCCAGCTTTGGCGAACATATCCGCCATCTGCAAGGCAATAATCTGCGCAAGGTCCTGATCAACAGCCACTTTGCTTCGACACGCGTCTATTTTGATCAATGCCGGATCAGTCCGGAAGGCCTTGAGGTTATCGTCAGCGTTCATTTCTCCGGCGTCGTGCTGACTGTGCCGCGAACCTGGCAGGTCAGCAACCAGATCAGTACCTTTGCCGGAGCGGTGACCGATCCGGGTGGCGTAACACCGGCGCCTGACGCCCCCCGCCTGAAACTGACCGGAACGGTCAACTTCGCCGAAGTCAAAATCACTTACATGTGAATGATCGGACGGCAAATTCGCGGCGGCCGGCGGGTGGACCGGCTACGGGCACATCATAAAGTATCCGGCACGCAAACGATAACAGGGGCGCTGTATGCCAATCGCAAGCCGATCGACCGCACAAATAGCAAGCAGACTCGTGCCCTGGGTGATCCTGGCACTGATTTTGCTTGCAACCGCAGCGATGCTCATCAGCCAGACGCTTCATCTCGAAGCAACATCCAGATCGGTACAGGCGACAGCGGGCCAGCTTGACCTGGGCAACTGGCCCGGCCGTGACGTCGTCATACTGGGCGGTCAATGGCAATATTACCCCAATCTGCGGATTAATGATATTGCCAATATGGCCGGCACCCGGACCAGCGAATATCGCACCGTACCCGACCACTGGCTGAGACAGCCCGGACCAGGCGGTGGCGTCACCGGCGTGGCCACCTACCGGCTGCGAGTGAGCGGGCTCAATCCGGACACGCATTATGCAGTCAATATTCTCGATCAGGCCAGCGCTTACCGGCTGCTGATCAACGGGAGACTGATCATCGAAAACGGCACGGTCGCTGACCGCCAGGCGGACTACGTACCCGCCTGGCACAGCCAGACTGGCTATTTTCACGCGGATGCGAACGGCCAGGCCCTGTTCCTGCTGGAGGTTGCCAACTTTGACTACATGGATGGCGGTTTCTGGAAAGCAATACGGCTGGGAACCGAATCCGTGCTCAACGCCCATGTCACCGCGCAGAAAAACCTGGAAATTTTCCTGCTGACCTTCAGCCTGGTCCTGGGGCTGTTTTTTCTGTCCACCTTTACCGTCAATCGCGACTTCATCGCCTCACTGCACCTCTCCATTGCCTGTTTCCTGCTGGTGGTGCGGGTGATTGTGCGCGGTCATCGCCAGATTTATGATTACCTGCCAACAATGCCCTGGGATCTGGCGGTCCGCATCGAGTTCATGGTCGGCTACCTGCTATTACCCGTTCTGGTCCTGATGTTTTTTCACCTGCAGTTCACGCCCCGCTACGCGGCCATCAAATGGAGCGCACGCGGCCTGATCCTGGCGATCGTGTTCCTGACCCTGTTCACGCCCAATACAGTATACGGCAGACTATACCCGTACTTTGTCAACCTGGTCGTGCTTAGCCTGGTTTATTTCTCCTATATCCTGATTCAGGGGTTGCGCCAGCACCGCAAGGGCGCGGTCCTGATGCTTCTGTCCTATGCCGTTGTGATACCGGCGGTCTTGCATGAGCTGTATACCGAGCCGGATTTTAGCCTTATTCCCTACGCATTCCTGTATATGCTGATCCTCTTTTCCTATCTGACGATGATGAACTTCTTCGACGCCTATCGACAGAAGAACCAGCTGGAGATGTCGATCAACATCGATCCCCTGACCGGTCTCAAGAATCGCTTCTGCCTGAATGCCATCCTCGACAAGGGCATATCCGTCCCGCCCGGTCAGGCGCTTTATATCCTGTTTATGGATCTGGACAAATTCAAGGCTATCAACGACCAGTACGGCCACGGCGTCGGCGATGGCGTCCTGATCGAGGCCAGCCGGCGCATCCAGGCCTGCTTTCACGAGCGGGACCTGGTCTGCCGTTATGGCGGAGACGAGTTCGTGATCTTTACCTGGCTCAACCGCCAGACGGGAGATATCTCCCAGACTGTCAACCAGGTAGTCGGGCAATTTTGTGAACCGATCGTGATTGATGCGCGAGCCTATGAAGCGGGCATCAGTATCGGGGTCTCCCGCTATGAGCCGGGCGAAGACCTGGAGAGCATCATCCGCCAGAGCGATCACGCCATGTACACCGCGAAAAAAACCAGCGGCCACAGCGTCTTCTACAGGGAAGGGTCCGGCAGTCCGAAGCCGGAATTCGTGACCCCTGGCGAACCGGTCTGATACACCGGTCATTGATAAACGTGATATTGTCTGAAATTTGAACAATCAGCTCACTGGCAGGGCCAGGTGTATGACCTGGCCGTTTTGCCCTTGCTCAAGGGTCAGGCTGATGCCCTGCAAGGCAAATTTGCGTTGATACATCGGCCATTTCCGGGCATTGAGCGCGGCCTCATCCATACCATCGGGGCTGCTCACCGTCAGCCAGACTGCTGCCGGGGTGCCGTCGGCAATCCGGGTTTGCAGCTCAATCCGGCGGGTGTCAAGCGCGGCGATTTCCTCGAGCAGGCCGCTCAGGGCATCGCGGAACCGGGCCCGATGCAAGTTGACAGCGGGCAATCTGCCAGCCGCCTTAAAATCCAGCTTGACTTTCCGGAATAGGGTCGCGTCAGCCAGCCGGTTCACCAGCCCATCCACAAACTGTGTCTCGCTGTCCAGCGCGGCCATCATTTGCCCAGGATCGGCCTTTCTCTGCAGTGATTGCAACAGATCAGCCACCAGGCTATCCAGATCGGTATCCTCGCCGATAACCTCCAGGGGCATACCCCCGGTTGCCTTGATAAAATCGCCAAATGTCCACGAGAGCCGCTGGAGTAACCTTGCATCGATGATGCTTTCCCCTTGCTGGCCTGACAATAAACGCTCCATTTTCGCGATGATCTGACCAACCTTTTTGAGCAGGTGAAAATCGATCAGATCACCAGTGGTGTAACGCTCGGCGAATTCCTGATAGGTCTGCACGAGATCATCCAGGGCGGCTGTATCAAGCTGTGCGGTGTATTTCGCTGAACGCACCTCTTCACCGAGCATCTCCAGATAATAACTCAGGGCATACAGCCGCCCGGTCATAACCGCCATGGTATCATGCAGCTCATTCATCATCTCCACGGCATAGGCGGCCGAGGTCCGGATATGCTGCATATTCAATTCGGGTAAAACCGGCATCCGGGTTATCTGCCGCTGCATTTTTTGCAGGATCAGCCTGGCATCGGCGGCTGGAAAGGGATTGCCGTGGCCGGTACAGAATAGTCCGATCTGATCTTGCCGGGCCAGCTCCTGCATCCGCTCGATGGATTGCCCCATGGCATCACGATCCCAGCCATTGAGGCCGGCGATCAGATAATCAAGGGCGAAAAAGAAGTCCCCGGCAAAAAGCAGGTTGCCAATCTGGATACATATACTGTCCGGGCTGTGTCCCGGCATGGGATCAATCAGTGCAATATCCCGGGAGCCGATGGCCAGGGCCAGGCGATGGGGCGGACCTGGCTGACTGGCAAACAATGGCAGATCAACGATTGCGTCCGGCAGCGGCAGGCCGGCCAGGTCTGACATGGTCATGACCTTGTTTTTATCCATGATATAAGCCGCACCCTGCTGATGGGCGGCGATTCTGACCTCGCCCAGCTGGCGAAAAAGCGGATCAGCAAAAGCGGCCACCCAGTGGTCGACGTGACAATGGGTCAGCAGGACCAGGACCGGACGAGGCCGGGCCGCCAGGGCCTGGCTGACAGTCTGACGTATTTTACTCATCTGGCCAGCATCGGCACCCGGATCGATCAGAATGATCCACTGATCCGTCGATAAAACAAACGAATTGGAACAGGAAAAATTGGGTTTTCTGATGAATGGATAAATTTCGATGCCATCTGTCGCCGCAACCGGCTGCCAGCTTTCGTTAATCAGCATAAAGCCCCTCACCCATGATCGCTGCTGTGAACCGCTGTTATAATAGATACAACCTGATCATTAAATTGATCCGGCCATACCTGATCATTAATCCGGCGGTGTCTGTATCGGTCTCTTCAGCCACAGCCGCACCATCCGTCAATCGGTTTGAGTCTGCCGGCTGATCCTGACGATCTGGGTAAATCCGGACAGGTTCAGAACCTTATAGACATCGTCTTGCACTTGCGTCATCTGGTAGGGCTGACTGGCAGCCTTCATCAGCCGGGCTCCCTTCAAAATGACCCGCAAGCCCGCACTGCTCAAATATACCAGACGCGAGCAATCCAGGCAAAGTCCCTGACGAACCAAGGGCAGGCAGGTATCCAATTCAGCTTCAAATTCAGCGGACTGGGCCATATCCAGGCGTTCGCCGAGAAATATCGTGACCAGGCCATCTGTCACCTGATAAAAAATACCCATAACAAACCTCGCGAATTCATTGTCATTTGCACCGGATACGATTAGAATATTGATCTATTCAGGCCGTGACTGCTGAGCGTGTTCGCCTGTCATGCGCCAGCCGTGACCATCAATCTTGTTCTCAATCTTGTTCTGAAATCTTGACCCGGTTCCTGTAGCCCAAGGACGATGGAACCCGGCCATACCAGGAGGCACTTATGATCGATTTCCACCTGCATGCTTTCCCTGACCAGCTGGCTGAGCGCGCCCTGGCGACGCTTTCTCATAAAAGCGGCGGTATGGAGTCGTGTTTTGATGGCACGGTCCAGGGGCTGAAGAACCTGTTGCAGCGTGACGGTGTTGACTTTGGTGTTGTCCTTTCTATCGCGACCCGACCCGGGCAGGAGACGTCCGTCAATCGCTTCGCCATCGAGAACAATACGGATAATCTGTTCTTCTTCGGTTCCATTCATCCCCAGTCAGCCAATATTCTCGAACAATTGCATATGTTGCGCGAAGCCGGCATCAAGGGGATCAAATTCCATCCCGAATACCAGAATTTTGAGGTCGACGATCCGGCGATGCTGCCCATTTATCAGCTGATCGCCGAAATGGGTTTCATCACGGTCTTTCACGCCGGACTGGATATCGGATTCGATGTCCCGGGCCGTTCCCGGCCACGGGCCCTGGCACGGATTCTCCCCTGCTTTGCCGGCGCGCCGGTCGTTGCAGCCCATTTTGGCGGCTACATGCTCTGGGAAGAAGTCGAACGCGAGCTCGTCGGCAAGCCCGTCTACCTGGATACGTCCTATAGCTTTGCCAATATCCCCCTGCCACTGGCTACCCGCATCATCCGCAATCACGGCGTCGGCCGCATCCTGTATGGCAGTGACGCACCATGGAGCGTACCAGCCCTGGAACAGCGCCTGCTTCGGCATTTGCCGCTGACCGACATGGAAAAGGCCGCCATTTTCGATGGCAACGCCCGCCGCCTGCTCGGCCTGTGAGGCCTGGCCAGGGAGGGTGCTTGTACCGGCTGGCCGATCCGGATATTCTCTTGCCCGATCAGCCCCGGATCAGGATGAGCAGCGTGTTCATTCCGTCGGCTTCAGCATAAGAATAGCTGGCTGTCTTGATCTTATGCCGCAAAAGCCGTAGCGACAGGTCGTCGCCAGGCTCCGCAGCGGCTGGGCTGGCGGCCGGCTCCGCGGCGGCTGGGCTGGCGGCCGGCTCAGTCGTCATGGACGCCAGCGGATTCCAGGCCGGTCCGCCATAATTCAGCGAGATCTCAATATCGCCGCTGCTTTCCACGTGACTGACATTGATCTTGACATACGGCTCGCTCCCGGTCTGGTGCGGCAGCAGCTGCAAAACAACCAGTTCCTCAAGGACCAGCTGGATGTCATGAATCTGGTGCAGCTCCAGGATCTGGCGCCGGCCAAAGTCCTCGATCTGGGACACAAGACCGTAAAAGTCAAAGGTCCGCGAGCGGATCTCCGTCGTAAAGCTCTTGATCCGCTTAACAAAAGCCCGGGTTTTCTCCCGTTGCGGATGCTGGAAAATCTGGGCCGGCGGTCCGTCCTCGTAGATAATTCCCTCGTCCATGTACAGGACCCGTGTTGATATTTCTGCCGCAAATTTCATTTCATGGGTAACGATGATCATGGCCAGGCCGGCCCGGGCCAGATTGCGCAGCACGGCCAGAACCTCGCCAATCATCGTCGGATCCAGGGCGCTGGTCGGCTCATCGAGCAGGATGATCTCCGGATGCATCGCCAGGGCCCGGGCGATGGCCACCCGCTGCTTCTGGCCGCCGGAAAGCTCATCCGGATAGGCGAGGGCCTTGTCGATCAGGCCAACCTGGCCCAGCAGCTGCATCGCCTCATTATAGGCTGTCTGTGGTGGCATTTTCAGCAGATCAAGCGGGCCGAGCATGATATTCTCAATCACCATCAGATGGGCGAAGAGGTTGAACGACTGGAAAACCATGCCCATTTTCTGGCGCAGCTTATGGATATTGGTCCCGCGCGCCTGGAGATCGACGCCATCAATCTGGATCGAACCGCCTGAGGGCGTCTCAAGCAGATTGATACAGCGCAACAGCGTGCTTTTGCCGGTCCCCGACGGCCCAATGATCGAGACAATCTCGCCACGGCCGATCTCGACATTCACATCCTTGAGCACAACATTTGAACCAAACTGCTTGACCAGATGGGATACCTGGATCTTCATCGGCTGCTCACCCCCTTGATGGCCCGCTTGCGCCGTTTCGGATCAATCCGGAACTCCAGGCGGGTCAGCAGCGATGTCAGCGCAGCGGCCACCAGGAAATAGATCAGCGCGGTCGCAATCAGCGGGAAGAACGCTTCATAGGTCCGGCTGCGGATGATGTCGCTCATTTTCGTCAGGTCCTGGATCGCTATATACCCGACCACCGAAGTCATCTTGATCGTCGTAACCAATTCCCCCTTGAAAACAGGCAGGATATAACGGGCGGCCTGGGGAAAGGTGATGCGTGTAAAAACCTGGAGTTTTGTAAAGCCCAGGGCACTGGCAGCCTCGATCTGTCCCCGGTCCACCGCCTCGATCCCGGAACGGATGATTTCCGCGGCATAGGCGGCCAGGTTCAGGGCAAAAGCCAGAATGGCCACGACAATGGCACTGATGTTGACTTTCCCGAAAATAATGTAATACAGAATCAGCAGCAGGACGACAATCGGCGTGCCTTGCATGGCCTTGATGTAGATCCGGGCCGGGATACTAGCCCATTTGTTGCGGGAGCGGCGCATCAGGCTGAGCAGGAAACCAAGGATCGAACCGATGATCGCGGCCATAACCGAGATCAGGACCGTCACCCACAGACCCTGCAGGATCAGCTTATAGCGCGACTCGATCACAAAAGTCCGGTTGAAGCTATTGATCAGGCGCTGGTAAAAACTCAAGCCAGCCGGGCCGGACTGGCCGTTACCATTACCGGTATTGCCAGCAGAGGGGGCGGCCACAATCGCCGAGATACCGCCGGCGTAGTAACTGGGGGTAAAGTGCACCATTTTGGACCGTTCCGGGGTAACGGTGATACAGGAACCAATCATGTCGGCCTTGCCGGACTGCAAGGCCGGGATCAGGGCCGCGAAATCCATGTCGACAATTTCCAGGTTCATGCCCAGCTCACTGGCAATCCGCCGCGCCAGTTCGACATCGAAGCCGATGATCTGGTTCTGGATATTGAGATACGCAAACGGCTCCGTCAGGGAACTGGTGCCAAAGCGCAAGGTGCCATTCGCGCCGGACAGGGGCAGGTCTGGCAGCACTTTCTGCTCCGCTGGCCCTTCCAGCCATTTTTTCGCCATCTGGTCCAGCGTGCCGTCAGCCTTCAGGGCCGCGACAACGGCGTCGACTTTGGCATACAGCGCCTGGTTCTCCAGCTTCAGGGCCAGGGCATAGTCATCACTCTGCATTTTTTCCTGGACCAGTGATACGCCCTCGGAATTGGCGGCATACAGGACAGCAATCGGCGTGTCCAGGATCATCGCGTCAATGCGGCCAGTCTTGATCGCCGTGATCTGGTCCGGATAGGTATTGAAATAAACCGGCACGGCCGATGGCACACTCTTGGCCAGGATCTGGTCGAGCATGTTGCCGGTCAGCACCCCGACTTGCTTGCCGGCCAGCTGGGCAATGCTGCGAATGCCGGCGGCCAGCTGGAAGCGGCCCTTTTTGACCATCATCACCGTCCGCGAGACATTATACGGATCAGACAGCAGGACAATATCCCGGACTTGCTGCTGATCGTGCAGATTGGAAATAACCAGGTCAAGCTTGCCGGCCTCCAGGGCGGCCAGCATCGGCCCGAAATCCAGGGCGGTCAGCTCAACACGCACATTCATGAACAGGGCCAGGCGCCGGATCAGCTCAATATCAAAGCCGCAAAGCTGCTGATTCTTGTCATAGTAGCTGAAAGGCTCAACCGTTCCGGCTGTACCGACGCGCAAAGTCCCGACCGGACTGGCCGGATCAGGGATGCTGGGCAATACCCCGGTCGCTTTCGTCACCCAGCGGTCGAACATGTCAGCATAAGTGCCATCAGCCTTGATCTGGGCAATAAAGGCATTGACCGGATCCACCAGATCAGTCCGCTGGGGATTGATCCCCGCCACCACGGGGGTGGAATGGATCACCTCATCCAGCAGCTCCACATCGCCGAGGTTGGCGGCGGCAAAGGTCATCTGATCCTTGTCATAGGCATAAGCGTCGATCTTGCCTGAGCGAACGGCCAGGTAACCGTCGTGGTTGCTCTGGAAATACTCGATCCTGGCCTTGGGAAAGGCTGCTTCCACGGCCACCATCGACGCCGCGCCCTGCGGCACACCAATAATATAATTGTCAGCGTTCATGTCATAGACACTGCCCAGCGTCACTTTGGCCGCCGGCTGCAGGGCACAGCCACCGAGGGCCAGCGGTGCGGCCAGCAGCAAGGCCAGGACCAGGGCCAGGCATACGGTCCGGGACAGTAGTCGTACAATCAGGACATCTGATTTCGCCGGCGTTTTCACTTTTTTCACCCGCTTACTTCCAGCTTACAGCAGCATCCGCAGCTCGGCCACACCGTCTTTCAGCGTCGATTCCATTTCCCTAGCCATGCTGCGGATAATTTTTACGCCCAGCTCGTCGACCCCTTCGGCCGTCAGCCAGTCGCCGGCCGCCCGCGGATCGGTCAATATTACCTCGATCATCTCCCCGGCCGTATTGCAGCGCAAACGGAAGATAATAGCCTTATTCCGTGCCAGATCCGCAACCAGCGGATAAATCAGCTCCTCATAAATCAGGTTGACTGTATCAAGCTGGCGATTGGTAAAGCCATATTGGGCGCAATAGGAGCGAACCTCCGTCATGAAACTGTACAGGTCAGCATTGACCGGTGTAATCGTCCGCTCAAAGACCCGCAGCTTGTGAATGAACGCCTGGGTCTTCTCCCGCTGCGGCCGGGCAAAGATCTGCTCGGCCGTGCCCGTTTCGTAGATGCCCCTGTCATCCAGGTAAATAACCTGGGTGGCTACTTTCTGGGCAAAGGACATCTCATGGGTGACAATCACGCAGGTCATCTTGTCCTTGATCAGGCGCTGGATAACGCCGAGCACCTCGTCGACCATCGTCGGATCGAGCGCGGACGTTGGCTCATCGAATAAAATGACCTCCGGATGCATCGCCAGGCAACGGGCAATCGCCACCCGCTGTTTCTGACCGCCGGACAGCTGGTTGGGCATATGAAACGCGCGGTTCTCCATTCCGACCAGCCGCAGATATTGCATGGCCTCGGCAATCGCTTCCTTGCGGCCCAGGCGATTGACAAGCATGGGCGCGGCGATCACGTTCTCGAGGACATTCTTGTGGCTGAACAAGTTGAAGGACTGGTAAACCATCCCCATCTTGCTGCGAATCTTGTCAATGGCCACCTTCGGATCGGCGATGTTCTGGTTGTTCACCCAGACCTCGCCGCCCGTAGGCTTCTCCAGGCCATTGATACAGCGCAGCATGGTGCTCTTGCCACAGCCGGACGGGCCAATAATGACCACGGCGTCGCCTTTCTTGATCTCATAATTCACGTTCTGGAAAATGACATTAGTACCAAACGACTTGGCCAGATTCTTCAACTGGATCATGCAGCAACCTCCGCAGGACTGATATGGTGGGAGCGTTCCAGGAGCGATAGCAGCAGATTCGTCACCCAGCCGATGGTCAGGTAGGCCACCGAGACAATGATCAGGGAAATAAAGGGATCCAGGGTCCGGCTGGCGATGATATTGCTGGCCCGGGTCAGGTCCTGGATGGCCAGGAAACCAACAATCGAAGTCTCCTGCAGCGTCGTGATGAACTGGTTCTTGTACACCGGCAGGGCCACCTGCACCGCCTGGGGCAACGTAATATAGAAAAAGGCCTTCAGCTTGGAGAAGCCCAGCGAACGGGCCGCCTCGACCTCGCCCGAATCAAGGGACTGGATCGCCGAGGTAAAAATATCGCTCATATAAGACGCGGTTTTCATCGTAAAAGCCAGGATGGCCAGGATCAGGCCGCTCATGTTGACCTCGGCGAAAATAATATAGGAGAAAACCATCAGCAGGACCAGGCTGGGAATGCGCACCAGGAACTGCGTCAGCACCTGCAGCAGCTTGCGGACGAGTTTGCCGCCGCGCAGATTGCCCAGCGTAAACAGGCAGCCGAACAAGGTGCCGAGCAGGAAGGAAAAAACCGTCAGGAGCAGCGTATTGCCCAGCCCTTTCAGCAAGAACAGGTAGCGATTTTCATAGATCAGGCTGGCATACAACAGGTCATTCAGATACTTGAAAAACGAGTCCATCCATATCTCCTCCTAGTACATGGTATGTGGCTTGGGGTTACTTGCGGTTAAAATCTCATACAGGGTGCCCTTTGGGCCTCAGTAGCCGAGGTCCGGATTATCAAAGCTCATTGCCGTGCGGTCACCCATCCCGACGAGCAGGATCGACGTCGAAAAATATGGATCACTGACCAGCGCTTTATGGGTCAATTCCACCTCAAAACGATAAGCCTCCGACAGGGCACAGATAAACAGGTCGGCCTTGCCGGACGTCAGATTCATGACCGAACCATTATAATCACTGTCGATAAAATTTAGCCGGTAACCATACTGCCAGGCAAACATCTGGATCACCTCGACGTCGCTGCCAATATAACGGTCCGATGCAAAGTCATAGGAGGTGTAAGGCATCGCGGCCGCGTCAATGGCGACGTTGATCAGCGGCCCCTCGGTATGGGCCGGGATATCATTGTTGACAAACTCGCCGTTATCGACATTCATGACCCGCTCATGCAGGTCACGGTATTCATCACTATTCATGAATCCGGCGGCAAATTCATTGAACTGCACCAGGAGATCGGTGCGGTTATTATTGACAAAGGTGACATAGCGGTCCATCCCGACGGGGGTTTCCTGCATCTGGTAACCAGGCTGGACGCTGCACAGGTACTTGGCATCGATGGTATCCATAGCAAAAGCCTCGATCCGCCGATACTTCAAGGCCAGCAGGGCATCACTGAGACCGTCAAAGCGGACCAGGTCAATGCCGCCATAATCCTCAAGAATATAGTCCGGGCTCCAGGCCATCAGGACCCCGATGCGATGGCCGCGCAAATCGGTGACATCCAGCGGTGCAACCGGTCCCTTATTGCCGCCACAAGCGGCCAGCGGCAAGACCAGGGTAACAATCAGCAGTACAAGCACCAGGGAAGTCAATCCGGGCAGTTTCACCATAAATCCTCCGCAAGTGATGAATCCTTTGTGGTTATTCAGGTAGATTATATGCTGATTTACAGGCTTTTGTACAGAGTTATATCACAAAATTCATGGAATTCATCACCCTACCTTGCCGGTAAGCCCAGAAAAGAGTAGAATAGATCCGATCAGTCTATTTAACTGGTATAATAACGGTAAAACCAGGCTGGGTCGGGCCCGGCCTGATGGAAAACGAACAAAAACAAACTATGAGGAGGCTTCATGAAAACAGATCTCTTTCCTGTCAGCGCGGATGTGCAGGTAATCGCCAATATCCTGGACGAAGTCGAACGCGCCGCTGTTTATTGTGGTCTTAATACAAAGAACACCAATATCCTGCGCCTGCTGGCCGAAGAATCGATCGCGATGACAACGGATGTTCTCAAGCAGAGCGAAGGACTGTTCTGGCTCGAACGCACTGACAATGCATTTGATATCCACATAACCGTCAAGGCTTCCGTGACGGAGACAGCCCGCGAGGCTTTCATCGCCGTCTCGTCGGCCAAGCGCAGCACCCCGCCCAAAGGCCTCAAGAACAAGATCAGCTATCTGTTTGCCGGTTTATTCGCGGCAGATCCCACCCTGGTTGACACGCCCGAGCTCTATTCGACCATGGCCTATGGCTTCATGGGCGCAGCCTATATGCCGGTGATGCGTTCGTCCCTGACCTGGTCCATGGCCCTTTACAATCAGGAAGCACCCGCTGAAGAGCGGGCGGCCGACCTTGAGGCTACCGGTCTGGAGAAATCAATCATCGAGCGCTTTGCTGACGACGTCGTGGTCACCGTTACGGCTGGCGGTGTGGAAATGATCGTCAAGAAAGCCTTCTGACCAAGCCCCTGCAGACGCCCTGACCCGAGTGCAGCGAACGCACTGCCCGCTGGCTGAATATGCAGCCGCCAGATGACAGGTATCCGCCCTATCCTTGCATACATGCCGACAGACTGACCTTATCCTTGCATACATGCCGACAGCGATAATATTGAGGAGGTTCAGACCATGAAAATTAACAAAACCCAGGAAAACGACGTCATTATGTTCGCCCTGACCGGACGCCTGGACACCATTACCTCACCCGAACTGGAAGCAGAACTGAAAAAGGTCTACGAGCAGGACCGCTTCCACCTGGTCTTTGCCCTGGCCGATCTGGAATACATCAGCAGCTCCGGCCTGCGCGTCCTGCTCTCCGCCCAGAAGAAGGTCAACGCCATCGGTACCACCATGAAAATTACCGGCTGCAGCGAAACCATCAAGGAGATCTTTGACGTCACCGGCTTTGCCGACTTCATGACCATCGAATAAAACGGCATTGCCGCAACCGGTTCTATTTAAATCCTGATAAAACAAAGCTGACCCGTCAAGAATCGCCAGCCGGGCCAGCTTTATTTTGGGTTTCATTCACATTGACTTTCAGACTCGATTCATGTAGACTATCAACGCGAAGTCAGGCTCAGGCAACCCGGTCAGGCAGATTCATTGGCTATTGTGCGCACAACGCACGAGGGAAAGAGGGCCATTCGCAAATTCTATCACGGAGAGATGGTCGAGCTGGCTGATGGCACCGGTCTTGAAAACCGGCGTAGATGAGAGTCTACCGTGGGTTCAAATCCCACTCTCTCCGCCACCAGAAAACCGCTGCAGCTGCAGGCTTCAGCGGTTTTTTTGCGTGCGGCGGGGGGGGGGCAGCGCAATCTTCGATCCATCCTCACCAGCACAGCACGCTGAAGCAGTTGATTCGGTGTCACAGAGCGACTTGCAGATCCGTTAAACCCGACTGGCGGCACGCGTACGCCAGCTTGCAATCAATCCAGCTTGCAGGTTTCGGTAAACCCGGCCGGCGGTACGCCCAAAGCCGAGCACAGCCTGGCCCAGTAATTGACCTGGGCTACCGTAGTCGCCAGAATGACAATTTCCCGTTCCTGAAACACCGTTCGCAAGGACTGCATGAAATCCTCCGTGATCCCCAGCGGCGTCTGCGAAATCAGCCTGGCGTACTCAATGGCCAGCTTTTCCCGCTCACTGAATGTGTCAATGCCGGCCAGCGGACCTTGTTTCTTCAAGGCAGAATACTCCTGGGCCGTGATCTTGAGTTTTTCATATTCGAATGAATTCATATCCATACAAAACGGACAGGCTGTAGCAAAAGAAGCTTGCATGCGCAGCAGTTTGAGCATGCGCTCATCAATCATTTTATCGTGATGGGTGACGAGTGATTCCAGGACAGCCGAACCAAGCGCGGCTCGCGGATACCAGGACAAGAGCCTGGCGACCAGCATCTTTTTGCCAGTAATCTTCTCGGCAATCCAGATCCCAAACCTTAAAAACAAGGGGAATTTTCCCGGCGGATCAATATAGGCACGCATGTCACTCACCTGACTTTCATGGACGATCTGCAGCTTCAGGCCGGCCCGTTCTCCGGTCCGTTATCCGGCCCGTTTTTGCGATTCATTTTTCGATTCATTTTTCGATTCATTTTTCGATTCATTTTTCGATTCGTTCTTCGATTCGTTTTTTGATTCGTTTTTCGATTTATTCTTTGGTCCGTTCTTTGGCCCGTTCAGGATCCGCATCGCATTAAAAATTGCGATCAAGGCCACACCCATGTCAGCGAAGACCGCCTCCCACATCGACGCTATACCACCGGCACCCATTAATAATACGCTAACCTTCACCACGAGGGCCAGGGCGATATTCTGGCGGACAATCCGGCTGGTTTTGCGGGCAAGCCGAATCGCCTCGCCAACTTTTGACGGCTGGTCGGTCATGATCACAACATCGGCCGCCTCAATGGCCGCATCCGAGCCCAGGCCGCCCATCGCAATGCCAACGTCCGAACGGGCCAGGACCGGTGAGTCGTTGATGCCATCGCCGACAAACAGCAGCTTGCCCCGGGTTGTTTTCGCCTTTTCCAGCTGCTCAAATTGCTGGACTTTCTGGTCGGGCAGCAGCTCGGCGTAGACCTCATCCAGGCCCAGCCGCGCGGCGATCTGCTCGCCCGCCAGCCTGCTGTCACCGGTCAGCATGACGGTCTTCCGGATGCCGAGCGCCTTGAGCTCACTGATCGCCCGGGCCGCGTCGGCTTTGATTTCATCGGCAATAACGATATAGCCGGCATGATGCTGGTCAATGGCGAAATGAACGATCGTCCCTGATTCTACAGAATCGGCGGCCGCCGCAACAGGATCGTCGACCGTAACACCTGAAGATTGCAGGAACCGGCTGCTGCCGGCCAGGACCGTTCTGCCGTCAATAACGGCCTGGATGCCATGGCCGGGGATCTCGTCATAGCTGGAAATCCGTTCCTTTCTGATCTCGCGCCCATAGGCCAGCAGGATCGACTGGGCAATCGGGTGATTGGAATAACTTTCCGCATAAGCTGCTACTTCCAGCAAATCCTGGTCCGCAGCCAGCCGGCTGTGAATCCGGGTTACCTTGAAAACACCCCGGGTTAACGTGCCAGTCTTGTCAAAGACGATCGTATCGACATTTTTCAATGCTTCGAGGTAGTTGCTGCCCTTGATCAGGATGCCATGCCTGGATGCGCCGCCGATGCCGCCGAAGTAGCCGAGGGGAATCGAAATGACCAGGGCGCAGGGGCAAGAAACAACCAGGAATATCAGCGCCCGGTAAAGCCAGTCCGCGAAGGCTGTGCCCGGCCAGACCAGCGGTGGAATGACCGCGAGGGCCAGGGCAATGATGACAACCGCCGGCGTATAGTAACGGGCAAAGCTCGTGATGAACTTTTCAGTCGGGGCTTTTTTACTGCTGGCATGCTGCACCAGGTCAAGGATTTTCGCGACGGTTGAATCCTGATAGGCCCTGGTTACTTCAACGAAAAATAAGCCGTTTCTATTGATCGAACCTGAATAGACCGCGTCGCCCGGCTTTACGTAACGAGGAACGGATTCACCGGTTAGCGAAGACAGGTCCAGCAGCGAGGTCCCCTCGACAATTAACCCGTCAAGCGGGACCTTCTCGCCTGGTTTGATGACAATCCGGTCGCCAATCTGCACGGCCTCCGGTGAGACTTGCCGGATCGTGTCGCCTGTTTGCAGATTGGCATAATCGGGCCGGATATCCAGCAGGGCGCTGATCGAGCGCCGGGAACGGCCAACCGCCAGCTTTTCAAAAAGCTCACCCACTTCATAAAACAGCATGACTGCGACTGCTTCGGGGAATTCACGAATCGCAAAGGCGCCAAGCGTGGCAATACTCATCAGGAAGCTCTCATCAAAAACCTGGCCCCTGATGATATTGCGGACGGCCCGCAGCAGGACATCGCCGCCAATCAGCACATAACTGGCAAGAAATATCGCCAGCTCGATCCATTCGGTAAACTGGAAGGCCAGGCCCAGGACGAATAAAACAAGGCCCAGGCCCAGCCGGATCATTTTCGCGGGCGCGATCAGCTTGATCAGATTGTCCGGCTCCGGTTTTGGCCTGGCTGCCGCGGATTCCGAAATCTCCAGTCCCGATTCGATCTGCAAAGCGGCCGCGGTAACAGCGCGCATGATAGGCGCTTGCCTGGCGGGATGCGTAATCTCGAAGCTGAGCTTTCTGGTTGTGAAATCAACCACGGCATCCGTGACGCCATCAATGTCCTGGACTGCTTTTTCGATCCGCGCGGCACAATTTGCACAATCCAGGTTATCAAGGATGAGTTCCTTCTTCAGGCCGGCAGCCATAATCATTCCCTTCCTGTGACATACTCCCACCACCTACGCTAACGCTTAGAGGTAGGGGCTTCTTGGGACGTACCAGCTAATGCCAATATAATTACCAAGCTATCCCCGTTCGCCCAACGGTTCTTATTCCAGATTAGAATGCCAATCCTAAGATTCGACAACCCTCATTCTTGATATTGATTGCGGCGTTCAAATCACGGTCTAATTCTGCACCACAGTGTTCACAAGTCCAGACTCTGTCGCTAAGAATCAATTCGGCATTGATGCTTGCGCAATGACGACACATTTTACTCGAAGGGAACCACTTATCGATTGTGATAAGCGGTTTACCCTGTTCAGCAAGTTTGTACGCTAAAAAGGTTTTGAGCATCCCGAAACCATTGTCATTAGTGGATTTTGCCAGATTCAGACTTCGAGCTATTCCGCGCATATTCAGGTCTTCGATTGCGACTGCTGAATAGGCGTTGGCTATCTGCCTTGACAGCTTGTGCAAGAAGTCTTTGCGCTGATTGGCGATTTTTTCATGGAGTTTGGCAACCTTAAGGCGTTGTTTATCACGGTTTTTGCCGCCCTTCTGGCGTTTGGATAGTTTGCGTTGCGCTTTTTTCAGTCTGGCTTCGGCTTGCCGGTAGAATCTTGGGTAGTTCGCACTGTTTGCTTGGCTATCGACAAACAATGTCTTAGACGAATAATCCAGCCCCAAAACTGTCTCCGCTGTCGAGGCTACAGACTTAATCTCGGCTTCGTACTCAACGAGAATGGAGATTTGATACTTACCAGTAGGTGTTTTGCTGATTGTCGCTGACTTGACGATTGCGTTTTTTGGCAGTTGACGATGCAACTTAATACGCACATCTTTCAGTTTCGGTAATCGGATAGTTTTATCGTCGATGAGTCGAATCGTACCACCTTGATTGTTGGTGGTATATGACTTCTTATCGCGATGCTTACTTTTGAATTTTGGGAACCCGACCGATTTGTCGCGAAAAAATTTCTTGTAAGCTGTTTGCAAATTGAGTTGAGCATTGGACAGTGCCAAACTGTCCACTTCTTTCAGCCAGGTAAATTCCTTCTTGAAATCAGCAGGAAGCATATATTTTTGCTGTTTTAGAAAATCCTTATCATCTTTGATTTGTTCATAAACTTCCTTGCGATTGGCAAGCATTCGATTGTAGACAAAACGTACACAACCAAATGTTCTATTGATAAGTATTTCTTGCTCAGGATTGGGGTAAATGCGATATTTGTAAGCCTTATTCATAGTTGTTCACCTTGGCTTTCAATATAGCGTTTGATTACTGAAATCGGCGCACCGCCTGTTGTTAGCAAACAGAAGCTTCTCGACCAGAAATATTCTTTCCACAATGCTTTTCTAATCACAGGATATTCCTTCTTGATTAAGCGAGAAGACGCACTCTTATAGGCGTTGATGAATTTGGATAACTCACTGTTTGGTTGTGCCTTGAATAGAATATGAACATGGTCTCTGTCGTGATTCCACTTTTGAAGTTCTATGTTGTAATTGGGTGCAATGTTTTCAAAAATCTCTTTTAGCCGAGTAGAAATTTTATCATCGATAGCCTTGCGGCGATACTTTATAACTAAAACGAGATGATAATACATTAAGAACACTGAATGGTTATTATTATCTAATTCCATTGTATTTTTTACCTTTACAGTCTTACTACTGACTATACCATGACAAGACTATGCAGGCAATAATCGATAAAAAGAGAGGGAATTCATCCCCCACCTAATCGCTGCGGCGATTTGAGGTGGGGGACTTCTTGCCTCACGAGAACACGTTAAAATCAAATATTGTCCAGCCAGGTAAACGACCCGCTCAACGTTTCTTGTTCCCCTGTTCAGACAGGACTCGCAGCCCCGCCCCCTGTCTGTCACTTCTCGATCGGGTGGATGATCCCGGTCTTCAGCTGGTATGTCCTGACGATTTCCTGTCACTTCTCCGTCAGGTGGATGATCCCCTGATCAAGGATCTGCCGCACATGTTCATCGTCCAGCGAATAATAAACGATCTTGCCATCTTTGCGGAACTTAACCAGGTGAGCCTGCTTGAGGATGCGCAACTGATGGGAGATGGCAGACTGAGTCATATTCAGCAGGAAGGCGATATCGCAGACGCACATTTCCGCCGTATCGAGGGCCCACAGGATCTTGATCCGCGTCGAATCGCCAAAAACCTTGAACAGCTCGGCCAGATCATACAAGGTCTCCTCAGCCGGCATATTTTCTCTGACCCGATCAACTGTATCCTGATGAATGACCTCACAGCTGCAGCGCTCTAGCGGTGTCTTATCATCGAACATCGTTCAATTCCTCCATTACTGAATATATGAGCAATCATTCATTTATAGAATAGAACTTCTTTCAAACCTTGTCAATAACGAATGAGCATATATTCATATGAAAACGGGCAAAAATGACCCGGTTGCCGATGCGGCAGCCCGGGTCATTGCTCAGGCCGCGGCGACGGTTCATGTCGGAACGCAATCCGGGTCGTCGTGGTAGAGCTAGGCTGTCACCAGTTGCTGCGTCAAGAATTTCAGGTGGTGGGCGCCGTTTTATGGTTGATCATCCGGTGTCACATCCTTGGCGTCTTTGCTTTTAGTGGACTTGCTGCGATGGATAGCGAATTCATTGACGTCGATGACGTCGCCATTATCGAGGGTGATCTTGATCGTATAGTCGGTGATCAGGGCAGCCCCGATGCCAATCAGGGACGCGACCGGCGCGATGATCAGGCCAATGGTCCCCACCGTCAGGGACAGGCTCAGGACTGTGTGTCCATCCTTTTCAATTTCCAGCCGGCTGGCATTGCCGCGGCGCCAGATCTCCTTGATCGCCTCGATGATGTCCTCGGCCGGCGGGAACTGATTGTACGACTTTTTGCCGCTGTCTGGTCCGGCCTGGCCGGCTTGTCCGGCCTGGCCGGATTGGCCGGATTGGCCGGATTGATCGCCCGATGTCCCTGGCTGTTCGGCTTCGTTATCTGCAGCAGGATTATCATTGATTTTTTCATCATCAATCATGGTGCAAAGCCTCCGTCATTGTTTTCAACTTTTTCGCAAACTATTTGACAACGCTAGGTTTCCTCGCTTAAGTATAACACAGCCGCCGGCACACCGGTGCCAAACCAGGCAAGATCGGGCTTTGTGCTGCAACTTATGAGGACTATAATCCCCTTGGGGTTGCCAATTCACCCTTTCCATAACGCGTGTTCCGGCCGCTGCCCTGTCGGACCAAAATACCTGCTTGAACCAGATTCTCAATCCACATTGTGGCTGAGCTGCGGCTGAGATTCCAGACGGTTTCCAGATCTGACCGGGAGACCAGACCCCTTTGCTGGATTAAATCAAGGGCCAGCTTAATCCGTTGTTCTCTCATACTCAATGTTTCTGTCCGGGACGTTGTCTGATCCAAACCAGCCGGTAGCAGTTCTTTGCTGTAATTGAGATTGGGCAATATGATCAAGAAACCGGAGGGTGATGTCTTGAACTGGATCTCCTGCCCGCCCTCGCGATACAGATTGATCATTTTGGGAATTCCAGAACCAAATGCCTCGATCAGTTGCAGCCGATAGAAGATATCTGCCAGATTTCTGTTTCGCGGAATGGATAAACCTAGCAGAAATGTCTCGATTGTCGTATTCGGCGGCAAGCCGCCGAACGATGCAATTTCGATGCGATCTGCAAAGATCCGGATATTGGTGCTGACATCCCGGTCATAATCCCGATGGACAATGGCGTTAATCAGCGCTTCCCGCAGGACGGTCTCCGGATAATCCCGGCTGTCGACGCGGTGCAGTCCATGAATCTCTGAACGGGTTCGATTGTAGTGATTCATAACGGCGAAAGCCTCGTCCAGCTGTTTT
Source organism: uncultured Oscillospiraceae bacterium (assembly GCA_964450865.1). Lineage (GTDB taxonomy): Bacteria > Bacillota > Clostridia > Saccharofermentanales > UBA5734 > CAYVHB01. The sequence goes on along the minus strand of CAYVHB010000014.1, from coordinate 6,434 downwards.
AAAATGGAACCGGAGAATCGTTGCCGATCCGTGAACGTGCCAATTTCAGCTCCCTGGAAACAGGCCAATTGGATGCTATGAAAGCACTGATCCGACAAAAGTAGACCCAAATTGGTATAGATACCATCTGGCGTGAGCAATTTCATGGTCTGCATCTGATTCTGGCCGAAGCGAATGCCTTTATCGGCAAAAACTTTCCGGCAATACTCAAAGGTCAGGTTTTGCTCAAACGACAGATTACTTTCATAGCTATAGCCATCTGTTTCACGGATCATTTCGCGAATGGCATCGACAGATGCCGGTGCCGACGTATTGCCTTGCCGAACGTAAACCCCCAAGGATGTCATACCCTTTTTAGCAATAAAGTAGGGGCGCTTACTACCGCGATTAACTGTTATGTGAACGAGCGGTTTGTTTTCACGATATTCAATTGCAACTTCCGAAAGGAGCGTAATATCCGGACTGATTGTATCACGGATCATATTGGTCACCTGGGCTGATACCTGATCTGGATTCGTCACGCCGATTACTGTGCCATCGTCAGCTAAACCGATAATGAGCTCACCGCCCTGTGTATTGGCAAAAGCAACCAGTTCTTTTTTAATATCTTCAGTAAATTCCCTTTTCCATTCCAGTCTATTTGTTTCGAACATGTTTATCACCACTCATATTCACCCGGTTACCCGGTTACGTTTCATGCTAATACTACCAATTCTACCATACTACCTACTCATCTGCCAACTTAATTGGTAGATGAGTAGGTAGTATGGTAGTATCTAGTAGATGAACCAATAGCCCTGGGGAAATAAAGATTTCAATTGAACCCGCCGATCATATTCGCCCGAGGTTCTTGACAAATTTACCCGACCCCTCTACAATCCTGAATTTTACAGCAATCATCTTGCCGTGTCTTATATTCCGGGATCATGCTATCATATTGAAGTAACCGTCAGAAGCAAGTTAACGAAACCCGCGTAATCAAGGTAGCTGGCTGAAAGGAAGCGTGCAATCAATGACAGCTTTAAATAGCAATCCCGCCCAGGGAACAGCGATCCCAGAAGGGCAAGCAAAAGCCCCCGCCATCCCGGCTGAGCAGGCAGAGATCCTGCTCGACCTGGCCCTGGCCAGCGGCGCCGACCGGGCGGCCATGATCCTGACCAGGGATATCCCTTATTCGGCGGACTTGCGCAGCAGCTGTGCCCAGAATGCCTGCGGCCGCTTCGCAACCAGCTGGGTCGGTCCACCGGCCATCGGCGAAGTCGAAGACCTGATGGCCAACGTCCAGGCCTTGCCGTATGCCCTGGTCGTCCAGACCATCGACCAGCTGGAGGATTCCTTCGATTATCCGGGTATGATGGCCGCCCGCGAGCGCCATTTTGCGATATTTCGCCAGATTTATGCCGCGGTCCGGGCCCGTTTCCCCGGTCGCAAGCTGCTGGCTCTCGATGCCGGCTGCTGTGACCTGTGCCCGCAATGCACCTACCCCCATGAGCCTTGCCGCCATCCGGAAGAAGCCATCCCGTCAGTAGAAGCCTACGGTATTTTTGTCACGCCGATGCTGACCGCCTGCGGCCTGAAATACAACAACGGCCCGGACACGGTATCTTACGTCGGATTGATTGTCCTGGCCGAGGCCTGATCGCCCTATTACGAAAGCCACTGCAAACGCTCGTTGATCCGCTGCAGACCAAAGGCCTGCCATCTCACGCTTTCGGCCCACGCCAGCAGCTCGCGCTTTTCTTCGGTATCCGCGTCATTTTCAACGATCGAGAGAAACGCGAGGTATCCGTCTTCGCCGCCCACATCTTCGGGCGGCGCCGTCCCCTCACCGTCGAGGCAGCACGGCAGCGGTCCGGCAAAAGAATCAACTGTCTCATCCAGCTTAATGAGATGCAGCCAATCATCACCGAAATCATAGAGGTAGCGGAGGTTTCTGTATTGGGACAAAAACGCCGCCAACCGTTTCCGCTCCGAGAAATAGTCCATGAATGACTGCCCGTAATCGTCAAATTCGTCCCGATCATAGCTTTTCGACTCAGCCACGGTTTCGCCGTCGTCAGATACAACCTGAAATTGATAAAGATGCCGGTTCTGCCAGTTGAAACTGACCTGAATCATGCGATGGAATTGGCCAAACGTGCATCGTGCCGGCACAGCCAGTTTACGCCAGATCAGGCGGTCACCACAAGGAAGCTGCACCGACAGAATGAAGGCCCGTTCCCCGGTGGGCCTGGTTATGCCTGCATCCAGCGCCTCTGATGTAAAGACAGTTTGGCCGTCCTGCTTGAATCGTGACAGGGCGGACAGCAGCTGCTCACGCGGGCAAATGAATTGCCGGCCAACGCTGTGCAGGAGAGATCCCCGCATCAGGCTGAAATCAGTTTGCACAATCTGGTTCTGATCCAAATCTTCTGCGGCGTAGCGCAGCTCCGTACCAGTCTGGGTCATTTGGGACAGGATGGACCGATTGCTGGTCCGGGTAAACTGGATCGAGCCAGCCGCCTGGAAATATTTCTCAATGGTCTCCTGGTCCACGGCCTCAGCGAGCAGGACTTCGGTCAGGGCCTGCTGGAAAAGGCTGGCCAGCTTCTTGAAGTCGGCAGATTTCAAGCCATAAAGGACCAGCGAATAATGGCACAGATTGTTGGTCAACAGAACCGTGTTGCGGCGGTCAACCAGAAGAATGCTGGCATGCCAGTCAAAAAAATCATTCTGGGCAGTCGGTGAGGTGGCCGGGCACTTCAGTTTATCCAGCAATTTCTGCGTACATTGAATATTCAAAGTCAGTCCCTCCTGCCATAGTGCTATTCTTCATTATAACGCCAAATAAAGCAGCATATCCGCCGCAATCGCCGCCATGACGCACACGATAAATGGGAAAGCAGCAGTCCAAGGTCAGGCACACGACATGGGTTATCGGTTATCGGTTATGGGTTATGGTTATGGGTTATGGGTTATGGGTTATGGATTATTGGTACGACGAGTCATAAACCAAGGTGTATCACTGAATCGATCATAAAACTGAACAGGGGCTTTGACATCCGTCAGGTGTCTGCAGCCCGAGAAGGCACAACTTTCGATTGTTGTTATGTTGGCTGAGATTACCACGTTCGTTAAGCTCGTGCAGTTATGGAACGCATATCGTTCGATTATCGTCACGCTATTCGGGAATTTTACACTCAGTAAGTTTATACAGTCGATGAATGCACCATACCCGATCGTGGTCACGCTGTCCGGAATTTCGATCAAGGTGACGCCGGGTGGGCATAATATCAAGGTTGTTTGATGCTTGTTGTAAAGAACGCCCTGAATACTTGAATAATGTGAATTATCTTGCTCCACAGTAATACTCATTAGGCCGCTGCATCCTCTGAACCCAAGCGGTTCAATCGTCGTCACACTAGCTGGGATCTCCATGTGCGTCAGGCTGTGGCAGTTTGAGAAGGCATCATTTGCAATCTTCGTTACACGAACCGGGATTACCAAGTTTGTCAGGCTATAGCAATCCTTGAACACCTGGTATTCAATCTTCAACAATCCGTTCGGGAGCACCACGCGCTTCAAGTTGCAGCAGTTGCAGAATGCACGGGTACCGATCGTTGCCACGCTGGCCGGGATCACCACGGACTCCAGACCGTGGCAACCCCAAAATGTACCTTCCATGATCGTCGTCACGCCATTTGGAATGACCACGGACTTCAGACCGTGGCAACCCAAGAATGAATCACTTCCGATCGTCGTTACACTGTCAGGGATCGCAATATCCGTAAGATTACTGCAGTAGATAAACGCTCGATCCCCAATTGTTGTTACACCCTCCGCAATTTTCGCGTTCGTCAGATTCTTGCATTCATAAAAAGCATAGCCTGGGATTTCAGTGACGCTGCCAGGAATCATAATACTTTTTAGCTTCGTATTCTCCCAAAATATCCGGCCAAATGTCCGGATTCCCGCTGGAAGTTCAATATTCTCATCACTGCCATAATAGGCCAGCAAAATTAGATTCTTATATGTCAGAAAATCACCATTTCTATAACGATCATTCGTAATATCTTGGCGTTTAATCCAGGGTGTATCTTTAAATGCGGAGAAATAGATTTGGATTGGCTCACCTTGAATGTCTATATTGTATAGACTCGAACAACCGGAGAATGCGTCACTCTCGATTGTAGTCACGCTGGCTGGGATCACCACGTTCGTCAAACTGCTGCAGTCGCAAAACGCTTTGCTTCCGATCGTGGTCACGCTGTCCGGAATAACCACACTTGTCAAGCAATTGAAACCGCTGAACGCCTCACTCCCAATTGTTGCCACACCCTGCGGAATCACAAGGCTTGTCAGGCCGCAACACCCCCAGAACACATCCACTCCAATAGTTGTCACCCCTTCAGGGATCACTAAACTTGTTAAGCTGATACAATCGCAAAAGGCCCTGCTCCCAATTGTCGTTACGCTTTCGGGGATCGCTACACTTGCCAGATTATAGCAACCGGAAAATGCCAATTCGCCAATTTCACTCAGCGTTACCGGCAATTCCACGGAACGAATTTTCGAGTTCCTGAAAGCGCCTTTCTTCAGGCCGACAACCGGAAAGCCATTGATCTCTGCTGGCACAACTACGTTCTGCTGTTTGCCAATATACCTTCTGATTACAGTTGACCTCGTCTTTTTGACTGAGGTATATTCGAAATCCAGAACAGATGACTCTAAACTGCGTCCGTTCTCAGCATCCATGAAATTTACTCCCTATCAGATTGCGACTTCATGATGGTCTTTATTGGTATCAGCCAAGCAGGTATCCAAACGACTGGTCGTCTTCTCCATTATAAAATAACACGGTTGCTCAACTGAAACAGTTTTGCCATTGATCCTCGTCTAACCTCGCGCAACCGCACGTAACCTCGATGATCATATAGGTTGAATACAATCCTGAACGCCTGTTTGCAGGACTGAACGCCTGAACGCCTGAACACGGTTTGTAATACTTATTTCCTGTGCCCTCGGGAAATAAAGATTGCAATTGACAATAGACCCCACCGATCATATTCACTCGAGGTTCTTGACAAATTAGCCTGACCCCTCTACAATATGAAAGCGGCTTATCGTGTTTGTTAATGCCGCCAATCTTTGGAGAAGTACCCAAGTAGGCCGAAGGGGGCAGTTTGCTAAACTGTTAGTAGGGGTAACTCTAGCGAGGGTTCGAATCCCTCCTTCTCCGCAGGAAAGCTCTGGAACAGCAATGTTCCAGGGCTTTTCTGGTTATATCAGGATTTTCAAGAAGTATCCAATCGGCAGTGTTATTGCATATGTCTATCAACATTGGATAGACAGTCTACAAGGAAAACCACCCAGCTTGCCAAAGCCTTATTACGACAAAAACGACCTGAATCCGGATTAAATGGCAGCATTTTGCATGTTTTTTATTAGCCGGCGAACAGTCCGTACTATCGGACACCTCTTGTGAGATAATGACGCTGGAGGATAGTGGAGTTAATGTGCTTTCAGGTATTCGATAAATTAAATGAAGGTGATTTAAGGTCGATTGTGAGAATTTATAGGCAAGTCAGCTGACTGACGCGTCAATATAACGCAGTTGTGTGACTTATCATCACTGTATGAATACGAGGCCAACTTGTTCGCAGTTAAATATCTGCTGGCTAATGCAGTCGTGTCCGAACGGCTGAATGAAAACACCTTCTTCTCAGTAGCCAAGAAACTGGCTGTTCCGCCGGAACTGCTTGATTTCAAATTTAACATCCTGAAACGCAAGAGCTGGCAGATTGAATCTCCGGTCATGATCCCAGCGATTTCTTCAAACAAATATCGTATCGGTGGAAATCTGATGAACTTGTTGGCTAAGATTCATGTTTCTATGATGGACTCATTTTTCGAGGATGGCCAGTTGCTGCCTCGAAAAATCCGTTGGGAGGACGGCCAGCAAGGTACCATTGATAAGAAATTAGGAATTCGTCGGCATCAGCCCTAAAGTTAGGCGGCCAGGGAGACCGCTGCACCGTGGCTTACTGCAGTACTTACCGGAGCATGGCTGGTTTCGAGCTTCGGCGGATCAACAAGCAGCTTTTGGAGAAGAAGGCAAAGATCGAAGGGCCAAAATCCTGTCGCCCTGAATATCAACGAAACTTTCAGTGTCAATGAATGCCATTATCAGATGCTTAATTGGTTGTGGTCGCTACCGACATCCCCGCTATACTAAAGGCAACCAAATCGAATGGTTGACCCAGGTGGTATCGATAAGTTGTAGTGATTCGCTTTTGTACCAGCACGATAATGATGTGATCCGGACTTAACATTACTACACAACCGAGATTGTGACTTTTTTGTGATCATTATAAAGCAATAATCTTGTCACTTTCACGAATATTTATCCTATAAACGGCAAGTAAGAACAATAAAAACCTGAAGAGCAAGCAATC
>CAYVHB010000013.1:15376-87569 GCA_964450865.1 uncultured Oscillospiraceae bacterium | reverse complement strand
AGCTCGTGGCTCATTTTTTATTTCTCAATTTACACCAATTATACAGGCTCTATCTGCTTTGCACTTGTTCGTAAAAATGTTAGGAGGTCAATTTCATGTCTGGAACAAACAGATCGCTCAGAATCATTCTTGCTGTAGTCAGTGTGCTGATTATTGTGACAGTTGTCGTTGTCGTTGCGCTGAAAGTAATCAATAAACTGGAGGATCAGAATCAGGTGATCAGCCAGCTGTCAGCTGATGTTTCATCCCTGCATGACCAGACGACTGGTGCGACGGCCAGTTCGCTGACGGCACCCGACAGTGAGGAAACGACAACTGAAACCCTCGCATCGTCCGAGGAGACAACGGCCAGCGAACAGCTGACCACCGAAACCCTTGAACCGACAATAACCACGGCGACAACTGTGGCCACGACGAAAAAACCGGCGACTACGACCCGGCAGACGACCACCAGGACTACGACGAAAACTACAACGAAAACCACGACGACGTCAACGACCTCTTTCAATTTCACCATGCCCACATCGATTGATTTTACCTTGCCGGATCTGGGTTACTGATTTCTAAGCAACTGAAAACAAATATAACGCCAGATTCAGTATATCTGATCGTTATCAGCTGTGAATCTTCTAGAACCTGTATGAACAGTATATAATAAAAGCAAGTTCAGGCATTTGGCCGTGCATCCTGACACCGCTGCTGGAAACCACTGCTGGCTAGCCCGGTTTGTGCCGGCATTTTTGAAAACTGAATAGCACCAGGTCCGGTCCTTGCACCGGGCCTGGTCAGCATTGCCTGAAAAGGAGTGATCTTGATGCGACAAGCCCGTCTGCTCGCCCGTTTGCTCATTCTGGCCTTGCTCATTCAGTTCTTTCCCCTGTTGATGTGCTGACCATTAACACCGACCACATTAAAGTCCTGACATCAGCAGGCTTTGAAGTGCCAATCCGCCTGCAGGCTGCTATCGATGGTCTCTCAGTTGAAGTGATGCCGCTGACCGATTACGAGGCCGGTGACTACACCCTGAAAGCCCTCGAGGGCATCGCTGATATGAGCGGCCAGACTCAACCACAAGACCTCGAAATTGCATTTACAGTCGCCGGCGACGCTGAGCCGGATGCCCTCGTCATCACGCCTAATGCTGTGACAGTCGATCCCGGCCAGCTGGTCCGGTTTACTGCTGCCTTGAGCAGCGCGACCATCGCAGCCGGTAACCCGGCTGGCAGCGCGCCCAGTATCGCGCGTGCAGCTGGTGCGACAAATGCTTCCAGCGCGGCCAGTATCGAGAGCGTGACCAGCACCGCGGGTGCCGACAGCAACATCTTCACCTGGCAGGTTGGTAGCGGCGATGTTGCACAGCCCTATGCCGGTTCTATCAATAACATCGGTGTCTATCAGGCCCCCCTGCAGCCAGGCCAATATTACGTACAGGTTGGCAATAACCAGTTTCCCGCACTTCATGCGACAGCCGTTGTGACAGTCCGGCCGACAGCCAGCCTGCCGGTCGATTTTGGTGTGGATGCCACCAGCCTGCAGGCCATGAATGATACGGTCCGGCCCGGCAATTTCCTGCTGCTGAAAGCCCGCGTGTATAATCAAACCGCAGGGGGTGCGGTTGCTGGCGGCAGTGTCGTCCGGTTTCTGATCAATGGCCGGATAATCGACGAAGTGCCATTCTATCTGGGGGAGAAGCAGGTTTTCCAGGATGTAACCGCCAATTACTATCTGCCAATGGGCGAATATGCTGATATGCTGCAAAATGAAACAGCTGCTGCCGAGGTATCCGCGGTCGTTGATCCCTATAATCAGATTCCGGAAACCGACGAGAACAACAATAACGCCCGGCATTCTGTCACCGTTCTTTTTCGGGATGATATTGCGATAGAGGATACCCATCCACCTTTATCCGTGGATGCCACTGGCCTGTCTGTCTGGAGCGTCAAGGATGACGCCCCCGGCGACCGGGTCAGCGCAGCCCAGCCTGGCCAGCGCCTGCACCTGAAGGCCCGGATCAATTACAACAGCAGCGAAGCCAGTGAAGATATCAATGTCCGCTTTCAGGTTAATGGCGTAGTGATCTTCAACGACAATCGCCGCGCCAGTGCGCGTTCGTCAGGATACTTTGAAGTGTCCTGCAATTACCAGGTTCCTTTTAATCGTCAGGCCCCGCTTGATTTCCGCGTTATTCTCAGCAACGGCTCGACAGCCAGCCTGGGCATTCCGGTCCTGGCTCATGACCTGGCAGTCCGCCCCGGTGATCTCTACTGGGCTTCGTCGGTTGTGGCTGTGCCTGGCCAATATTTATATTTGCGGGCCATCCTTTCGAATCTGGCGTCCATCTCGTTCCCCTCCGATAATAACCGGGTCGCCTGGCGAGCCATGGTCGACGGACAGGAGCTCGCCGAGAATGATTTTGTAGTTCGCAACAATCTGCTCTACCTGACCTTGCCCGCTTACAAAGTACCGGAAGACCAGACCGAACCGGTCCAGTTTACGGTTGTGACCGATGTCTATAATCAGCTTAGTGAGAGCGATGAGACAAATAATATCGCCACCATCGAAATACCCTTGCAAAACAACGGCTTGCTTACGCCCAATTTTTATGTAACAGCTGATGATTTGTCCTGTCTGGCTACTCCCATCCTCCCGGGGGCCAGGGTGACTTTAAAAGCTACGATTCACAGCCAGGGCGCTTCCTTCCCGAACCAGGCGCTGGAAGTAGATTTCAAGATCAATGGTGCTGTTGTCGCGCACAAGACTATCGAACGGATGCTGCTTGATCCGCTGCAAGCCCAGACAGTAACCTATGACTGGAGTGCGCCTCCGACACTGAGTGGCCAGGCAAACTTTGCCGTGGTGCTTGATCCAAACCAGAAAATAACCGAGGACAGCGAACTGGACAACACAGCCGCGCTCGATCTGCAGGTCCTGCCGCCCGATCTGGATGTGACCAGTCCGGATCTGTCCTGGCAGCCGGAAACACCGGTAACCGGTGAACCTGTGACCCTGGCAGCGACCATAAAAAATACCAGTGCTGCCCTGGTGCAAAATCCGGTCGTGCGTTTTTATGCCAATGATGAGCCAGTTGGGGACAGTACCCTGGCCCAGATCAATGGTTCGTCGGCGGCCACCGCGGCGTACACCTGGCAGATCCCCGCTGTGCCGGCAGTCGACCTGCCATACCAGGCACTCAGTGGTGTTTCCGGCAAACTGGCCACCCCCGCCACCGTAACCCGCTCCTGGCAGATCCGTGTGGTTGCCGATCCGGATTCGCTCATCGCCGAAGGCCGTGAGGATAATAACGCATCCCCGGCCGCGACCTTGACGGCCACCGTGCCCATGCCGACGCGCTTTGTCTATATCCATACCGAAGATGATCTGGATGATGTCATTGGGGCGACGGTGATCCTGACTGATCAGGATGGTGTAACGGCCAGCGTGGAGACCGGTGAAGACGGCTGGTGCTGTTTTACTGGTGTACCACTGGGACGCTATTCATTTGCTGTAGCCAGGGATGGCTATGTTAATTACAATAGCCACGGCGTGACCAGTGACCAGTCATTTGCCCAATCCATTACTGTGCATCTGACCCGGACGGATGATTCGCTGGGCCTGACCGGTCCGGATCGGGATAAGGACTATTTGTCCGACGCGGATGAACTGCTATATGGTTGTGATCCGGATGATCCAGACTCCGATGATGACGGCCTGATTGACGGCAAGGATCTTTCGCCCACCCTCAATCCAGCCAATCCGGTCGCCGAGCCCTTGCAGAAGGTTGGCATGGTCCGCTTCGAGCAGCCGGTTGCCGCCCATGGCCTGGATGGCTGGGTCGACATTTATGACATGGATTTCGACTTGCTCAGCCTGAGTGACACGCTGGTCTATTCCTACACGGACTATCGCTCCGGCACACGTCAGAGCACGATGAATGCCAAGACTTACCGGCAGGCGGTCGACCGGGTCTTCGCCGGCGAAAAATTCAAATCCTGGGCAATCCGCGATATTGCCGCCCTCAGCAGCCGCTACAAGGAGAAGGGCAGTGACTTGCAGGCCGAAGACGAATATACCTTTGAGGCTGACCATCTCCATCGGACCGAATACCGTTTTAAATATGACTACCTCGTCGATTACCAGTCCGTTTCGCTAAAAAACTTTGAAGAGATTTTATACCCCAATGCGGATAATTACTTTACCTATCTCCTGTTCCCGGTCCAGGTGCGTGTTGGTGCGGATCAGTCCTACACGTTCCAGTTCATGCAGGCCGGCCTGGACGACCAGATCTATAACGTTGACGATAGTCAATACAAGGAAATCGGATTTCAATATACCTTTTACAAAAGTAATGATTTCGACGACGACACCAACGTACCAACCGAAACAATGGTTGCGCTTGCAGACTGTCCCGGCCAGGATGTCTATAGTTTTACTGTCAATATGCCAGCCGAGAAAGCCCTGCTGCCGGCCTATTACTTGAAGATAACCCCGGTCTGGGTCACGGGCCAGAACGGGTCAGTCAAGATTGACCCGCTCCCGCTCAACTGGAATCTGACTGCCCTGACCCGTGATGTGGCCTATACGCGCAATCCGGACGGCAGTGGCAACATCCTCAGCCAGGGTTTGCGCTCGCTGGCTGACTTCAATGAAGCGATTCCGACATATGAAGCGGTTCTTGCCCTGGAAAACGACCCGCATACCCAGGTTGTCGAGTATGCAACGGAAACCCTGACTTATGACCCCGCTGCCCAGGCGGGGGAACAATACAAGCTCGCCAGCATGCAGCTGAAAATCCTTGCCTACGTCAATAAAACGCTGAACGCTGCCCGCAACAGCCTGACCCTTGTCAAGTATTCAAATGTAATTTACTATCGGGCTGATTCAGTCGAGGCTTTGCCAGCCACCAGCATCGTCCGTTCCCCGGGCTTTGCCAGGCTGACGCAAGGTCTCAACGCCGCGGCCGGGCTGGTCACGATTTATACAAATGGCCAGCAAGCCTGGAAAGCCTATCAGGAAGGGGATACCATCACGGTTGTTTATTACGCAGCCAAGGCGACAACCGGGGCTGGCACAACTGTACAGGCTTTCTATAAAATTAGTACCGGTACAGCTGCCAGGGCTGGAACGACGGGCCGCTTTGCATGCCTGACCAGCAAAAAATTCTCCGTTGGCCTGGCGGTCGCGGTCGGTGTGATTGAGGTCAGTTATAACCTTTACAAGTACAATACGACAACGGATCCGATCAAGAAAGCGGCGTACTCGGAAAAACTTGGCAGCAGCATGATTGACACCAGCACCGCGGTCGCCGGTGTCTTTGTCCCTCACTATGTGGTTTTTACAGCGACGTGGCTGATTCTGGCCGAGATTTACGGCTTCTTCTTTGACTATGACCTTGCTTACCGGATCGCCCAGACGCCCGGCACGGCAGTCATTTTTATCGTCAATTACTGGACCGAAGGGATTCCGTCCCAATTCGCCGAGACCGCCTATACCAACATTGTGAACGTGCTGTGCGAGTATTTGCGGATCATGAATGAAAATGGCGTGCCGTTCGTACCAATATTCATTGACCCGCAGCTTTGAGGGAAGTAAATGGCGGCCCGATCCGGCCGGGCGGCCTTGTTTTGAGATATTGAGCTGCGGCTACGAGTGGGAATTTGCCGGTTATCATTCGCTGTGTAACAGCACAAACTCTCAGTTGCAGGGGAGAACAATGATGAAAAATGATGCAAAAACTGGTCAGAAAAGCGATCCGAATCCTCAAGTCGGGCATGGAGCGGTAACACAGTCGAAGGCTGGCCTGGTGACCGGGCCTGCTGCCTTCTGGAAAAAGCGCCGCAATCGCTGGCTGGTTTTCGGGGGCGCTATCCTGCTGGTTGCCGTCGCAGCCATCGTCATCATGATCCTGCTGACGCGCTCTCCCCAGCAGCCGCCGCAACCTACAATGCCAACCTTTGCTGATTTGCAGCAAGGCCATCCGGATCAGCAAGCCGTTGTTGCCGTAATTGGTTTCGGACTGCTGCAGCCACAAGCAGATGGTACCTTTCAGCCTGACGGGGCAATCTCCCGGGTGGAATTCGTCGGGATCCTGGATCGTATTTTCCGGCTGTCTGGCAATCGGTCCCTGCAACCATCCTACGTAGATGTCCTGCCCAATCATCCGCACTACGCACAGGTTGAGGCGGTGCGGGATTTGTTCGGCTGGCAATCTGACAGGACTGATCAGTCTTTTTTCCCAGACCAGCCAATCAGCCGTCAGGAGGCAGCTCGGATTCTGGCCAGATTATTGGAACTGCCTGCGGATTCGGTGCAGACGCTGGCAGATTATTTGCAACTGTCCGCTGATGATCCGATACGTATGACCACCGATCATGTGCTGACCCGGCTTGACGCCGCCCGAATTTTTTACAAACTTATCCTGGCGCGCCAGCCTTCGCCAGCGCCGTCCTTTCAGATCAAAGGTATCCGTTGAACAGCGGTGCGGCAAGCCAGTGAGATGGCAGCCAGAGGTCCAGAATCAAAATGGCATAGAAAATACGCGGCGATTCATTCATAGTATTCATCAATTTAATTCACAATAATTTTACATGTTTAATTATGACAAAAAGCTGTTAGATATTGACATTACATGTGGATATGCTATAATTAAATCAAGCTCCAGGGAATACTAAAAAGCCAAGAAAACCTGACGGAATGCCGCCACCTACAAGTGGAAAGCGAACAGTGACTGACGGTACACCTAAAAAGTGTAAACAAGTTACAGGTCAAGTAAATGAATAATGATAGCTGAGATGAATTCAGTCAAGGATGTTAAGATCCAAGCTGAAATGAATCAAAGAAATCAAAGTTCAAATATAAAACCGCAAAATTCGCACGGAAAAAGGGCATACGCAAAGGAATCGTAACTTGATTAAAGGTTCGCTGGAGCTCTTTTTATGTCTGGAAATAATCAGGAAAGATGAGAAACAATGCAATATTTTCCAGCTATGTAAATCCTTCTTCTGGTAAGGAAAGGCCGTCACCGGCGAACCGGTGACGGCCTTTATAGTTCTTGGCCTGGTCCAGGGTTATTCTGACTGTCATACAAGCGTGGTGACATCGGACTTCGGCACAAGCCGGAAACATTGACTGGCGATGCAGGCCGGCTCCCCGGATCGGTGTTTCTTCAGTCGGGGGGATCAGACCGGCAGGTCGAGCAGTTCACCAATCGTGATGCTGGGGTTCGCAACGCCAGCCAGGATGACCTTCAGCATATAATTGTGCAGCTTATGGACTGTTTCAACTTTGATATAGCTCTTCATGTATTCGTAGTAACAACGCAGGGCACCTGTACCATCGCCATCCATGACCGTCAGATAAAGCAGCTGCAGGGCGGTGCCATTGCAGTACCAGCGGGTGCTGACTTTCTCGCCCTTCGGTCCGGCCATCGGTACTGGCTGGAAGGTCAGCGTCATGGCCCGGACGGAACAACCAGGTTTGCAATCGGGCAAGTTCATGATTTCGAGCGCGCTGTATGACCACGGATCATACTCGGTATGGCGATAGAGATTATGCTGCTTGTTGATAAGAATATTGAGGGCTTCCTTGAAGGTCATCTCTTCTGGCAGGATAGTCCGGAACGGGAAGAAGTGCAGGCGCGTACCCCCTGAATATTTCTCTTCAATGGTGCCACGCCGCGCAACCGTGCCATTGATGCCGACATCCGGCTGACGGTTGTTGACACGTGACAGGAAGGTGCGCAGACCCAGCAAAAAAAGAACTTGCATGGTTGCAATCTGATTTTCACTGCAGAAACGGGCCATTTTGTCGATATCTTCTTTTTCAATCATCATGACTTCATGTTTGGCTGCCTGCAGCAAATAAATGGTGTTGTCGTAGCGGTAATTCGGATCCTTCATTTTTTTGCGGATCTTCTCGAGAACGGCAATCCCATTGGCGGGGGTTGCGATCGGCAAGGTCGGCTGCTTGGCGATTTCATCGATCCAGAACTGCTCATCTGCGTCGCGTCGCTGGGAGGTCATATAGGCCAGTTCTTTCTGGAAAGCGACCTTGTAGCTGGGGAGTGGCCTGGGCAAGTCTGCGTTATTCTGCAGGGCTTCATACACTGCCAGGACATCCTTGTAGAACATGCTGATCGACCAGGAGTCCATGATGATATGGGCAATCGAGCTGTACAGGCCATAGCGGGCGTCGGGTGTCTTGACAATATAAATATGGGCCAGCGGAGCATCTTCCAGCTTCATCGGCGTTGCGCCAATTTTGTGGAAAAACTTCAGCATGGCTTCTTCGGTTTTGCCTGTAAAGTCCTTGACCTCCAGGGTCAGCACATCGTGATCGGCAAAATACTGGACGAACTTCTTGTCCTGTTCTGCGATGCGGATGGCAAATGAGTCATTGCGCTGGATCGCAATTTCGGTTGCTTTCTTCAGCAGGGCCAGATCCATCGGTGCTTCAATCAATACCGAGGTCGGGATATTCATGATCTGCTTGAAAAGACAATACTTCCGGACATTGAGCATGACATTCTGGGAGTAGGTCAATGGATAGTATGTGCGGTTTGTGACAGATTCACTCATGACGTTTCTCCTTTTGGTTGATTGTAAAACTATATCATTTACTTTATGACGATGCAACTGTCAATCCGAATGGTTTATGAATGGAATTTACTTTGATATCCAAATTAATACCAATAATCCAACGATTATTGGCAAAATAGGCAGATTAATACAAGATAATTGATGCCAATCTTTCAATATCCGAAGTCAGAAAATAATGTATATAAATTTTATTATTACGGAATGGTTTCGGTTCGGTTCCCGGCCCATGGCTTTGGCCGGGCCGGCTGTCTGCCCGGTCCGGAAATGATACGGGCGATATAGCATACACCCAGAAAAGGCCCCTGACAATTCCCTCATAACCAGACAGCCCGGGTGCTGGCTTTTTATGATACACTGTAATAGTCATGATGGATGTCATATCTGACTGCAGCAGATTCAGCCGATTTTGCAGCAGTAAACAGGCCAGGATTTTCACGCTCTTGTATGCAGAGAACCAGGATCATTATTCAGGAGGACCGATATAATGCGCAGTACAGAATTGAAAATAGCGGCATTTCCCGGACGTTATATGCAGGGTGCCGGTGCGTTCTCATCCTTGCCGGTTGTAATGGCCAAATATGGAAGCCGTCCATTCTGGCTTGTGACGCGCTCCATGCTGCCGGCCGCCCGGGCCCTTGCTGATCAAGACAGCCTGGCTGTTGAGATTGAACGATTTGGCGGTGAATGCTGTGACACCGAGATCGAGCGTGTCCTCCAGCTAGCCGCCGCGGCCCGGGCGACAGCCATCGCGGCAATCGGCGGAGGCAAAGTGATTGACTGCGGCAAGATCATCGCCGACCGGCTGAATGTCCCGGTGGTGATTGTGCCGACGATTGCCTCGACCGATGCTCCCTGTTCGGGATGTGCCGTGGTTTATACTGACGACGGAATTTATGATCATGTCTATTATCAGAAACGCAATCCCGACGTTGTCCTGATGGATTCAGCGATCATTGCCAGCGCCCCGGTGCGCTTCCTGATATCTGGCATGGGAGACGGGATGGCGACGTTTTTTGAAGCCAACGCCTGTCAGCGCAGCGGTTCACCCAGTGAATGTGGCGGCCTGCAGTCGATCACGGCTCTGACGATCGCCCGTTTATGTCTTGACACCATCCTGGAATACGGCCGCCAGGCAGTCCAGGATTGCCGTCAGGGCCAGGTGACCGCCGCGGTCGAGGCCATCATTGAAGCCAACACGCTGCTGTCGGGAATCGGTTTTGAAAGCTGTGGCCTGGCGGCTGCTCACTCTGTGCATAATGGCCTGACTTTGCTGTCCGGGACGCATTCCCGCTACCATGGTGAGAAGGTGGCGTTCGGGGTCCTGACTGGCCTGCAGTTCAATGATGCCCTGAATCTGCGCGATGTCGTTTACGAATTTTTCCTTGATGTGGGCCTGCCAGTCTGTTTTGCTGACCTGGGTATTGCCGATGTAACCCCCGGGCAGCTCGAAGTGGTTGCCCGGGACTGCTGTACACCGGGGCATTTCATGGAGCATGAGCCGGCGAGCGTCGATGTCGCAACCCTGGTTGCGTCGATGCAGGCCGCTGATGCCTATGGCCGGATGAAAAAGGCCCGGTCCAATCAGACCCGGCTTTGATAATACCAGACAGCAACATCAGTCAGCCGCACCTGTCAGCCATTTCAGCCATGCCAGCTGGCCATGAAAACGGCCCGGTCTACAGTGACCGGGCCGTTTTTCAAGTCCTTCAAGTCCTTCAGGCCTGAACAGGCTTGAGCAAAAGGAAAAGCGGGTTCATGCGTGGCGCTCATGATGTGGATTCAGGGCGTGGCGCTCAGCACGGCGGTGTAGGAGCTGTAGTAGCTGGTGCCACTGACCGTGCGGTAGGACCGGACCTTATAGTAATATTTCTTGTTGTTGGTCAGGCTGCCATTGGTGTAGCTGGTCGCAGTGGTCGTCTTGACCAGGGAATAGGTGCCGCCCGAGCTGGTGGCGCGATAGATCTTGTAGCCCGTGGCACCCGTTACAGCCGAGTAGCTGATCTTGATCTGGGAATTGCTGACCCGCGTGACGGCGAAATTCTTGGGGACAGCCGGCTTGGGAGCGGCCGAGACCACACTGCAGTAGGCCCCGTAGAAAACGGGGGAGCGGCTGTCGTTCATGGCCCGGACTTTATAGTAGTAAGTCTTGCCGGTGGTCAGGCCACTGTCGGTGAAGGTGGTTTCAGTTACCTCGCCAACCCGCGAGTAGGTGCCGCTCTTGCTGGTGGCCCGGTAGACACGGTACTTGAGCGCCCCATTGACGGCACTCCAGGAGATTTTGATCTTGTTGTAAGCCGCTGACTTGGCAGTGACTCCCGTTACCTGAGCCAGGCCATTGAAGTTGACAATCCAGATATCGGAAATGTACTGGCTGACGCCCACGGCGGCGGTGACATCGTTGTCGGATGAGCAGGTCGTAGCCGCTATGGTAAAGCTGCCGTCAGCGAGCTGGCAGACCGAACTGGCATAGTCGATCTGGGAACCGCCCAGACATTCCTGCCATTCGATGCTGCCATCGCTCTTGAGCTTGGCGACCCAGATGTCGCTGCTGTACTGGGAAACGGCCACGTTGCTGGTGACGTCGCCATCACTGGAGGTCGTGTATCCGCAGATGAAATAGCCACCGTCGCTGGTCGGGATGATGCCGTAGGCATTATCCGTCTGGCTGCCCCCGAGGCAGACGCTCCAGATCAGGTAGCCTTCGCTATTGACCTTGAAGACCCAGGCATCCTGGCTGCCATGGGAATCGGACAGGTAACCGTCAATGGAGTCGGTCGATCCGGCAACAATATAGCTGCCATCGCCATTTTCGTACATATCCTGGGCGGAATCACCGCTGCCCAGGCCATATTGGGTTCCGGTGCCACCGTAGATCTTGCACCAGGTGATCGATCCGGTGCTGGTCAGCTTGACCAGCCAGGCATCGCCGTATTGCTTGTAGCCGACCACATCGCCGTCATCAGACTGGGTGTCGCCGCCAACCAGGTAACCGCCATCCGCGGTCTGGATGATGCTGCTGGTCGAATCACTCCCGGATCCGCCGTAGCAGTCGTTCCAGATGATGGTGCTGCCGGTGCTGTCAAGCTCCAGGACCCAGTAGTCGGAGGTGTTCTGTGTGGAGTCATAGAAACCGGTTACATTGCCGTCGCCGGCGCCAGCATCCGCCGCAATGACGATATGGCCATTGCGGGCGACAATGACGTCATTGCCGTAATCACTGCCCGTGCTGCCATAGGTATGAATCCATTCGGCAACACCGGCACTGGTAATCTTGCTGACAAACAGATCCGTGTCGTTTTCGTCGCCGGTCTTGACCGGGAAATCGCCGTCGGTAGAATCATAGTACCCGACCACGATCAGGTCGCCTTCGGCTGTCAGGGCCCCGGCCGTTGCGTAGTCGTCGCCGCTGCCACCGAGACTGGTATCCCAGACTTTGTTACCGGTGCTGTCGATCCTGACGATCCAGGCGTCCGAGCTGCCATTGAATTTGCTGACATCGCCACCCTGCGAAGAGGAACTGCCGATGATATAATAACCGCCGTCAGATGTGGGAATGATGCTGGAACTGCTGTCGCTTTCCGAGCCGCCGAGGGCTTTCTGCCAATAAATGGAGCCGACAATCGTCGCGGCCTGCAAAGGCAGGCTCAGGCCCAGTATCATAATCAGAACCAGGAAGACAGATAAAGATCGTTTTAGTACCATTTTACACGCTCCTTTTGATTTGCAGGATTCTTGGCCCGGATGAACGAGATACCTGGATCCGGATATTCGAGGCGTTGGCCCGCATGAACGAGGTGCATGGATCCGGTTTTTCGAGGCGCTGGCCTGGATGAATACCATGTGTCTGTTATTATATATGTATCTGTTAAATGTTTCAACCGATTATGGCGGCCAGATGTCAGGATGTCCAGATGAATGATGGAAGCTGGGTTCTTTGGCCTTTTTCAGGTGCTGAAATGCTTGCTGGCTACGAATCAGGGTCAGGCGTGCTTCGTTTTCAGCCTGGTAGCGGTTTTCGATATCAGACTGGATCAGGGCAGCTTGATCATGTTCTTGTAGTTGACAGTAAACGTATCGCCCGGATCAAGCGCGATGTGACCGGAGGCGTACAGCTGGCCGTTGAGGGTGATGATGACCTTGCGGACGTCATAAGCATGGCCGACGGTGTTGACAATGCAGCGGATGATGGCACTTTCAAATTCGGCGCCGGCACTGGTCTCGGTTATCAGTTCAGGGGAAAAATCAATCGTAACGATACTGGTTTCCTGATCAATGATGACTGACTGAACAACGGTATTGACGCTGATCAGCGGCTGCAGGCCACTGGCCAGCGGTTTGCGGAAATAGCTGGTCAGCACTTCTTTGAGCCCTTCATTGGTCCGGGTCTTGACAGTCACTTCCTTATAAAGGATATCAACGCCAGTCTGGTTCATCCGGGCATAATAAAAGGTCATGGCTTGCTTTTTAATTGCCGCCGTGCCTTCCTTGATCTGCTCCAGCTCCTGGCTGACTTCGTATTCACCTGTGGTGTACATTTTGATAAAACCGATGCCCCGGGCATAATATTGGCGGGTCGTGACATCCGGTGCGGTTGTTGTGACTTCAATGGCGTTAAAGGTTCCAGCCGGGGTCTGCACCGGCATGTCGACGGCAGTAATCTGGCGTTTCTGGCCATTGACGGTCCAGGCTGTACCAGCGACCAGTGGCTCTTGCAGCAGGATTTCGCCATCTTTCAGCGGTGACAACAGCGATAGATCCTCACTGACATAGAGTTCAGGCTTTTGCTGAAGGATCTGGATCACACCATTGCCAACGCCGTAGAGCTTGCGGACCTCTGTTCCGCCATTATTTTCCACCAGCTGAATCTGCCCGGGCCTGACATAATCGACATACACATCCATTGGCATGTATTCATTCCCTTTGCCGGCATACTTGAAGTACATATCCGGTGTGGTCGGGAAGTAGTCACTGACGCTGGCTGCGGCTGCCGTGGTGGTCGGTGCACTCGTCTGGCTGGTTGTGGCTGTTGTCTGGGCCGGCGTTGTAGCCGGCGTTGTGGTGGTTGAGGCTGCCGGTGTTGTCGCAGCCGGGGTGGTGCCGGTCTGCGTCGTCGGGGTCAGCAGGCTGCAGCCGCTGCCCATCATGGCTATAGTCAAGCTCAAAACCAGAGTCGGGAACAGATTGCTGGACAGATAATGCCTCAGGTTCGAATTCATACAAATATCCTCCCGTGACATGAAAATGGCGTCAACGTGATATGAAACTGGCGTCAATATTTACGCTCCATCCTGATCCAGTCAGGTGACTCGAAGGAGCGGCTTTCGGAGGCAAATGTCGTCTGGCTGTCGTTGACGTGGGCATAAGCGGATTCGTAAACCACTGAATATTCCACTTCTGTGCCATCTGGCCGGATATAGGTATTTACACCGCGGATGGCTTCGCTGCGCATGTCTGATATCCGGTCCTCGCTGCTGCGCTGACTGGCGGCTGACTGGCGGGCGGCCTGATGGCGGTGCTGCGAATTGGCCATCCAGGCCTGATTATAGGCATCAAAACTGGCCTGCTGTTCACGCATCAGGCGCTGATGGGCTTCGAAATTGTCCTGCTGTTGCCGGCCCAGCTGCAGCAGAATCTGATTGCGGACCTGGTCCATTTTCTGCAGCAGCATGCTGCTGGCCTGCATCGTCGAGCAGAACATGACCAGGCTGTCATAATGACCGGACAAACGGTCGGCTGTTGTTTTCAAGGTTACAACGAATGGTACATCCCACTGCAGAAAGGTTGTTTTGCCGCCCAATATCACCATTGGTGAACCGAACGAGATCTGAACCCCATTGACGACGGTTGTCACGGCCTGCCTGATAGCCTGCCCATTTTCTTCATAAGCATAGATTCTGGTTGTGCCTTCATAAAAGACCTGGTCGACCGCTGAAAACATCCCGGGCGGGGTATGGCGCTGCAGCTGGCTGGCGGTGTTTTGCCGCAATTCATTTTGTTTCGTGGCAAAGTCTTCTGCTGGCAGCCTGGCCAGCGGCCGCTCTGCGACCAGATGAACCGGCAAGCCTTTGGGCAGCTGCCCCAGCAGATAACCGTCCGCGTATTGGGCCGCGGTACGGCGGCGCAGCATCGGCATGAGGTCGCCCTGGTCATAGCCCCCCTCCTGATGGCGCATCACGGAGCTGGCGATGACCTCTTTGAATGATGAGCCGGACCGATAGTAAATTATGGCATCCTGTTGTGGTGAAATGGCCTGGACGTGCAAGGAAAATGGCCAGTTGAGACTCTGGCGGTCCGGAATGACCTGGCCGCTGGCTTGCCAGCCGCGGGGCAGCCTGATGTAACAGAGCTCAGCATGTGTTTCCGGATCATAGACAGTTGTCCGCCCGTCTTCGCGCAGACCGGGATCTGGTACATAGAAAGTGACGCGCACCCGGCTTTTACAGTAGGGACAGGTATAAAAGCCGCTCGCAGAAACGGCATTCAGAGCCGCCCCGCATTGCGGACAGTTGACAGATTCGATGGTCATAGCAGTGCCTCGTTTCTTGGCTGGAATTGTTCATGGACAGGCATCCATTGATTATTATAATCCATTGTCCTGCCATATTAAATTCCATGTCAGGCAATTGCCAGGACGAAGCCTGATAAGCTGCCTGTTTTAGCCGGCGAAAAGATGCTGCGTTGCGGCTATCCAGCCTGTTCTCTCATACAATTTAAAATTTTTTCTCACAATTTGCTGACATTTGGCATTTAGAATGTAGTTATCGAGAAAAAAGCCGGCTGCCAGAGAATTCCCGGACCCATTACCGGAGACCTCATTGTTGCATCGCAGGCCGCCCGGCAGAGAATTATCTCATGGAAAGAAAGGTGTCTATTATGGACAAGAAGAGAAAATTGCTGGTTGTTGTCTCAATCATAGTCGTCATGCTGGTTGGGATCGTTTCAGTCTCTTATGCGTTCACTGCATTTAAGAGCCATGCTGAGATCGTTGCCGGGCTGACCGGCAAGAGTGTCGAAGAAGTAACAGCCCAGCGCCAGGCTGGCAATTCCTACGGTGAACAGGCCGCGGCCGCTGGCAAGCTGGCTGAATTCAAGGCCGCCCGGCTAGAGCAGGTTGAACTGCGCTTGAAAGAATTGGTTGAAGAGAAGAAGCTTACCCAGGCAGAAGCGGATGCGCGTTTGAAAATCATCCAGGACCGGATGGCTGATTGTACCGGAACCGGTGACAACCAGGGCCAAAGTGGGCTGGGACTCGGGATGGGCAACCAGGGCCAGGGTTGTCAGTCTGGAACCTGCACGGGCAGCGCCACGGGTGCTGGTTTCGGCGGTGGACGGGGTGGCCGGATGGGCCGCACATCCAGCTGATTGAAAAATTATCGGATCATACAAGCTATTCAGTCAAGGAGGATGCCGCAATGGCATCCTTTTTGCAGTTCTTTGTTTCGAAGCCCTGAATGGCCGGCCCGGATTTGTGATATCATGGGATTGACATCCAGCCTTGCTTTTACCAATACTCCTCATGTCTTCCATGATTATTTCAGGCAAAATAAAGAATTCAAGAAAAGAGGAAATGTATGAGAAGAGCCCATGAAGTTGAATTCAAGATCGTTGGCGAGGACCTGCAATTTGTCGAGATCCTGCTGGATCCCGGTGAGACCATCATTGCCGAGGCGGGCGGCATGATGTATATGGATAGTGAAATCCGCATGGAAACGGTATTTGGCGATGGCAGCAGTGCCAATAAGGATCTGAAAAGCAAGCTGTTCTCAGCGGGCAAGCGTCTGCTGACAGGAGAAAGTCTGTTCATGACCAGCTTCACCAACGGTGGCAGCCAGAAGCGCCGCGTTGCTTTTGCCGCTCCCTATCCTGGCCGGGTCATTCCTCTTGACCTGACGGATTACAGCGGGATGCTGATCTGCCAGAAAGATGCTTTCCTATGTGCAGCGAAGGGCATTACGGTTGGTATTGCTTTCCAGAAGAAAATCGGGGTCGGCCTGTTCGGCGGGGAAGGCTTTATTATGCAGCGTCTGGAGGGCGACGGCCTGACCTTCATGCACGCCGGCGGCATGATTACCCGCATGGAACTTCAGCCAGGTGAGAAATTGATGCTCGATACTGGTTGCCTGGTAGCCATGACCGGCAGTGTCCAGTATGACGTTCAGTTTACCGGCAATATCAAGACAGCCCTCTTCGGTGGTGAAGGCCTGATGCTGGCGACTTTGACTGGTCCGGGCACTGTCTGGCTGCAATCGCTGCCTTTCTCGCGCCTGGCAGACCGGATCGTCTCGGCCAGCCGGATCGGTCGTGGCAGCAAGGATGAAGGCAGCGTCCTGGGCGGGATTGGCCTGGGCAATTTCTTTGGCGGTGACAATTAAGAGCCTGCGAAACCTGAAAGCGCACGAGAGCCCGGTCCTGCCTATGCAGGACCGGGCTCTTCAGGATAATTTGAACGTTGGATTGACTCGTTCAACAACGTGCGGTCATGGCTGCCGGTCAGGATACTTTGACGTATCCTTTTTTGGCGACCAGAGCCTGGCCATCGGCACTGGCAATATAGGCAAAGAAGGCTTTCACGAGTTCTGATTCTGTACCCTTGGTCAGGCTGAGGAACGGACGCTGCAACAGATAGGTCTTGTCGGTTACAGTGGCCTCGGATGGTACGACGCCACCGATGGCGAGGGCCTTGACGGTTGCATCGACTTTGCCAAGTGACATGTAGCCAATCGCATTGCTGTTGCCGGCTACCGTGCTCTTGACAATACCAGTTTCATTGACTTCCTGGGTCGGGACACACTGGTCTTTGATGCTGAGCAGTTCTTCAAAACCATCACGAGTTCCGGATCCGGCTTCGCGAATGACAACTACAATGGGGGCATCGGCACCGCCGACTTCCTTCCAGTTCTTGATGTTGCCGGTGAAAATCTGGGCAACCTGTTCCTTGCTCAGGTCCATCAGTTTGTTGGCCGGGTTGACGACGACGGCGATACCATCGATGGCTACAACATGTTCGTTCAGGCCGAGCGATTTTTCTTCGTCTTTGAGATGGCGCGAGCTGTTGCCGATATCAGTAACCCCTTCAGCTGCATTCTTGACACCGGTACTGGAGCCACCGCCCTGAACCTCAACAGCTACCTGCGGGTTTGCGGTACTGAAGCCTTCGCCAAGCGCAATCATCAGCTCTTCCATGGACGTCGAACCTGAGACCATGATCTTGCCGGACAATCCGGTCATGCTTGCCGTGCCCTGGCTGGAAACTGCAGAGGATTGGGATTGAGAAGAAGACGCCTGGACACCTGATAAATTGGGCGTGCAAGCGGTACTCAGCAACATCAGGGCACCAGTCAGGGAACTTGCTAATAACATTTTGATTTTCTGATTCATTTCTTCCTCCTGGGTCTTTGTCAGCCTGTCCGGCTGTTTTTTATTCCAGCAAACGGATCAGTCCAGATTGGTCAGGTAATCCTGATCCATCGGGCAGGCACCCGCCACGCATTCTGCTGGATTGATTGGATTGATTGGATTTTCAGCGTCTAACAGGGTTTTTGGAATCTATCAGGGTCTTCTGGTGTCTGATCAGTGACTTCCCTTGGTCACACTCCGAGTTTATCGCCTGTTGATCATGATCTGATTAGGATCGCGTAAATGTCGTGTAAAAAAAAGCCGGACATGTAAAATCCAGTTGAAGAAAAGCGTTGAAGAAAAAGCAACGAATTCTGACGATTCATGCGGAAAGCCGGCCACATGCTGTGGAATGCTGGTACAAGCCTGACTATTCAGATATACTCAAACTGTCCGCGAAGGCTAGACCCATCCTGAAGGACTGATTGCGAAGGGAGAACTATCATGTCTGGGAAAACACTTTACGAAAAAATCTGGGATAAACACCTGGTTATCGCCAACGAAGGTCAGCAAAGCCTGATCTATATTGATCTGCATCTGCTTCATGAAGTGACCTCGCCCCAGGCTTTTGAAGGCTTGCGCCTGGCAGGCCGCAAAGTTCGCCGGCCCGATCTGTCTTTTGCGACGATGGATCACAACGTGCCAACTGTTGACCGCCGCAACATCAAGGATCCGATTTCCAGGCAGCAGATGGAGACGCTGGCCCGCAATTGTGCCGACTTTGGCGTAACCTTGTTTGACCTTGACAGCGTCAACCAGGGCATCGTCCACGTTATTGGCCCGGAGCTGGGCCTGACCCTGCCCGGCAATACCATCGTCTGCGGTGACAGCCATACCGCGACGCACGGGGCTTTTGGCGCCCTGGCTTTTGGTATCGGGACCAGCGAGGTCGAGCATGTACTGGCCACGCAGTGCCTGCCGCAGAAAAAGTCGCGCACCATGCAGGTTCGTGTTGACGGCCAGCTTGGCCAGGGCGTCGGCGCCAAGGACCTGATCCTTGGCATTATCAGCCGTTATGGCACCGATTTCGGTACCGGTTATGTGATTGAGTTCACTGGCGCGGCCATCCGCAACCTGACCATGGAAGAGCGGATGACAGTCTGCAACATGGCCATTGAAGCCGGGGCCCGCTCTGGCCTGATAGCACCTGACCAGACCACCTTTGATTATCTGCGGGGCCGGCCCTATGCTCCCCAGGGAGCGGACTTTGACCAGGCTGTCCAGGAATGGCAGATGCTGGCCAGCGATGCTGACGCGGTATTTGATACGGTCCTGGCCTTTGACGCGGACACGCTTGCTCCGCAAGTGACCTGGGGCACCAGCCCCGCCATGGGTGCCAGCATTCTGGATGTCGTGCCGAGTCCGGCAGATTTCCCGAGTATCGACCAGCAGAAGGCCGCTGAGAAGGCGCTCGAATACATGGGTCTGCAGCCGGGGACCCCGATGAAAGAAATCGCCATCGATTATGTGTTCATCGGTTCCTGCACCAATGGCCGGATCGAGGATTTGCGGGCCGCTGCCAAAATCGCCAGAGGGCGCCAGGTCAGTCCCCAGGTCACGGCGCTGGTTGTGCCTGGTTCGGTCCAGGTCAAGCAGCAGGCGGAGGCCGAAGGCCTTGATCAGATTTTTACCGCGGCTGGTTTTGAATGGCGCGAGCCGGGCTGCAGCATGTGCCTGGCGATGAATCCGGACATGCTCAAGCCTGGACAGCGGTGTGCGTCGACCTCCAACCGTAATTTTGAAGGACGCCAGGGCCGGGGCGGGCGGACGCATCTGGTCTCGCCGCAAATGGCTGCTGCCGCCGCCGTATATGGTCATTTCGTTGACGTTCGCGAACTGTTGTAGGCCAGCCGGGCTGGGCTCTTGTTGGGCCCGGACGCATTCCCGCTGTTTGTTCAGAACTGCGTGTTGCTGTGAGCAGCCGCATGAGGAGGTAATAAAATGGAACCTTTTGTCAAGCATACCGGTCTGGTAGCCCCGCTCGATCGGGTCAACGTCGATACAGATGCCATCATTCCCAAGCAGTTCCTCAAGCGCATCGAGCGCAGCGGATTTGGCCAGTTCCTGTTTTTTGAATTCCGCTTCACGGAAGACGGCCAGCTGATTCCGGATTTTACCCTGAACCAGACCCGCTATCAGGGCGCGTCGATCTTGCTGTCGCGTTCCAATTTCGGTTGTGGTTCATCGCGTGAGCACGCCCCCTGGGCCTTGCAGGACTATGGATTCCGGGCGATCATCGCCTCCAGTTTTGCCGATATTTTCTATAACAACTGCCTGAACAACGGCATCCTGCCGATTCGCCTCTCCGCTGAGGCAGTTGATAAACTGTTTGTCAATACGGCCAGAATCGAAGGCTACAGCCTGGAAATTGACCTGACGACGAAAAAAGTAACCGATCACCGGGGTCTGACCTTTGACTTCACACTCGATGACTTCTACACGAATAAACTTTTGAATGGTTTTGATGATATCAGCCTGACCCTGCTCAAGGCCGATGCCATCGATGCCTATGAGAAGGCCCATCCGGTCAGCAAGCAACGCTGAGAGCGACTAATAACCCATGTCCGGGTTGTTGAAGGATATTTTTGAGCGGTCACCGATAACGACAAGGTGAATGGAAGAGGGGAAATAGGGCTCGCTGACCAGGGCGATATGGCTTTTCAGCGTGTCCGTGCGATAGTAATCAGACAAAGCGCAAAAGAAGAGATCGGCTTTGCCCGTGCTGATATTGGCAATGGACCCCATCCAGTCACTGTCCAAAAACTCGATGCGATAGCCATAGCGCCAGGCAAAGTGGCGGGCGACCTCAATATCACTGCCCATGTAATCCCGGGTGGTAAAATTATAGGCTGTATAAGGCATGGCGGTGCCCAGAATGGCAATTTTGATGATCGGACCGTCCGGATGCACCGGAATTGACCGTGAAACGAAATTGCCATTTTTCATGGTGCGGACCCGCTCCTGCAATTCGCGACAGTCCTCACTATCATAGAAGTCAGCTGCGAATTCATTAAACTGGGCCAGCAATTCGGGTCTTTCATTGCTGACAAAACAGACATACTTGTCCCGCGCGACCGGTTCACTGATCATGGTGTAGGCTGGCTGGACGTTGCAAAGGTAAGTCGCATCGGAGATATCCATAGCCAGGGCTTCAATCCGCTGATACTTTAAAGCCAGCAAGGCATCAGCGAGCATGTCGAACCGCAACAGGTCGATACCGCCGATTTTTTCCAGGATATAGTCCGGACTCCAGGACAGCATGACGCCCACGCTGTGGCCTTGCAGATCGTGAGGGTCAGGTGGCGTCGGTGACAATGGCCGGCGCTGACAGGCGGTCAGGGTCAGGATCAGCGTCAGCAAGCAAAGGACGGATAACCAGCTTCGCCATTGCGGTTTACGCTGACGGTTGAGACTGGCTGGGCCTGGATCCGCCGGCCCGGATTGATGAGCGGGTAATACAGTGACCGCGCAGGATCGACCTGGCCGGGAAGCGACAGTCCTGACGCAAGCCACGGGGATAGTCCTGACGGATATTGCAGGGACACTCCCGATGGAGGTAACAGGGATGGTTCTGCTGGAGGCCACGTTGTCATGTATATCATCTTTGCAATACTGGGCCACTGATCATCACCTCTTTATTATTGATTTTAATGGAAATAATATGCATTGCCAACTGGCTGACCTTGTGAAACTTTATGGCAGCAGCCCGGTTGGACCGGTCGCTGTCAGCCGGCTGAACGGCTGTTTTAATGGGTCAGATCAATTGATGGGCCATCCGGCCGTCACCTTTTTAATCTGCCTGCAACATAAAAATAATGACTTGGGCCTTGTATTGTCCGGACATAGATTTAAAGTGAATATGAGTGACTGCGCAAGCCAGTCCAGTCAGGCTGCGCAAGCCAGTCCAGCCCGGCCCAGACCGATCCAGTTCAGTCCAGTCCAGTCCAATCTGATGTGAAGTCCTGCGTGAAGGAGACGGTATTATGAAGTACGTGCTTGTCAACTGGTCGTATAATAAGCCGGGCCGCTGGCTGTCGATCTGCTCGACAGACCATGCAACGACTCAGAGCATATCGGAAATCGTTTGCGACTGTGTCAAGTCCTATGCCCGGATCCGATATGATTTTTTCAATACCCACGGTGGGCGGGCGACGATTGAAGATATTGAGACTGATCTGCAGCATGCTGACCTGAATGTATACCTGGCTGATTATTTTATCAGCCATGGCTGGAAAGGCCAGGCCGATCGCCGCGAAATCTATTCTTTCACCAAAATCTCCTGACGAGCGCTTTTGATGGCTGGAAGGCAGTTCGTTTCAGGTCTGTCTCATGAATTGCCTGATCGCTTCCTTTCATGAATAGCCAGGTAATCTTTTATGCGAAGTCTTTTCCGGAATGTCCAGATTGAACACGACGTGATTATTGCAACAGGGGGTACATCAGATGCTGGAAGTCTCTCGTCAAACCCGGGCGGATGCTGTGCTGTTTACTTTGCGTGGCCGGCTTGACGGGCCAGGTGCACAGGTCCTGGATTCAGCCCTGCAGGATCAGGCCGGGCCTGAGCGGCTCTGGATTATCGATTTGCAGGCAGTACCATATTTGTCCAGCGCGGGCCTGCGTATCTTGTTAAAATATGTGCGCCAGAGACAGCAGGCCCGGGGGGAGATCATCCTGAATGCGCCCAATCCGGATGTGCAGTCCGTATTGGAAGTCACCGGGATGCTGCCGTTTTTCCGTGTGACAGATCATCTGGCTGCTGCCTGGGCTGCGGCATCGCGCGAGAATGCACAGATCGAGCTGCCTCTGGCGGGCCGCTGCGCGACCTTGCAGATACCAGAGCGGGGAAGTGGACCCGTGGATGTCTGGACATCGGTAAATGGGGACCGTGATCCGGGGCGGGCTGACAGCCGGGCCTTGCCAGCAGAACCCCTGCTGCTGCGCGGTGTGGACCTGCCGCTGGGACTGGGCTTTGGTGCATTGGGCACTGAAGCGGGTGACCAGCCTGAGTTATCGGCCTGGGGTCCGCTGTTCGTCCTGCCGCACCTGGCTGCCGTTCTGCCAGCCGACGGTTACAATCAGGCTGACTTCCAGATCAAGCCTGGCGCAGAAACCCTGATCTATGCCAGATCAGCCCTGGGCTTGAGCGAGACGGCCCTGACCCGCTGTGACCTGCCGTCCGGTCCAGCCTTGCCGCTGCAGGCCTGGCTGAGTGAAGTCTATACGGCTTTGCTCGATTCGCAATTGACAGGACCACAACAAGAACCGTTGCAGACACCGTCAACGGCTGTTTCATCGGTGGCTGCGCCGGCCCCCGAAAACGTGCCATCTTCCTCTGCCCCTGTATTGGCGGCACTGGTCGTGGCTGATCTGGAAACCGGCAGCGGTGGCTATTTCGCGCAGCTGCGCGATTATCTTGATCAGCAGCTGACCACCCGGACGATCGATAAACCGGCTACGGTCATCTGGCTGGGTCTGCTGGGACCAGCCAGATCAGATATCCTGCATCAGCTTGAGTCCTTGTTGCCTGTCCGCCTGCCAGCTGATACCAGCTGGTTCTGCCAGGGTCAGGCCATGACCGTGAACCGGCGCCTGGCCTGGCAAAGGATCGAACAGCCAGCCGGTATCGCCGAGAACTGTTCGGATCTGGAGAGCCTGGACGATTGCCTGGTTACCGATGGCAACCTGCAGGTCAGTGGCGGCCGGGCCTGGCTGTGGCTGATTGACCAGGTTCGCGCGGGTGCGGAAAAGCAGCTGCAGATTGAATGGACCCGTCCGGTACCATTTCCGCGCGAATGGGAAGTCATCACCCGTCGCCTGTTTGCCGATGCTTCCCGTGTCGTCCTTGATCCTCTGTCCGGTGGCTACAGTGCCGGCAAGCCGTTTCGGGTAACCGCATTTGACCACCATCAGCGCAAAATGCTGCCGACGGTGCTGAAAATCGGCCCGACTGAGCTGATTAACCGGGAGATCAGCAATCATCAGCGTTATGTCCAGAACTATATCCTGAACAACTCCACGACCCTGATGGGTCAGGCCAGCTTTGGCCAGTCTAGCGGGATGCGTTTCAATTTCCTGGGGATCAATGGTCCGGACAGCCAGCTGACCTGGCTGACAAACCGCTATCGGACCGGACAAATCGAGGATTTGCAACGCTTGTTTGAACGGATATTCACCTCGATTCTCAAGCCGTGGTACGGACAGCCCCGCTGGGAGGCTGTCCGGCTCTACCAGCAACATGATCCACGTAATCTTTTTGGTGACCTGCTGCAGCAGGCAGAACAGAATCTGGGGATTTCGGCTGATGAGCCACAACTGGCTTGCCCGCCGCTGGGAATTACCCTGCCCAATCCCTACTATTTTCTCAAGCATGAGTATCCGGCCCGGCGCAATCAGGCGCAGCTGTG
The DNA here is from genome assembly GCA_964450865.1 of uncultured Oscillospiraceae bacterium. GTDB lineage: Bacteria > Bacillota > Clostridia > Saccharofermentanales > UBA5734 > CAYVHB01. The sequence goes on along the minus strand of CAYVHB010000013.1, from coordinate 63,175 downwards.
GTACACCGGGATTACCCATGGCGACCTGAACATGCAGAACATCCTGCTTGACGAACGGGATAACGTGTATATCATTGACTTTTCCGAGACCGGTATCCGCAACATTGTCGCCGACTTTGCCCGTCTTGAGCCGATCTTTAAATTTGAAATGCTGCGCCTGCAAGATGAACGTGATGTCCATGACTATCTGATTTTTGAACAGGCCCTGGCAGGGCTCGACTCGCTGGTCCAGGCCCCGCCGTGGCTCTATCCGGGTGATGATCCGGCCATGGGTAAAGCTTTCGCCCTGATCACCCAGTTACGCCGCTATGCCAAGACGGCCGTGATTTTTGAAACGGACATGATTCCCTATCTGCTGGCTGTACTGGAATGGACGTACCCGATCGTGCTGTACCGTCAGATCAGCCCGCTCGTCCGCTGGGCGGCTGCCTATAGTGCCGGCCTGATCGTGGCCCAGATCCAGCGCCTCGAACAGCAAGCCAAATCAGATACCGCCAACTGACAGGCCGGGCCCGCAAACACGGCCAGAACAGCCACCGGGCAACTGACAGGCTGGATAACCGGAACATCGAATGTAAAAGCGCTGCCAGGTGGCAGCGCTTTTAGGTGACAACGGGGGCGGTTGGCTGGGCTGGGGGCGGTTCGTTGTGCAGAGGCACAGGAAGCACCGTGTTTATTTCTTGACGTAGTAGGATCCGTCATTGGCACAACAATAGGCCCGATAGGCGACCAGGTCATATCGGAAGTCAAAGGCGATGGTTGAGTTGGCGTCGTACCAGGTCGCATCGCCATCGACGAGGAAGTTAATATAGGCGGCCGAGCCGGCGGCCAGCTCGATGTAATCAAGCAGATACCCCTCTTCGTCACAAAGCAGCAGGTTACGGTCATAATCGGCAAAGTCCGCGTCAATCAGCGCGGCATTGGCACTGTATATCCGCAGCGGACGTACGCCGTTGTTGGCGAAATAGATGACGACCGCGGTACAATCGCTGACTGTATCCTCCGGCAGGTTGACCGCGCATTCCGGTGCATAGCTTTCCCGGGCGTCGAGCCCCTTGACTGCGGTAAAGCTGCCAAAATAGTTCTTGCCGCTGACCGTGCGGTAAGCCCTGACCTTGTAATAGTAGGATTGGCCGGTGGTCAGGCCGGTATTGGTATAGCTGGTCGAGCTTGTCGTCTTGATCTTGCTGTAGGAGCCGTTTTCACTGCTGGAGCGGTACATCTGGTAGCCAGTGGCCCCGCTGACCGCACGCCAGCTGATCTTGAGGCTGGTGGCACCGGCCCGGGTAAGGCTCAGTCCAGACGGGGTTGCCGGCAGCGGTTCTTTCGACAGAATAGCGGTGTAGCTGCTGTATACGGCGCTCCCGCTGACCGTCCGGTAAGCTCGCAGCTTGTAATAATAGGACTTGCCGGTGGTCAGGCCGGTATCGGTATAACTGACTGTGCTGGCGCCGCTGACTGTTTTGATCAACGAATAGGAGCCGTTTTCACTGGTGGCGCGATAAAGCTTGTAGCCGCTGGCGCCGCTGACAGCCTGCCAGCTGATCCTGATACTGTTATAACCGGCATTGGCTACCGCAAAGCTGCCCGGCCTGGCCGGGACAGGCCTGGCCGAGACTACAGCCGAAAAGTTGGGGCTGCTGATCCTGGTGCCGTCGACTACGGCGTAGGCCTTGATTTTGTAGTAATACCGGGTGTTGGTGGCCAGATCTTCATCCGTGAATGAAGAGCCGGCCGCATCGGTCTTGATCCGGCTGAAGCCTTCGGTGCTGGAGGTTGTCGAGCGGTAGATTGAATAGAAATCGGCACCCGGTTCCGCTGCCCAGGTGAGCCTGATGCTGTTGTAACCGCCGGACCTGGCTGTGACATTGCCCAGGGCATTGATGATCCAGCGGGCATACAGAGTCCGGTCGGACTTGACCAGGTCGGTCGAGAAATTCCACGCCGCGGTGTAGCCGGTATCTGTATACCAGGCGACAAACTTGTAGCCTTCCCGCGTCGGATTGGCCGGCTTGCTGATTAGGGTACCATATCCTGTTGTAACCGCGAAGGGTGAGGTTTCGTTTTGCGGGTCAAAGGTGACGGTCAGTAAATCGCTGCTGTTGCGCCACTGGGCATAGAGTGTCGTGTTCAGGCGCAAGGCGAAGGTGTCACCGGCGCTATAGGCCTGGCCGGAACCGTCAGCCTGGGTATTCCAGCCGGTAAAGGTATAGTCTGTACGCACCAGGTCGCCGGGTCCGGCAACGGTGACCAGCGTGTTATAGGCGAAGGTACCGCCAGCTGGCACCGTGCCGCTGGTCTGGCCGTTGCCGTTATAAGCCAGGGTGCAGTCCGCCAGCGGATTGGTCAGGGCCTTGATACAGAAATTGGCACTGGGGTCGAAATCAGACGTCAGGTCAACCCAGTTGACCCCATCCATGCAGAAGTAGCTCTGGCCGCTGGCTGCCGTCGCCTGGCTGCTGAAGCCGTCAATGGCATACTCAATGGCCTGCGGGTAGATATAATCCGGGGTTGTCAGATTGATCGCGATGGCAAAAGTCTGCCCTGCGGCAAGCGGTACGGAGGTGCTCAAAGGCAGGGTATGGTAACCCGCTTGACTCAGCGAACCATTGTCAGTCAGGGCCAGGGTACCTGTATCGGGCGTAGCGCCGCTTAAATCCGTGTAAATCCTGATTGTGTATGTGCTGCTGGTTGTCGGCGTATAAAACGAGACCGCTTCCAGTGCCTGGCTGCTGCCAGCCGTGAAAACATTGGCAGCGAGCAGGCTCTCCTGTTCCGTGCCAAGGAAGTTGACGGCACCCAGGGGGTCGTACTGGAATATCTGCGAATAGTTGTCAACTGGCTCGGCCCAGTGGAAGGCAGCGTTCTCGGCCAGGGCCGAGGCGTCATAAAAAGACAGGTAGAAGTAGCCATTGTCGCCCCAGGTCGTATTCCAGCTGTTTTTAACGATAAAGGCGCCGTTGCCGGCTGGTGCTGAGTTGAACTGGCTGGCGGGGAAACTGTCAATCCAGCCGACGATGGTCACAGCATGGTTGGCATTGTTATCCGTTGAACAGTAATATGAATCATAGGTATCGTTGAAATTGCCGATGTCCCAGAAAAAGGCGGTATAAAGGGCACCGCCATCATAGATGGCCTGCTTGATCGCCGTGATGTCAGCCGGCAGGAATGTCACGTCCTGGATGTGGCGAGAGACGGCCAGGCCGGCCGGTGAACTGGTCGATGCCGGATCATAAGGATCGAGTGCCTCATTAACCGGGCCGCTCCAGCGACCCACGTAAGCTGTCGCCATCCAGGCGTTGCCACCGCCGGTATTGGGGTCATAATCAAAACCGTGGGTATTTTTCAGGTTATTCTCGGAGAAATCGGTGCTGGTACCGGGCAGGAGAGCGGATTCCAGCGATCCATAAGTGGCAAAGGTCCAGCAGCTGCCGCTGGTATCCTGGTCGCGTACCGGCGTGACCCGGTTGAGACTGCGCAGGTCGTAGGTCGCCGGTAAGGCAAAGGCCCGGGCCTGCGTATCGGTGGCGACAGTCAGTTCGGGAGCCTGCCAGGGACCGGGTGCATACCCCAGGGTCCGGCCAGACTCATCCCGGGCTGCAACTTTGCCGCGGGCCTGATCTTGCAGGTATGCCAGATAGGTCGGATTAACAGGTGCCGCCTGGAGTTTGTGAATGGTTGCGGCGGCGGCCTCCGGGGTAACCAGGAGAACCTGGCCAGCCTGGATTGTCAGCAATAAAGTCAGAAGCAGGAGAAAAAACCGATTCGGCCAATGTCCATGGTTTGGTTTTTGCATGGTCGCCACCCTTTCATGTTGAAGCAGAATTTATGTTTTTTCTCGCAACAGCAAAATTTACGGGTATCACGTTTTCATTGCCTGCAGGTATTGCTGCTTTTATGATAACACAATTAAGAATTAATCGCACTTTACTTTTCTGACATTGTTATTGAGAATTTGGATTATTATCAACGTGTCCTGAGTAGCCAGATTGGGGCCTGTTCATTGCCAGATCGCTCTGCCCTGGGTCACTTTATGTTCTATAATAAAGGAGGATCTGGAGGCAGGATCCGGGCAGTCCGCAACCAGGCGGGATGACCATGGATAAGGCCGGTGTCGGGCTTGCTGAACGCTGGCAGAATATGGGGATAGACAAATGATGAGGCTGCAGACAATCGTGGCGCTGGGCGCGCTGGAAACAACCTTGCTGATAACGGGACTGGTGGTCATTGGCGGACTCGTCCTGGGACTCGTGCTGGCCAGGGCTGTACGCAATCTGATTCGCCAGTTCCGCCACTCTGTGCCGGGTGTCTTGCTGGAGCAGTTGCAACAGGATGTGACATCCGGTGAATGGCAGCGGCGGACCCAGGAACCGGTATCCCTGTCGGCCATGGACCGGATATACGGCCCCCGGATTGAAGCTGATTTCCCGGGATTAAACCTGGATGAATTGAAGCGGCGGGCTGAAAGCCTGGCTGTCTCGACCCTGGCGGCGATCAGCGAAGACCAGGTAACCGGGCTCTGCGAAAGCAGTGATCTTTATGCCGGCCAGCTGCGTCAGTATCTTGAGGCGCTGCATAGCCAGGGGCAACAGGAAATATTCCGGGGCATTACCGTGCACCGGATTGTCCTGGCTGATTATCGCAAACAACAGAGCACCTGCCGGCTTGGTTTCCAGCTGGCGATCGGTGCCCAATATCAAAAAACGGACAAACAGGGTCAGGTAATCGCCGGCCACTCCGGTCTTTCCCAATTCAGGTTCAGCATCGAGGCTTTATATGTCCAGGATGCCCTGCAGGTTCCGGAGCTGATGGCCCTGGCCTACAACTGCCCGAATTGCGGCGCGCCCGTCCCGTCGCTGGGTGAACCGCGCTGTGCCTATTGCGGATCGGCACTTGAGCCACTGAGCCGCAAGGTCTGGTCCTTTTGCAGCTTCAAGATCGCCTAGATGATGGCGCGGCCAGGCCGCATGATCCTTGCTTGCGAATACCGACAGTCCGGACCAGCGTTCCTGGCCGGGCCCGCGTCAGGCATTTTCTGTTTTCTTGATGCGGATGTAAATATGCTTCGACGATGAAGAACCGGTCTCACGGACATCGATCTCGTACAGGCCGATTGATTTGATCAGGGGTGTCAGCTTGTCATAGCCATAATTGCGCGAGTCAAAAGACGGCTGCTTCTTGAGCAGCAGGTTGCCGACTTCGCCGAGATAAGCCCAGCCGTTTTCATCGGCGACGTCCCTGATCGTGGCTGTGATCAGGGCTATAACATCGGGATTGATCTTGCCGATCGGCTTTTTCTTGGCCGGGGAATATGAGCGGGCCGGCTTGCCGGGCGGGATGCCCTGGGGACCGCTGGCCAGCAGCGGTTCGCTGGTCGGTTCCTGTTCCTCGGCCGCGGCGGGTTCGAGGATTTCCAGGTAGATGAACTTGTCACAGGCGGCAATGAAAGCATTGGGCGTTTTCTGCTCGCCGATACCATAGACAGTCTTGCCGGCTTCGCGCAGACGGGTCGCCAGGCGGGTGAAGTCGCTGTCGCTGGATACGAGGCAGAAACCGTCGGCTTTTTCGGAATAGAGAATATCCATCGCATCGATGATCATCGCTGAATCGGTGGCATTCTTGCCGGTCGTGTAGCCGAATTGCTGGATCGGGTTGATCGCATAATTGAGCAGCAGTGTCTTCCAGCCGCCAAGATTGGGCCGGGTCCAGTCGCCATAAATGCGCTTGATGGTCGGATTGCCATAACGGGCGATTTCCTCCATCATACCGCGGATATTCTGCGGTGAAATGTTGTCGGCGTCGATCAGGACCGCGAGACGAAATTCACTGGTATTTTCTTTGTTTGATTCCATTCAGGGGAGCTCCTTGCAAAATATGAAGGCTTGCGGTTGGCAAGCCTTATTCCAATATATCATATTTGCGCGTGCTCAGACAGTGTTTCTGGCAATTGCAGGGTCATTTAATTATTTTTCTGTAAAATTGCAAATTTCGCAAAACTGCAATATCAGAAAAGCTTTTGCAGGGTTTTCCATATCGGCTGCCAGCCACTTGCGTTGTCCCGGTCGGCATCGGTTGCGGACTGGATCAATGTGGGGCGAGGCCTGTATCGTCCGGGCTTGACCTAAGCCTGCGAGTTCCTGGCACTTTTTTTACCCGGTCTTTCTTGTATCTGTTGAGTAAATCCATGATAATGGATTCATCACATGTCTTGACTTGAGAGGGGGAGATCGAGGTGCCCAGACGAGTCGGTTTGCTGACCAGCGGTGGCGATTGCCAGGGGTTGAATACGGCCTTGCGCGGGGTGGCCAAGGCCTTGTATGAAGCCATGCCCGAAGTGGAGATCATCGGCTTCCGTGATGGCTATCGTGGCCTGATCCAGAAGGATTACAAGCTGATGCAGCCGGTTGATTTCAGCGGCATCCTGACTATCGGCGGTACGATTCTCGGGACTTCGCGCCAGCCCTTCAAACAGATGAACCAGCCGGCTGATCCGGCCTATCCGAACGGGCCGGACAAGATGACCGCCATGGTCCGCCATTATCGCGACCTGCGTCTTGACGCGCTGATCATACTCGGCGGCAATGGCACGCACAAGACCGCCCACGCCCTGTCCGAAGCCGGCCTGAATATCATAACCTTGCCCAAGACCATTGACAATGACCTGTGGGGGACAGATGTGACCTTCGGCTTTCAGAGCGCGGTCAACATTGCGACCATGGTCATTGACAGTATCCATACCACGGCCACGTCCCACGGCCGGGTTTTCATCATCGAGCTGATGGGTCACAAGGCTGGCTGGCTGACGCTGCATGCCGGTATCGCCGGGGGTGCAGACGTCATTTTAATCCCGGAAATCCCCTATCAGATCGACTCGGTCTGCCAGGCCCTCGAGAAACGCAACCAGCAGCACAAACGCTTCTCGATCATTGCCGTTGCCGAGGGGGCGATGACCCGGGAAGAGGCCGCGCTGTCCAGGAAGGAACTGCGCGGGCGTCGCTCGGCCAGTATCTATCCATCGATCGCCTATGACCTGGCACATCAGCTGGGTGCGCGGACCGGCCAGGAGATCCGCGTCACCGTACCCGGTCATTTCCAGCGCGGTGGCCAGCCCAGCCCTTACGACCGGGTCCTGGCTACAACCCTGGGAACGGCAGCGGCCGGCCTTCTGCAAAAGCACCAGTTCGGCCTGATGGTCGGCATGCAGAACCAGAAGATTGTCGCGGTTCCTCTGGCTGAAGTAGCCGGGCACCTCAAGCAGGTTCCACCTGACTGCCTGCTGATTCAGTCCGCCCGGTCCCTCGGCGTCTGCTTTGGAGATGAGTGATTATGGCCCGTCGCAAGACCATTGCCGCCCTCGATGTCGGCTCCCATGAGATCCGCCTGAAAATTGCCGAACAAAGCCGTGAGGCCGCGCCACGCCTGCTGGAAACGGTCAGCCGGACACTGGCAATTGGTACGGATACATACAAAAGTGGCTGGATCAGCGAGGATGTGCTGCGTGAATGCATCCGGGTCCTGACCGGCCTGGGCGAGAAGCTGCGCGAATACCGTGTTTCTGAAATGCGGGCCGTGGCGACCAGCGCCTTCCGCGAAGCCCGCAACCTGAATTACGTGCTGGACCAGATTGACCGGGCCTGCGGCATTCCGATTGAAGTGCTCAGCAATCCGGAAGAACGGTATTTCCATATGATTGCCGCCGCGGAAACTGTACCAGATTTCCAGGGCCTGATCAGCCAGGGTACACTGGTCCTTGATATTGGTGCCGGCAGTATCCAGGTCACTGTTTTCGATAAGGGCGAGTCCATTTTCAGCCAGAACATGCTGCTCGGCTCGCTGCGTATCCGTGAACTGCTGGCCGACCTTGAGCGGCGGACGGCTGATTTTGCCAGCCTGCTGGAGGAATATATCTCCAGCGACCTGGAAAATTACCGGATGCTGGAACCCAAGGGAACGACTTATCGCCACCTGGTGGTGCTCGGCGGTGATACCCATTATATGAAGAAGCTGGCCGGCTTGCCGCCGGACCAGTATACCCAGCTGACGGGGGTGCGTTTCGCCGAGCTTTACCAGCAGCTGCTGCAGGCCAAGCCACTGGACCTGGCTCTGGAGAAGGGCATTCCGACCGAGCATGCCTCACTGCTGCTGCCGTCGGCGATGATGATCAACAAGTTCCTGAGCTTCACCGGCCTGAAAAATATCCACTTGCCGTCGGGAACCTTGTGTGACGGGCTGCTGCTGGACATCGCCCATCGCCAGGCCGATTTTCCCTGGAACCATGATCCGCAGACGGATATTGTCGCCGCCTGCCGCCAGCTGGCCCGCCACTATAAGGTCAATCGCCGCCATACTGAGTATGTGGAACGGATCGCCCTGCAGATCTTTGATGAAATGACACGCCTGCACCGCCTGAAGGCCCGCCAGCGCCTGCTGCTCCAGCTGGCGGCCATTCTTCATGACGTCGGCAAATTCATCAACATGACGCGGCACAACCTGCGTACGTATAGTGTTATTCTGTCAGCCGAAATCATTGGCCTGAACCGGACCGAACTGGAAATGGTCGCCTGGATTGCCCGCCTCTTTACCGGCGACATTGAATTTGACACGCAAGCCCAGACAACCCTGACGGCGGCTGCGCGCCTGCAGGTTGCCAAGCTGGCCGCGATCCTGCGCGTGGCTGACGCGCTCGATGCCGGGCGCAGCCAGAAAATCACGGCGATCGAAACCTGGGCCGAGGAGGATTCCTTTTTCATCCAGGTCACGACCAGTGCCGATATTACCCTGGAACAATGGGGACTGGAACAAAAGGATAACCTGTTCCGCCTGGTATACGGGCTGAGGCCCCGCCTGAAAATCAGGAGACAGAAGCTATGAAAAAAACAGCACCTGCCCCACCGCCTCTATATCTCAATCGGGAGCTCAGCTGGCTGGAATTCAATGAACGGGTCCTTGAGGAAGCCCGCGACAAGCAGAATCCGCTGCTGGAGCGCCTGAAGTTCCTGGCGATTACCAGTTCGAATCTCGACGAGTTTTTCATGATTCGTGTCGCTTCGCTGAAAGACCTGGTCAACGCCCGGTATAACCGGCCGGACCCGGCCGGCCTGACCCCGCAAGATCAGCTGCAAGCCATTTCCGTCCGGACCCATGCCATGGTCTTGCGCCAGTATTCGACCTGGAACCGCTCGCTGCTGCCGGCGCTGGCCCGCCAGGGGATCTACCTGCGTGAGCCATCTGAGCTGGCGCCCAATCAGCTGGCCTTTGTCCGGGAATATTTCAACTCGACTGTTTTCCCGATCCTGACGCCCATGGCGGTTGATGCGGCCCGGCCGTTCCCCCTGCTGGCCAACCGTTCGCTCAACCTCTGTGTCCAGATTGAGCAGACAGCCGACAGCACCACGGAAGATGATGAGGACAGACGTCTCGACTTCGCCCTGGTCCAGATTCCGTCCGTCATTCCGCGCCTGCTGGCCCTGCCGCCGGCGACCGGGCCGGCGATCTGCCTGGATGCCGCCGGAGTGAAGAAAGCCGGACCCATGCAACCGGATGAGCCGGATCTTCTGACGGGCGGTCCGGGTAGCCCTGAAAATGCTGACCGTCCCGCGCCTGCCCTGCAGGAATTCCTGCTGCTGGAGGATGTCGTGCGCCTGCATCTGGACCGCCTGTTCAGCGGCGTACACCTCGGTGAGGCCTGGTGCTTCCGGATCATGCGCAATGCTGACCTGGATCTTGATGAAGAGGATGCTGCCGACCTGCTCAAGGAGATCGAAAAGCAGCTCAAAATGCGCCAATGGGGCCAGGTGATCCGGCTTGAGGCTGAATCCGGCTTCGATGATAATCTGCTGCGGCGCCTGATCCGCTCCCTGGCTATTGACCAGCGGGATGTATTTGCCATCAATGGGCCCCTGGACCTGACTTTTCTCTTCCGCCTGGCCAAGATTCCGGCTGAAGCCGGCTTGCGGTATCCGCCCTACGAACCGCAACCCAGCCCCGGCCTGGCAACCGATGATATCTTCGCCGCGATTCGCGAGCATGATATCTTGCTGCATCACCCCTATGAAAGCTTTGCCCCGGTTGTAGCATTCATCCGGGCTGCGGCTGAAGATCCGGAGGTGCTGGCCATCAAGCAGACACTGTACCGGGTCAGCGGCAATTCGCCGATTGTCAGTTCCCTGGCGGCCGCAGCCGAACGCGGCAAGCAGGTCATGGTCCTTGTCGAGCTCAAGGCCCGCTTTGATGAGGAGAACAATATCCACTGGGCCCGCAAGCTGGAGCAGGCCGGGTGTCATGTCATATACGGCCTGGTCGGTTTCAAGACGCACAGCAAGATCACCCTGATTGTCCGCCGCGATGAGGACGGCATCCGCCGCTACCTGCATCTCGGCACCGGCAATTATAACGACATAACGGCCGGTATTTACACCGATTTTGGTCTGCTGACCTGCTCGGAAAGTTTTGGCGCCGACGCTTCGGAATTTTTCAATATGCTGTCGGGCTACTCGGCCCCCTTGTCCTGGCGCAAGCTTGTCCCGGCGCCCCACTGGCTGCGCCAGATGTTCCTGCGCCGCATCGAACAGGAAAAGCGCCATGCCCTGGCCGGCAAAAAGGCGCGGATCATAGCCAAGATCAATGCCCTGGTCGATCCGGTCATCATCGACGCGCTTTATGATGCCTCGAAAGCCGGCGTCAGCATCGACCTGATCGTCCGCGGCATCTGCTGCCTGCGCCCCGGTCTGCCCGGGCTTTCGGAGCGGATCACCGTGCGCAGCATCATCGGCCGCTTTCTCGAGCACAGCCGGATCTTCTACTTTTATAATGATGGCCAGGAAGACCTGTTCCTGGCCAGTGCCGACTGGATGCCGCGCAATCTCGACCGGCGGATCGAACTGGCCTTTCCGATCGAGGATCCGGCAGTCTGGCAGAAGGTCATGGACCAGCTGAATCTGCAGCTCAGTGATACAAACCGGACTCGCCTGATGCTGCCGGACGGCCAGTACGAGCGCATTGATAAACGGGGCAAAGTCCAGGTGGATTGTCAGGAAATCGCCTGTCAGCAGGCCTGTCGCGCAGCGGCCCAGCCCGCGACACCGGATCAGGAGCTGCTGTTTGAGCCGATTCACTCCATTGAACAGGCATGAACCGGCCACCGGATACCGAAGCCAGTGTCCGTGGATGCCTGATTCCGATGCCTGACGATCCAGCGGACGGGCCGCAGACGAGCAATCTGAAGGATCATGATGCCATTAACAGAAAACAAGAACGAGCATAAATGAAGAAGCGGCCATCATTGACCACCAGCCAAGCCAGGCGACGGTCAACAGCCAAGTCAGGCGATGGCCACCAGCCAAATCAGGAGGCGGCCACCGGCCCAATCAGGTGATGGCCACCAGCTAAATCAGGAGGTTCGCGATGCCGGAAATTGTTGCAGTCATTGACCTTGGATCCAATACGACACGACTCAATGTGTACACCCTCAAGAACAGTTCGCCCCCCGAACTGCTGGCCGAAGCCAAGCGCAAGGTGCGTCTCAGCGAAGACATGGGTGACGATAAAGTCCTGATCAATCCGGCTGCTATTCAGCGGGCGATGGATGCCATGCATCATTTTGCCGGCATCCTCGGTGGTTACCCGCAGGCCCGGGTCCTGGCAGTTGCGACCGAGGCGATGCGGCGGGCCCGCAATGGAGCCGCCCTGGCTGAGCTGATGCAGCAGTCGACGGGAATTCCGATCCGTATCATCAGCGGACGGGAAGAGGCGTTCTTTGATTATCTGGCGGTTCGCCATACCTTGCCGCTTCGTGATGCCCTGATCATTGATACAGGCGGTGGCAGCTGTGAGCTGATCCTGATGCGTGATGGCGACTGCCAGAAACTGGTCAGCCTGCCAATCGGCTCGGTTGTCCTGTCCGAAAAATTCACCGCACGCGGCGACATGACGGCAGCGGCTATTTTCCGCCTGTTCAATCATGTTCACGCCCGCCTGGCTGCAATCGACTGGCTCAAAACGGCCAACGGCCTGCCAGTTGTGGCGATTGGCGGCAATCACCGGGCAGTAGGCAAGATCTGGCGCAATAACCAGGATATTGACACGCCCCTGCATGGCTTTGAAATCACCCGTGAAAATATCAACGGTATTTACATCGATCTGCTGGATGCCGAAAGCAGCCGCCGGCAAGTGATGCTGGGCAAGAACAAAGACCGGGCCGATATCATTTCAGCCGGCCTGGCGCCGCTGATCCAGGTCTTGCGTTTAACAGATGCCCGTCGCGTCATTTTCTGCGAAACCGGCCTGCGCGAAGGCGTTCTTTTTGCTGAGAAGACCGGCCAGAAGCTGCTGCCGGAAACCTGATGCCGGACACCTGCTTGCGCAAGTCCGGCTCCGGACTGCTGCCGGAAGCCGGATATCGCAAGCCGGCGGCCGGCAAGTGCCAGGTTGCCCCGTGGCTACATCATCCCGAAAAAGTACAGCATGACCAGACTGAGGATCAGGAGCAGGACCAGCATGGCGACCATGATGAAAAACATGCCCACGATGCTTTTGGTCGCATTCTTGACCTTGCGGGACCGCTCCTTGCGGCGCAGCTCGGGCGTCATGGGCACCCGGTTGCGTGGATTGGCTGAATAGAGGAAATTGCCGCATTTCTGGCAGATGGTCTTGCCATCCGGATTATCCGTACCACAACGTGAACACTTCATGACTTGCCTCCGCTTTACTTGATCTATATCACTTATACAACAAAGTGGCGTCAGCGTCAAAGACACGCCGGCCTGCTGCTGACGCGAGCGTCAAAAGGGCTGCATGATTTTTGTTAAGATTGACAATCGATTTGCGGCAATGTTACATTGATCAGATGAATGGAGGCTGACTGAAATGGATTTTCGGCAGGCAATTATTGCTTGGCTGGCCCAGACTACGGGTCTGGCTACAGAAAAAATCGACGAATTACTGGAAGTTCCCCCTCAGGGCAACCTGGGTGACTATGCGTTCCCCTGTTTTCAGCTCGCCAGGCAGATGCGCAAGGCACCGGCAGCCATTGCCGCCGGCCTGGCCAGCCAGCTGGCCGGCCAGCTGGCTTTTATCGCCGCTGTCCAGCCGGTCGGCGGTTACCTGAATGTATTTATCAGCCGTCCGGCCCTGATCAGCCAGGTGATCCAGCAGACCCTTGCGGCCGGCCCTTCATTTGCCGCGGCGAAAGTAGGCAACGGTCAGACAATTATCGTTGAGTATTCCTCGCCCAATATCGCCAAGCCCTTCCACGTTGGCCATGCCTTCACGACAATCCTCGGCCAGTCCCTGGCCCGGATGTATGCGCATCTCGGCTATCGAGTCGTCCGCATGAATCATCTGGGTGACTACGGCACCCAGTTTGGCAAGCTGATCGTTGCTTACAACCGCTGGGGCAATGAAAAGGCCCTGCGGACGCAGCCCATCCAGGAGCTGCTGCGCATCTATGTCAAGTTCCATGAAGAGGCCAGGCAGGATCCCGATCTGGATAATCAGGCGCGCGAACAATTCCGGTTGCTGGAAGCGGCAGAACCGGCGGCTGTTGCGCTCTGGCAACGTTTCCGCGACTTGAGCCTGCAGGAGTTTTCCGTTGTTTACGATCGTCTGGGCGTCGGCTTTGACAATTACAACGGTGAAAGCTTTTACTCGGACCAGATCCCGGCCGTCGTCGCTGACCTGACCCGCAAGGGGCTGCTCATTGAAAGTGACGGGGCCCAGGTTGTCATGCTTGACGAATACAATCTGCCGCCGTGCATCATTCTCAAGTCCGACGGTACGACGATCTACGCCTCGCGCGATATCGCAGCCGTCCTGTACCGCGAACGTACCTATCATTTTAACAAGAATATCTATGTAGTCGGAACACCGCAGGCCATGCATTTCCGCCAGGTCTTCGCCGTGCTGGAGAAAGCCGGCTTTGCCAAGGCGCGCGACTGCATCCATGTCGGCTTTGGCCTGGTCAAGTTCGCTGACCGCAAGCTTTCGACACGCAGCGGTGACGTCATCCTGCTCGAGGACCTGCTCAGCGAAAGCGTCGACAAGACCCTGGAGATCATCAAGGCCAATGCCGCCCTGCGCCATCCGGACATGAGCGAGACCGACATGGCGGAAGTGGCCGAGAAAATCGGGATCGGTGCCGTTATTTTTACCTTCCTGAAAAATAGCCGCGAGCGCGATATTGTCTTCTCCTGGGCCGAAATGCTCGATTTCGAGGGCGACTCGGCCCCCTATGTCCTGTATACCTATGCCCGGGCCCGCAGCATCCTGCGCAAGGCTGCTGCCGATGGCTATGATGTGACGGCAGCCGGCCCGGCTGACCTGGCCCTGCTCGGTACAGATGACGAATTCATGCTTGCCAAGCTGCTCGAAGGATTTGCCGGGACCCTGCAGAAGGCTGTCAGTGTCCATGAACCCTTCATGGTCGTCCGCCAGATCATCAATCTGGCCCGGACCTTCAACAAGTATTATCACCATGAATCGATCCTTGGTACCAGTGATGAGGCGCTCAAGCGGGCACGCCTGGCTTTGCTGGCCGCTGTATGCCAGGGTTTGCAGACCAGCCTGGGCCTGCTGGGCATTCAGACTGTCGAACGGATGTGATCACCCATGCCTGAGCCCGCATCTTCACCGGATGGAGCGGTAAACGAACCGCTGGCCCCAAGCCTGGAGCAGCTGCAGCCGTTTAATGAACTGGCCTATCAGCGGCCGGATATGAACTGGCTCTCTGATCAGTTCCGGCGTGTCCGCCTGCGTTTGCGCCTGGCGATGAGTGCGCATGCCGCGCTCAACGCCGTGCTGGAACTGCAGCCAGCCCTGATTGAATATCACAAAATGTCAAGCCTGGCGCGGATCCGCCACGACTGCCAGACCGATGATCCGTTTTACCAGGCAGAGGTCCGTTTATACGACCAGCAGGATGCCCAGGTTGATCAATGGACCCAGGCAACTTATGCCGCCCTGCAGGCTTCACGGTTCCGGACCGAGCTGATGCATCATCTGGGCCCTGCCATCTTCCGCAAGGCCCAGATCCTGAAAGACACGGTGCAGGAGCGTATCCTGGCTGACCTGGCCGAAGAAAACCGCATGGTATCAGCCTACCACCAGCGTCTGGCCGCAGCCAGGATCATGTGTCTGGGCCAGGCCTGGACACTGGCCGGATTAGAACCCCTGCTGCAGTCGCCGGACCGTTCTATCCGCCGCGAAGCCCACATCGCCCTCCATGAATATTATGCCGGTGAAAGTGCCTGGCTCGACACGCTGTTTGATCAGATGGTGGCACTGCGCACCAGCCTGGCTTTTAAAATCGGCTACGGCAGCTTCACGGACCTGGCTTACCGGCGCATGGAACGCCATGATTACGGGCGCGAACAGGTTGCCCGTTTTCGCGAACTGATCAAGCGCTATTTTGTGCCCATCACCCGCGAGATTCGCCGCCTGCAAAAGCGTCGCCTGAATGTGGACCCGCTTTACTATTACGATCTGCCCTGCCTGTTCGCCCAGGGCAATCCGCCGCTGATCATCGGCCGCGAAACGCTGGGGGAGACGGCCGGCCTGGTCATGCAGCAATTGCTTGGTCAGGCCCCATCCTTTTTTGACCAGATGTACAGCCGTGGCTATGTGGACTGGCAGACCCGTCCGGATAAAGTCCAGGGGGGCTACTGTTCGACCTTGCACGGCTGGAAGGTTCCTTTTATCCTGATGAACGCCGGTGGCAGCAGCCAGGATGTGGCGACCATCATTCATGAAGCCGGCCATGCTTACGCCAGCCTGGCGAGCTTCCCGGTCCAGAAAGTGATTGAGGATCACAGCCCGTCGCTCGATATCTGCGAGATCCACTCACTGGCCCTGGAGTATTTAAGCTATCCGCATATGCAGCACTTTTTTGGCGAAAATGCCGGTGCTTATACCATGATGCACATGACCGAGTCCTTGCTTTTCCTGCCTTATGGCTGCATGGTCGATGAATTCCAGCACCGCGTCTATGACCAGCCGCAGATGAGCTCGGCCGAAAGGCACAGCCTGTGGCGCAGCCTGGAGCAGGTCTATCAGCCTGACCTTGACTATGACGGGATGACCTGGCTGGAAAATGGCAGCGCCTGGCAGAAAAAAGAGCATATCTTTGCTGCCCCGTTTTATTATATTGATTATTGCCTGGCCCAGATGGTTGCGCTCGACCTCTGGCAACAGTCGCGCAAGCAACCGAAAAAGGCCCTGCAGCGCTATCGCAAGCTCTGCGCATCTGGCGGGCAGATGACCCTGCTGGATTTGCTGGCCAATACAGGCCTGGCCTCGCCGTTTGATGAAGCGACAATCAAACGGCTGGCCTTTGCAGTGTGCCAGTTCCTGGCGCTGTGAGGTTAAAGCAAAAGCCATGTTTCTTCCACCCGATTTCATTTCAGAAATGCAGGCGCTCTGGCAGCAGCATGATTGCCCCGGGACACTGCCGGCATTTTTAGCCGCCCATGACCAGCAGCCAGCCCATGGCTTGCGGATCAATGGCTTGAAGCTCAGCCCGGAACGGTTCTGGATCTTGCTCCAGGGCGCCAGTGCCGGAGCAAATCCGCCAGCGATCCTGCCGGCAAACACGAAGGTTAATCAGGCCCCTTCCGCCACGGCCTGGCCGGTCGTGCCCTGGTCAGGCGACGGCTTTTACTATCCGGCCGATTTTTCGCCCGGCCGCAGTGTCCTCTATCATGCCGGCTTGTATTACATCCAGGAACCCAGCGCCATGTTGCCAGCCGAGGTGCTTGCTCCGCGGCCAGGTGAGAAAATCCTCGACCTGTGTGCCGCCCCGGGTGGCAAAACAGCCCGCCTCGCAGCCGCGCTGGGTGACAGCGGCCTGCTCTGGGCCAATGAAATTTCCGGGCAGCGGGTCAAGGCCCTGTTACGTAATGTCGAACTGATGGGTATCTGGCGCTGCGTGGTCACTCAGGAGACACCTGAGCGGCTGGCTGGGCGGCTGCCGGGTTTTTTCGACCGTATCCTGGTTGACGCACCCTGCTCAGGCTCCGGGATGTTTCGCCGCGATCCGGGCGCAGTCAACAGCTGGCAGAAATACGGCCCTGCCGCCAGTACCAGCCTGCAGCGCGAAATTCTGACAGCCGCTGACCGGCTGCTGCGGCCGGGTGGCACCCTTGTTTACTCGACCTGTTCATTTTCCATCGCCGAGGATGAGGCGATGGTAGCCTGGTTCATCGCACAGCATCCCGGATATGTGGTCTTGCCGATTCAGCGGCTTCCCGGTGTCAGCCCTGGCCTGGCCTGCCAGCCCCAGCTGGAACAGACTGCCCGGATCTGGCCCCACGTGACAGCCGGTGACGGCCACTTCTGTGCCCGGTTGCAAAAGCAGCATGAATCCTTATCAGCAGCGGCAACTTCCGCAGAACCGCCCGCTACACCGTCTGCAGCGAAACGGGAATTCCCGAAAAAACCAAATGATGCCTATTCTGCCAAGAGCCGGACCAGGCAAGCCGCAGGCCAGCCTGACCTGCAAACGGCAGTCTGCACTTTCCTGGCCTGGGCGCGGCTGGTCTTGTCGGAGACCGGCTGGAAACGTCTCCAGGACCGCCTGGCCGACTGCTCCTGGCGCCTGCACGAAGACCACTTGCAGCTGATACCGGCGATCCTGCCGGATCTGGCTGGCTTGCACCTGGTCAAAACAGGCCTGTACCTGGGCCAGATCAAGGCTGGGCGACGCGGGGCTGATGCCTGGTCGTTTGAACCGGCCCATGCCTGGCTTCTGACGATGACCGCAGCGGACTGGCAACATGCCTTGTGCCTGGCCCCGGGATCCGGTACATTGCAGCGATATTTGCGTGGGGAAACACTGGACCTGGCTGAATCCGCCATGGCGGGGTGGCCCGCAGGCACGCTGGTGGCCGTCTGCCTGGCTGATTACCCGCTGGGCTGGGCCCAGGTGACCGCCCAGCGGCAGCTGAAAAATCTTTACCCGCCCGGCTGGCGGCGCCTGAGCTGAACCCGGGTAATGGAGGTATGGCATGAAACCAGACATTGTACTCAAAATGCAACCGGTTCTGGCCACAATCCGGACCGCACTGGTCGAGCCAGTCGATTTTATCTGCCTGACTGTCGAACTCGGTTCCGGACGCCAGACGCTGCGGGGCAGTGTTACCGCGGCTGATCCGGCGGCTTCTTTATTTGACTATTATCTGGCTGGCCGGTCCGGCCGGGATGCGGCTGAGCCGGTTATCAACCTGCTGGCAATCCTGGCTGCCCAGTATGAGCGGATGGTCCTGACCCTTGCGGAACGGGGCCGGCAGCGCGTTTTCAGCTGTGATGACAAGGGCGTCCGGATCGTCCAGGCGGGGCCTGCCAACGGTCGGCCCGTACAATCCAGGCATAACCAGAAATCAGCTGGAACGGCCAGTCCGGCGGGGCCGGATCTGGCCGGGCGCAAAAAGCTGTCGATGCCTGATCGGCCGGCAACTGAACCGGAGCAGCCTGGACAGGATGAACAATCGGAGCAAGCCGCGCCAGGCAAACAGGCCGCGCCAAATACACAGGCCGTCCAGAACAGCCATACCCGGTTTGCCGCGCATTTCCTGCCAGCCCATCTGCTTTCGTCCCATGACCTGGACTCGTCCTGCCTGGAATCCCCCCACGGCCAGGTCTATGGAACATCAAGCAAGCGTGCCTATTGGATCCGGGTCGGTGAAGCCGACGCGCTGCTGCAAGCGATCGGGATCGAGGACGCCAGCGGCAAGCTGCGTACGGACAAGTTGCGCAAATACCATCAGATTGACCGCTTTGTCGAACTGGCTGATCCGGTCCTGGCCAGCCTGCTGGCTGCTCCGGCCGCGGCTGGCCAGCCGCTGAATGTTGTCGATCTGGCCTGCGGCAAATCATATCTGTCATTTGTCCTCAATTATTATATTCGCGAAAAACTGGGTAAGGCCTGTAACTTTTCAGGTGTCGATTATGCGGCAGGCGTCATCGAATCCTCCAATAACCTGGCTGCCCGGCTGGGCTATCGCAATATGCGTTTTATCCAGGCTGACCTGAATCTTTTTAAAACGGATGGCCCGATCGACCTGGCCATCAGTTTGCATGCCTGTGATACGGCAACGGACCTGGCCCTGGCTGCTGCCATTCGGGCCCGCAGCCGGGCGATCATTGTGGTACCCTGTTGTCAGCGTGAACTGCTGGCCAATCAGTTTCATTTGCCTGTTCTTGCGAAAAGTGTCATGACGTCCGGGATCCTGCAAGCGAGGCTGGCAGACCTGCTGACCGACAGCCTGCGCTTGCTCCTGCTGCGGGCAGCCGGTTATGAGGCGACCATTATCGAATATGTTTCACCCCTGGATACCCCCAAGAATCTGATGATCCGGGCTATCGACACCGGCCGCCCGGACCGGGTAGCCTGGCAGGAATACCTGAGCTTGCAGCAGACCCTTGGGACGACGATAACCCTGGGCCGCCTGCTGCAAGATTCGGGTCTGGGTTTGCGGCTGGCCAGGTCGGACGAGCATTGACCGTGACTCAAATGTGACAGTCAATGAGTTGCCGCATTGACCGAAAATCTATAACCGCAATACCACCGTGTTGAATGCCACCGTAACCATCCTGCACGGCGACCGGAATCGAGGAACAGGATCATGGATCTGATTATTGCAACAGCTAACGTTGATAAAGTTCAGGAAATCCGCGAGATTCTTGCTGATATTGGACTGAATCTGATCAGCATGCGCGAAGCCGGCTTTGTCGGGGACATTGCGGAAACAGGGCTGACCTACGAAGAGAATGCCCTGCTTAAAGCCCGGGCTGTTCAAGCTGTGACGGGTGGCTGGGTCCTGGCTGATGACTCGGGCCTCTCAGTTGACGTGCTGGATGGTGCTCCGGGCATCTATTCGGCGCGATTCGCCGGGGAGGAAGCCAGCTATCCGGATAAGATAGCCCAGTTGCATGCCTGGCTGCGAGCATTTCCACCTGACCAGTGGCAGGCATCCTTCATTTGCGTCATTGCCCTGATCGATCCGGCTGGCCGGGCCTGGACCGTAAGGGGTGAGTGTCGGGGTCAGATTGCCGGCCAGCCCCGGGGCCAGAACGGATTTGGCTATGATCCGATCTTTTTCCTGCCGGATCGGGGTCTGACCATGGCCGAGCTCGACCCGGCAGCCAAGCATGCGCTCAGCCATCGCGGGCAGGCCCTGCGGGCGGCAGCCGGGCTGCTGCGAAAGGAGTTGAATCACTCATGAAATTTCATTGGCCAAAAACGGGTGGTAAAAAGGAAAGCCACAAACTGACCGGTCTTGAGTCAGTCCTGGCCGAACTGAAAAACGCCACCATGATTCATGTTCTGGTCATTTCTGATTCACATGGCCGGACGGATGGGATTGCCCGGCTGATGGAGGGACTGACCATCCGGCCGGACCTCATCGTGCATCTGGGGGATCATTGCGATGATATCGATGAGATTGGCCTCGAATTCAATTGTCCCATTGTCGGTGTCACCGGCAATTGTGACGGATCTGTGGCCAGTCAGCTGCCGGAAGTCCGGTTGCTGGAATTGGCCGGCTACCGGATTTTCATGACCCATGGGCATCGCTACCATGTTAAGTATTACCTGCATGATCTGATTAAGGCAGCCACCAGCCAGCAGATGGATGCCGACATCATTTTATTTGGCCATACTCACCGTTATCTGTGTCAGCAGGAAGTCCATCAGAATCACAAGTTCTGGCTGATGAATCCCGGTTCATGCTTCCCGACCGGTGCCGGCCCGACTGCCATCTGGCTGACCTTGTCCGATACCCACCTGACCTGCCAGCAACTGATCGATCGCAGCAGCTGCCCCTGAGTTCCGGCAAGCCCGGCCAGTTTCTTGCTTGACCGAACTGCATCCGAGTGGTATAGTATCCTTCACGGACGAATGTTCTTATGATGTGGACATCTGGTGGTAGCCGGACCGGATACGGCCCCCGATCAGCGATCAGGCCATGGGTCCGTGATAAGCAGATTCACACTGACCCGGTCAAGTCACGGCCAGGCGATCCGGAGGGAGAAGGATCATGACCGATTGTGAATTCTATCTCGTTAAAGCAGATGTGCTGCCGGATGTATTTGTCAAGGTTATGGCGGTCAAGCGCCTGATCAATTCTGGCAAGGCCGATTCGGTCAACGAAGCGTGCCAGAAAATAGGCCTGTCACGCAGCGCCTATTATAAATACAAGGATGCAGTCCTGCCCTTTTATGAGACCAGCCGTGGCCGGATGGTGACGCTGATCTTCGCCGTCGAGAATTTCCCGGGTATCCTGTCGGGTATCATCAATGCGCTCGCCCAGGCGCAGGCGAATGTCCTGACGATCAATCAGAACATTCCGATCAACGGTCTGGCCGATGTCTCTATCTCGATCGAGACCGACCAGCTGACCTGTGATCTGCATACTTTGCTCAATGACCTTGGCAAGATCCCGGGCGTCCGTTCCCATCGAATCCTGGCCCGCGACTGACAGATAGTCACGACAAGACAAAACCCGCCCCCGGTAACCTGCGACGGGTCAGAACCAGACGGATAAAAACCAGACGAAAAAAAGCCAGACTGATACAGACAAGACGGATCCGGCCGAGGAGTCAGGAGGAGATAAAATGATAAATATTGCCATACTGGGATACGGAATTGTTGGCAGCGGTGTAGCCCAGGTCTGCGAGATGAATCAGGCTGCGATCATAGCCCAGACCGGCAAGGAGCTTTATATCAAGAAAATTCTGGATGTACGGGATTTTCCCGGTGACCCTTTTGCCGACCGCATCACGCATGACGCTGCGGATGTATTTGATGATCCAACCATTGACGTTGTCGTTGAAACCATTGGCGGGGCCAGGATTGCTTATGAGCTGACCAGGCGGGCCCTGATGGGCGGCAAGCATGTTGTGACATCAAACAAGGAGCTTGTCGCGACCCACGGCCCGGAGCTGATGGCCCTGGCTGATGCCAATCATGTCAACTACATGTTTGAAGCCAGCGTGGGTGGCGGCATTCCGATTATCCGGCCACTGAATAAATGTCTGGTCGCCAATGTCATCGAAGAGATCACCGGCATTCTCAACGGTACCACCAACTACATCCTGACCCGTATGGAGAAGTCGAACGTCAGTTTCGACAACGCCTTGCATGAGGCCAAAGCCCGTGGCTATGCCGAGCAAAATCCAACGGCTGATGTCGAAGGGATTGATGCCGGCCGCAAAATCGCCATTCTGGCCAGCATTGCCAGCGGTGAATTCGTGGATAGCCGCAAGGTCTATATCGAAGGCATTTCCGGCATTACAACGACTGATATGGCCTATGCCCGGGCCCTGGACTGCAAAATCAAGCTGCTTGGCGTCTACCGGCGGGTCGATGGCAACATGGCCGATGTGATCGTGGCTCCGATGCTCTTGCCGCAGGCCCATCCGGTAGCCGTCGCCGACGATGTATTCAATGCGATCCTGGTGAAAGGCAACGCCCTGGGTGATGCCATGTTTTATGGCCGGGGTGCCGGCCGCCTGCCGACCGCCAGTGCTGTGGTCGCCGATGTGATCGAATGCGCCATGCACCTGGGCAAGATGCCGCATGTCAAAATGTGGCCGAACAAGGGCCGTTCCAATGTCCTGGCCCATGACGACTGCACGGCGACCGCCCTGCTGCGCCTGAGCGCGACCGTCGAACGTGACCAGCTGGAAAAACTGTTCAGCCAGACCGGGCTGGAATTCATTGAGGCGGTAGCCCCGGGTGAACTGGCCTGCATCGTCGGAGGCAATCCCAGGCAGCCACTGACTGAAGCGATGCTGGCCGATGCCCTGGCCTCGCTCGGTGAGCTGGTGATCAGCCGGCTGCGCATCTGGCAGGCTACAGCCTGATAAGCCAGGATCAGGTTCGGGATCCCCGGATCACCAGGCCCTCAGGGTCTGTACGCCCTGGATGGACTGGATGCCGGCAGGCAGATCCTGATCGGCGGCTTGCCGGATGCGCCCCCTTGCAGCAGATTTTAAGCAAGCTCGTTTAAAAATGCCCCGGGATCGGTCGTTTTGACCCAATCCCGAGGCATTTTTTTGGACTGACCCTCAAATCCACCGCTGCAATCCGGCCCGGTCAGCCAATCTGGACCGGCCCTGCAAACGGCCAGTGCTGTCATGTCTGCCTAGCCGATCTGGTTGCGTTTATATTGTTCGTAGAGCAAATCAAGCTTGCGCATGGCTTCGTCCATTTCATGCTGCAGGACGGCCGCATGCCGCAGATTCTTGGTGTCGAGAGCGGAGCGGATTTCATTGAACAGACAGACCTGGTCATGGGTATCTTTCGCCAGACGGATCCGCAGGGCTTCGATTTCATTCCACAAGATATTGTCATATTCCGAATGCCGGTGGATCCGCACACAGGTACGCACCCGCTGCAGATTGAGATCGAGCAGGCGGTCGCGCAGTTCCATTTCCCAGGTGTCCAGCATAGCCCGTGAATAGGATGTAATGATGATATCGGTAAAGACGTCATGGCGGCACAGGATAGCCAGGCCCTCGTCGTCATGGAGCAGTGAGCGCAGCGTCTCAAAGACACTGGCTGGCGGCTTGCCAAAGAGCTGGTCGCGTTCCTCGTCGCTGTATTTCAGGAATATATCATCTTCCGTGCGGTACATCCGGCCACGATCCAGATAGACGGCCGGGTCTCCGGCCTGCTTGCAGAACTCCTGCTCAAGGTCGGCCGTCGACCGCTGCTGGTTCAGCGCATAGCCGATCCCGTCGAGCATGCACTGGTAGGTCGCCGCCAGGGCCAGGAAAGTATTGGTATGCGGATTGGGGGAGCGGATCTCAAAGCGGGTGGCCTGCGGCGTATCGGGATTGCGGATCAGGCCGGCCAGCACGGTGCGGTTGCGGGATGGCACTTGCAGATCAAGGCCCAGTGAGGCCGTCGCGTGGGTTGGTGCTTCAAATCCGGGCTTGAGCCGGTTAAAGGCGTCATTGCTCGCTGTGATGAACGGGCTGATGCTGTTGTAATGCTTCATGAAGCCCATCAGGGCGCCCCAGCCAATCTCGCTGAGGAAATCCTTGTTGAAATCGGCCGGGCTGAACAGGTTGATCCGTTTGCCATTCTTCAGCCTGGCAATGACGTTGACATGGATGTGTTCACCGCTGCCGGCGACCCCTTCAATCGGCTTGGCGAGGAAGGATGCTTCCAGGCCATGCAGGCGGAAGATTTCCTTGATGAAGATGCGGATAAACATTTCATTGTCCGCAGTCTGCATGGCGCCGGCGTATTTCCAGTCAATTTCCAGCTGTTCCATGATATGGTCGAGTGAACCGCTGCCGGTCAGCCTGGCCTGCACGCCCCCCACTTCCTTGTGGCCCATTTCCGGGTCAAAGCCGTAGAGCTCAAGCAGCTCGATGGCATGCTCAAGCGCCGTGCGGACCACGCCCTTGGTCCGCTTCCAGTATGACTCCTTCAAGCCTTGTGAAGTGGAAAGCTGTTCGCGGCTGACGATAATGTCCTGCGGTGTCCGGACCCAGAATTCAAGCTCAGTAGCTGCGGTCATCGCAACCTCGGCGATATCGTCGGGCTGGATCTGCCACTGACCCAGCACCTCCGGCTGGCTGGCCACCAGTTCCCTGACGACCTGGTCCACGCTGTCACAAGCCCGGCGCAGAACCGAGCGGGAGCAGACCAGCCGCCCGTTGTGGCGCAGGAAAGCCGGAATGCGCAGTGTTCCACAGGGAAGGCCGGTCTCGGGCTCGCAATTGTCGAAATTGTAATCGACAAACCAATTGACAGCGAGATCAGCGACGAGATCGACTTTACCATCGTTCAGGGTGGCAATATTGGGCAGGACAACCGATGACCCGTCAGTCTGCACCCCGCCTTGCAGGTAACCTTCCATATCATCCAGAAACAGGCGCAGCGGAATCTTTTCGTCCGTATCATGGCCGGCGAGGTCAACGGCTGCCAGGGAGACAAATTTGACTTCCGGATGACTGAGCAGGATCTGGCGGACAGCCTGGACTGAATGGTTCTCGACCGGGATCGTATAAAGCAGGTGCGGATGAATGGCAAATGCTGCTGGGGACATGAGAACACCTCTTTTCCTGGGATTGAAAACAAACCTGTTATCATTATACAGATGACACTGATACAAACCTGACAGCATTGCAACCTGGCCTTATTACAAAAAAGACTGCCTCCAGTCTGGAGAACAGTCTTTACTGGTTGCTAACTAACGGATCTCAGAATCTGTTATCATAACCACTCGGCTGGCGTCTGGAATTCTTGCGGGCCCGGCGGCATTCGGGGCACCGGACGGGCTCATTCTCGAAGCCTTTCTCTTTGTAGAAGGCCTGCTCGCCTTCGCTGAACGTAAATTCCGCTCCGCAATCTTTACATACGATAATTTTGTCGGGCATGATAGATACCTCCAGATAATTTCGGATCAAGAGGAATGACAGTGGCTCAGACTTGCTTCGGAGGTATAGACCTGCACGACCAGTATAAGGGCACATTCTGTAAACGCACTAAATCCGTTGTGAGAATAATAGCATACATGGTATAATCAGACAAGTATTCGGACGTGCTTTTTCATGAATAATGTCTAAAATATGTGTTTCCTGTTAATATTTTTTATTCTTATCCCACAAAAGATGATCGAAGGAGCGTAAGTATGGAATTAAACAAATGCGTTGATATTCTCAATGCATCCGTCCTCGTCCCGGCTGCCGACATGTGCATGGATATCTCTGTCGCTTGTGGCGCCGACCTGATGAGCGATGTCATGGCCTTTGCCTGTACAACCAATGAGATGATGCTGACCGGTCTGGTCAATCCCCAGACGATCCGGACAGCTGAAATGATGGACATCAGGGTCATCGTCTTTGTCCGCGGCAAAGTACCGGGCCGTCACATGCTCGACCTTGCGGCGGAGAAGAATATCTGCATCCTGACCACCCCCCTGCCGATGTTCACGGCCTGTGGCCTGTTATTTGATTCCGGAATTAAAGGGAAGGGGGGCTGACCGCTGGAACCTGTCAAACTGGAATTCGAAATCCGTGACTCCGATTTCATCAATGCCGGTGAAGCCTCCAGTGGCATGAAAAAGGCCCTGACCCGGCTGGGTGTCGCCCCGGCTGCTGTCAAGCGTGCGGCCATTGCCATGTACGAAGCCGAGATCAATGCGGTTATCCATGCCGGCGGCGGTAATGCCGAGGTTAAAATTTATCCGGATCATGTGCTGATCCGGATCAAGGATAACGGCCCGGGCATTCCCGATATTGACCTGGCGATGCAGGAAGGCTGGTCGACCGCGCCGGATACAGCCCGGGAAATGGGCTTTGGCGCCGGCATGGGCTTGCCCAATATCAAGAAACACTCCGACGACCTGGCCATCGAAACCGTTATCGGCAAGGGGACAACGGTCACTATCCTGATCCGTTATTGAAATGGTCTGGGCCATACCCCGGCCCGTTGCACCGCACGGCCCATAGCCGGACGGTCTGCCTTCACTGACCGGGCAGAAAGGTTAACTATGTCTAAACTGCATTCAGTCCGACTCAATAAGGACCTCTGTGTCGGCTGTACGAATTGTATAAAAAAATGTCCGACTGAAGCGATCCGGGTCCGCAATGGCAAGGCCAGGATCTCGGAAGCCCGCTGTATTGATTGTGGCGAATGTATCAAGGCTTGCCCCCATCACGCCAAGAGTGCGGTCATGGATTCTTTTGCCTTGTTATTGCCATTCAAACACAAGGTTGCCCTGGCTGCACCTTCGTTATACGCCCAGTTCGGCGCCCCAGCCACGCGGGCCATGGTTTTGGCTTCCGTTTTGAATATTGGCTTTGACGATGTCTATGAGGTGGCTATTGGCGCCGACATCGTCACGCGCAATTCGATTGAACTGCTCAATGAAGCCCGCAAACAGAAACGGCTGCCGCTGATTTCCTCGGCCTGCCCGGCCGTGGTGCGCCTGATCCAGATGAAATATCCGGGTCTGCTCGACAATCTGGTGCCCTTCGATTCACCCATGGAGGTGACCGCTGACCTGGCCCGCCAGGAAGCGATGGCCAGAACCGGCCTGTCGTCCCACGAGATCGGTATCTTTTTTCTCAGTCCCTGTCCGGCCAAACGGACGGCCGTGACCAATCCCATCCGCCACAACACTACGAACATTGACGGGGTTATTTCGTTTGCCGATGCCTATCCGCTGATTCTGAGCAAGCTCGAAAAGCTCGATCCGGCGACTGTTGCCGCGATGGAACGGCGTGCGCTGGCCAATCCGGACGGCGTGCGCTGGGGCTTTTCCGGCGGGGAATCAGTTGGCCTGAAAACAGAAAAATACCTGGCTGTCGACGGGATTCACAATGTTATCGCCATTCTCGAGGAAATCGAAAACGAACGGCTTCGGGATGTCGAGTTCATCGAAGCCAATTCCTGCATGGGCGGCTGTATCGGTGGTCCGCTGACTGTGGCCAACCGTTACTCGGCCCAGTCCCGCTATACAGGCCATGTGCGCGCAGCCGAAGAATTGCAGCGCAATGAACCGGGCAAGGTTTACGAGCCAGCGAATTCCTATCTGGCAGCCTGGCCGGAGAGCCCCGAGCCGAACGATGCGCTCAAACTGGATCCGAATATCATGCTGGCCCTGCAAAAGTACGAACGGATGGAAAAGATCGTCCGCAACCTGCCCGGGCTTGACTGCGGAGCTTGCGGCGCGCCGGACTGTGCAGCCCTCGCCGAGGATATCGTGCGTGGCGAGGCCACGGAGACAGACTGTATTTTCAAGCTCAAGGAACGTATCCGGCGTGTGGCTTCGGAAATGGTCGAGCTCGAGATCCAGATGACCCGGGCCGCCCCGCAAACCGAAGCAGAACGTGCGGATCCGGACTGATTCAAAGGAGGACCATCATTTATGAGAACGCTTCAGGAAATTGCCGACGGTCTTGGCGCAATTGTCCAGATCGACGGTGACCTTGCCGCCCGCCCGGTTGCTGGCGGGTATGCCTGTGACATGCTGACCTGGGTGATGGCCCATGCCCGACCGACCGACGTCTGGATGACGATTCTCAACAGTATCAATGTAATTGCGGTAGCCGTCCTGACGGAATGTGCCTGTGTTCTCCTGACTGAAAACGTCGAGCTGCCCGAGGATGTAGCCCGCCGGGCCGTGGAGAAAGGTGTCATCGTGCTGCGCACGCCTTTGCCGACCTTCGAAGCATCAGCCCGCCTGGCCCAGTTGCTGGCCGGCGGGATACCACCCGCCTGAGCGCCGGTGAGCACCGGACTGCGCCAGATCCGTTGTGATCTGCATATCCATTCGGCCTTGTCGCCCTGTTCGGCTGACGATATGACGCCGGGCAATATCGTCGGCATCGCGATGCTCAATGGCCTTGACGTGATTGCCATTACCGACCACCAGAGCTGCGGCAACTGTGAAGCTGCCATGGCGATCGCCGAGACCTTGAGCAACCTGATCGTGATTCCGGGCCTGGAAGTGGAATCCGCCGAAGAGATCCACCTGGTCTGTCTGCTGCCCAGTCTTGCCGCGGCCCGCATGATTGAAGAGATGATCCGTTCGCATATGCCGGTCCAGAAAAACCGGGTCGACATTTTCGGTGAACAGTGTCTGTATAACGAAGACGATGAACTGGCCGGTCACGAGGAGCGGCTGCTCCTGATTGCCTGCAGCCTGAGCTGCGATGAGATTGCCCGGGCGGTCCAGGCACTCGGCGGGGCCTGCCTGCCGGCTCACATCGACCGTGAGGCCAACAGCATGCTGGCTACCCTCGGCGCCATTCCGGAGGAGTTTCCCCTGACCTGGTTTGAATTATCCCGCCGGGCCCGGCTGCCCGCTTTTTTCGATCATCACCCCGAGCTGCGGGGCATACCCTGGCTGACCAGTTCGGACGCCCATCGGCTTGGTGATATTGCCGACCCCGGCTGGCCCTTGCTCGTTGAATCCTGGCAGGATCCGGCCGAGGCCCGTCGCCATGTCCTGCAGGCATTGCGACAGAAAACAGCGAATGCTATAATGCCATGAACCGGTTATCACGCATATATTTCACCAGGCGGTGAACAGTGACGGCATACCCGGTGTCCGCTGAATCATGCCCGGTGTCCGCAAGACATGCCAGGAACTGTCTGGAATCAGAAAGGAAAACCGCTGATGCGTGATCTGTCCTTGCACCTGATGGATATTGCCCAGAATTCAGTCAAAGCCGGCGCCACCGAGATCGGCATTGCCATTTCGGCTGATCCGGATGCTGACAGCCTGCAGATTGTCATTACCGACAATGGCTGTGGCATGTCGCCCGAAATGGTCGACAGTGTGACCGATCCCTTTGTGACTTCACGGACAACCCGTCCGGTTGGTCTGGGCATTCCGCTGATGAAAGAGCTGTGCGAGCTGACCGGTGGCCAGCTGGCCCTGGCTTCGGCAGTCGGTGAGGGGACGACCCTGACCGCCTGTATGGGCCTGGCCAATCTTGACCGCCTGCCTCTCGGCGACATCGGTGACACCTTCATTATCCTGGTCATGACCGAGCCGGATATCCGTTACCAGCTGACTTTCCAGGCCCCGGAACGGGATTTTAGCCTGGACCTGGCCGAGGTCCGCGCTGAACTGGGTGATGTTCCAGTCACGGAACCAGCCGTACTGGAGTGGCTCAAGGCTTATATCCAGGAGCAGCAGACGTATGTTTTCGGCGGAATCCTGCACGAGATCGTGATCTGAAGCATGCACCGCCGCAATATTTCATGCCAGGGATGAGCCCGGTTATAATCGCACGGGACCATGATCTGAAGCACGCTCCACCCGCCGCTGCTCTTTGCCTTACGGCCTCGCTGCCAGCACCGTAAGGCTTTTTTCAACCCGGCTGGACTAGACATTGACCTGACAGCACCTGGCCGGCCGGCCAGTAAAGGAGAATCATGAATCTGTTATTGACTCTGGAATCACTCAAGTTTTACAAGCTTCGTCATGAACGGAACATCCAGATCTGGTTTGTCTTGCTGCTGGCCATTCATGTCGGCGTCTTTTACCTGCCGGTCGGAGACAAGGATTTCACTGCTTTTTTTGAGGCAGTCAACGCGATGGCAGCCGGGGAGGCGGTCATGCCGGTGTTGACCAGCGGCAATCTGATCATCCTTGGCCTGCAGGCCCTGCTCAGCCTGGTTGATTTGCTGTTTGTCTTTTTTTACGCGGCCCTCTATGTCGGCGAAGCAACCGGCCTGTCCCTGCGCCGCATCTATGCCGGATGCCTGCGGGCCATGCCGCGTCTGCTGGTATTTATCGTGCTGCTGCTGGTTCCGGCGTTGTTCAGTTTCTTGCTTTTCATGGTGCCGCTTTTTATTTTTGTCACGATGGTCTATCTGCTGCCGGTGTTGCTGATGCATGACCGCCAGAAACTGACCCTGGCCCTGGGTAACAGCTATCAGCAGACCCGCGGCTTTCGCCTGATGATCTTCACCCAGATTTTTATCCTTTCAATTCTGATCTCCCTGCCCGAGAACCTGGTCCTGGCAATTGTCCCGAATGATGACCTGGCCGTGATGCTGGCCCAGTCATTTTTTGCCATTCTCCATACCTTTATCCAGGGTCGCCTGATGGGCATTTTATATCTTTTCCTTGTAAAAAAAGCCCCTGTCATGATACCATCAGAGAAATTCACGCCACCAGCCGAGCCCCCGCAGTCTCCGCCGCGTGACGACCGGAAAGATAACCAATAACTGCCTGGCTGTGCGTCCGGCCGGTCCTTCATGATACCAGATTTTTTACCAATCCCTTTATGCCTGTTGAATATCCATACAAGCCAAAAATACAGGAGGTGCCACATGGGCAGAAAAGAAGAAATCCTCAGCTTGCTGGAAAGGAATGCCCGGCTGACGGCCGGTGAAATTGCCGTCATGATCGGTCGGCCTGTCGACGAAGTCGAAAAGACAATTGCCGCGCTCGAAAAGAGCAAGGTGATTCTTGGCTATGGCGCCCTGATCAATTGGGAAAAGACGGCCATTGCCCCGGTCACGGCCCTGATCGAGGTCCGTGTCACACCGCAGCGCGACCAGGGATTTGATCACATTGCCCAGCGCATCTACCGTCACCCCCAGGTCCAGTCCTGCTACCTGATGTCGGGCGGCTTTGACCTGATGGTCATTATCGAGGACAAGTCGCTCAAGGATGTGGCGATGTTCGTCTCGGAGAAGATTGCCCCGCTGGAGTCGGTGGTTTCCACCCGTACCCACTTTATTCTCAAGAAATATAAAATGAATGGCACCGAATTCATCATAAAGGAAGAAGACCACCGGGAGGCGATTGTTCTATGAAGCAGATCATGACGCCGGGGTCTTTGTACCGGCGGCCCAACAGGCCTGACTGGCAGCCGGAGGTGATGTATCCATGAATCTCGATTCATTTCTATCTGATCGCGTCCAATCCGTGCCACCCTCCGCGATCCGCCGCTTTTTTGATATGGCAAATGAACTCAAGGGCCAGGTCATTTCCCTGTCCATTGGTGAACCCGATTTCGTGACCCCCTGGGGCATTCGTGAAGCCGGCATTTATTCCATGGAGGCGGGCAATACCCATTATTCGCCCAACCAGGGTTTCATTGAATTGCGCGAGGCCATCAGCCATTACCAGCAGCGGCGCTTCAATCTCCATTACAATCCGCGCAGTGAGGTCATTGTGACTGTTGGCGGCAGCGAAGCCATTGATATTGCCGTCCGGGCTGTCGTCAATCCCGGTGATGAGGTTATCATCCCCGAGCCCTGCTTTGTCGCTTACAAGTCTTGCGTGGTGCTGGCTGGCGGTGTCCCGGTGACGATCGCCTGCACGGCTGAGAATAACTTCAAGCTGATGCCTGAACAGCTGGCGGCAGCGATTACGCCCCGGACCAAGCTGATCATGCTCGGTTACCCGAATAATCCGACCGGCGCCGTCATGAGCCGCGATGAGCTGCAGGCCCTCGTTGATGTCATCCGGGATCTGCCGATCCTGGTCTTGTCCGACGAGCTGTATGCCGAACTGACCTATGATCCGGCCGAGCACTGCTCGATTGCCACCCTGGACAACATGCAAGGCCGCACCATCCTGGTCGGCGGCTTCTCCAAGGCCTTTGCCATGACTGGCTGGCGCATCGGTTACGCTTGTGGACCGGACGTGATCATGAGCGCCATGAACAAGATCCATCAGTATGCAATCATGAGCTCGCCGACAACAGCCCAGGATGCGTCCCGGGAAGCGCTGCGGCATAGCGAGGCCCATGTGGCCCCGATGCGTGAGGAGTATAACCGCCGCCGCCGTTATGTCATCAATGCCTGTCGCAACGCCGGGCTGACCTGTTTTGAACCATTGGGCGCCTTTTACGCATTCCCGGATATCCGTGTCACGGGCCTGACCTCGACAGAATTTGCCGAACTATTCCTCAAGGAGGAGAAGGTCGCCATTGTGCCGGGCAATGCGTTTGGCGAATGCGGCGAGGGATTTGTGCGCATCAGCTATGCGGCATCGATGGATAATATCCGTGAAGCCATGCGTCGCCTGCACACCTTCGTTGAGCGCAAGATTGCGCAAAAAATGCAGCGAGACCTGGGTGGACCGGCGTCCGATTGACAGCCCGATCACTTTCGCCCGCCGGCAGACTGCCTGGCCGAACGGCTCACGCTATCTGACAGTCCGTCACAGACCCCATATCCCCGCCTGCCGGCAGACAGCCATTTTCTCAGCCCGGGCCGGCCATTTAAACCTTGCCCCTGCAGCCCGATCCGCAAAGGAGAAGTCATCATGATAGAATATGACCAGTACCGGCAGGAACTGTCGCAGCTGGAAGGTCAACTTGAACAGCTGCGCGGAGCGCTGCATATCGATCACACCCGCGATGAAATTGCCGAACTGGAAGCCCGGGCCCAGGAGCCGGGCTTTTGGGAAAACGTCGAGCGGGCCCAGAAGATCCAGACCAAAGTCAAGCATTTGCAGAAAAAAGTTGACCGTTATGAAGCACTGGTCAAGGAATATGAAGACTTGCAGGTGCTGTGTGAACTTGGTCAGGAAGCCGATGATCCCGAGATAGCCCAAGAAATCGGTGATAATCTGGCGACTTTCCGCAAGGATTTCGAACAACTGCGGCTGGAAACGCTTTTTACCGGTGAATATGATGCCAGTAATGCCATTTTGAGCCTGCATGCCGGTGCTGGCGGTACGGAAGCCCAGGACTGGAACGAAATGCTGTACCGGATGTACACGCGCTGGGCCGATGCCCATGGCTTCCAGGTCAAGCTGCTGGATATCCTCGATGGTGATGAGGCCGGCTTGAAGAGTGTATCCTTCATGCTGATTGGCGATAATGCCTATGGCTATATGAAATCGGAAATGGGCGTACACCGGCTGGTCCGGATCTCGCCGTTTGACTCATCAGGACGTCGGCATACCTCGTTTGCGTCCCTTGAAGTCATGCCCGAGCTGGACGAGTCGATCAAGATCGATATCCGCTCCGAGGACCTCAAGGTTGATACCTACCGTTCGTCGGGTGCCGGTGGCCAGCATGTCAACAAGACCGAGTCAGCGATCCGGATCACGCATGTCCCGACTGGCGTTGTTGTTTCCTGCCAGACCGAACGATCTCAGGTCCAGAACCGGGAGACCGCGATGAATATGCTCAAGGCCAAGCTTTTCGCCATGGCCCGGGCCGCGCATATGGATCGTATCGAAGACCTCAAGGGCAATCAGATGGACATTGCCTGGGGCAGCCAGATCCGTTCCTATGTCTTCTGTCCGTACACCATGGTCAAAGACCATCGCACCGGCTACGAGTTGGTCGATGTGCAAAGCGTCATGGATGGCAATCTCGACGGCTTTATCAATGCCTATCTGTCCGGGATGAAAATCGAAAAGTAAAGAGCAGGCGGGTCAGCTGATTGATGATGGCAAACAGGCCGGTTATTTGATACCGGCTCACTGATTCATTCATGCAGCCAGGAATCATTGCGCCAATCCGTTGATTAATGATAAGCTGCCGCGATTACGGAGGTGTCAGACGTGCCTGTTATTACTATTAAAGATGCCCCGTCCGGGTGCGTGGACCTGATCGGGCGGTTGCGGACTGTTTTACAGCCGATACAACGCGTGGCTGTTGCCTTGTCGGGAGGTGTCGATAGCGCTGTCCTGGCTGCGGCTGCTGCCTTGATTCTGGGACCGGACCAGGTCCTGACGCTTACCGTCGAAGCCCCGATGGTCCCAGCAGCTGACCGTGCCGATGCCGTGCTGGCTGCCGGTGTTGCTGGCGTACCCCATCAGGTCCTGCATCTGCCTGCGGACATCCTTGGGCAGTTTCCCTTTAATCTCAATCCGGCAGACCGCTGTTATCACTGTAAAAAGCTGATTTTCAATACCATCCGGGCCGCTGCCGATGAATGCGGTTTCGCAATCCTGGCGGACGGTACCAATGCCGATGATCTGCACGAAGACCGGCCCGGTTTGCAGGCCTTGCGTGAACTGAATGTACGCAGTCCCCTGGCCGAGGCCGGTCTGCACAAAGCTGACGTCCGCTTGCTGGCGGCCTGGCTTTGTCCTGGCTTTGCCGCCAAGCCGGCGATGGCCTGCCTGGCTACTCGCGTGCCGACCGGGACGCCGATCACGCTTGAGGTTTTACAGCGCATTGACCAGGCGGAGCAGCAGCTGCGGACTGCAGGCTGGACCCAGGTTCGCGTTCGCGCCCATGGCGACCTGGCCCGCGTCGAAATTGACGCCAGCCAGCTGAACGGGTCTGGCCTGGCGCCGGCTTTGATCGCTCAGCTGCGTACGATCCTGCATGCCGCCGGATTCCGCTATGCCACGATTGATCTTGACGGCTATCGGCTTGGCAGCATGCAGCAGAAAGCAGCAGCACAACCGGGAGGTGATGAACGTGTACCTGGATAGTCATGAACCAGCTGTGATGCGCCTGCTGGAAGCCGTGGCCACCGGTGAGCTGTCGGCTTCGGCCGCTTATCATCAATTGCGCCAGCAAGATCCCCTTGGCCAGGATGAATATGAGGATCTTGATTTTGCCAAAATCGATCATTCCCGCGCCCGGCGCACCGGGTTTGCTGAAGTCATATTCTGTGAAGGCAAGACCCCTGAACAGGTGGGCCGGATCGCACGCAGTATTCTTGATCGCGGTGCCAATCTGTTGGCGACACGGGCTGACCTGGACCACTTCAGTGCGATCCAGGCGATTGCCCCTGATGCCGAATACTCCACCCGCGGGCGTGTGATTACGGCTATTCGCCAGGCCAGCCCTTGCCTGGGCCTGGTCGCCGTGGTTTCCGCCGGGACCGCTGACCAGCCAGTTGCCGAGGAAGCGGCGATTACGGCCCAGACGCTTGGCTGCCAGGTCCAGCGCTTCGCTGATGTCGGCGTGGCCGGCCTGCATCGCCTGCTGGCCTGTATTGATCAGATCCGGCTGGCCGATGTAATTGTTGTTGTCGCCGGCATGGAAGGGGCTTTGGTCAGCGTGCTGGGCGGGCTGGTCGATAAGCCGGTTCTGGCTGTGCCGTCCGGAGTAGGCTATGGCGCCAACTTTGGCGGGGTCACCACTTTGCTGGCCATGCTGAATTCCTGTGCCAGTGGCGTTGCAGTGCTCAATATCGGCAACGGGTTCGGGGCCGGATACATGGCAGCAACGATCTGCCGGCAGATCTACCACCAGCAGCAACAGCAGGCCCAGCGGCAAGATAGCGCGGATGGCCAGACTGAATGAGCATAGGCGAGTCCGGCAATTCTGAATCCCATCAGCGGATCCGGTCGGAAAAGCCAGTCAAGACATCAGGTCAGGGAAGGAAATGCTTCATGACAAAGCCACAGCGTATATTATACCTGGATTGTTTTTCCGGCATCAGCGGGGATATGTTTCTGGGTGCCCTGCTGGATATCGGAGCTTCTGAAGCCATGATCCGGGCCGGCCTGGCTGGCTTGCCAATGGCCAACGAATTCGAGCTGATGATCAGTAAAACCGCCCAAAGCGGTATCACCGGCACCCGTGTCCGCGTTGAACTTCGCAACGGACATGCCCATGGACATAACCATGATATTGATCATGACCAGGAACACGGGAACGACCATGGTCATGAGCATAGCCACGACCATAGTCATGACCATCACCATGCTGATCACGACCACGAAAATGGTCTCAGGCACGAGCATGGCCACGGACACCGCCATCACCATGAGCACGAGCATGGCCGCTCCTATGCCGACATTGTGGCAATGCTGGGCCAGGCCAATCTGAGTGAGCCTTGCCGTTCCCTGGCTCTGGCAACTTTTGCGGAAATAGGCCGGGCGGAAGCTGCTGTCCATGGCGTCAGCCTGGCGGATGTTCATTTTCATGAGGTCGGAGCTGTCGATTCAATCGTTGATATAGTAGGTGCTGCCCTGGCCCTCGAATCCCTGCAGATCGACAAGGTGGTTGCTTCGCCGATCAGCGATGGCGAGGGCATCATTCAATGCCAGCACGGTCTGATACCGGTGCCGGTCCCTGCTGTTCTGAAAATGCTCGAGAACACGAGTATTCCATATCGGACAGGCACAGCCAGCACGGAACTGGTTACACCAACCGGCCTCGGACTGGTCAAAACACTGGCGGTATCCTATGGTGGATTACCAGCGATGCAGGTCCGGCAGGTCGGCTATGGTTTTGGGCAGCGTGAAATTGGACGGCTCAACGCCCTGCGTGTTGTACTGGGTGAAATTGCCAATCAGGAACTTGCAGTCATGCAAAATTCTGTAATTAATCAGGAATCTGCAGCCAACCCGGGCTCTGCTGTTATTCAGGATTCTGCTGCTGATCATGGTCAGGTCGCAATGGCGGACCACCCGAGTCTGATCACATCCGGACCACAGGGAGAGACCCTGGCCAGACCTCTTACGAAGCGCGTGACCGATGCTGATGCTCATGGACTCAGCGCTTTCAGTCCGCAAGAAATGGATACTGTCGTACTGTTGTCCTGTCATGTTGATAATGCCTCCGGTGAGCAGCTGGGCTTTGCAGCAGAGCGTCTGATGGCGGCTGGAGCCCTGGATGTGACGCTGACACCCTTACAGATGAAAAAATGGCGACCTGGCCAGATGCTGACCGTTATCACGACCCCTGACCTGGAAGCCAGCCTGGTCCGCCTGATCTTTCAAGACGCCGGGACAATCGGTATCCGCCGGCAAATCTGCCAGCGGCATGTCTGTAGGCGTTCATTCGTGACCCTGACTTTACCGGATGGCGATATCCGCATGAAGGTTGTGAGCTGGCAGGATGTCACGCATGCTTATCCTGAGCAGGCTGACCTGGTCGCACTGGCGATCCGGCGCCAGATTTCCCTCGATGCAGCCCGTGATCTGGTCCGCAGTATCTGGCAGCAATCTGGCCAGTAAATACAACTGATAAGTCCGGATCCACTGCTGCAATGGCGTGGTCGTCTTGGCAGCAGTTCTGGTCAGGGAGATTGAATGGATTCAATTCACTAAACCATGACCGTCAAGCCAATAAGCCGCCTGGCCTCATCGAGACCGGCGGTTTTTTCACGCGAAGAATGATAGCCAGTGATCAATTCAAGCAAACAGGCTGTACAAAAAGACCTGTATTCCGTTAAAATGTAAGTATCGAATTACAACATGACCAGTGTTGGTCCCGGATGCAATAGTTTTAAATTGCATCTGGCTGACTATCCTTTTGCTGATCAATATCTGACTGTGATTTCTGGTATTCAAATCCGGCACTGAACCGTTATTGGTTAATCGCCGCTCCTCAATCGGGATGAAAGGTCACTTTGTTGTGATTGTTTGTCAAATGTTGTCATGCACACATAAAATGACCACTGGTCAGCCCCCAATTATGCCACGGCCTGCAATATGCTAGCATTGATTTGACAGAATAAATACAACTTGGCAATCGCTCGTTTTCATTAGGCAGGACGTTCCAGAAAAAGATCCAGCAGGAGGCATGAACATGCCCGGTCAAGACATTTATCCGGAGCCGCCGGACACTGATGTTGCGCTGACGCAACCGCTGCATCTCATCTGGCTGATTGATGTATCCAATTCTATGGATGAGAAATGGCTGATCGCATTTAACCAGGCTATCCGTCAGGTTCTGGCGGAATTGAAGGCAGTCTTCCCGCCAACGCCGGAACGGCCGATCTATATACGCGCGATCTGTTTTGCTGACAAGGTTTCCTGGCACATTGGCCCGGCCCCTGTCAGCCTGGATCAGGTCAGCTGGCAGAATTTGCACGGTCAGCCTGGCCCTGTTACAGCAGCAGCCGGAGCTATCAGGCTGTTGCGGAAAGAGTTGATGTCCGGTGTGATCCAAAATGCCGGCTATCGGCCGGTCTGCATTCTGGTTACTGCTGGTTTTACCCTGGCCAGTAATCGCCGATATGCTGACGCGATTCGGGATCTGGACAATACGGACCGGGGAAGTCAGGCTGTCCGTCTGGCCGTTGC
This sequence comes from uncultured Oscillospiraceae bacterium, assembly GCA_964450865.1. Classification (GTDB taxonomy): domain Bacteria; phylum Bacillota; class Clostridia; order Saccharofermentanales; family UBA5734; genus CAYVHB01. Next base: position 24,743 of record CAYVHB010000013.1, on the reverse strand, counting down.
CTGCGGGTCGAGGGCAGAACGTTACACGCAAGCACTGATCAGATTTACCAACCAGTTGCCCACTGCTGGATTTATGCAGGCTGCTGATCCGGATATTCTGGATTATTGTCTGAAAATTGCAACCATCAGTGCGATCCATACATCCATATTTCGAGGCAATAGCATGCGGGGCAATAATTTTCGTCGTCGCAGCAACTATAATCAGAGTCATGCGGATCAGGGTGGTGAACAGCCAGCGTTTCAGGATGGGACAGACCAGATTGACAGATCTGCGAGCAAAACGGACTGACCTGTACGCCAATCAGACTGGCCTGTACGCCAATCAGACTGGCCCGGCAGCCCAATTGGCCTTGTTTGTATGCAGGCCTTGATCAGTCATATGCCTTCCTGAGCAAAAAAGAAGCCCGGTCAGGCGAATAGTTCAACGCTGACCGGGCTCTTCCATATTCATCAATTCTTTAACAACATGACATCGGTTGTGCCAACCCAGGCGGATCATCAATCAGCTGCGCTTACCGTCAGGCGCTGACGGATCACATACTTGCTGCGCTTACCGGCTGGCGCTGACGCGGACAGTCATGTATCCGCCATGCGGATTATAGCCCAGTACAGTGATCCGGGTTCCGGTATTGGGCGTGATGACGCTGTTCAGTGGATTGGCGGGATCGTAATAGGATCGGGTATCGTCAAAGACCGGGGCGGCCGGCAGGCTCCTGACCGGTGAAAGCTGGCTGTTGACATGGATATTGCGGATACCGTCGGTGCGCTGCAAAGAGAAGGTGGCATCATAGGTCTGGATCATGTTGCTCCAGCGCTTGCCATCAACGCGATACAGCGTCTTCGGATGGGCATCGACCGGCAGCAGCAAGCCCTGTCCGGGATGGAGCGCTGTGTTATTGTCCGGTACGGATGTGTCATAATAATTAATCAGCATACCATCCTGATAGGCAAAATGATCAACATAATTAACCTTTTCCGGATCATTCCCATAACCGAAATAATAAGGGCCGGTTTTCAGGACAGCATCGTACCCTTTATACGTCCGATACTCAACAACATAATAATGGCTGTACGACACAAACTCCGTGCCTGTTGTAACCTTGAAGCCCGAAAGGGGCATACAGGTCCAGCCGCCGTCGGATTCAGCCCCATCGGTCGGGTATCCGGTGACAGCGATCTCATCCAGCATCAGGCCGCCCCAGTTGACGCCGCCATCGGTCACATACTGGAAACCCAGCAGGACATTTCCGGTATAGGCTGACAGATCGGCCGTGAGGCTGACCCATCCAGCTGAATTGCCGTCGAAGCCGTTCGGCTTGATTTTGGAATTGGAGAGATTGACTGGCACAGTCTGCCAGTTAGCGCCATTATCGGTTGAGATAATCACGCTGGCATAATCATAACCAGTTTCAATGCCATACTGGACCATGGCCGCCAGCGAACTGCCGGCCGCCAGATTGTAGGCTTTATAGATCTTGTTATTCAGATTGTTGGCTGATCCGCTATAATAGAAATAATTGCCGGCATAAGGTGTACCAATCGTCTCCTGTACGGTTTTATCCGGCAGGATCACGAATAAGCCTTGAGCCTGGCGGGTTGTAAACTCCATCGGCCCCAGTTTGTGCACCGAACGGGTTGCCGCGCTGGCTACATTGTAGGTCAGCCAGCCCAGCTGGTATTTTTCCCAGGCTCCCATATGGCTGGGTTTTGAGCCGATATCTTCCTTGCCGTCTGACAACCAGCTGCCGTGGGACATGAGGGTCCAGTAACCCGTACCATTCGTCCCGTAGTAGTCATACAGGTCCGGCAGGCCCAGATCATGGCCGAATTCATGGGCGAAAACGCACACACCGCCATTTTCCGGCTGGATGGTGTACTTGCCAACCCAGAAATTGCTGTCTCCGACCTGGATGCCGCCGGCTTTGTTGAAGGATGGCCCGGTAATACCATCGTCGTCGTAACGGACATACCAGCTGTGACTCCAGATCATCCAGTCCGGCGCGCCTGCTTCCTCACCAAGACCGGCATGGACGGACTGGAAGGTATCAATATAGCCATCCGGTTCATCAAAATTACCATTATTGTTATAATCATAGCGGTCCCAGACGTCGAACTGGTTCAGGTAGTCGTTTATCTGCTCCGGAGTCTGTCCGGCCGCAATCTGGGTAGCATACCAGCCATTGACCGAGTCTTCGAGGAATTTCCAGACATCGTTGTCATCGTTGTCATCATAATCGGCCGCGTTGCCCGGGACTGTGATCCAATCCGAAACATCGCCGCGTACAGCGAAGCGGTTGGAGGACTGCTCGATGTAGAAGTTGAGCATCGAATTGGCGCCGGGTGTATCATCAAACAACAGCTGCTGGTAATAGTTCCGGCTAAAATCAGCAGTCCAGAGTGTTGAATTGTCATATCGCCGGTCAGGTTTTGGAATCGTATTATGGGCCAGATCGGCAAATTCGCCCAGAACTGTCCAGATCGCCCGGTCACCTTCACGGTCTAGCTGGATATACCGGCCGTTTCCTGTACTCAGGACACTGGCCCCGCCTTCGATTTCGCCGTTCAGGATCGCCTGGCGGGCTTCGCCGATCAGGCCGAGCTGCTTACTGGAGAGAGGATCAGGCAGATTGTCATTTTTTTGTTGCCTGACTGGCGATGAGCCGTCCGCCGGATCCGGTGCGGCATAACTGATTGACACGGTACTGAGGATCATGACAAGAACCAGGGCCAGCAGAAAAATCCTTCTGAACTTCATAGGTCACCTTCCTTTTCAATCAACGAGGCTAAAAGCAGCAGGACCGGGCTTATTAAGATCGAAAGCAAAAGAACTGGAATAACTGGGGTTGAAGGTATGTTAAAACACTTTATTGTTTGAAAATGATACTGCCGGCAACCCTGTTTCCATTATATAGGAACCTCCTATAAAATCTACGATCAGGCGATGAAAAATCTGTTCATCATCCATGTGTAGACCTTGTACAACCCCACGACAGCCCCTTTTGCGATGTAAATGATCCACGGATATAACCGGAACAGGCAGTTGATAGCTGTAAAGGCAGAAAATGGGCAATCAATGATCACAAACCAGCCAGGATCCCGAGGTACAGCTCACGATTTCGTTGACGGTTCGACAAAACCTTTGTTACTATGAGGTATGCCATGCAAAAACTGGTGAAAGAGGTCTTTATGTCAAAAAGAGTATTAGTTGTGATGGGCAGTGATTCCGATTATCCAGTAATGGAAGCCTGCTTCAAGACTTTACACGAATTCAGCCTGTCGTATGAAGCCGTTGTCTGTTCGGCGCACCGGACCCCGGATAAAGCGGCCAGCCTGGCCCGCTCCGCCCAGCAGGATGGTTTTGGCGTGATTATTGCCGCAGCCGGGCTGGCTGCTCACTTGCCGGGTGTCCTGGCGGCCTATACGATTCTGCCGGTTATCGGCGTGCCGATCCGCGGTGGAGCCTTGAATGGCGTCGATGCCTTGTATGCCATTGTCCAGATGCCAAGTGGCATTCCCGTGGCGACTGTCGCCATTGATGGCGCGGCCAACGCTGCGATTCTGGCGGCGCAAATCCTGGCCCTGGAGGATTCATCACTGGGTGACCGGCTGCTCCGCTACAAGGAGAATCTGGCAGCCGGTGTAGCAGCCCGCAATGAGCGGCTACAGGAAAAACTGGGTCAGATGCGCTAAAGCAAGCGACTTTCGATTCAGTACCGATACACAGAAATCGCAACAGAGGTTGTAACAAAGATCGCGAAAGGAGACCCGGGATGACAGAACCGTTCAAAATTGCCGTTTTTGTTTCAGGTGGTGGCACGAATCTGCAGGCTATCCTCGACCGGATTCATGATGGCCGGCTTGATAGGATTGCAATCGCCTGTGTCATATCGTCGCGCCCGGATGCATTTGCCCTGGTCCGGGCTCACAAGGCCAGTATTCCAGCGCATGTCATCCGGCGGGCCGATTATTTGGATCTGGACGCCTATGATCAGGCCTTGCTGGATATCCTCGCTGACCAGGCCATCCAGCTGGTGGTGCTGGCCGGCTTCCTCAATTTACTCGGTCCCCGTTTCGTTCATGCTTACCGGCACAAGATCATCAACATTCATCCGTCGCTGATCCCGTCGTTCTGCGGCCCTGGCTTGTATGGCATCCGGCCGCATGAAGCGGCACTGGCCTACGGAGTCAAGGTCTCAGGCGCGACCGTGCATTATGTGGATGAACAGTATGACGAAGGGCCGGTAATCCTGCAAAAAGCCGTGCCGGTCTGGGACGATGATACCCCGCAAAGTCTGCAGCAGCGGATCATGCAGGAAGCGGAGCAGGAAATCCTGCCCGAAGCCATCGCCCTGATTGCGGCTGGCCGTGTGCTGGTCAGCGGCCGGCGCACGATCATCCGCGACGATAGTCAGGATCCGCAATCCATCGACAGCGAATCGCTGGCCTGATCCCGGCTTCAACCATGGTGCCCAATTCAGCATACGGTTGCTGCCAATACTGCCATTTTGTATGTATAGAATCATTTTCAGGAGGAAACAGTCATGATAAAACGAGCCCTGATCAGTGTCTCCGATAAAACCGGCCTGCTCGACCTGGCCAGGACCCTGGTCGACCTGGGAATCGAGTTGATTTCGACCGGTGGAACCGCCAATGCCCTGGTCCGCGCCAATATCCCGGTTATCAATGTGTCAGATGTCACCGGTTATCCGGAGTGCCTGGATGGCCGGGTTAAAACCCTGCACCCCAAGATCCATGGCGGGATCCTGGCCATCCGGGATAACGAGGAGCACATGGAGACCCTGGCCAGGCTGGCGATCAAGCCAATTGACCTGATCATCATCAATCTGTACCCTTTCAAGCAGACCATCCTCAAGCCGGGTGTCAGTCCGGAAGATTGTATTGAGAATATTGACATCGGCGGACCGGGCATGCTGCGGGCCGCGGCCAAGAATCACCGTGATGTGACTGCCCTGGTCGACCCGGCCGACTATGCACAGGTTCTTGACGAAATCCGGGCCAATGGCGACACCAGCCTGGCCACCCGTTTCAACCTGGCCCGCAAGGTATTCGAGCATACGGCTGCTTATGATTCCCTGATTGCCCAGTATTTCCGCACCCAGTCCGCGGATCCGGAACTGCCGGCCCAGCTGACCCTGACCTTTGACCGGATCAGCAGCCTGCGTTATGGCGAAAATCCGCACCAGAGCGCCTCGTTTTACCGCGATGCCCTGCCCCAGGCCGGCTCCCTGACCGAAGCTGTCCAGCTTGGCGGCAAGGAACTGTCCTATAATAATATTGCCGACACGGACGCGGCGATCACCCTGCTAAAGGAATTCAGTGAACCGACCGTCGTGGCTATCAAGCATGCCAATCCCTGCGGTGTCGGCAGTGCCGATAATCTGCTGGCTGCCTGGACCAAGGCCTTCGAGGCTGACAAGATCTCGATTTACGGCGGGATCGTGGCTCTCAACCAGCCGGTGACGCTTGATGTGGCCCAGGCTATGAAGGAAGTATTCCTGGAAGTGATCATTGCCCCGTCCTTCGAAGCGGATGCCCTGGCTTTGCTGCAGCAGAAGAAAAACCTGCGCCTGCTGGCCTTGCCGGAGGTGGCAGCCCCCATTCCGGCCGGTGAGCTGATGGTCAAGCAGGTCCACGGCGGCATCCTGATCCAGGACCAGGACACCAGCCTGTTTGATCAGGCGGACTGGAAAGTCACAACCACGGCTCAGCCGGACGAGTTGATGCAGGCTGATCTGGTCTTCGCCATGAAGGTGGTCAAGCATGTCAAGTCCAATGCCATTGTCCTGGTCAAGGACAAGCAGACTGTCGGCATCGGCCCGGGCCAGCCCAATCGCATCACGTCGGCTGAAATCGCCATCCGCAACGCCGGAACCAAGGCCTGGGGCTCGATCCTCGGTTCAGACGCCTTTTTCCCGTTTGCCGATACGGTGGCTGCCGCTGTCGCGGCCGGAGTTGCCGCCATTATCCAGCCGGGTGGTTCAATCCGCGATCAGGAGTCGATTGACGCCTGCAACCAGCACAATATCCCCATGATCTTCACGGGGATGCGCCATTTCCGGCATTGAAAGGGAAGGCCAGGCATTCATGAAAGTATTAATCATCGGCGGTGGCGGCCGGGAGCATGTCATCGCCTGGAAACTCAGGCAAAGCCCGCGCGTCAGCGCGCTATTCTGCGCCCCCGGTAATGCCGGGATTGCCAGCCTGGCCACGCTGGTGCCGATTGCCGCTACCGATATTGCCAGCATGGTGGAATTTGCCCGCAGCCAGGCCATTGACCTGGTGATTGTAGGACCTGATGACCCGCTGGCGCTGGGCATGGTCGACGCGCTGAGTGCCGCCGGCATTCGCGCCTTTGGACCGACCCGCGCAGCAGCCCGGATTGAAGCCAGCAAGTCGTTTGCCAAGGAACTGATGCGCCGCTATGGCATCCCCACGGCTGATTACCGCGTGTTTGATGATATGACTGCCGCCCTGCTGTACCTGCGGCAGTGTGATTGGCCGACGGTAATCAAGGCTGACGGCCTGGCCCTCGGCAAGGGGGTCATCATCGCCTATACGCTGGAAGAAGCCGAAGCCGCCGTACGCCGAATGATGGGCGATGCGATATTTGGCCAGGCCGGCCGCCGCGTCGTTATTGAGTCTTTCCTGACCGGACCGGAGCTGACGGTGCTGGCCTTTGCCGACGGCCGCACGGTCGTGCCGATGGTCTCATCGCGCGATCATAAGCGGGCTTTTGACGGCGACCAGGGTCCGAATACCGGCGGAATGGGCACGATTGCCCCGGGTGCCAGCCTGACTGAAGCTCAGCTGGCCTTGATGCAGGAAACGATTTTCCAGCCGACCGTTGATGCCCTGGCCACTGAAGGCTGTCCCTTCAAGGGCGTGCTTTACTTTGGCCTGATGCTGACACCCCAGGGACCCAAGGTGATCGAATACAACGCCCGGTTTGGTGATCCGGAAGCCCAGGTTGTCTTGTCCTTGCTCGATTCCGACCTGCTGACAATCTGTGAAGCGGTCATCGACGGCGTCTTGCACCAGGAACGGATCCGCTGGAAGAACCAGGCAGCCTGCTGTGTGGTCATGGCTTCAGGCGGCTATCCCGGACATTATGAAACCGGCTATCCGATCAGCGGCCTTGACCAGGTCCAGCACAGCGTTGTCTTCCATGCCGGCACACGCTTGAAGGATGGTGTGATTGAAACCAGTGGTGGCCGGGTCCTGGGTGTAACAGCCGTGGCCGATAACCTCGACCAGGCCATTGACCTGGCTTACGCGGATGTAGCCCGGATTCACTTCCAGGATGCATACTATCGCAAAGATATCGGCCGGACCTGAATAAAGTATAAACAACCGGCGATTGTTCCTGGCTGATAGCTGCACCCGAAGGGCAGACGAACCGGATTACCCGACCTGGCAGACGCGCCTGACCGACGGTTCCGCCTGGCAGACAGTTCTGCCTGATTGGCAGACGCACCTGATTGACTGAGGTAAAAGCAGTGAAACGCATCGGTATCTGTGGGGGCACCTTTGATCCCTTTCATCGCGGTCACCTGGCCATCATAGAAGCCGCCCTGGCCAGTCGCCGGGTCGATGAGATCCTCGTCATGCCGGCCGGCCAGCCCCCCCATAAACAGAAAGAGAAAGTCTCTCCAGCCGGTTACCGGCTGGAGATGACCGAACGGGCCGTCGACCATCTCGACCATGTGACTGTTTCACCGCTGGAAATCATGCGCGATGGCCGCTCCTATACGATTGACACTATCCATCAGCTGCAGGCCATGGTGACTGGACGCGTCCAGTACGTCCTGATTTACGGCGCTGATGTGCTGTTTGACATTGAAGGCTGGTATCGACCGGCGGAAATCATGGCCGCCTGTCCGTTGCTGCTGGCTGTCCGTGGCGGTTATGATCACGACAGGATTACAGCCAAGGCAGCTGAACTGGCCAGCCGTTACAAGGCCCGGATCGATTTTTTCCCGGCTCCGGAAATCGAACTTTCCAGCACGCTGATTCGCCAGAAAATCCGTACGGGCCAGCCGTTTCTGCATGATGTCCCCGGTCCGGTGGCACATTTCATTGAGCGCCATGCTTTCTATCGTTACGATGATGAGCTGGCCGCCCTTGAGCCGTCACTCTGGGCTATGCTGGCCGACCTCGAACGGTCAGTGCGCCCGCTGCTGAATACCAAGCGCCTGCTTCATTCGCTGAATGTAACTTTATACGCCATGCACCTGGCCCTGCGGCATGGCCTGTCTGTCGAGCAGGCGGCAGTCGCCGGGCTGCTGCATGACTGTGCCAAGTGCCTGACTGCGCACGAGGTCCTGCATTATGCCCGACTGGCTGGCGATCATCAGCTGCTTGATCCGGCACTGGCTCATGGCCCGGCCGGCGCCTGGCTGGCCCGCGAACGCTTCGGGATCACCGATGCCGCGATCTTGCGGGCTATTCATTTCCACACCACCGGCTGTGCCAATATGACCCGCCTCGACCAGCTGATCTATGTCGCTGATAAAGTGGAGCCGGCCCGCACCTATCACCATCTGGAGGCAATCCGCACCGCGGCCGAGACCGACCTGAGCCTGGCCATGCGCATCTGCCTGACTGAAGTCGAAGCCTTCCTGGAGCGCGAAAACAAACCGTCCCACCCCTATGCCCAGGAAGCCCTGCGATCCCTGCAGGAAGAATGAATATTGCTAAAAACAGCCGGTTGCAGGATAATGACTTTATTCCCAGACCGTACACCCGGGCTGTCCTGCCTCATCCTGTGACCGAATGGCAATTGAGCTCAATCAATCGTGCAGCCCGGAAGATCACGCAGATTCACAGACCTGCGGCCCGAACAAACATGAAAATGACGAAAAAGGAGATGTTAAATTGACCGCTGATGAATTGTCCTTGAAAATCAAAACTATCCTCGAAGATAAAAAAGCCAAGAATGTCGAAATTATTGACATTGCCGAGAAAACCATCCTGGCCGACCGTTTCGTTGTAGCGACCGGCCAGTCCGTCACCCATATCAAGGCGTTAGCCGGTGAGGTGGAATTTGTCATCAAAGAGCAGCTGGCCCGATTGCCAGATCACACCGAAGGCTACGAGTCGGCCCGCTGGATTCTGCTTGATTACGGTGACGTCATTGTCCATATTTTCCATCAGGATGAACGCGATTTCTATAGCCTGGAGAAACTCTGGCGGGCCAGCCGCAGTGCCCTGCCCCTGCCGCCTTCCGAATGAACAGCTTCTGACGGGAGCAACCAGACACCAGGTAAAATCTGTTCCGCCGCAGTGCCGGCTCCTGCCACCGGTTAACTGGCCGGTTCCAGACTGAGGGCGATCGCGTCCGGACAGG
>CAYVHB010000013.1:0-15276 GCA_964450865.1 uncultured Oscillospiraceae bacterium | reverse complement strand
CCTGCCACCGGTTAACTGGCCGGTTCCAGACTGAGGGCGATCGCGTCCGGACAGGCGCAAATTTTGTCGGAAAATGTCGAAAAATGTCGCAAGAAAGGTGCTTGGTTCACCTTTCTTTTTTTATATACTGGATTTGCTGGCTTGCTTCACGAACACGAAGCGGATGCTGGTCGATCAAGGGCTGTCAGGCAGCTGACACCTTTCATAAGCAGTCTGATCAAGGGCTGTCAGGCAGCTGGCACCTGTCAGATACCAGGAAGATGGGAGACGGAAGTTGTGGCCGAAAAGAAGAAACAAACGCGCCTGATCGCGATTCTGATTGGCTTTTGCCTTTTTTCAATCAGTGTGGCGGGCTTTGACTGGCTGGCATCGCAATCTGGCCAGCAGTGGTTGCAGCAGATCATGACACCCTTTGCCAGTCATAATCAGCCCGTTGTCATCAACAACGCCACGGTCAGCCGGACGGACGGCCAGTCAGACAGTCAGGCTGTCAGTCAGACAGCCAGCCCGGTGCCTGGATCAGCAACTGGACCAGATGCGTCAGGTACAAATAACGGGAATACCCTGGATCCGACGACGCTTGCGGCTGGTGCGGTCCGCAAAATACCGATCTACCTGGTCGGAGCTGTCGTCAGGCCCGGAATTTATGAAGTTGCCATGGGCAGCTATCTATACCAGCTGGTTGATCAGGCGGGGGGCCTGACTGAGGACGCGGCTGCGGAGCATATCAATCTGGCCCTGCAACTCAATACCAATCAGCTGATTCACATCCCGACGCAAAAAGAATGGGCGGCTGCGCCAACGCCACTGGCAAATGAAGCCAGCGGACCGTCGGGCACACCCGCCCTTGTTCATATCAACCAGGCCGATGCCGCGGCGCTTGATACGTTGCCCGGCATCGGTCCGGCGACAGCCAGGACGATCGTTGATTATCGGACGAAGAATGGTCCTTTTCGGACCCTGGAAGATTTGATGAAGATTCCCGGCATCAAACAAAGCCGGTTCGACGCGATTCGCGACCTGATCACCCTCGGCTGAATACATGCCCGGGCCAGATCCACCAAGTCTGGTTCTGGCTGGCCGAATCATTGCGGGCTTCGGTTTCCAGGTCACCAGAGACGGTACTGACGGCGATGGCCTGCTCACCATCGCCCAGGCGGACAATGGTTTTCTGGTTAATCTTGTTCACCAGGGACCAGTTGAGATCGACATCACTAAAATCACCGGAAACCGTTTCATATGTCAGCTGACAAGAGGCCACGGCAGGCAACTTGAGACTGATGTCACCGGAAATCGTCTTGATCTGGGTCGCCTTGACCTGGGTATAGGTGACCGCAACCTTGCCAGAGACTGATTCGAGCTGGAGTGTGCCGCTCGCTTTGCCGACCTTGATTCGCCCCGAGACCGTCTTGATTGTCAGATTATCCATGGTGGCCGCGCCCAGCGTGACATCCCCGGATACGCTGTTTATGGTCAGGCTGCGCCAGGCATAATCAGCATTGTCGGGAATTTCACAGGCCCCGGAGGTATCCTGGATCGTGACGCTGCCGGCAAATCCGGCTGGAATAGCGACATTCAAGGCCAGCTGGCTGCTCAGGTAGCCCATCATCGGATATTCAATGGCCAGGACCGCTTTGTTTCCTTCGCGCCGGATATCCCAGCGCAATGCCTGCCGGCTGCGATAAGTCCCCGTTAAACTGGCCTTGATATCTTGCTGACCGGCCGTGATCTTGAGATTTTCGGCCAGGACCCGGATCTCGATAGCCTCAACGCCGTCCAGGCTCAGTGAGCGGTCTTCATTGATCTCGAAATTCTGCAAATTGCTCCAGGGGAAACCGCCGCCCTGGCTGCGCCAGTCGCGCCACCAGTCGAGCCAGTTGCCACTTGCGGGCGATGTAACACCATGAACCAATAAAATAACCCCGATCGACAACAAAGCGACTACCAGCACCAGACAGAACACGATAATGATAATGGCGATTGATTTGCGCACATTCGATCCCTCCTGACCGGGTAAATACCTGCTGACCTGGTCCGGACACCCGGACTTGGCCGGGACTTGCATACCGGGCCCGAACCACCGGACCAGGCCATCCATGTCTCTATTATAGCACCAAGCGTCAGGAAACATTTACAAAGGGTCGGTAAAAGGATTAAAATAGACCATACTTTACTGTTCTTTTGAGGAGGCTTCTCATGTCTGACTTTCAGGATTCAGCCTATCGCCATGCCTTCCGGCATTCTTCGTCGCACCTGATGGCCCAGGCCGTCAAGCGGCTTTATCCGCAGACCCTGCTGGCGATCGGACCGGCCATTGAAAATGGCTTTTATTATGATTTTGACCGGGCGGAACCATTCACCCCGGAGGAACTGGGCAAAATTGAAGAAGAAATGCGGCGCATTGTCAAGGAAAACCTGCTCATCGAGCGGTTCGAGCTGCCCCGTGCCGAGGCCCGCCAGCTGATGGCCGACCAGGGCGAGCTGTACAAAGTCGAGCTGATCGACGACCTGCCCGCTGACGCAGTGATTTCGTTCTATCGCCAGGGCGATTTTACAGACCTTTGTGCCGGTCCGCACCTGGAGCGCACCGGTGAGATCAAGTCTTTCAAGCTGACCCAGGTCGCCGGCGCTTACTGGCGCGGCAATGAAAAAAACAAGATGCTGCAACGCATTTACGGCACCAGCTTCCCTGACAAGCAGCAGCTCAAGGAATATCTCGACCGCCAGGAAGAGGCCCGCAAGCGCGATCATAACAAGATTGGCCGCGAACTCGGCTTTTTCACCACTGTCGATTATATCGGCCAGGGCCTGCCCATTCTCCTGCCCAAGGGGGCCCGGACCATCCAGCTGCTGCAGCGCTTTGTCGAGGATGAGGAAGAGCGTCGCGGCTACCTGCTGACCAAGACCCCGCTGATGGCCAAGTCCGATCTGTACAAGATTTCCGGCCACTGGGATCACTATCGGGACAGCATGTTTATCCTCGGCGACGCTGCCAAGGCCGATACCGAGGAAGTCCTGGCCATGCGGCCGATGACCTGCCCCTTCCAGTTCCAGGCCTATCTGACGAAGACCCGCAGTTACCGCGACCTGCCCCTGCGCTATGGCGAGACTTCGACATTGTTCCGCAACGAGTCCTCCGGTGAAATGCACGGCCTGATCCGGGTGCGTCAGTTCACGATCTCCGAAGGTCACCTGATGTGTACGCCCGAACAGCTGGAGAAAGAATTCCGGGACACCCTCGACCTGGCGAATTTCATGCTCAAGGCAGTCGGCCTGGATGGCGACGTGAGCTATCGCTTCTCGATGTGGGACCCCGAGAACCGCGACAAGTTCATCGGTTCAGCCGAACAATGGGAAGCCGCCCAGCATACCATGCGCAATATCCTGGACCACATGGGCCTGAACTACGCGGAAGGCCACGGCGAAGCGGCCTTCTACGGGCCCAAGCTGGACATTCAGATCCGGAATGTCTTTGGCAAGGAAGACACCCTGATCACGATCCAGATCGACTTCCAGCTGGCCGAGCGCTTCGGCATGGAATATACCGACCGCGATGGCCAGAAACGCCATCCTTACATCATTCACCGCACGTCTATCGGCTGCTATGAACGCACCCTGGCGCTGCTGATCGAAAAGTTTGCCGGCGCCCTGCCGCTATGGATTGCGCCCGAGCAGGCCCGGGTCATGCCGATTTCCGAAAAGCACATTGATGCCGCCCAGGCGCTGGCCCGCCGGTTGCGGGCTGCCGGCCTGCGCGTCGAGGTTGACACCCGCGACGAGAAGATCGGCAAGAAGATCCGCGAAGCCCAGATGGAGAAATTGCAGTACATGCTGGTCCTCGGTGATGCCGAGATCGAGCAGGGAACCGTAGCTGTCCGCTCGCGCCGCGAGGGTGACCTCGGGACCATGGCTGAAGCCGATCTCATCGCCAAACTGCAAGACGAGGTCGCAACTCGTTTCCATATCTGAGGCCGGCAAGCGATCTGTAGCAAGGTACCGGTTACCGGCCGGGCGGTTAATTGGCCTGAATAGGGAAGACCGGGCTCTTGCCCGGGCGGATCAGCCTGGCAAAATGCCCGCAATTCGATCGCAACACAAAAAACCTCGGCGAACCTCGCCAAAATGCTTGACATCGACCGTTATTCTCAGTAGAATAATCACGGTCGGCGGGGTGTGGCTCAGGTGGTAGAGCGCTTGGTTCGGGACCAAGAGGCCGGAGGTTCAAGTCCTCTCACTCCGACCATGGTAAATCGCTGCGACGTAAAAGTCGCAGCGATTTTTTTTCGTGGGAATCAAGCAAGGCGGAACTTTGCATTCTTTGCGCATCTATATGCCCATTCTGGACAAGCACATGAACCATCCCATCGGCAGCCGGATTCATCAGCGCAGAACAGATCATTCAGTTGCGTTAGCCGAATTTCTCAACATTTCAATTGCGTTGATCGAAATTTTTCGAAATATCAATTGAGATAGCCGAATTTCTCAACATATCAGTGAAAGATGCTTGACTGTAAACAGGCTTCACAGTCTATCATTGAGTCACCAGGTAGGGGGAAAAGCGAAATGACAATTAAAGAAATCGAAACACGGTCCGGTATGGAACGGGCCAACATCCGCTTTTATGAGCGCGCGGGTCTGATAGAGCCGACGCGCCTGGATAATGGTTACCGGGATTATTCCGAGAACGACCTGCAAATACTGCTGCGGGTCAAACTGCTGCGCAGCCTGCATATTTCTCTGGATGAAATTCTGGCCCTGCAAGCCGGAAGCAAGGACTTGGCTGAGATTCTGGCCAGGCAGATTGAAACACTCGACCAGGAGCAGCAAATGGTTACACTTGCGCGTGATGTCTGCCGGGTTATGCGGGAAGACCGGGTCAGGTTTGCGGATCTGGATGCCCAGAAATATCTCGATGAAATCAATCGCGCGGCTAAAGAAACGGACAGTCCCTATTTTGCAATCGAAGGCGATGAACTGCCCCAGGTCTTTCATCCCTGGCGCAGGTTCTTTGCCAGGATGTTTGATTTGGTTTTGTACCAGGTGGTGTGGCAGGCATTTCTTGCCATTTTCTGTCATGTCATTTTGATTGCCAGAAGCAGAAACAACGTGTGGATTTTGCTGGATCCTTTCATCAGTGTTGCTTTGATGCTTGTTTTTGAACCGCTGTGTCTCCATGGTTTTGGTACCACGCCAGGCAAGGCAATCCTGGGACTTCATATCGAAACGCCAGAAAAAAGACAGCTTTCCTATGGGAAAAGCCTGGCCCGGACGTGGGGTGTCATCAGGGCCGGCCTTGGATACAACATTCCGTTCTATGATTTGCTCAGACTCTGGCAAAGTTACAAGCGGTGCCGGGATCATATTGCCCAGCCATGGGATGAAACCGTCGCGTATACCATCAAGGATCTGAAAGAGTATCGGGGATTTGTTTTAGCAGGTGCCTGCACGACAATTTGGGCGGTCTTCGTGCTGATCATTTTCGCCCAGCAACTGCCACCGAATCGTGGCCGCCTGACCGTGGCGGAATTTGCCGAGAACTACAATTACTATGCTGAATATCTTGGCTTCGAATCAGGATCCGTGTACCTGGATGCCAGCGGTAAATGGGCGGGGTCCGAATCTGATGATAATCGGTGGATCGATACCGCTTATACCGAAACGCCAGCGTTTCATTTTACAATAGAAAATCAAATGGTAACAAGTATATCGTTTGACGTTGAAATCAGGAACAATCGGAATGTCCTGGGCTCCTACAACCAGCCAATGATATTGGTTGAACTGGCCTATATCTGTGCTCAGGCTGATCAGAGGTTATTCATCAACAAGCTTGACGAGATTATTATAACAATTAATCAGAACACATTTCAGGATTTCCATTTTACTGAAGCCGACATAAGCGTTTCCTGCAATACGCAGTATACCGGATACGCGGACACGGGAACCGGATATTTATACCGGATGAACACTCGGCAGAAAACAGTTTTCATTTGAGTTTTTCCCTGACAAAGCCCTGACAAAATGTTGAGTTTTTCCTGACATAGACCTGACGAAACAGGGTGCATATTGTGCTCATTTTCCTGATAACGTATACTGGTGCTTTAGTTTGCGTCAATACCAGCGTCAATTCTGGTAAAAGTACTGGTTTAAGTACCAGCGTCCATGATGGTGAAAGAACTGTATCAGTACTTGCGCAGGTACTGGTGCAAGCACTGGAGGATGCAAGGAGGGGAAATGCCATGTATTGTACCCATTGCGGTCAATACCTTAATCCCGAAAATCGTTTCTGTACAACTTGTGGCCAGCCGGTCGCTTCGCCGGAGTCAGCCGGGATAACGGCCGGACAATCCATTCCACCGGATAATACCGTGAATATCCCATCCGGACCCTGCACGCCGTCGGCCAGTCCAACGGGCGTTGCGTCCGGCGCGCCCGGGCTATCGGGCGGTGCCGTAAATGGTCCGGCCAGCCCTGCCGCGGCACCGGTGATCGGATCGGGCTCCCGCCGTCCTGCCCGGGCGCGCCAGAGGCTTCTGGCCCGCCTGCAGCCGCGGCAGCGCCTGGTCGTCCGGCTGGTGGCCTTGCTGCTGGTCCTGGCTGTGCTGGGTGTTGCTGTCTGGCAAATCGGCGGGCTATTTGGCCTCTGGCGCCAGGCTGAGCTTAAGCAGGCCGCCGCGGGCTGGCAGCAGCAAAAAGACTTCAAGCCTGTGCGCAACGATGTTCAGGCCGCCCTGGACGAACTGGCTGACGCCCTTGAAGCCGGTGATGTCGATACAGCGCTGGCGATGGTTCATCCCAACCGCCAGGAACAATATCGTGAATATTTTACCGGGAACCCCGATCGCCTTGCTGAATATTGCGCCGCGCTGCGGGCTGCTGATCTTGTCTATTTGAGCACCGATACCGGTAATTACGAGGCGGCCCGCATGGCCATTGTGGAATTGAAGCAGAAATCGGCCGCGTCAGGTGCGGACGGGCTCAGTCCGGCTTTCCGGCTTATTTTGACCCAGAACCGTGATGATGGGCGCTGGGTGATCGATTCATGAATGGCCCTGAATCTTGCGATCCTGGCCCCGACTGTTGCGATCAAGGAGCATGAATATATGCAAGAAAAAACAAACGCTGCCCGTAATCCTGTCCATCGTACTCTGATCAGCTACCAGCATTATTCGATCAGGCACCGGCATTCCCCGATGAATCACCGGAATTCTCCGATCCACTCTATGCCGATCAGACACCGGCCGCGGTCTGACTGGCGCAAGCTCCTGGCCTTGCTGCTGGTGACCGGCCTGGTCTCCGGCAGCCTCGGTACAGGGATCCTGGCCTGGGAGCAGCCGGCTCATCGGGAAATCAACCGCAAGGCCATTGATATTTTCCGTAACGGCCCGGGCAACAGCGCCAAGTATCGCAATGCAGGCTTTGCCCTTGATTCTGATACCTTTGCGCCGCTGGTGACAACCAGTGGCAAATTTGCCCTGACCCATACCCAGAAATGGACCTGGCAGCCGGTCGCGCAGCATATCATCGATGGCGGTTATTCTGCTGATGAACCCAATGTTTATGTATCCATGAAACACTTCTACGATCCGCTGAAATTATCAGGCGTTCATGAGCTGACGGACCAGGACTCCGTCCATGGCCTGGTCTATGAAGCGATTCCGGCCACGCAATGGGCCTTGTTCCGCGAAGACAATCCCTACTCCCTGATCAATGCCCTGGGCTACTACAAGAAAAGCATGGAAATCCCTTATACCGCCGAGCCGGCTATGATCGCGCCGATCGGTGATTTCCGCGACTTTGTCGGCCACCCGGATGACCTGGACGAAATGCGCCACATGTATCTGGGCAAGGCGATGCGCGGCCTGGGCGAGGTGATGCACCTGGTCGCCGACATGACCCAGCCGGCCCACGTGCGCAATGATTCACACCCGGGCTATGAGATAACCGAACAGGCAATCACCGGCCCGGTCGCAGCGGCCCTGTTGCAGTATAGCCGCTGTGATGGCCTGATTGTCGCCGATTTTGGCGACTATACGCAAGACCTGATGATCTCCCTGGCTACCTGGACCAACAAGAAATTTTACTCGCAGGATACCATCGCCGATGCCAAGCTCGGCATCAAGCCGGCCAACTGGGAAAAACCCTATCAATCGCCATCCCTGTCAGCGATGAGTACGCAGGAACTGAACGGCTTTACAACCTGGTTCGCCCAGTTCGGTGCCAAGTCAATCCCGATGGTCCGCAAAGAAGCAGGGTATCTTTATGATTCCTACGACATCACGACAGAATTTGCCATCCGCCAAGCCGAGGTCCTGCTGCCGCTGGCAGCTGCGACAGACGCCCGGACCATTGACATGTTTTTGCCGACGATGTTCCTGACCCAGCAGGTCGAGGAGGTCGAGACCGATACAGCTCTCTTTGCGAGGGCGCGCCAGGCTGGCGCCGATACGGTCAAGACCTTTGCGGTCGACGCCAGGCTGACTCATCAGATCGACCAGGATCGGCAGTGGCAGATTATGGGTATGTCCGCGATTGCCTATTCCGGTCCTGGTGAACTCTGGCGTGTTCGCGACGGGAAAACGACCAAAATCAGTGATGTCGAATTTGTTAACGGCAGTCTGGCGGCCTGTCAGGACCCGGAAACCGGCGAGATGGCTAAAGGCCAGCCACAGCTGCTGATGGTGCTGGGTGCACCGGATAAACTGACCATCTCCGGTCCCGTTATTGATTACAGCGTGGAAATGGACGATGAAATCTACATCACAGTCGATGCCGGGGCCCGCAACTTCAGGGCCGATTCCTATGTCTTTGCCCAGAATGAGCCAAAAATCGAACTTTCCGCTGACCGCACGACGATCATGCCGGGCGAAAAAGTGAATTTCACCGTTGAAATCGAAGATCCGCCGGAACGTTATGAGCTGGAATGGGATTTTGGCGACACTGATCCGGACGCCGCGGAAGCTGTCACGGTGCGTAACCGCAAGCTGAAAATGGCCCATATTTTCGAGAAGGAACAGGACTATACCGTGACGGTCCGCCTGATCGACCGCAAACGCAAGATCGTCCGCGCCGAGGACAGTATCGAAATATCGGCAATGTTCGGGGATCTGTCGGGAACCTGGTCGATCGTGATGACAGTTGAGAAGGAAAACAAGATCTTCCGCGATTTCCTGGTCCTGTTGATGAAGGGGATTGTACGCTATATCATTTCACCGATCGCCGAGGCCCTTGAGGCTGGTCCCATCGACGAGTCGGCCCTCGACAGTTTTACCTTTATTGGCACAACCCTGGGCTATGAGACGACCCTGACGCGGGATAAGGAAAAGGATGAGGCCGGCGAGGTGGTCTACCATGGGCCGCTGACATTCACCGGTTCCAATACCGACTACATTGAAGGCTCAGCAGATCTGTACGCCGTGACACTGGTCATCCGCAAGGGCGAGCTGATATTTATGGGCGAAGGAGTCAACGAGAACGGCCAGGATGTGACTGTGCCTTTCCTGACTCATGGCAAGCTGATTGGTGACAACCGCCTGGAAGGCACTTTCAATCTGGAAGGCACGATGAGCGGCAGCTGGATCGCTACGCGCTAACCGGACTGGGCCTGGCTTGCTCTGGCAAGGCGGACGCTTTTCCTTTATACTGTAGTTTATACTTTCATTGAACTGTACAGCCGATTAATCAGTCGTTCATCCCGTCGTTCATCCAGTCGTTCAAATCCCTCATAAAGGAGTTCTTGCATGAGCAGAGCCGACCAGATTTTTATTGCCAACTGCCAGGATATTCTCGCGCATGGTTTTGACGAGACCGGCCAGGACGTGCGGCCGCGCTGGGAAGATGGTACACCGGCATACACGATCAAGAAATTCGGGCTGGTCAACCGTTATGATCTGGGCGAAGAATTCCCGATCCTGACCTTGCGACCGATCAATTTCCGCGCAGCCGTCGATGAGATACTCTGGATCTGGCAAAAAAAGTCGAATCGCATTGCTGACCTGAACAGCCACATCTGGGATAGCTGGGCCGATGCCGACGGCACGATCGGCAAAGCCTATGGTTATCAGCTGGCACAGAAGGCCCTTTATAAGGAGGGTGAGTTTGATCAGGTTGACCGTCTGCTCTATGATCTGCGCCACAATCCGGCCAGCCGGCGCATGCTGACCAATCTATACAACCATGCGGATCTCCACGCCATGCAGCTTTATCCGTGCGCGTACAGCCTGACCCTCAATGTCGCCGGCAACCGGCTCAATGCCTTGCTCAATCAGCGCTCGCAGGATATGCTGGTCGCCAATAGCTGGAATGTGACGCAATACGCGGTGCTGGTCCACATGCTGGCCCAGGTCAGCGGGCTGGTGGCTGGCGAACTGGTTCATGTCATTGCCGATGCCCATATCTATGACCGCCATGTTCCCCTGGTCCGGGAACTGATCAGCCGCCCGGCCTATCCGGCCCCGACTTTGCAGATTGATCCGGCGATTCAGGACTACTACCGGTTCACGCTGGACAGCTTTGCCTTGAGTGACTACCAGGCCGGTCCGAGGATGGCCCGGATTCCGGTGGCGGTGTAATGGCAGCCTGATGGGCAGGCCCATACGATCGCCTGGGCAGGAAGGATGCAATTTCACGATGCGCCAGTCCTCAGACATTTTTGTATCCGGCAAGACCGGACAGGCAACAGTTTTTTCAACGACTGACCCGGCTTGCGGCGCTGATTGCGGCAATCATCGGCTGGGGCAAACCATCCAGGCCGGGTTTGTGGCGGTTGGAGGGGCTGCAGCGGCCAGTGCCGGACTGGCTGGACTGGTTTCTGGTTCCGGCCCGATGGACAATGCGGATAAAAGTGACCGGATGGGCCTGCAGCTGCTGGTTGCCGTTGATGAGAACTGGGGCATCGGCTACCAGGATGCCCTGCAATTCCGTATCAAGGCCGATCTGCATCGCTTCAAGACCATGACGATGGGCCGCTGTGTCATCCTAGGCCGGCGGACATTGCAAACCTTTCCTGGCCAGCGCCCGCTGACCGGGCGTACCAATATCATCCTGACCCGCCAGCCTGGTTTCCAGGCCGATACAGCAGTCATCTGTCATGATCTGCCCGGCCTTGCCCGGGCAATTGCCTCATTTTCACCGGCTGACTGTTTTGTAATTGGCGGAGCCAGCATCTATCAGCTGTTGCTGCCATATTGCCAGACAGCGCATGTGACCCGCGTCCGGGGCCAGTTTCCGGCAGATCGCTTTTTCCCGGACCTGGATCATCACCGCGGCTGGCGGCTGGTGGCGTGTGGATCGCCAGAACAGGAAGATGGCCTGACATATCAGTTCTTGCGTTATGAAAATGACGCGTATTTGTCATTGGAGTCGGACCCATGCGTTTAAATCAGGATCTCTGTACCGGAAACCGTCGTGGCAGCCACCCTGGCCAGCGCTGGGGGAAATTGCTGGCTTTCATCATTGGATTGGGGCTGCTCAGCCCGGTCACAGCCTGTGACCTGCGCCAGGATAATGGATTTCCGGCACTGCCTACCATAACCCCGGGCCTGACCAGTACAACGACCCTGCCATCCGCCACTTCGTCAGCACAACCCGCAGATTCTTCCACCTCTGGTACGTCGGCTTCCGGTTTACCGTCGGACCAGCGCGTGACCTTGCGAATTGCCGGCCCCTGGTCAGCCGATACCCTTTATTATTTACGCTTGCTTTACCTGGCTCGCCAATCCGGCCAGCTGCACCAGTCCGATGGGCAGACACTAGGCGATGTGATCTCCCTGTCTGACCTGGCTGCCTATGATGACGAACGGTTTCAGGTCGAGCTGATTGCCTTGCCACCGGATACCGGTGCGACCCGCACCCAGTTGCGCAGCTGGCAGGCCACCGGCAGCCTGCCCGACCTGATTTATGTCACAGCAGCCCAGCCGCTGCTGGCCCAGCGTCAGCTGCTCGATTTGCTACCCTACCTGGCTGATGATAAGAGACTGGCAGCCAACCAGGCCTACCCGGCTTTACTCACCGCGCATCTTGAACAAGGGAAACTGCTGGGCCTGCCCTATCTGGTTACTGTGCCGCTGGTTTACTACAACTCCCAGATTTTCAGCCAGTACGGCCTGGGAAATCCGGTCGCCCCCTGGACCTGGACTGAATTTCTGACCTTATGCTCGCAATTGCAAAGCGCATTTGCCCGTAATAGCCAACGTTTGAATCAAGCCGATCTGAAAGCTTTGGAAAATACACCAGATCTCTTGCAGCCACGTCTGCAGACGGCCCAGTTCGCTCTGGCCAATCCGCAGCAATTGCTGAATTATCTGCCTGCCGGCAGCAGCCTGACGCTCAACCTGGCTACCTGGGATGGGCGCCGCCTGAATTATGACGGACAGCCATTCCGGGATGCTGTTGTTGCCTTGCGCCAGCTGGTCCAAGATGGCTACAGCCCGCTGCATCTGACCGCCGGACAAGCCCAGCAGGCTTTTGCCGGTAATGATCCGGCTGAAAGCGGCCGGCTGGCGATGTGGATTGATGATTCTGCACAGCTGAAACGCTGGATGCAGCAAAGCCGGATTTTATTCTATTTTACCCAGCTGCCGACCCGTTCTGAACCGGTTGCGACGGCCAGCCTTGCCGAACGTCAGCTGGCTTTGCGCCAGCCAGTTTCACTGCGTTCCGTTGTAGTCACGAATCAGGGCCCCGATCCGGCGCTGGCTGCGGATTTTGCTGCCTTCCTGACCCTGGATTCGGATTCCCTGCTCTTACAGGCGCGTCTGCAGCAGTATGAAGGTTATTATCCGGCTGTCGCTGACCAGGCGGTCTGGCAGGACCTCGTTGCGCCACAGATCAATGGCGCCCAGATGCTGCGGCTGCGAAACCGGCTCGCTTATGCCTATACAGGGGGTCAGCTTTGGACCAGCCAGTGGCCGGAGGTCATGAGCCAGACTATTGAAAGCCAGGGTGATTTGCTCCTGACGGAAGGCGATTATCTGCAGCGACTGGCGACATGGCAGAAAATCGCTGACAGCCTGATCAGCATCAAATGACGTGGAAGAGAAAGGGGGTGAGCCGGTGATGATCAGGATCCAGCCGTGGTATTTGCAGAATAACCGGCTCGTAATGCAATCGGAAATTGACTTGCCGGTTGTCCGTCGGATGGGGATCCTGCATCAGTATTGGCATCAGCTGCAACGCAACGGTTTTCAATGCCATTTGCTGCTGGTTCATGAAGAAACCCGGCAAGCCACATCACCTGCCGCACCGGCTGACCTGGCAGAACCGGAAGAGCCGGCTGAACCAGGCAAGCAGACTAGTATGGCAGGTTTGGCAGAGCCGGAAGAGCCGGCTGGATCAACCGGATCAGCTGGTTCGGCAGATGGTAACGGAAGTATTGCCGATCAGGGGAAATGGTCCTGTCTGGCTGTCATCTTGTTGCGGCCAGAGCCGGAGACTGTCGGTGTATTGCGCCTGACGATCCTGACCGCGCCGCATTTATCGGCCGGCGAATGGCTTGTCAAAATGCTGGCCTGGGTATACAATGAACAGCCAGCCTATCGTCTGGATATTATCTTGCGACCGGGGCAGTTTAGCTGGCAGCCCCTGCTGATTGAACAGGGTTGGCGATCAGGCGGTGAATGGACCGGCTATTGGTATCAGGCTGGCAGTGACACCTATCGGTCCGGTCAGCTCCTCACCATGCTGGCGCCGGAAAGACCCGACCAGGCTGTTGTGTTTCTTCCGTTCGCCAAGGCTGTACTGGCTATACAGGGTACGGCGACGACTATCTCGCGGATTCATTTCCTGCGCTTCGGCCAGAAGACGGGCATAACCCTGGTCCAGCAGACTGCCGATTATCTGCGTTTGCTTGATGAGCAGGGTCGCTTGCTGCCAGTCAGGCAGTGGCCTGCTGATTCTTCAGGCCGGAGCTGGCGGGCCCGGCCCAACACCCTGCCGGTGCTGGCCCTGGCTGCGGAACAGTTGCAAGCTTACATGCAGCGCCAGCGAACAACCTTTGACCTGCCCCTGGATTATTCAGCTGGCAGTCCTTTCCAGCAAAAAGTCTGGCAGGCCCTGCAGCAGATTCCTTATGCCAGTACCTGGAATTATGAACAGCTGGCAGCCAGTGTGGCTCATGATGGACAGTCTCCCCGGCAACTGGCCAGGGCTGTGGGTGCAGCCTGTGCCGCCAATCCACTGCCGGTCCTGCTGCCCTGCCATCGCGTCATTGGCAAGAATGGTCATCTGGTCGGCTTCCTGGGTGGCATAGACATTAAAGAATATCTACTGGCCCATGAGATGCTTGGGATATAGTCTGACAGGCCATTGCCGTGTTCAGTGCTGATCAAGGCTGAAATATGATGTTTATGGGTCAAACAGTTATAGGTCAAATAGACTGGAAAGATCACCCTGGCTGGTCATGACCACTGGCATGGTTTGTTCATCACCGCGCATGTCTCAAGGCGTGACGGTGTAACAGATATTGAATTTAAAAGTGAGATGTTTCATGAAAGAGAAAAAAGAGACACCGAATCAGAACGCCCCTGCGAAATTTGTCCGGATCGCTGCTGAAACGCCAGTCCCTGTCATGGTTCCGGCCAGTGATGATACACCCCGGGAACGGACCATCCTCAATCCCTCGACATTGCTGGCGCCGGTACCGGTGGCGCTGATTTCTTGTGCCGGCTTACCTGAAGCAGAAAACGCCAGGCCAAATCTGCTGACGGTCGCCTGGGCCGGCACAGTCAATTCTGAACCGCCCATGGTATCAATCTCGGTCCGCCCATCGCGCTATTCACATGCCCAGATCAGCGCGACTATGGAATTTGTCATTAATCTGGTTGATGAATCACTGTTAAAGGTCACCGATTACTGTGGTGTCAAGTCCGGCTCCAGTGTTGACAAGTTTGTTACCTGCCAGCTCAATGCGATTCCTGCAGCCGGTCTGGCCTACGCCCCGGCTGTCATGGAGAGTCCCCTGACCTTATCCTGTAAGGTTTCCCAGATCTTGAAATTGGGTACACACGACCTTTTCATTGCTGAGGTCGTGGCTGTAGAGGCCCGCAGCCATTTGCTTGATGCCCAGAATCGCCTGCGGATTGATCGAGCCCGACTGGTAGCCTATGCTCACGGTGATTATTACAGCCTTGGGGCAATGCTCGGATTTTATGGTTACTCGGTAGCCAGTCCGGATGTTCTGGCCCGGCGGATGCCATCAGCCCCAGGCAGTTCCGTTGCAACTGATTTGTCGGATGAGCAAAACGAAGTGACTATTTCCGATGAAATGCCTGATAGCCGCCC
>CAYVHB010000012.1:83963-88695 GCA_964450865.1 uncultured Oscillospiraceae bacterium | reverse complement strand
AGCTCGTGGCTCATTTTTTA
The DNA here is from genome assembly GCA_964450865.1 of uncultured Oscillospiraceae bacterium. GTDB lineage: Bacteria > Bacillota > Clostridia > Saccharofermentanales > UBA5734 > CAYVHB01. The sequence goes on along the minus strand of CAYVHB010000012.1, from coordinate 88,675 downwards.
TTTCTCAATTTACACCAATTATACAGGCTCTATCCCAATCCGCGCGAAATGTTACGGTTTTAGCATAAATGATGCCCCTGAACCAACATCTATTAGCTATTTTATTATCGCCAAAACCCCTCAAACGCCTGATACGAGCCACTTTCAGCCATAAAAAATACCACCTGCTGACAGAAGCGATTCTATCAATAGATGGTACTAGGGTTGGTGCGGATGACAGGACTTGAACCTGCACGCTTGCGCACCGGAACCTAAATCCGGCGTGTCTGCCATTCCACCACATCCGCATGTTCGCCCACACCGCCATTCATCATCCTGGCTGGTGCGGGCCCGAAAATTTACTCGGATTATATCATGTTATCCGCTTATTCGTCCAGTTTGAGGACGCTCATGAAGGCTTCCTGTGGCACTTCGACGCTTCCGACCTGGCGCATGCGCTTCTTGCCTTCTTTCTGCTTCTCGAGCAGTTTCTTCTTGCGCGTGATGTCGCCGCCATAGCACTTGGCCAGCACGTCCTTGCGGAAGGCCCGCACGGTCTCGCGAGCGATGATCTTGCCACCGATGCAGGCCTGGATTGGCACTTCGAACTGCTGGCGCGGGATGTTGTCCTTGAGTTTCTCGGCCATACGCCGGGCCCGGCTGTAAGCCTTTTCGCGATGGACAATAAAAGACAGGGCATCGACGACTTCGCTGTTAAGCATGATGTCAAGCTTGACCAGGTCGGACTCGGCATATTCCTTGAACTCATAGTCGAGCGAGGCATAGCCGCGGGTGCGCGACTTCAGGGCATCGAAAAAGTCGTAGATGATCTCGTTGAGCGGCATGTCGTAGTGGAGCATGACCCGGTTGGTATCGAGGTAGTCCATGTTGTGGTACTGGCCGCGCCGTTCCTGGCACAGCTCCATGATATTGCCAACGTAATCCTTGGGCGTCAGGATCGTCGCCTTGACCACCGGCTCCTCGATGCTGGCGATATCCGTCGGATCAGGCATATTGGTCGGATTGTCGAGCCAAATCTGGGTGCCATCAGTCAGGATGACTTTATACACAACCGATGGCGCGGTCGATATCAGGTCGAGCAGGAACTCGCGCTCGAGCCGCTCCTGGACGATTTCATAGTGGAGCAGGCCAAGGAAGCCGCAGCGAAAGCCAAAGCCCAGGGCAGCCGAGGTTTCCGGTTCGAAGGCCAGGGCGGCGTCGTTGAGCTGGAGCTTTTCCAGGGCGTCGCGCAGATCCGGGTACTTGGCGCCGTCAATCGGATAAAGGCCGCAGTAAACCATTGGCTGGACCTTTTTATACCCGGGCAGCGGTGTGGTCGCCGGCCGGCTGGCCAGGGTAACCGTATCGCCAACGGCCGTGTCGCGCACGTTCTTGATGCTGGCAACGATGTAGCCGACGTCACCGGCCAGCAGCTCCTGGCTCGGCGTAAATTCGCCCGGTCGGAAGTAGCCCAGCTCGGTCACGATAAAGTCCTTGCCCGTATTCATCATCAGGATGCGGTCACCGGCGCGGACGCTGCCTTCCTTGACGTTGACATGGACAATGACGCCCTTGTAGGTATCGTATTTGGAGTCAAAGATCAGGGCCCGCAAGGGCGCATCCTCGTCGCCCTGCGGACAGGGCAGGTACGAGACGATCTTTTCCAGGACATCATCGATATTGATATTGTTCTTGGCGGAAATCAGCGGCGCGTAGCTGGCATCAAGGCCGATCACATCCTCGATTTCAGTGCGGACCACGTCGGGCTGGGCCGAGGGCAGGTCAATCTTGTTGATAACCGGCAGGACCTCGAGATTGGCGTCGATCGCCAGGTAGACGTTGGCCAGGGTCTGGGCTTCGATGCCCTGGGCCGCGTCGACAACCAGCACGGCGCCGTCACAGGCGGCCAGGGTCCGTGATACTTCGTAATTGAAATCAACGTGTCCGGGGGTGTCGATCAGATTGAGCGTGTAGCTCTCGCCATCAGCGGCCTGATAGGTCATGCGGACCGCCTGGGCCTTGATGGTAATCCCGCGCTCGCGCTCAATATCCATATTGTCGAGCACCTGGCTCTGCATTTCGCGTGCTGTCAGTACACCGGTGCGCTCGATCATCCGGTCAGCCAGGGTCGATTTGCCGTGATCAATATGGGCAATGATGCAGAAATTGCGGATTTTGAGTTGTCGTTCAGATGGCATGGGGGGTCGTTGTACCTCCAGTCGGGTCCGGTTATTCAGGGCTGGCCAAATGCGGAGAACGGAAAAAATCGCAGCACAACTTCGCCGATGATGCTCTTGTGGGTCACCGGTCCAATGCTGCGGCTGTCGAGGCTGACTTCGCGATTGTCACCCATCACATAATACTGCTCATCCTGCAGCGTGACCCTGGCGTAATCGGGATCACGGATCACAGTCCGGGTGCCATCGGTCAGGTAGGGCTCGGCTAGCAGCTGGCCATTGCGGTAAACGCCGTCGTCCTTGATTTCGATGGTGTCGCCGGGCAGGCCGACGACCCGCTTGATAATGTTGGGGCCACCTTCGTGGTCCGGCAGATCCTTGGTGCTGATCGTAATGATGTCGCCATAGTTGACGCCGTCAAAGTACTTGCTGACTTTTTCGACCAGCAACTGGTCATTCTGGTGCAGGGTCGGGACCATCGAGTCACCGATCACGGCATTGCGCTGTACCACGAACACGACCAGCAACAAGCCAATCAGGACGGCGGCCAGGATATATTTAAGCCAGTCCAGCAGTTCAAGCAGGATATCCGGCTCCTGCTGGGTCGCCTGAGTCGCCCGGGTGGTTCTTTCAGGCATGACTGTCACTTCCCTGCTGATTGTCGGTTATGGCAATGGCCAGGCCAAGTTCCTCAAGCTGCTTCTGGTCGACGACACTGGGCGCTTCGGTCATCAGGCACGAGGAGTTCTGAACTTTCGGGAAAGCAATCACATCACGGATGCTGTCACTGCCGGTCAGGAGCATGACCAGGCGGTCGAGGCCAAAGGCCAGGCCACCATGGGGCGGCACACCAAACTGGAAGGCCTCAAGCAGGTATCCGAACCGGCTCCAGGCCTGTTCTTCGCTAAAGCCGAGCAGGTTGAACATCTGCTGCTGCAGGGCCTGATTGTGAATGCGGATGCTGCCGCCGCCCAGTTCTGTCCCGTTCAGGATAATATCATAGGCCTTGGCCCGGACCGCGCCCGGGCTGGTAACCAGCAGGTCGAGGTCTTCGTCCATCGGACTGGTGAAGGGATGATGCATCGCCACGTAACGGCCGGCTTCTTCATCATATTCCAGCAGCGGGAATTCGGTCACCCACAGCAGCTGATAATCGTCCGGACGGACCAGGTGCAGCCGGCGGGCCACTTCGCAGCGCAGCTGGCCGAGGGCATCGAGGACGACGGGCTGGCGATCGGCAACAATCAGCAGCAGATCACCCGCCACAGCGCCGGCGCGGGCCGCCATGGTGGCAACCAGGTCCGGATCGACAAATTTCAGGATCGAACCACGCGGATGATCCTCGACAGTCAGCCAGGCCAGGCCCCTGGCCCGGTAGGTCTTGACATATTCAGCCAGGGAGTCGATCTCCTTGCGCGTCATTGAACTGCCACCCGGCACGGCAATCAGCTGGACGCTGCCACCGGCCGCCAGAGCATCGGCGAAGACCTTGAACGCACTGTCGGCGACCAGGTCGGAAATATCCGTCAGCTCCATGCCAAAGCGGATGTCCGGTTTGTCCGAGCCAAAACGGCGCATGGCCTCGGGATAGGTCAGGCGCGGCAGCGGTAATGTCAGCTCCACACCCATGATTTCGCTGAACAGCCGCTGCAGGAAGCCTTCATTGACGGCGATGACATCCTCGACGTCGACGAAGGCCATCTCGAGGTCGATCTGGGTAAATTCCGGCTGGCGATCGGCCCGCAGGTCCTCGTCGCGGAAGCACCGCGCGATCTGCATATAGCGGTCGTAGCCGGCCAGCATCAGCAGCTGCTTGTACAGCTGGGGCGACTGCGGCAGGGCAAAGAACCGGCCCTGGAAGATGCGGCTGGGGACCAGGTAGTCGCGGGCCCCCTCCGGCGTGCTCTTGATCAGGATCGGCGTCTCAATCTCGAGGAAACCGGCTTGGTCATAGTAGTCGCGGGTCAGTTTGGTAATGCGGTGGCGCAAGATCATTTTATCCTGCATGTCCGGGCGGCGCAGGTCCAGATAGCGATACTTCAGGCGCAGGGCCTCATTGGCATTGACATGGGATTCGATATAAAAGGGTGGCGTCTGAGCTTCGCTGAGAATGCGCAGCTCGCTGACCAGCAGCTCGACATCGCCGGTTTTCATCGCCGGATTGGCTGCGGCCCGCTTCTGCAAGGTGCCATGTACGGCCAGGACATATTCACTGCGGACTTTGGCCGCTTTATCGCGCACCTCAGCCGGACAGGACTCGTCAATCAGCAGCTGGATCTCGCCGCTGCGATCGCGCAGGGTAATAAAAATCAGGCCGCCGAGGTCACGCTGTTTGTGACACCAGCCCATCAGCGTGATGGACTGGCCCAGCATCTGGTCCGAGATTTCGGCGCAGCGGCTGGTCCGCTTCAGGCCGTGCATTTGTTCTGACATGGTGATAGTTCCCCCTGTGGTGTTCAGATTGTTTATGATAAGTGCGAGACAAATGTGATCGCTGGCGCGATCCGGTCGGGTGTGATCTCAGGCGTGATATCCAGCCGGGTGTGATCTCAGGCG
>CAYVHB010000012.1:0-83863 GCA_964450865.1 uncultured Oscillospiraceae bacterium | reverse complement strand
GATATCCAGCCGGGTGTGATCTCAGGCGCGATATCCAGCCGGGTGTGATCTCAGGGCCAACCGGGCCTGGGCAGATGCCTGACCTGATGACTGCTGGTGCGATCCGGCCGGATGAAATGGGAAAATGCCAATTTTACGGCATGGACATCGCTAGCAGCACCGCAGCCAGTTCGTCCAGGCGGACCGGCTGGCTCTGGCCAGCTGCCAGGTCTTTAAGCTGGCCGATGCCGCTGGCCAGCTCATCGTCACCCAGCACCAGCATATAACGGACGCCGCTTTTACCGGCATATTTCAGTTGGGCCTTGAAGCTGCGCGCCATCAGGTCAACCTCGGCGCGAATGCCGCTGCGGCGCAGATTAGCACAAAGGATCCGGGCTTGCGGGGCGTTATCGCCCAGTGCTGCGATGTAGATCGTCGGACTGAGCGAGGACGGCGCGGCAACGCCCTGGGCGGCCAGCTCCATCAGCAGGCGCTCGACACCGAGGGCAAAGCCGATGCCCGGTGTGCTGGGACCGCCGATATCAGCCACCAGGCCATCGTAACGGCCACCGCCGCAGATAGTCCCCTGGGTGCCGACATGCTCGGAAACGAACTCAAAAACGGTCCGGGTATAGTAGTCCAGGCCGCGGACAATGCCTTTATCGATCTGATAGGGGATGCCCAGTTCGTCAAGGGCCGCGCACAGGCCGTCGAAATGGGCCTGGCAATCCGGGCAAAGGTGGTCGAGCAAGGCCGGCGCCGCTTTGGTCACCGGCTGGCATTCTGGCTCCTTGCAGTCAAGAATGCGCAGCGGATTCCTGGTGTAACGCTCCTTGCAGGTCGCGCAAAGGGTGTCCAGCTGCGGGCGCAGATAGTCGCGCAGCTGCTCATTGTAGGCGCCGCGGCAGACGGGACAGCCGATGCTGTTGATCCGCAGGCTGGTCTGGGCCAGGCCCAGCTCGTGGAAAAACTGGGCCAGCAGGCTGACCAGCTCGGCATCAACGACGGGACCGGCTGCACCGAAACACTCGCAACCGAACTGGTGAAATTCACGATATCGGCCCTTCTGTACATTTTCATAGCGGAATGCCGTGATGTTATACCAGAGCCGGACCGGTGACGGCCAGGAAGCCATGCCATTTTCCAGGAAACTGCGAACTACGCCGGCTGTGCCTTCCGGGCGCAGCGATATACTGCGGCCGCCCTTGTCGAGGAAGGTGTACATCTCCTTCTGCACGACGTCGGTCGTATCACCGACCCCGCGCTGGAACAACTCTGTATGTTCAAAGGTTGGCAACCGGATCTCCTGATAGCCATAACGGCTGCAGACATCGGCGAAAATCCGCTCGGCCCGCTGCCAGCTGCCAATCTCCGCCGGCAAAATATCCCGCGTCCCCTTGGGCGCACTGATTTTCATGCGAATGACGCTCCCCCAAATTCAAAGATTCGTAATATTATACCCCACCAACCGGTAAAAGTCATCACCGGCACATGCTGCTCGTCCGGTGCAGCCGACCATATGCAGCTCGCCATTTGCTGCTCGCCCGGTACCGCTGATCGTTTGCAGATTGTCCGTGTCTAGAGGACACCCCATTGGCTGCACGTTTCTCGATCACGGCCTTGATCACCGGAATCTGGATAATTTATTCAAACTGGTAGCTGAGCATCGCCAGGACGGCGGGGCCGGCGGTCTCGGTGCGCAGGATGCGCGGGCCCAGGGAAACGGGCTGCCAGCCACCAGCAAGGGCCAGCTCGATCTCATCCGGGGCAAAACCGCCTTCGGGACCGATAAAAATGCCTACCTTCGACCGCCGGCTTGTGTGTTCAAATTCACTGTGAGCAGCAGACAATAGCTGGCGCATGGATTGCTGGCGCTCATTCTCCCATGGGATCAGCGCCATGTCCAGCTGTCCGGCCAGGGCAACCGCTGCGGCAAAGGTCAGCGGCCGGATCACATCCGGCAAGACGCCCCGGCCACACTGCTTGGCAGCCTCCTGGGCGATTTTGTTCCAGCGGCCCAGCTTCTTGTCGACATCACGCGCATCAAGACGGACGACAGAACGCCGGCACTGGACCGGTATAATGTGCAGGACACCCAGTTCGACCGTTTTCTGGATGATCGTCTCCAGCTTGTCAGCCTTCGGCAATCCCTGGAAGAGCCAGATATCCAGCGGCGATTCCGTCTGGCTGGGCCGCCGCTCTTCAATGGCCAGAGTCACCCCGCCGGAGTCCAGGGCTGTGATCTGCGTCAACAGATCCGTGCGGGCCCCGTCACAAACGATCAGTTTCTCACCAGGCCGCATGCGCAGCACATCGCGGATGTGACGGGCATCCTCGCCATCGATCCGCAGGGAAACCTGGCCCGGATCAACCGTTTGCTCGATAAAAAAACGTGGCATATCAATATTCCTTCCAGGTAATTATGAAAATGATTGAACGGATACAAGTGTTAAAATGATTGAATGAAGCCAGTCAAACCTGGTTTCGGGCCAAGAGAAATGTGAAGCAGCCGAATCACCCGAAATCGGCATGGCACAGATCCGGGAAGCATGAAGCAGGCCTGGCGTCGCTCATTCTGCTTTATCATAGAACGATAATCCGGATGTCGGCAAGCCGGTACCGAGAAAAATCACGACAACCCATTGGCTGACTGCGCGGATCAGGATAAAATAAAGACAGAAGCGGCCAACGGTCCCGCAGACAAAAGATTCCGGCTATGCCTGGCAGAGGGATTATCCTGACTTTACACGGATGTCCGATGATCAGCCAACTGCAGCTTGCGGCAGGGCTATCCTGGCCAGATGGTTTATCTGACAGTCAACCGCTCAAAAACGCATGCAACAGCTGGCACCCGGCCACTTGGAAAACAGCATCCAGAACGACGCTTAACCGCAAGAAGCAACTCATCCGAAAGGAAGTATCACCATGGCTGACACGAAATCGCCCCAGAACAACAAGACCACACCGCCTGACAACGACCAGTCAACCGGTACGCCGGCCACCACGCCCCGGCCGCAGCACAAAACTTTCTCTGAAGTCTCACAGGATATCCGCATTCTCTGGAAAGACCGCAAGCGGATCCTGGGCATGCCGATTTCTTTCACCCGCTACATCATCGACGATGAGCGCCTGACCTGCCGGATTGGCCTGCTCAATACCCGTACCAATGACGTCCTGCTTTATCGCATTCTGGATATCAAGCTGGTGCAGTCTTTCGGCCAGAAGATATTCGGGGTCGGTTCACTGACTGTTTATACAGCTGACCAGTCCGATAACCAGATTCTCCTGAAGAATATCAAGAAGCCGGAGAAAGTCCGGCGTTTCCTGGGCGATCTGGTCGAGGCTGAGCGCAATGAGCGACGCCTGATCGGCCGCGAATTGTTCGGGGTGGCTGGTGAAGGCATGATCGACATTGATCACGACGGCATCCCCGACTGATCCCCGGATCACGGATCCGTGTCCGGCGCTGGCAGGACAACCGGCCGGCTGATCGGCAGCTCAGTCAGGTTCTGGATCCAGCGTCCCCGGCGCAGATACCATAAAGCCGGCAGCAGGCGCAGGTTCAGGACGAACTGGATGGCCAGAAAGGCCAGCGGCAAGCCGGGCTTCAGGAACGAAGGCCAGTGTGTTGCCAGCAGGACGGCAAGCGGGATTGGCAGCAGCCAGGGATAGATGGTATCCAGGATAAACGCCGAACGCATGTCGCCGCCAGCCCGTAAAACGAAGAAAATATTGTTATAAATGATCGTCGGGATCAGGAATAATGCCTGGATCATGATCAGTTTCCCAGCCAGGGTCCGCAGTTCCGGTGTAACAGCGAATAATTGCGGGATCAGTGGCGCGACGAGCAAGGCCACGAGGCCCATGACCAGGGCCAGGCCACCATGAAAAGCGGTGAGACGGTCAGCATGGATCCGGGCCTGGGCAAAGTCACCGGCACCCAGCCGTTTGCCAACCAGGACGGAAACACCGGCGGCCATGCCGCCAAAAACGATGGTCAGGATGCCGTAGGCCTGTTCACTGATCACAATAGCCGGCACGGCCGCACTGGCCATCCGGGCATAGCTCCAGAAGAACAGATTCAGCCCGACTGTGAAAAACAGCTCATTGACGGTCAGTGGAATCGCCTTGGCCAGCACCATCCGCCAGACGATCATGCGCATCTGGCGGACAGTCCGCAGCTGCCAGGTAAAAAGGGTCCGGCCGGTTCCAATCCAGAAAATGTAAAAGGAAGCCTCCATCAGCCTGGCCAGCAAAGTCGCCAGCGCCGCGCCCCTGGCCCCCATGGCTGGCAGGCCCAGCTTGCCAAAGATCAGGACCCAGTTCAGCAGCAGGTTCAGCATGATGCCCAGGAAACCGGCCAGCAGCGGCAGGCGGGTATAGCCGACAGCGCGCAAGGAAAACATGCCGATCATGGCGATCGCTGCCGGCAGGTAACTGAGGCTGACCAGCGGCAGATAGGCCAGGCCGGCCTGGATGGTCATCTCATCCCGGACAAAAAGCTGCAGGAAAAAACGTGGAAACAGCAACAAAGCCAGGGTAAAAACCAGGCTGACAACCGCGCCGGCGATGATCTGCAGACTGAACAGGCGCTGACATTCATCGCGGTCGTTCGCGCCATGGTACTGGGAAATCAGCAAGCCGGCTGCACCGGTAATCCCCCAGAAAATCCCGTTAAATACCAGGAAATATTTGTTGGCGATCGCAACGCCCGCCAGGGTCTGGGCACTGACCTGGCCGACCATCAGGTTATCAGCAAAAATAAACAGCGTACTGATCAGCTGCTGCCCGATAACCGGCAACATCACCAGCAACGCTTCACGATAAAACGAACGGGGGCCGATCAGATAGCCATATCGGAAAATGACCTTGATGGATGACATGACGACCTCATTTCTTGCCGAACAATCGGGAAATCATAACCCTTACTATTATACTGCACAAAAAGCCCCAATCCTACCGTTAATCATGCCTGGCGGATAAGACTGGCGCTTGCGTTTCACTATTCAATATGGAGTTAAGCTTTTTCAGATGAAAATAACTGAACAACCTGACCGTGTCAGTCACGCCGCCCGCTGGACTGAACAATATGGCCCCCAGCTGGTCAGTCAATTGCTGGCCTGGTTCGACCAGACCGCCCGCGACCTGCCCTGGCGCCGCCCTGACAGCACGACCGGCACGCAGGACTTGCCCCCCGATCCCGACACGGATGGAGCGCCTGGACACCAGCACCGGGAACAGGTCAGCAGCGACCCGGGCCATCTTCACCACGCCGGTATCGTTCGTGATCCGTACCGTGTCCTGCTCTCCGAGCTGATGCTGCAGCAGACCCAGGTTGCTACGGTCATACCCTATTACGAACGCTTTCTGGCCTCATGGCCAACGCTGGCCGACCTGGCCACAGCCGATGAAGAAGCCGTCCTGAAAGCCTGGGAAGGGCTCGGCTATTACAGCCGGGCGCGTCATCTCCTGCAGACGGCCCGTCTGGTCACCACTCGCCTGGACGGCCGGCTGCCAACTGACGAATTACAATTGCGCCAGCTGCCGGGGATCGGCGAATATACGGCCAATGCCATCCGGGCCCTGGCCTTTGGCTTGCCGGCTGCCGCTGTTGATGGCAATATCGTCCGGGTTCTGGCCCGCCTCACCCAGACACCCTGGTGCGCGACCGTACCGGCCCAGCGGCACGAGGTCCGCCAGATTGCCGAACAAATCCTGCCCGCCGACCGGCCCGGCGCATTGAACGAGGCCCTGATGGATCTGGGCGCCGGCGTCTGCCTGCCGGCTGCTCCCCGTTGTACCAACTGTCCGGTTGCCAGCTGTTGCCTGGCCCTGGCAACTGACCAGGTCAGCCAACTGCCGGTCAAGCCTAACAAAAAAGCCAGCCCGGTTGACGAACTGACTTGTCTGATCTGGGAAAAAGGCGGGCGCTTCCACGTCAATCGCCGCGGTCCCGGGCTGCTGGCTGGTTTGTACGAATTTGACTGGGCCACCGGCGACTTAGCACTGAATGTCCATGATGCAGCGCACCATGGCAGTCCCGGCAAGACCCGGTCGTCAGCAGGTGTCGCACCAGGCTGGCCAGGCGGACTGGCCCGGTCCTTGCCGCCGGAAACCAGGATCCAGGCCCTGGGCCAGCGGCGCCACGTCTTTACCCATCGGCAGTGGCAGATGAACGGCTACTGGCTTCGCCTGCCGGCCGGTGCGCTGACACCCGACCTCGACAGAAGCGGGCGCTGGGTTGATATCCAGGAACTGGCTGCCTTGCCCTTCCCCACCGCCCTGGCCCCATGGCGGGAACAGGTCCTGGCCGGATCCGGTTCTGACGCCCTGTGAGCTGGGCTCACCTCATCCGGACACCCGGTAACAGCGGCCTGGCAAACCCCGGGATCCGGACGCCATCGCCGCCTTTCTGCTCTGGCGCCTCACGCGGCAGCTGCTGGCGGTGTAGCGGTGTCACTTCTCAATCATCATTTCCCGTCAAGCACCTTCCTGCTCGAGTGCCTCGCGCAGCAGCGCATTGAGCAGCTGCGGATCTGCCTTGCCCTGCATGGCCCGCATGACCTGGCCGACCAGATAGCCCATCGCCCTGGCTTTACCAGCCTTGTAATCGGCCACCGATTGCGGATTGGCTGCCAGGATCTCGGCAATCTTCTGCTTGAGCGCATCCGGACTGCTGACCATGCGCAGACCCTGGGTCTCAATATACTGATCCGGGTCGACGCCTGACTCAATCATCTGCAGGAAGACCTTTTTTGCGGTCGTACGATTGATCACGCCGGTTGCCACACGCTCAATCAGGCGGGCCAGGTGCTCGGCCGGCAAAGGCAGAGCCTGCGGTTCACACTCCTTTTCCTTACAGATCTGCAACAGGTCGCCCATAATCCAGCTGGCCGCATCCTTTGGCTTGCCACAGTGGCCGGTCGTCGCTTCAAACAGATTGGCCAGCGCCGGATGGCTGGTCAGGATTTCTGCCTCGTAAGCTGAGAGCTGCCAACCCTGCATGTAACGCCGGCGGCGGCTATCCGGCAATTCCGGCAGTTCATGGCGCACCCGCTCGATCCAGCTGGAATCAATGCGGACCGCTACCAGATCCGGATCCGGGAAGTAGCGGTAATCCTGGGCATCTTCCTTGGAACGCATCGCAAAGCTGGCGTCTTTATTGTCGTCCCAGCGCCGTGTTTCCTGGCGGACTTTTTTCCCGTCACCGAGCCAGTCAATCTGGCGTTTGCTCTCGGCCTGGATAGCCCGGCCGATGGCTTTAAAAGAGTTCATATTCTTCATCTCTGTCCGCGTTCCGAGAGTCGAACTGCCGGCTGGCCGCACCGACACATTGACATCGGCGCGCAGAGAGCCTTCTTCCATGCGGCAATCAGAAACGCCCAGGAATTGCAGGATGCTGCGCAGTTTTTCCAGATAAGCCAGAGCCTCCTGGGCCGAGCGCAGATCCGGCTCACTGACAATTTCCAGCAAGGGGACTCCGCAACGATTGTAATCAACCAGTGTACAATCTTCCCACGGATCGTGAATCAATTTGCCGGCATCCTCTTCCATATGGATTTCATGGATACGAATAACCTTCGGGCCGGCCTCGCCGGGAATTTCCAGATAGCCGTTGCGGCCAACCGGTTCATGCAGCTGGGAAATCTGGTACGCCTTGGGCAAATCCGGGTAGAAATAATTCTTGCGGTCGAAGCGGGTCAGCGGGCTGATCTCACAATGGGTCGCCAGGCAGGTACGCAGCGCGTAGTCGACAACCTGGGCGTTCAGTACCGGCAAGGCACCGGGCAGGCCGGTACAGACCGGGCAGCACTGTGTATTGGGCGTCTGGCCGTACGTAGTCGGACAACTGCAGAAGATTTTGCTGGCGGTCGACAATTCGACATGGACCTCCAGGCCGATGACTGTTTCGTATTGCATCAGATCACCTCCGCGAGCTGGGGCCGGCGCTGGTGGAAGTCAGTCGCCTGCTGATAAATCACGCCGGTCCGCAGCAGGTCCGCTTCACCAAAGGCCCGGCCGATCAGCTGGCAGCCAATGGGCAGGCCCTGTTCATCAAAGCCGCAGGGCAAGGCCAGTGCCGGCAGGCCGGCCAGATTAGCCGCAACGGTATAGATATCACTCAGGTACATATGCAATGGATCCTGAAGCGATGAACCAATGCGCGGTGCGGTCGTCGGCGCAACAGGACCCAGCAGCAGGTCATAATGCTGCAGGGCGGCCTCGTATCCGCTCTGCAGCAGCTGGCGGACCTTCAGGGCCTTCAGGTAGTAAGCATCATAGTAACCGGAACTGAGGGCAAAGGTGCCGAGCATGATCCGCCGCCTGACCTCCGGGCCAAAACCGGCTGTCCGGGCCTGGCAATAGAAGTCAGCGAGATCTTCATATTCCGAGGTCTCGGGCCGGTAGCCATATTGAATGCCGTCATAGCGGGCCAGGTTGGCACTGGCCTCGGCCGTCGCAATCAGGTAGTATGTCGAGATACCCTCCTCGACGAGGGGCAAGTGGCAAGGCTCACACCGCGCGCCCAGGCCAGCCAGCTGGTCGGCTGCGGCCTCGACAGCTGCCCGCACGGCCGGCTGCAAGCCAGCCCCGAAATACTCGACCGGAATACCGACCCGCAAGCCTTGCAGATCACCCTGAGCCTGAGCCGCAGCCAGTAGAGCCTGGGTATCCAGATTGCGTCCTGCCGGCATTGCCGTGCTGTCGCGCAGATCCGGGCCGGCAATCTGAGCCAGGATAGCCGCACAGTCAGCGGCAGTCCGGGCAATCGGGCCGATCTGATCCAGCGACGACGCATAGGCGACCAGGCCATAGCGCGAAACCGCGCCATAGGTTGGTTTCAGGCCGGTCAGGCCACAGTATGAACAAGGCTGGCGAATCGATCCGCCAGTATCCGAGCCAATGGCATAAACCGCCTCACCTGCAGCAACGGCAGCGGCCGAGCCACCGCTCGAGCCGCCAGGGACATGCTCCGGCTGCCAGGGATTACGCGTGATCGCGCCATAAGACGTCTCAGTCGTACTGCCCATGGCAAACTCGTCGAGATTGGTCTTGCCCAGCAAGACCGCGCCCCCGTCCAGCAGACGCGCGGCCGCGGTCGCTGTGAACGGTGGCACATAATCCCAGAGCATACGGGAGGCGCAGGTCGTACGGACACCCGCCGTACTGATATTATCTTTGATAGCCATCGGAACACCAGCCAGCGGCGCCAGCACGGCCCCGGCATCAAGACGGGCCTGGACCGCCTCAGCCTGCAGCAAGGCCTGCTCAGCCGTCACTGTCAGGTAAGCCTGAAACTGGCTGTCCAGATGGCTGATCCGCGCCAGTATGGCCCGGGCCGCCTCCGGCGCACTGATCTGGCGGCCAGCAATCAGCCGGCCCACCTCAAGGGCTGATAAAGTATGGATCTCCATGAAGGCTAAACTCCTCTTTTAACGCATTACGCTCGTTCCGCTCGTACGGTTCATTTGCGCTTGAATCGTCCGATATGCGCAAATCGTCCGACGGACACATCCCCCGGTATGTGGGTACGCGGCGCCAGAACTGCTGATTCATTCCACCGTGCGCGGCACCATCAGGCAGCCGTCCTTGCTTTTAGCTGTCAGCGCCAATAAAGCTTCCCGGGCCAGCGAAGGCTGCACCCGATCAGCCCGCAAGCAATTCTCCAGACGCTGCGGATGATAAGCCGGAGTAACTGCCGTCGTGTCAAGACTGGCCAGATTCTGGAAATGGTCAAGGATCGCTCCCAGTTCCTGGCGTAAGTTCTCCTGTTCCGTCAGTGACGGCGCCAGACGGGCCAGGCGGGCAACCCGGCTGACCAGGGCGCTATCCAGCGTCGGTGCGCCTGAATCATCACGGCCAGCCCGGCTGAGACTGTGATCAAAAAGCTCGGTAGACATCGATTCATCAATCCTTTCTGTTATTGAACAAACCCGCAAAAACGAGGTTCCGGCTCTCTATCCAAAACCTGCCCGAACGCGCAGAAGCTCCTGTTTCCAGATAGAGACAAATATGCAGGTATATCATGCTGTTTCACGTCTCCATTTTACAGCTCTGCTTAATATCTCTTCTTTATGTCTCTGCCTAGCGCCCCTGTTTTACATCTATTTTACGGATCCAGCCGGCTCAAGTCACGCGGGAACAGCACCGTATGGCGGACATTCGATTCACCGATCAGCATCATCAGCAGCCGCTCCAGGCCAATACCCAGGCCACCATGCGGCGGCATACCATACTTGTGAATCATCAGGTAAGTCTCAAAATCAGCCGGATCCATGCCGCGACTGATCATTTTCGCCACCTGGTCATCATAACTGTGAATGCGCTGACCACCGGTCGTGATTTCCAGGCCACGGAACAACAGGTCAAAGCTCAGTGTATAATGATGATCGGACGGGTCTTCCATCGCATAGAACGGCCGCTTTTTCGTCGGATAATGCGTAACAAAGACAAAATCGCTGCCAGTCTGCGCCTTGAAAAGCTCGCCAATCAGCCGCTCTTCCTCAGGTTCCAGATCATATGGATCCTTGATCCGCCGGTTGTAGCGCTCGGCAACCATCTGCTTGGCATCGGCAAACCGGACAAAAGGAATCGCGTCAGCACTGGGTAATTCAACCTGCAAAAGCGCCAGCTCACGCGCATATTCCTCACGCAGCAGGTGCAGTGCAAACTGCAGCATGCTGGTCTCCATGGCACAGATGTCCATGAACGACTCAATAAAGCCCATTTCAAAGTCCATACTGGTATATTCATTGAGATGGCGCACCGTATTATGCTTTTCGGCCCGGAAGACCGGCGCGACCTCAAATACGCGCTCATAGACACCGACCATCATCTGCTTGTAAAACTGCGGACTCTGGGCCAGAAAAGCCTTGCGGCCAAAATAATCCAGACGGAAAATATTCGAACCACCCTCAGCCCCGGCTGCGACAATTTTCGGTGTCCGGATCTCGGTAAAGCCCTGGCTATGCAGAAAATCACGGAAACCGCGGCCCAGCCCTTCCTGGAGCCGGAAAACAGCACGCTGCCGTTCATGACGCAGCGTAACCGGCCGCAACGACAAGTTTGTTTCCAGCGACATATGGCTGATCTTCTTGCCGAGATGGACCGGACGCGGGCTGTGCGGCCTGGATAGCACCGCCACGCTGGCCAGGCGTAACTCAAAACCACCCGGCGCACGGCCATCAGCAACTAGCCGGCCACTGCCGCGGATGGCATACTCATCGCGAACATCATCGGCTCCACTCAGGACCGTCGCCTGATCCATGACACATTGCAGGAGACCATCACGCAGCCGCAAAATAATAAACACAAAATCGCCCATATCACGATGGCCATGCACCAGGCCATGCACGCTGACCATCTGGCCACTGGCAGCCGCGCTGGCCAGCGACGCAACCATCACATCTTGTTCCGGCTTGATTCCACTAATCATAGCCATTTCTCATACCTCCCGCGTATAAAACGCAAAATGACATCGTCCGTTGGGGAACTCGCAATATTGTTCAGAATATTATCCGACTATGACAAATAATCCTGCCTCTCCCCCGGAAAATGCAAAAAATCCCGGAAAATATAAATTTCCGGGACGAGCGTTCTTGAAAAACCCGCGGTACCACCCTGATTGATGTGGTTCACCATGCCTGATGATCCATCGATCCGCTTTTGTACGTAACGGGTACACCGTCCAGACCTAATGAGGCCAGCCCAAAGGCACAACCCGTTCAGCCAGTCAGCTCAGGAGTGTTCTTCCACCGGCAACCCTCAAATGGCGCTTACAGTCGCTGACGCCAAATCCCTGATGAAGCCAAACCGGTTTACTCTCTCCGTCAAAGCTTTTGCAATATTAATCTGTCTTAATTTCATAATTCCTGACAAAAATGGCAATATTTCGTTGTTTAAATGTATTATATTCGCATTTATTGCAACTGTCAAGCTACTAGCTTGCCTAAATGATGTCCTTCAACCATTTATTACTTTATCTGTGCGAAAAAACCAGAACCCAATTTCGAGACAAACGCTAAGGAAGCAGCAGACTAATAACCAGCAGCAATAGAATGTGGCCGGCCGGCGGGGTTGCCCACCAGGCGCGTTCCGCGGCCTGGCCTGCGCCAGCTGCACCGGGCAAGGACCCGTCCAGGCGACTGGACGCCACACCACCGGCCAGTCAGTTTTCAATCGCCAGTAACTGTTCAATCGCCCGGTCCGTCGCATCAATAGCCTCATCCAGATCCCGACCCTCCAGATAAACCTGCGACAGATTGCTGGTCTCAATCACCACCCAGCGTGACTTGGTCCGGCTGGTCGGCAACGGCCGGGCATAAGCCAGCATCTCTGCAAAGACCTCAACATGAATATCCGGATACTGCCTGAACCAGACCTCCTCCGTGCCCAGAAACGCCGGAATCGCCGCACCGCTCTCAGCTTGCAGGATATTGGCTTCCCGCGAAGCCAGGAAACGCAGGAATTTCCGCGCCGCCTCGGGATGCCTGCCCTTCCGGTAAGCCGAATAAGCCAGGCTATTGCGGATGGTCGCCCGCCCGTCACCAGCCAGGGGATCAGGGCAGCGTGGCAGGACTGCTAAATCAAACTGGCTGGCAATCTGGCTGTTGCGCGAGTAGGGCAGGATATTCCAGCTGCCCAGAAACTGCATGGCAACATCACCTTGCTGAAACAGGGCATTCATGTCCGTTGCCGAAAGCACGCTGTAGTCCGGCGAAACCTTGTACTTGTTCATCAGGTCATGCCAGAAATGGATCGCCTTGCGGCCAGCCGGTTCACTGTGGCCAGCCTTCCCGTTTTCAACAACATAGCCGCCAGCCTGATAGACCAGATTGTAAAATCCGCTCTGATTCTCATACGGGGCAGCAAAGCCGTATTTGCCAGTCTTGCGCTGGATATTGGCCGCCACCTCAACCAACGTTTGCCAGGTCCAGTCCGCTGTCGGGAACGCTTCGCCAGCTTTGCGAAACAAAGTCTTGTTATAAACCAGGGCGACCGTGTCCCAATCCTTGGGTACACCATATATCTTGTTTTTGAAAGAATAACTCGCGACAATTTCCGGGGCAAAATTGGCATAACCCCCCCGTTCACTGTCAGCCGTGTCCAGCAGGTCCGTCAGGTCAAGCAGCAGATTATTGGCCGCGTATTTCTCAAATTCATTGCGATGCATCCAGAAGACGTCGGGCAGCGCGTTGGCTGCCACCGCTACTTCGAATTCGATCCAATATTCTTCCCAGCTGCTGACATCCGTGGTGATGACAATACCGGGATTGCGGGCACAGAACAGGTCAGCCAGCTTCTGCATCGCCGCCTGCTGGTAAAAGTCCCAGACTTTGAAAACAAGCCGGGCCGGCTCACTGCTGTCAGTCGTATGGTTGGAAACGACACCACCCGGTGATGGCGACGGACTCATTCCCGAGGCCCCGGGCGAAGCCGTGACCGAAACGGAAGCAGACGAGCCGGGTCCGGTTGACGCAGGCCCTGAACCGGTCTGGTCACCCGGATTTACCATGCAGCCAGTAGCCAGCAGGGTCAGCAGGTCAAGCAGGACCAGCAAAACGGCCAGCTGCCGGGATAGCGGACGAAACAAGCGCCGCGCCAGGCCGCAAGCCGGTTTCCCTGTCCGGACAAACGACTGCCACCAGCCCCGGATACCGGTCACAGACCGGGGATAAACCTGAAGCAGCCGCATCCGGACAACGCTGTTCCGGATGCGGCCGTGGACTTTAGCAGGGTCGTGATGGATTATCATTCAGACCTCCGCGGCCTTGCCTGCGGTCTTGTTCAAAGACAGGTTTGCGTGTTTGCCGGGTACACAAGTTACCAGCGTACACATCTTTTCTACGTACACAACCAGACCTATTTTACCACGGATCCAGCCACGGCCGCAGCATGGCAGCCGGTGCCGGCGCTGCGGGCTCAAAGCTGACAGGCTGATCCGTGACTTGTGACTTCAGGCTCAGGCCTTGGTACCAGTCAGGGCAATACCCTCAATGAACTGGCGCTGGAAGACGATATAGAGCAGGAGCATCGGCCACATCGCCAGCACCGAACCGGCCATCAGCAGCGGATACTTGGTTGAATACTGGCCCCGGATCGTCGCCAGGCCGGCCGAGAGTGTCATCTTGTTCAGGTCGGTATTGGCAATCAGCGGCCACATCAGCTCACCGTAGGCAAAGACGGCAGTGAATACGGCAAGAGCCATCAGGGCGGTCTTGGTCAGCGGCAGCATAATCTTGTAAAAAGTCTGCCACTGGCTGCAGCCATCCAGGCGGGCCGCTTCAACGAGGTCATCGGGCAGGCTCATGTAGGTCTGGCGCAGGAAGAAGGTACCGAAGGCGCTGACCAGGCCGGGGAAAAGCAGGGCGAACATGCTGTTCAGACCACCGATTTTAGCCAGCATGACATACTGCGGGATGATAAAGATCTGGCCTGGCAGCATATTCTGGGCAAGGATCAGGCCAAACAGCAGATTACGGCCCGGAAAACGGATCTTGGCGAAGGCATAACCGGCCATGGAACTGAAGGCGATGGCACAGACGATCCGCAGGAAGATCAGCAGGATGGTGTTGCTGTATAGATTGACAAAGGGCAGCGAGTCCATGATATCCGGGTAATTTTTCCAGACCCACTCTGCGGGCAGGATGGTCGGCGGGATCCGGACTGATTCACCGAGGGACTTGACCGAAGTCAGGAACATCCAGATAAAGGGAACCAGCATGGTGATGGAACCGGCAATCAGCAAGACATAGAGCAGGATCCGACCATAAGGAATGCGGCGTTTGGACGGGAGCGCCATGACAGATTCAGACATTTATATTGCCTCCTTATGCGTCGTAATGGACCCATTTCTTCTGGGTGACAAATTGCATGATGGTAAACAGCACAATGACAATGAAAGTCCAGATGACAATCGCCGAGGCGTAACCTTTGTTGCCGGATACGAAGGACTCACGGTAGAACAGGTACATCAGGGTTACGGATTTCTTGAAGGCCGGATTGGTGTCAAGAACCATCATGTAGACCAGGTCGAACTGTTTGAGGGCCGCCATCAGGCGCATGATCAGGACGAAGAACAGGGTCGGCGAAACCATCGGGATGGTAATGTGAAAGAATTTGGAGACGGCGTTGGCGCCATCGATATCGGCCGCCTCGTAATAGGTATGCGGGATATTCTGCAGGCCGGCCAGGATCAGGATCACATCATAGCCGACGGAGCTCCAGATGGCCACCAGGGCGGTGGAAGGCAAAGCCAGGGCCGGGTTGCTGATCCAGTTGATCTTGGCTGAGATACCGATCGCGTGCAAGGCCTGGTTGATCAGGCCGAAGTCCGTGTTGTAGAGCCACTTCCAGACCATGGCGATAGCAGCGGGTGAGACGATCATTGGCAGGAAGTAAATGGCGCGGAACAGGTCGCGGCCGCGTATCTTGTTATTGAGCAGGGAGCCCAGCAGCAGGGCAAAGAAAACGCCAAGCGGGACAGTCAGAATAACGAAGTACAGGGTATTCAGGGTAGCCTGCCAGGTTGTGGGATCGGCAAACATTTTTTTGTAATTGTCGATGCCGACCCACTCCCAGTTACCGAAAAGCATGGTTTCGGAGAAGCTCATGTAGATGGAGTAAAAGAACGGGAAAATATTCAGGACCAGCAAGCCGATGATGGTCGGGGCTACCATCAGATAACCCCAGCTGTAGTCGCGATTGAGGCGAATGGATCTGGCAGCAGGCGCAGTCATCATTCGAGTATCACCCTCCTTAGAAAAGGCTGGGGATTGTCGGAGCAACCCCCAGCCCCATGAAACAGGTCAGTCATTGTTTGCCGAAGCTTATCGATATTTGCCGAAGCTTGTTGATGCCATAAAGGCTTCTGAAGCTTCCCGATGCTTGTTCAGTATTGCGAAACGCTGGCTGATGCTTGTGGATCAGGATGCTTGCTCCGGGCTTATTTCTCGGTGGCCAGGACAGCAGTGATGTCGGTCTGGAGCTTGGCACTGGCATCATCGAGGCTCATCGTGCCATTGTAGATTTCCATGATGGTGTCTTTTTCAATGGTTTTCCACTTGGATTTGGTCTTGGAGTTCGGGAACTGGATGCCATAAGCCATCATATCGGTGTAAGCCTTGAGGTTGATCTGCGGGAACTTGGTGAGCCAGGTTTCCGAAGTGCCGATGTAAGCCGGAATCGCAGCGCCGGACTGGCCATGGATGACGTTGGCGTCCTTGGTGCCGAGGAATTTCATGAATTCGAGGGTCGCAGCGGTGTTCTTGCCCTTGGTTGAGGTCGCATAGGCCAGGCCATTGTAGATGGATGCACGGCCCTCGCCGCTGACCGGGTTCGGGCACTTGGGCAGGATAGCGATGTCAAATTTGCCAGCGATGTCTTTGTTGTCCATGTAAGGGGTGATATTCCAGCTGCCAAGGAATTGCATGGCGACCTGGCCAGACTGGAAGAGTGTACCAGCATCGGTATCGGCAAAGGATTCCTGGGTCGGCGAGAAGTTATATTTCTTCTGCAGGTCGATCCAGTACTGCAGGCCCTGCTTGGTGCCAGCCTGATCGTAACCGGCCACGCCGTTTTTAACGGTGAAGCCGCCAGCCTGGTAAACAGTGTTCAGGAAGCCCTGCTGATCATCATAAGGAGCGGCAAAGCCATAGATACCAGTCTTTTCCTTGATGGTCTTGGCAGCTTCGACCAGGGTATCCCAGGTCCAGGTATCATCCGGATACTTCAGGCCGGCTTTGTCAAAGAGTTCTTTATTGTAGGCCAGGCCGATGGTGTCCCAGTCCTTCGGAACGCCGTAGATCTTGCCGTCATAGGTAACGTTGGCAACCAGGCCGGCCGGGAACTTGTCATAACCGGCATCAGCAACACCCTGGAACAGGTTGGTGACGTCAACGAGCATGCCATTGGAAGCGTACTTGACGAATTCATTGGTGTGCATCCAGAACAGGTCCGGCAGGTCGCCGCCAGAGGCAGCAGCTTCCAGCTTGGTCCAGTATTCGTCCCAATTGGTAACCTGGACTTCGATGGAAACGTTGGGATTGATCTTGGTGTAAGCAGCAGCGAGGGCTTCCATACCGGGTTTCTGGTAAGTATCCCAGATGCCAAAGGTCAGTTTGACTTTTTCGCCACTCGCGGTGGTCTGGGACGCCGTGGTTTCGCCGGCTTTCGTGGTGGTCGCGCCGGTGGTGGTCGTGGAACCGCCGCAGGCAGCCAGGGAAATCGCCAGGCCAACGACTAAGAGCAGGGCAATGATTCTGGTTTTCATCATACATCCTCCTGATTAATGATCCGCCGGCTTCATTTGTGTCCGGCCTGTGATTATTGTATGAAGAAACCCGGAATACTTTTATGGACATTTTTTTGCTCTTTACTGGATATTTTTCCGCCCCGCATGGCTCACCCGCGTCGGATGAACACCGGCCGGGGCAATGTCCGGCCCTTTGGGGAATCAGGAATTCAAAGGCAGTCCGGTCTGTCCCGCTCAGGAATTGAAGTGCTGCTTGCGATAGCTCAGGGGAGTCATGCCGAACTGTTTTTTGAATAACCGGTAAAAATAATTCAGGTCTTCATAACCGATCGTCTCGGCAATGCTGGCGATATCAGCCGAGGTCGTCTTGAGCAGGCGGGCGGCTGTCTCCAGGCGATAGTTGGTCAGGTAACCGACTACATTTTGGCCCGTTTCCTGCTTAAAGAGGGTCGACAGGTAACTGTAGCTGATCTTGAACGTGTCGGCCAGCGATTTCAGGCTCAGGTCCTCCCGATAATGCTCCTGGATATAAATCTGGATCCGGGCGATCAGGTTGGTTTCACCGTTCGTGCCGCTGCCCTGGGTAGCCAGGACCCGGTTGATATTGGTCATGACACTGTTGACGATGTCTTCGGATTCGACCAGATTGTCCAGAAAGGATTCCTTGAGGAAGTCAGGGTCAACCAGGTCATACACCTGGGGGCCAAATTCGCGGACCATGCTGTCGAGAATCGTCCGGCAGGCATGGCGGGTATAGGTCGCCACGGCCGGGCCGATGCGGGACGGGGCAAAAATGCTGCGCAGCAATACCTGGATGTTGTTGAGATCGCGACGCTGCAGGTGCTTGTCCAGCAGCTGCAGTTCCTCGACCGGCAAGTCAATGGCATGGCCCTGCATCGCTTCATAGCGATAGAGTCCCTCATTACCCTGGACGATTCGCATCTGCAGGGCTTGCAGGGCCTGCTGGGCCAGTTCGGGACCGATCGCCGGCAGGGCCAGGCTGCTGCCGATTGCCAGGCGCAGCTTCAGATACTGGCTGACATTTTTCATGACCTGGCTGGCCAGCCGGTCCTTCTCGATGCTTAAATACGCCCGGTTGTGATGACCGAGCAGGACAAAAATCTGCTGCTGCAGCACCGGGTGCGGCATAACAACCGGCTGCAGGTCGCGGCAGATTTCTTCAACGACATTGCCGACACAATAACGCACCAGCTCGTTATCGCTGAAGACCGACAGGCTGCCGGTGGGCTGCTCGCTGCTGATATTCATCAGGAGCATGGCAAAAAAACAGGTCCGGGATGAAAACAGCTGCTCCTTCAATTCTGCAGCCAGCTCGGTCCGGCGCTCCAGCAGCAGCTGGCGCAGGTTTTCCAGGACATGGCGCTCGGCCATCTGCTGGCGCAGCTGGTCGTTTTCCTGGCTGATGCTGGTCAGCTGGCGCTGGCGCTGCAAGGTCTCCAGAGCAATATCAACCTGGCGGTATAACTGATCCGGCTGGACGGGCTTGAGCAGATAACCGGTCGCACCCAGATTGAGAGCCTGCTCGGCGTATTCAAACTCGGAAAAGCCGCTGATGATGATAAATGGAATCGGGCGGCCCGCTTCACGGGTCGCCCGCAGCAGCGAAATGCCATCGCGCACCGGCATCCGGATATCGGTAATGACCAGGTCCACGGGCGTTGAATGAATCAGGCGCATGGCCTCGTCGCCGTTGCCGGCCTCGCTGTATTCAAAGTCGAACTTTTTCTCCAGCATGGCCCGCAAACCTTTGCGAATCCACAGGATATCATCAACGATCAGCACATTCTTCATGTTGTCTCTCCTTGTTCTTCGGGCCGGGAAAATGCATCAGCCGGTGTGCCGGTCCGGGGAATCCTGATCCGGCGTGCCGGGCCGGCCATTGCGCCAGCCCTCATCCTCGCGCCGCTTGAGGGGCATCTGCAGCGTGACAGTCGTCCCCATTCCATTCTCGCTGTTGATAGACAGACCGAATTCCGGACCATAGGTCAGGTGCAATCGTTCCTGGACGTTGTAAATCCCGATCGAGCGGCGCCGGCCACCGCCGGCTGGCTGGGCTGAGGTATGCAGCCAGTCTGTCCGTTCCAGGTTGGCGCGAATACTAGCCAGGGTTTCCGTCGGGATACCGGCCCCATCATCGGCAATCTCCAGCACCAGCCGGTCACCGTCAGCCCGGGCATTGATTTCCAGGCAGAAAATCCGGTCCTTGGCTGCAAAGCCGTGCTTGACGGCATTTTCGATGATCGGCTGCAGGCTGAACTTCAGGACCTGGCAGGATTCCAGTCCGGGCTCGATATCATAGAAGACCTGGAAGGGCTCGGCGAACTGGATTTGCTGCAGATAAATAAACGACTGGACGCTGCGCAGTTCATCGCTGAGCAGCACATTATCCTGGCGGCTCATATTGTAGCGGAAGAGCTGGCTCAGATTCTGGCAGATCTCGCTGATCTGCGGCAAATCATGAACCTGGGCCATCGAACTGATGACATCCAGCGTGTTATACAGGAAGTGCGGATTGATCTGGTACTTGAGTGCTTCAAGCTGGGCCTCCCGCTTGCCAAGCTGGTTAATGTAGTTATCGCGGATCAGTTGCTGCAGCTGGCTGACCATGCGATTAAAGTGGGTGTCAAGCTCACCCAGTTCGTCGCGGGAATTGAGCCGTTCGGTGATGGTCATTTCACCGGTTTCCACACGTTCGAATTTGCCCAGCAGGAAATTAAGCTGGCGGCTCAAGTGGCGCAGCAAGACACCCAAAATAATAAATAGCAAGACCAGGATCGCCAGCGTCAAGGTAATCACATTATGCCGGACGGTCAGGATATCCTTCAGCAGCGAGGGCACGGATATCGTCTGCAGATAAGTCCAGTCATTGATCAGCCGCTGGCTGGTCATCAGCTGCTCGGCAATTTCCCGTGACGAGCCCGGTGTCATCTGCAGGCCGGCCTGCATCAGGTCAGTCTGCCCACTGATATCCTGGCCGGTCAGCAGGACGCTTTCATGATTGAAAATATAATGATGAAGATCCTGGGTATCATTGCAAAGCTCAGTCAGCAGGCGCGGATTGATGACAAACGTGATGATGCCCAGTTTTTCCGAGAAGGTCAGATAAGAAAACTGCTTGACCAGATAGAGATTGGGGTCATCGGGAATGATCCCGGATGTCCAGAT
Source organism: uncultured Oscillospiraceae bacterium (assembly GCA_964450865.1). Classification (GTDB taxonomy): domain Bacteria; phylum Bacillota; class Clostridia; order Saccharofermentanales; family UBA5734; genus CAYVHB01. The sequence goes on along the minus strand of CAYVHB010000012.1, from coordinate 63,444 downwards.
CAGCTCGCCATCTTGCTCGCGGGCGTGCTGATACAGCGCGGTCTGCCGGTATTCCGTCAGTCCCAGGCCATCGCGGAAGGCTTTTTCGCGAAAATATCGGGCGTAACGCTCAGCTGTCAGCGGCGAAAAAGAATCGGCCGAGCCGGCGCCATAATAAAGCGTCTGCGGCTGGCCATTGGCGTCTGGCTCGTACAAGTCAATGCGAATGCTTTTTATATAACCGTTGGTATAGATAATGGATTCAAAATGCCGTTTCAGGGAATTGCTGTCCCGGCTGCCCAGGCCGAGCGCCTGGTAGCGGGCCGGCAGAAGCATGTCCAGTACGGCCATGTTGTTGATGGCCGTGTACAGGGTCTTTTCCATGTTGCTGATCCGGTCATTGAGCGCAATAGCCGTCTGGGCGACGGTCTGGCCGGCCATCAGGCCAACCTGCCGGCGTACTGTCTGCTGCGAACTGGTATCGTAATAGACAAACAGCAACATAAACGGTATCAGAACAACAACCACGAAAATGAAGATAATTTTGCTGCGCAGCCGCATATAGGCCTCTTGATCATTGATCAGGTTGCAATCCGGCCGGATCGCTGGCCAGACGGATCGGCCGACGCGTCCGGCAGTTGGATGAATGAGCCATCGTCCGGACTGGCCGCAGGCTTGCCCGGCGGATGGGTAGCCTGGCCGGTCAGATGCATCCAGGCCAGGATGATCGGCCAGGGCAGGTGAAACGCATCGGGATGGCTCTGGTATTGCCGGTGCATCGCCAGCAGCGGATCCAGCCAGGGATTGCGCTGAACGTCGAAGTGACGCGGGAATCGTTCAGTCTTGAGCTCAAGCATGGCAATCAGGGTGAAGAGCGGCCAGGCCGATGCCAGGTCCAGGATCATTTGCAGGCGCAAAATCGGGGCCTGGCGGGACGTTGCGGGGGCAATAATCTCGGCAACACAGCTGCGGTCGGCCAGAGGCGGATATCGGTCGAATAACAGGAACAGCAAACCAGCCTCGGCGGCATACAGATATCCGGCAGCCGCCCCAGCTGACGTTGTAACCAGTATAGCCCGTGAATCAAAGGCATTATCCGGTTCACGGCGTAAAACCAGGGCATCACCCGGGCGCAAGCTCAGGACAACCCGGCGAAAGGGTTCGCGACCGGTCCAGGCTACGCTGACTGTCCAGTCAAAGGTGACAGGCTCCAGCGGCAGGCAAAAGGGTGGCGTAGACTGCAATGTCACGGATGCCTCAACAACATGATCTTGATCCCCGGAACCGGGCCTGATTCTCAGACTGGAACAGCCCGACCGGAATCTGGTAAATTTACGATCGACGCGGGCAAGGACCTGACTTTTTTGGTAAACTGGCAATGCAATCATAACACGTTGCCTGGGCTGCGGCAATTCCTGCCCCGGCACAAGCCAGCCAGTCAAGGAGGTTCGCACAACCATGATTAAACATATCGTACTCTGGACATTTTGTGAGCAGGCCGAAGGACGCAGCAAGCAGGAAAACATCGACTTCATCAAAGCCAGCCTGCTAGCCTTGCGGCCCGTTATTCCCGAGCTGCTGAGCATGGAAATCGGGCAGGATATCGGTGTTGGCCGGGATACCTGCGACATGGCCCTGGTTACCACCTTTGCCGATGCAGCAGCACTGGAAAGCTACCAGAATCATCCGGCTCACAAGGCGGTCTCGGCTTATGTCGCCAAGGTTCGCGTCAGCCGGGCTTGCGTCGATTTCGAGTTCTGAACACCGGCACACAAGGACAGCAGGCACGGGTCTGGCGCGGGGCGTAACTGGATTCATGATGCGTATTCAGGCGTGGAGAACCGGATTGCGAGCCGCGCGGATTTCGTCGGGACGCGATATGGCCGTTGTTTGCGGAGCGGCGTGCAGCAAGGCCGGCTGCTCGCTTGCTTCGCGGGCGACTGCCAGGAAGGCTTCGGCCAGCCGCTCGAGGTCGGCCAGGCTTTCCGTTTCCGTCGGTTCAACCATCATTGCCTCCTTGACAGTCAATGGAAAATAGACTGTCGGGGGGTGAACCCCGTAGTCAATCAGGCGCTTGGCAATGTCAAGTGTCGTACAGCCCGCTGCCTTCTGCCTGGTCCCGGCAATGACGAATTCATGCAGGCAAGGCTGGTCATAAGGCTGGTCATAGGCTGGTCGGATCCGCCGCAGCAGATAATTGGCATTGGCAACGGCGGCGGCGGCAACATCCCGCAGGCCACCCGCGCCATGGGCCAGGATATAGGCATAGGCCCGCACCAGGATCGCGAAATTGCCCTGGAAACTGCGCACCCGGCCAATCGAGAGCGGCCGGCCAGCTGTCAGGCCGTAGCGGCCATCATCACGACGATAAACCAGTGGATCGGGCAGGAATGGCTCCAGCCGGGCTTTGACTCCAATTGGCCCACTGCCCGGACCACCGCCGCCATGCGGTGTGCCGAAGCTCTTGTGCAAATTGAGATGGACCACATCAAAGCCCATGTCACCGGGCCGGGCCTGCATCAGGATGGCATTGATGTTGGCGCCGTCGTAATAGAGCATGCCGCCGGCGGCATGGACCATCTCTGCCACGGTCAGGATATTTTTTTCAAACAGGCCCAGGGTATTGGGATTGGTCAGCATCAGGCCGGCCACTGTCGGGTCGAGGGCCGCGGCCAGATTGGCCAGGTCAACCGTACCATCAGGGCCGGAGGCAATATGGCGGACTGTAAAGCCAGCCATCGCCGCCGAGGCCGGATTGGTGCCGTGAGCAGTATCGGGAACCAGGATGACCTTGCGCTGCTGGTCGCCCCGATTTTCATGGTAGGCCCGGATCAGCAACAGACCGGTCAGTTCACCGTGGGCTCCGGCCGATGGCTGGCATGTAAAGCGGTCCAGGCCGCAAATCAGGCAGAGCTGGCGTTCCAGATTGGCCATCAGGGTCAGGCAACCCTGAACGCCATCCGGATCCTGGGCCGGGTGAACAGCAGCAAAACCGGGCAAGGCGGCCAGGTCTTCATGAAGCTTGGGATTGTACTTCATCGTACATGAACCGAGAGGGTAAGGGCCGCTGTCGACGCCATAGTTGCGCTGCGATAAAGCCGTATAATGACGGACGACAACCGGCTCGGCCAGATCCGGCAGATCGGGTGGACTGGCCCGCAAATTGGCAGGTCCCAGCCTGGCTGCCAGATCAATCTGATCTGCATCCTGCTCCTTTTTGCGTCCCTCGTCGTACCCTTTATCGGGCGCTTGATGGGGCGATTCATCGGGCGCTTCTTCGGGCGATCTATCAGGCACTTTATCGGGCGCATGATCATTTGCCGCCTGATGTTCGCCAGGCTGTCCGATATCGCAAGGCGCAATCAGCCGGTTCGGCCGCGCCGGCCCACCTTTGGCAAAGATCAGACAGATCTCCGGATCTGGTGATCCGAATCGCGTCAGGCTCATGTTCCCCCCTCCTCCTTTTCCAGAACTTGCCGGCTGGCTGCTGTTGCGCCATGTTCGCCGGCTATGGCCGGGCTTGGCCCGCTGGCGGCGCCGCCCAGGTATTCGCGGCACCGGGTAATCAGCTGCTCCATTTCCAGCCGGCTGCGCTTCTCCGTAACCGCCAGCAGCCAGCAATCAGCCAGGGCCGGACTGACCGTTGCCAGATCCAGTCCGCCGATGATCCCCTGGCTGGCCAGCCACTGATTCAGGCCAGCCAGCCGGCCAGCTGGCCGGCCGTCGGGCGGCGGTGCCAGGCGCACGGCAAATTCCCGGAAAAACGGACTGCTGAAAACAGGCGTGAACAGGCCGGTGGCCAGCAGCTGGTCGTGCAGCCAGATTGCCTTGCGGGCCGACTGGCTGGCCACCTCCGTCAAGCCCGACCGCCCTTGTACGGCCAGGTAAATCGTTGCGGCCAGGGCACAAAGTGCCTGGCTGGTACAGATGTTGGAGGTGGCCTTTTCGCGGCGGATATGCTGCTCACGGGCCTGGATCGTCAGGACAAAGCAGCGCCGGCCGGCCCGGTCGGCCGTTTCCCCGACAATGCGTCCCGGCATCTTGTGCAGCAGGGCCTGGCGTGCTGCCAGGTAACCAACATACGGCCCACCGAAGGCCAGGCTATTGCCCAGCGGCTGGGCTTCCCCGACAGCAATATCACAACCGCAAGAACCGGGTGAGCGCAACAGAGCCAGGCTGAGCGGATCGCAGCTGGCAATAGCCAGGGCGCCACCGCGGTGGGCATTGGCGGCAACCGCCGCCAGGTCTTCGATCACGCCAAAAAAGTTGGGGTTTTGCACCAGCAGCCCGGCATAGAGACTGGTATCGGACGGCAGTTGCCGGGACGTAGTCCCGTCGTTATCGTACATGGACTCATCGATGGTGATACCGGCCGCCTTCAGGTAGGTGTGGATTGTCTGGCGCGTATGCGGATGAAGTGCCCCGCTGATCCAGACACGGTTGCGGGCGGTGACCCGGCAGGCCATCAGCAGGGCTTCCGCTGCCGCGCTGGCGCCGTCATACATGGAGGCATTGCTGACATCGAGCTCAGTCAGGCGGCAGATATAGGTCTGGAACTCAAAAGTTGCCTGTAAAGTACCCTGGCTGATTTCCGGCTGATATGGCGTATAGGCGGTCAGGAACTCCTGGCGCGACAGGAGATGATGCAAAATGGCCGGCTGATAGTGATCATAAGCGCCAGCCCCCAGGAAGCAGGCATGAGATGCCGCCGAAATGTTGGCAGCAGCCAGTGCCTCCACATGTTGGCGGATGGTCATTTCTGACCAGCCAGCAGCCAGCAGTGGCTCGTCTGGCAAATCTTCCAGATGCAGGCGCAGCTGGGCAGGAATAACAGCGAACAGGCTGTCCGGATCATTGATGCCCACGCGGCGCAGCATGGCCGCACGGTCAGCTGGCATGATCGGCGCGAAAGCGGCCATAGTCCGGTCCGGCCCCGGGGGCAGCGGACTGGCAGCGGGGTGATTCTCAATGGCAGCCATGGTTCAGCCCCCCTGGCAGAATTGCTCATAGCTGGCGGCATCCAGCAGGGTCCCGGCGGCAGGCAGGGTATCTGCCTCCATGCGCACAAACCAGCAGCTGTATGGGTCTTCCGTGAGCTGATCAAGCTGCTTGTCCAGTTCGCTGTTGCTTTCGAGAACCAGGCCATCAACCGGACTGTAAAGATCAGCAGCGGTTTTGTAGGATTCAACACTGCCGATAGCCTGGCCGGCGGCAATCCGGCGCCCGGCCGGGACCGCCTCGGCATAGACCAGCTCGCCCAGTTCCTGCCGGGCGTAATCGGTCAGGCCGATTTCCAGCTGATTGCCATTCATTCTGACCCATTCATGAGTCCGGGTATACCAGCGATCAGTTTGTGTTTTTGCCATTGCATAGACCTCCTCGTGATCAGTGCAGCTTGCATGCTGGTTTCAGTCATGACAGATATCGGTTATAAAAAGCAAAGGGCAGACCTTGCCAGGGGTATTTCATGGATGACGGCTGATGAAAGGCAACGGACAGACCTTGCAGGCGTGTTTTTCCTGGCGAATTTCGATACTGAGCGGCGCGGCAGCCAGGTCAGCAGCCACGTCGACCAGCGCCATGGCGATGCCGGCATTTAAAGTTGGCGAAAAGGTACCGGATGTGACCTGGCCGATCAGCCGATCGGCTTGCCAGACCGCGTAACCGGCGCGGGGAATAGCCCGGCCGGCCAGCTGCAGGCCGACCAGTCGCCGCCGCACACCGGCCAGCAGGGCAGCCCGGCCAAGAAAATCAGGCTTGTTGAGATTGACAAAACGCTGGAGCCCGGCCTCAAGCGGACTGATGGTCAAGCTCAGCTCATGACCATAAAGGGGCATGGCAGCTTCAAGGCGCAACGTGTCCCGGGCGCCGAGCCCGGCTGGTTCTGCCCCGGCCGCCACCAGGAGCCGCCACAGCCAGGGAGCCGCTGGCGGTGGCAGATAAAACTCAAAGCCGTCCTCACCTGTATAACCAGTACGGGAAAGCAGCAGGTCAAACGGCAAATTCAGGTCCAGTCCGGCCAGTTCCGGCCCGGCCAGGGCCAGCCGGGCATAGTGATAAGGCCGCAGATCCTGCGCCGCCGCGATCTCGGGTACGGCGCGGGCCAGGGCCTGCAGCATAACGGCCAGGGCGGCCGGGCCTTGCAGGGCCAGCTGCGCATAGGCCGCTGAAACATCGGTCACTGCAACTGCCGCCCCTGGCCACATGAGAGCCTGGGCGTGTAAATGGGCCGCGTCGCTTTCCGTATTGGCCGCGTTGACAACCAGCAAAGCCTGGTCAGCCGCCAGCGGATAGACCAGCAGATCATCCACTGTACCACCATCGCCGTTACACATCGGCGAATAAAAGATCCGCCCGGCCCGGGCTGCCACAGCCAGGTCACCCAGATCCCGGGTTAAAACGTACTGTAAAAAAGCGGCAGTCCCGGGGCCGGTGACCATCAGCTCACCCATGTGGGAAACATCAAACAAACCGGCTGACTGACGGACCGCCTGATGTTCCAGCGCGATACCCCGATACTGCAAAGGCAGTTGCCAGCCGGCGTATTCAATCATTTTAGCCTGGGCCAGCTGGTGCTCGTTCCAGAGCGGTGTGCAGCGATTCATATACAAACCTCCTGACTGTACCGGGTCGCCGGGCCAGGCAAGTAAACAGGTCCCGGCCGCGGCGACAATGTATCCTGCGCTTGCTTCATCGATTGGCTTGTCTATTTATCTACTTGTTCTTTGTCTATAGCATACCGCATTGCATCCGGCTTGTCATCCCGGACCGCAGCCGCCTGGGCCGGAGGCTGAGCGGGCGACACCCACGACCGATAATGTTATAATGAAAATTACCGGATTAAAGAACAGACAAAAGTCGCCGGACGAGGGAACAAAACCCTGGCCAGCTTCGTCCATTGAACCGGAGGTGATCGTATGAAACCGAACAAAATCCTGCCCTTGCTGCTCGCTGTCGTCATGGTACTGGGGATGCTGGGATCCTGTGCTTCCGCATCCCGCAGTGAAAACAATGGTGGCAGCCCCGCTTACACAACAACCGCCGCCGCCCAGACCACAGCCGCCAGCTGGAATGGCGCCCCGGACAAAGGTGCCGATCAAGATGGTTCTGGCCAGGCTGACGGCAATTCCCAGAATGTGAATCGCAAAATTGTCCGCAACGCCAACCTGGCCCTCGAAGTCAAGAATGTTATCAGCGCTTATGATCAGCTGCTGACATACGCCACCACCCACAAAGGTTATGAAGCCCGTCGTGACCAGAGCGTCAGCGGCGAATATACCCACCTGACAGCAACAATCAAGATCGATCCGGCCGAACTGGACGCCTTTATCACCTACGCCAAAACAATCGGCGAAATGGTCAATTGCCAGATCAGCACCGAGGACATTACCGAGAGCTATTACGATACCCAGACCCGGCTGGGCTCCATGGAAAAAACCCTGGCCCGGTATTATGATTTCCTGAATCAGGCCAAGACCATCGATGATATCCTGGCCGTGCAGAACCAGATCAATCAGCTGACCGTGGAAATCGAGTCCATGAAGGGCCGCCTGAAATTATGGGACAGCTGGCTGGCCGAGTCGACCGTTACAATCGAACTGCGCCAGATTGAAGACCCGGTCAAGATCAAGAAGGAAATCACCTGGAGCTCGCTGAGCCTGGCCGACATGTTGTATCTCATGCGTTCCGGACTGACCAAGGTCGCCAATACCTTCGTCAATATTTTCCAGTGGATTGCCATCGTGCTGGTCGCCTCGGCCCCGGTCTGGATCATCGGCCTGATCCTGCTCCTGGTCTGGCGTCGCCGCCGCAAGGCGAAAAAGGCCGCCCGTTCCAGCCAGGGAACAGCCGGCAAGAAACCGGCCGAATCAACGCCGGCCGAGCCAAGGCAACCGGCCAATCCGCCCGCCAATCCGCCCGCCAATCCACCGGCCAATCCACCGGCCAATCCACCGGCCAATCCACCGGCCAAATAAATCTTTCAAATCATAAGCTTATCCGGCTGACGGCCAGCTTGTCGGGACATCATTTCCGGCCAACCCGCCATTGAACGACCCATGAGCCGTACGACAACAATCCGAAAAAGATAAAGACCACCAGTCCGTATTGATAGGCTCCCCCTGAAGTTGACAGACAGAAAAATCGTCTGAGACTGAAGAGGGAGCATATCATACTTGTCAGCTGGTGGTCTTTTTATTTGTGGTGAAGGTCAGACATGAATACGCAGGCGATTTCACTCGTCAAGGGCGACCGGCCGGATCATCCTGTTCCTTGTTTTATCAATCATTATCGTGGCATTATCATAGCATTGTCATGGCAGGATACTCAGAAAAGGTTGAGTGCGCGCAGGATGAATGAGCCAAGAAAGAGACTGACGCCGGAAAACAAGGTTGTCGTGAGAATGATCTGGCCGGCCAGGTCGGCGTCGCTATTCATATTCTTGGCCATGATATAGCTTGAGACAGCGGTGGGAGAGCAAAAGAGCACAAACAAGGCGCCCAGCTCCGGACCACGAAAGCCCAGCAGGACGGCCGTGACCGTAGTCAGTGTCGGCAGGACCAGTTCCCGCAGGATGGTGGCACTGACTACCAGGCGCAAATTGCCAGCCATCCGGCCCCAGCTGAACTGCCCGCCCAGCAAAATCAGGGCCATGGGATTGGCGATCTTGCCAACATCGTCAACGGTCCTGGCCAGGAAAACCGGCAGATCCCAGGGCAGCAGCGAAAACAGCACGCCGGCAGCGGCACCCATTATCAGCGGATTGCGCAGTACGCCAATCAGCACTTTCATCTTGCTGGCTTTGCTTTCCTGGCCAGAGTAATACTCCAGGATATAGACAGCCATCACATTATAGACAATGATGACGATCGGCAACAGCATGGCTGTCGGCCCGACACCGGACGCACCAAAGAGATTCTGGGCCAGCGGATAAGCCAGCAGCAGGTAATTGCCGCGATAGATCCCCTGGATCATCGCGCCCCGCTGGGGATTGCCCGGCACAAACCGCGGCAGGATCAGCATCAGCAGGGCAATCGTAGTCAGGATCCCGGCAATGGCAAAAACAAACAGCCGCCAGTTAAAATTGTCACTCAGTTCAATCTTGATGATCGAATTGAACAGGCTGACCGGAAAGGCCACCGAAAACAGGAATTTATTGGCTTTGTTGATAAACACAGTATCGATGATTTGCCGGTAGGTCAGGATATAACCGATCACGACCAGCAACACCAGCGGTGCAATTGCATCAAAGCTGAACCAGAAAACTCCCATAATGCCCCTTTTTCTACAATAGCATGGATGGTCTTTGCCACGATGCCGCCGATAGCCGGACACCTGGCCCTAACCCACCATGAATCAGCCGGCTACCGATGGGTCAGCTGACGTGTCCAGGCCAGCCAGTCCAGCCAGTCCAGGCTGGTCCGTCATTTCATGCAGTTCTGCTGCCGTTTCCGGATCTGGTCCGGCCGGATCCGGTTCCGGACTGCTTTTGAGTTCGAGACTGCCCTTTTCCAGGCGAACCAGCAATTCACTGACAATCTGGTTCTTTGCCCTGGTCCGGAAGCGGATCTTGCCGCTGACCCGGCCGTGAACCGGACAGACAAAGGTCGCCGATGCCTTGCCGCCATGATGGTGCCAGTCCCTGGTCATCTGCAGCAGCTCGCCACAGGCCGGGCAGGTCAGGGCGTCCTGGCGCAGCAGATCCAGCGCGGCCTCATGCGAAGGCACGATATCCAGTGTCTGGCGATAGGAACGCGTGAGATTGGGATCATAGGCATAAATCGCATTGAGGTCGCTGACGCCCTGCTCATTCCGGGCAATCGCCGCGACCTGCTGCAAAATCGCGCCGGTGTACCAGGCATCATTGACGGCCTGGTGAAAGGGCTGCGACTTGGGCAGACGCAGGAAGTCGACGGCGTACTCAATACTGCGCTGCAGGCCGCTCTGCTCGACAATATCGTCGAACAGATGCTGGACATCCAGGCATCGCAGGGGCAACAGGTCGGACAAACCGAAAAACCGCAGATTGGCCTTCAGAACTGCGGCATCGCTTTCGCTCCATGTGCACAGGACAACATCATCGCCGCACCATTGGCGAAAGTCGGCGGCTGCCTGGGCGAAGGTCAGGCCAAACTTCAGGCTCTGCTGGAAACGGCGGGTCACAGCGGCAATCGGCCCGCTCAGAATCGGGTAAATCTGCGGCCGGACCATATTGCTGAACTTGCTGACCAGTTTAAAATCGGCATTCAGCTTGACTGCGCCAATTTCAATGATCTCGAACGGCAGGGCGGCCTGGACTTCCGGGGCAACCTTGTTGGCCCTTCCGGCAATGTTCCATTCCAGGTCAAAAACAATATAATGCATGTCTCTCCTCGATTCGGAATATTATAGTGTGATTAGCGTTGATTGAGCAGGCTTTCACGGCCGGGCACACTCACCGCCCTGGCCGGTCAGGATTTCCAGGGCATGCGGCAGGACGGGCAGGATGACAGCCAGGCACTCACTGACCGCCCGCGGGCTGCCCGGCATATTGACGATCAAAGTCCGGCCGCGGATGCCGGCAACAGCCCGCGACAACATGGCCCGGCTGGTCTTCTGCAGACTGCTGGCACGCATCGCCTCCGGCATACCGGGTACCAGGCGATCAATCACAGCCAGGGTGGCCTCCGGCGTCACGTCACGTGGGGCCAGGCCTGTGCCACCGCTGGTCAGGATCAGGTCAATCTGCTGTTCATCAGCCAGCCAGCACAGCTGACTTTCGATTTCCCGGCGCTCATCCGGAATGATCAGGGTCTCGACGACCTGGCCAAGGCTGGCCAGCTGACTGACCAGCAGCGGACCGCTTTGATCCTCGCGCAAACCAGCTGCCCCCCGGTCACTGATTGTCAACACGGCAATCCGGTACATGTTTCGTTCCTCCTGCTGCCGCACCATGGTAACACTTCGTCCCCGGGCAATTAACAGGCCCCGGGCAGAAGGATTACCTTTCTGACGGATTTATATTATATTATACTATAGGTTCACATTATCATTCACGGCAAATCTGCTGCGACATAAATTTTTAGACAGACAGGAAAAGGCCAGCCTCGCTGGTAACAGAAACATACAGGAGTCATGATGATTGAGCTAGGACCGCTGAAGCAAAGCTACCAGGAGCGTATTGTTCTGAACATCCCATCTTTACAGCTTCAGGAGGATGGCCGCTACGCGCTGCTTGGTGTCAACGGCGCCGGTAAATCCACTTTGTTGCGCCTGATGCTGGCGACACTGGCCCCAGGTCGCCCGGCCGGCGATATTGCCTGCCTGCCCCAGCGGCCGTACGCCTTTGCCGTCAGTGTGGCCCAGAATATCGCCATGGGTATTCCGGAGCACTTGCATTTGTCGAAAAGCGAGGTGCAGGCCCGGGTTGACCGGCAGATTGAGCAGTTTGGCCTGACCGCCCTGGCTGGCAAACGGGGCGATCGCCTGTCTGGCGGCGAAAGTCAGCGGATGGCCCTGGCCCGCCTGCTGGTTGTTCCGCGGCGGATAATCCTGCTCGATGAACCAGCCAACCACATGGATCTGCAGGGATTGGCCAGTCTGGAAACCGTTCTCATTGAATACCTGGACACGACGAACTGCCTGCTCGTGCTGGCTACCCACCAGATCAGCCTGGCCCGGCTGATGACCCGGGAGATATTGTTTCTGGACCAGGGCCAGCTGCTCTTCCGCGGGGCATCCAGTTTTTTATCCACGCAAACAGGCCAGCCGCAGCTGGACCTGTTTCTGCGTTATCACCCAGACGTACCGGTCACCTGATACTGGCCAGGAAATCCTTGAACAGGAGTTGACTGAATCGCATGGGATAGGATCGGATCGGATCGAATCGGAAAGGGATATTTATCATGTTGCTCGTCCATGATATCGCGCAAAGCCTGAACCTGATCCGCCAGCACATCCGGACGCTGGCAGACTGTGAACAGCTGCCCCTGCAGCGCGCTGGCGGGCGGATTCTGGCTGCTCCGGTTAAAGCCAGCGAGGATGTACCGCCGTTTTGCCGTTCGCAGGTCGATGGCCTGGCCGTATGGGCGGCTGATACGTTTGGAGCCAGTGAAACCATTCCGGCTATCCTGGCGTATCAGGGAGAGGTACAGATGGGGCGGCCGGTTGAATTCAGGCTGCAGCCCGGACAATGTGCTTATGTTCCGACGGGAGGCGAATTGCCGGCGGGCGCTGATGCCATGGTTATGATCGAGCAGGTTGAAGACCTTGGCGACGGACTGCGCCAGGTCAGCCAATCCGTATCACCCGGCACGCACCTGACACGCCAGGGCGATGATGTCACTGCCGGCACGACCGTATTCAGGGCTGGCCGCCGCCTGAACGCAACAGACCTGGGCACGCTCGCGGCCCTGGGCCTGGCAACCGTGCCAGTTGTCCGGCGACCGCGGGTCGCTATCCTGTCCACCGGTGATGAACTGATTGAACTGGATACCCGGCCGGGGCCCGGCCAGATCTATGATGTCAATCGCTATACCCTGGCTGAAACCATCCGGCTGCATGGTGGCGAGCCCGTTTTTTCCGGGATTGTTCGTGATGACCTGACAAACCTGCAGCAGGCGCTCGGACAGGCACTCGGAACCTGTGACCTGGTCCTGGTTTCCGGTGGCAGCTCGGTCGGAACCCGTGACTATGTAGCCGCGGCTATCAATTCGCTCGGTGAGCCGGGGGTCATTTTACACGGAATCGCCGTCAAACCCGGCAAACCGACCATGGCAGGCGTCTGTAACGGCAAGCTGGTACTCGGCCTGCCCGGCCATCCGGTCGCCGCCTGGTTTATGGCCCAATGGCTGGCCGGGCCTGTCCTGGCCTGGCTGCAAGGCAGCCAGCCGCTGTACAAGCCGACCGTCCAGGCTATGACTGCCTGCCGGATTCCCTCCAATCACGGACGTGAGGAGTTTGTCCTGGTCACTTTGCAGAACGGTGAGCAACCGCTGGCCGTGCCAGTCTTTGCCAAATCCGGCCTGATCACCCTGCTCAGCCGCAGCGACGGCTACATCCGGATTCCCCGCGATTGTGAAGGATTGCCACAGGGTGCGCCGGTATCGGTGTATTTGCTTTAGGTATCTGTTCAGTATCTCGTGCCGGCCAGCTGCCTGAAGCTTGTCCCGGCCGGTCGCACTGGCCCTGGGCCGAATTGAACCGGGAGGTTTTCGATGTCCCATCAATATCTGACCAATACCCCGCTGGCTACCGCGCTGGCCAGCTATCTGGAGCATTTGCGGCAGGCAGGTGTCAGCTGGCGGCCGGAAGCCGTTGCCGTACCACTGGCAGCCGGGCGCGTGACCGCGCAGGCCGTATATGCCCGCAGCAGTGTACCGCACTACCTGGCTTGCGCCATGGACGGGATTGCCCTGCGGGCCGGCCTGACCTTTGGCGCCAGCGAAACGAGCCCGGTCGATCTCAATCCGGCCGATTTTGCGGTTGTTGACACGGGCGAAGCATTGCCGGCCGGCATGGATGCCGTTGTCATGATCGAGGATGTCATCTGGCTTGGCCAGCGGGCCCGCCTGCTGGCGCCAGCGACACCGTGGCAGCACATCCGGCAGATCGGTGAGGATTTTTGTGCCGGTGATATGCTGCTGCCCGGTGGCACGCAGCTGACCCCCGCCGCCCTGGGCGCGCTGCTGGCCGGCGGCATCCAGGCGGTCACCGTCGTTGGCCGGCCGCGTGTCGCCTTGATTCCGACCGGTGATGAAATCGTTCCAGCCGATCAGCCACCCCGGCCCGGGGAAATACCCGACTTCAATTCAACAATATTTGCCAGCCTGCTGCAAAGCTGGGGCGCCGCGGTTACGATCGGCGCAATCGTGCCCGATGACCCGCAACAGCTGCAGACCGCGCTGGCCGCAGCTTGTGCTGATCATGATCTTGTCTGCATCCTGGCCGGTTCGTCAGCCGGACGTGACGATTATACAACAACTGTGGTGGCCAGCCTGGGCCAGGTTACCCACCACGGACTGGCAATCCGTCCCGGCAAACCGGCCATTCTCGGCCATTGCGGCCCGGTTGCGGTAATCGGCCTGCCCGGCTATGCCGTATCCGGCCTGATCGTGCTGGAAGAGATCGTCCGGCCGGTCCTGCAGCAGCTGTTTGCGCTGGATATACCCGAGCAGCCCCAGGTCATCGCCACATTGACCCGGCGGATCGTTTCATCACTGAAGTACCAGGAATACATCCGGGTTCGCCTCGGCCAGGTTGGCGGCCAGCTGGTCGCCAGTCCGCTGGAACGCGGCGCCGGCCTGGTCACCAGCTATGTCAAGGCGGACGGGATCCTGGTTATCGCCCGGGACAGCGAGGGCCTGGAGGCAGGATCGAAGGTGACAATCCGCCTGCTTCGGCCACTGGCCCTGATCGAACAGGCGCTTTGCATCATCGGCAGCCATGACCCCCTGCTCGATGAGTGCGCCGATCTGTTTCATCGGCAATTCGGTCGCCAGGCTACTGTCAGCTCCAGCCATGCCGGCAGCCTCGGTGGCATCATGGCTATCAGGCGCGGCGAGGCCCATCTGGCGGGTATCCATCTGCTGGACGCAGACAGCGGCCAATACAATGTGCCCTTTGTTGAGCGTTACTTCCCGCGCGGTGGCGTGATCCTGGTCGAAGGAGTCCGGCGTCAGCAGGGTCTGCTGGTGGCAGCGGGCAATCCGCTGGGCATTGCCGGGCTTGCTGACATTGCGGTGCGCGACTTGCGCTATGTGAACCGCCAGAATGGTGCAGGGACCCGCCTGCTGCTCGATTACCTGCTGCACCAGGATGGCCTGGTACCAGCCCGGATCAATGGTTACACCCGCGAGGAACTGACCCATACAGCCGTAGCGGCCCAGATCGCCAGCGGCAGTGCCGACGCGGGTCTGGGGATTCTCGCCGCAGCCCGGATATTCGGCCTTGATTTCTTGCCGGCTGGCGAGGAGCAATATGACTTCCTGATCCTGGCCAGTGCCTGGGATACCCCGGCAGTGCAGCGGTTTTTAAAAATCCTGCAATCGCCGGCGTTCAGCCAGCGACTGGAGCAGCTGGGTGGTTATCGGCTGGTTACACCGGGCCGTGTCATCTGGCCGGCTGCCGGCCAGGCAGGTCCGGCCAGCGGTATGCCATCTGACACGGTTCACACTGACAGCAAGGGTCAGGCTGACATGGGCCAGGCCAGCGCGGTACCGCCCCATGCTTGACCATCGAAACAGAGAAATCACCTATCTGCGATTATCCGTGACCCAGCGCTGCAATCTGAACTGCTTTTATTGCCGGCCGGGGCATTGTCCGGGCGGGCAGGGACCCGGCCAGGATCCGATGCTCCTGACCGTCGCCCAGATCCGCCAGATTGTAACCGCGGTGACGGCCCTGGGGATCAGCAAGATCCGCCTGACGGGTGGTGAACCGCTGATGCGGCCCGACCTGGAGGCGATTATCGCTGCGATCCGCGATGAACCGGCTGTGACCGACCTGTCGCTGACAACCAATGGCCAGGGTCTGGCCGAACGGGCCGCGGCACTCAAGGCGGCTGGCCTGATGCGGATCAATATTTCACTGGATTCCCTGCAGGCCGGTCGCTATCAGCAGATCACCGGCGGGGGCCGGCTCGATCCGGTCCTGGCCGGGATCGATGCCTGCCTGGCCGCAGGCCTGACCCCGGTCAAGCTCAATACCGTCCTCGTCCGGGGCATGAATGACGATGAAATTGACGACCTGATCAGCTTAACCCGTGACCGGCCGCTGACGGTGCGTTTCATTGAGCTGATGCCCATGAATGATATCGGCCGCGACCCGGACCGCCTGGTAACCGGCACAGAAATCCTGGCCCGCTATCCGCAGTTGCAGCGCATGCCCCCGGCCTATCCCGGGCAACCATCTGAGGATTTCCGCTTACCTGGCTATCTGGGTACAGTTGGCTTTATCCGGCCGATCTCCCATCGTTTCTGCCAGGACTGCAACCGGATCCGGATCACCTCCGACGGCCGGCTCAAGCCCTGCCTGGGTGATCTCGGTGAAGTGGACCTCCGGCCAGCCCTGGCTAACAGTGACCCGCAAGTGCTGCTGCAGCTGATTCATGATACAATATGGGCCAAACCGGAAGGTCATCAGTTCAGCTCATCCTTTCAGCCACAACGCAGCATGGACCAGACCGGCGGTTGAGTCAGTCCGGTCCCATTGCCAGCTGGAGGAAAAACGCCACCGTCTCCGCCGGGTGACCGGCTCAGTAAATAAACGCTATGGTTCAGGCAAATATTAGGTACATAAAAACAGATCATGCGGTAATTGCACCGGCCAGGAGGAATCATATGTCCGAGCACATCGAATTGACGCATCTGAACGAGTCAGGCGAAGCCCATATGGTTGATATTGCCGCCAAGCCTGATACCTTGCGCATCGCCCGGGCCGGCGCCCGCCTGCGGCTGGAACCGGCGACGTTGCAGATGATCATGAAAGGTGTCCTGCCGAAAGGTGATGTGCTGGCTACAGCCCGCCTGGCCGGCATCATGGCTGCCAAGAAAACGGCAGACCTGATCCCATTATGCCATCCACTGCCAATCGACGGTGTGGAGGTCAAGATCTGGCCCCAGGAACCGGATCTGCTGCGGATCGAGGCAACGGTCCGGACTGTCTGGCGCACAGGCGTCGAGATGGAAGCACTGACTGCCGTATCTGTTGCCGCGCTGACCCTCTATGACATGGCCAAGGCCGTCGACCGATCCATGATCATCGAGCGGATCGAACTGCTGGAAAAAAGTGGTGGCCGCTCCGGACATTACCAGCGGATCTGATAACCTGCCAGGATCTGGACGCATATCAGGATCGGATCGATTGTTACGACCGGATCGGCCGTCTACAGGATGAAAGGAAAGCAGCCATGGCTCAAGTTATTGCCATTAATCGCAGCATCCGCAAAGGTGTTCCCAAGGAAACAATTCCGGAGGGCCATTTCATTGTCGGTTTTGGCCTTGAAGGAGATGCCCACGGTGGCAATTGGCATCGCCAGGTTTCCCTGCTGGGGCTCGAAAGCATCCGGAAAATCGAGCAGCTGGGTATTGAAGGGCTTTGTACCGGCAAGTTTGCCGAGAACATCACAACCGAAGGCATAACACTCTACGAACTGCCGGTTGGCAGCCAGTTTCGCATCGGCCCCTGCCTGTTCGAAGTCACCCAGATCGGCAAGGAATGCCACCGCCACTGCGCCATTTACCATCAGGTCGGCGATTGTGTCATGCCGCGGGAAGGAATTTTCGCCCGCGTACTCGAAGGCGGAACCATTCGTCCGGGTGACCGGATCGAGGTGATCGTCGTCAATGAAAATAACTGACATTTGAATAAAATGGTTTTCGGTAAAAAGCCGGCTGCCAGCCGGTTTTAAATGAAAGACAGGCAGCCGGCTTGCTGAATGCTGGTCTGACGGCAATCAACCCGTTCACTCCGTGATGGCCGGCTTCCTGTCAGCCGGCTTCAGTGATGGTCAGGATCGATACCGTATCAGCATCATGCAGGACTGTTTCCAGGCCGTTCAGCTGACGCAAATGCCGGCCATTTACCAGAAAGAAAACATCCGGATGAATGCCGGCCCCGGATTCGTCAAACAAGAGCCGGCGCATCGGCTCACCATATTGAGCCCCCAGATATGAGATCAGCTGACGGACATCCGGCGGACTGGCCAATGTCTGCTCACCGCAGCCGGTCAGGTCACGAAACTGGGCAAAATACTGAATCTTCATGGCATACCTCGATTATCTTTCACGGATTATCTTTCACGCGCTTAAGCATGTTTATGCTGATGCCGGTCCGTACTGATGCAGATGATGGCCCGGCTCGTGCCGCTCCGGGCCATTTCAGATATATGACACTCCCTGCTGGCGAAACAGCCCGCTGCAAGCCTGGCAACCGGACGTCCGTTCGACAGTGACACGCCGGCAGTCCATGGCCAGGCCATCGTAATAAAGCAACGTCGCAGCCAGCGGATTACCATGCCCCAGCAAGTATACAATGGCCAGCATGGCTTCCTGCGAAGCGATCACGCTGGCCGTGGCACCCAGCGCACCGGGCTGGCTGCGCCCTGCCAGTGGCGGCGTATCCCAGGGCAGATCGCCTAGGCCAAACAGGCAGTCATAGCAAGGGGTCTGCCCCGGCTCAACCAGCGTCACATAACCGGAAAAACCGCGAATACCCCCGTCAACAAAAGGCTTTCCCAGTTCACAGCAGACATGATTGATCAGGCGGCGGGTCGCCTGCGTGTCAACAGCCGCAACGATGAGATCATAACGGGGAAACAAACTGCGGGCCAGATCGGGCTTCAGGCGGTCCGGAAAAGTTTCAATAGCCAGATCCGGATGGTAAGCTTGCAACCGCTGGCCGGCCAGTACGGCTTTTGCCTGGCCAATATCGGCGACTGTATACAGAAACTGGCGATTGAGATTGCTGGCCGATACAATATCATCATCTACGACACCGATCCGGCCGATGCCCGCTCCGGCCAGGTTCAGCAATAAAGGCGAGCCGAGGCCACCGGCGCCAATGACAAGGACACTGGCTGCACGCAGCCGCTGCTGACCGGCCTGGCCAATTTCCGGCAGAACAATCTGACGGACATAAAACGATGCCGGATCAGGCGGCCAATCTGGCCCTGGCCTGGCCAATGACCTCGTCTCTGCCTGACCATCTGTCATTGGCTTTGTTCCTGTCTCTATCGCTGAGCCAGGCTCAGCCAGGCCGGCCAGTATGGCCGGTCCGGCTGCAGACAAAATACCAGTTGACGCCGCTGCTGACATGGCTGGATTGGCGCCTCGCCGGGCCCGGCAACTTTCCGGCCCGGCAGCAGCTGTATCCGGATCGCCTGAACTCATGGATTATCAGCGGCCGGACCGGCCGATTTTGCGCCAGCAACCCGGGCCGCTTTGCCGGCTCCCGGTTTCTGGGCTGCTTTTTCAGCAATTCTGGCCAGCGCTGCCTCGAGCCCGGGATCAGATTCCTGCAACAAGGCCTCGGTCCGGGCGATGTATTTGTCGATCATGCGATAAACCGTGGCCTCATCGACCTGGCCATGCATGGTGGTCGTCTGGAAGAAGCGCTTGGGCAGCCGGACATCCTTCTGTTTGAAGCCGAGGCGCTCCTTGATCCTCAGCTTGAGGCGCAGGACTCGTTTGCCAATATCATGCAGGTCCTGATCCGTCAATTCATAACCAATGCTGTTCAGGGCGTCGAGGATCGTCTGGTGATCATAAACCTTGCGGGCGAACATGCACATGCCGATACAATTGACCATGCAGCGGTCATATTCCTCAAAGAAAATCCGGTTGACAACTTTGTCCTCGTCAAATTCCTTGAGCGACTGATCAATCATATAGCCGCCGTTATCAAGATGCGAATGACGCGAAGCCACGGAGAAGCCAACCACCGAGGCATAACCCGTATGGTAGCCCGGCATTTCATTGCCACCAAACTGCATGGCAAAATCGGCGCCGCCATAAACAGAGGCTGCATATTTGGAGCCCTTGCCCAGATCCCGGTAGAACTGGTTCTTGCCCTTCGCCAGCAGGCGGATCGCCTTCAGGTAGGCGTCCGTATTGCCCCAGGCCAGCGGCACGATCGTCTGCTCCTGGGTAATCAGGCCTGTTTCCAGCGCTTCGGTGGCCCAGCCGAGACAGACGCCCGTGCTGATGGCATCCATGCCGGTCTCCTCGACTTCGTCAATCAGATGAATGACTTCATCACTGGACTTGACACCCAGGAAGCTGCCGAGGGCAAAGATCAGTTCATAGTCATAGACGACATTAATCGCCTCATACTCGTGCCCCTTGTCGAATTCACGGCGGAACATGCCAATGTGAATACAGCCGACCGGACAGCCGGTGCAGGCTACCTTGCGGACTAGGTTCTTGCGGGCAAAGGTATCGCCGGAAATCGCCTCGGCGTGTTCATAGCTGGTCTGGCGCAGATTCAGCGTTGGCAGCGAATTGGAGGCATTGAGCGGCAGGACACCGGCCGGCGTGCCGGCATCGTGGTACTTGGCCATCATGTCGGTACTGGTACACTTCTTGTATATCTGCTGATACACCTTGAAATATTTCGGCGTATTCTGGATCGGGATCGTCCGGTCCCCGGTCACCACCATTGCCTTTAAATTCTTGCTGCCCATTGTGGCGCCCAGGCCCAGGCGACCAAAATGGCGATAAGAATCGACACAGACACTGGCAAAGGCCACCTGGCTCTCACCGGCCGGACCAATTCGGATAATGCTGCGCTTGCCGCTGCCGGTCAGGCGGTCGCGGATCGCCATGCCGGCCGGTTCACTGTCCAGGCCCCACATGGCGCGGGCATCACGGAGATTGACGTCATTGTTGCGGATTACGAGCGCTGTGGCTTTAGGGGACTGACCGGTAATGACGATGGCGTCGTAGCCAGCCATCAGCATGGTCATCGCCAGGCGGCCGCCCGCGTAAGATTCGCCCAGTTCCCCCGTCAGCGGAGAAACAAACATCGCTACGGTTTTCGTCAGGACCGGGAAAACCCAGGTGCCGGCCCCGATGGCAAAAATAATCGGCTGGTCCGGATGGAGCGGATCAAGTTCCGGGTGCATGTTCTCATCAAGCAGCTTGGCCGCAATTCCCACTTCACCCAGATAAGGCAGCAAGTCTTCACGTTGCTCAATGCGCACTTTGCTCGTCGTCAGGTTGACATACAGGACGCGGATGAATTTCTCATTGATCATGACGTTACACCTCCTGCATATTCAGGCATTTATGCGGGCAAAAACGGGCGCAGGAACCGCAATGACGGCAGATGATCGGCTTTTGCAGCTCGTCATCCCAGAAAACGGCCTGCATGATACAGGCTGTTTCGCAGCGGTGACAGCCGATGCACTTGTCCGCGTCAAGCAGGACGCCGCCACCTTCCCGCTTGACCAGGGCGCCGCTCGGACAGGCCTCCATGCAGGCCGGGTCTTCACAGGCAATACAGACAATTGCCACGAACCGTCCGGTCATGCCGCCGCTGGTGCGCACTTTAATGGCGCTCTTGGTCAATGAATGATTCTGGCGATTGACAATGGAACAGATATTCATGCAGGTAAAGCAGCCGATGCATTTTTTCATTTCATTGGCTTTCAAGACTTTGGCCATGGGAACCCTCCGCTATTGATCCGTAAACGTTTAAGACGTTCGCTGGGTTGATTATAGTGCAGAACGCTGAAGATTGCAAGCCGTCTTTGGTTATATTGCAATTATAGCATGGATTGACTGACGAGAATATACAACAAATATCAGTCAGTCATGGTTATATTATGAGTTATTTATGATGCGATCACACCGTGGAAAGTCCGGGGTGAAATGTCATTGTGGCTGGATCATGTGCCAGTTATTGCATCACGGTGAGCCGATGGGCCCTGATGCAAAATCCGGGCGGTAATGCCATGTGGCTGGATAGGCGGCCACCTGATGAAACTGGATCACGGCAGGGTCTTGTGTGGAGCAAGTAACAAAAGCCGGCCTGAACATCGTCCAGACCGGCCTTGATAATCATGGTATAGTCGTAAAAAAGCGACAGGTGTGGGCTTGCCCGCCCAGCTTTCGGATTGCTCAGCCGGCGCTGTCTGTGGCCATGCAGGCGGCAATGGCGGCGGCATCCGGCAGTGCCGGAATCGCCCCCTTGCGGGTCGTGGTCAGTGAACCGACGGCATTGGCAAAAGCCAGGAACTGGTCGAGATCCTCGCTGCTTAATTCAGCCGGCTGTTTGCCGGACTGCAGCAGCTGATACAGGAAACCGCCGGTAAAGGCATCGCCAGCCCCGGTCGTATCAACAACTTTTACATCATAAGTCGGCCGGCGGCCCATGCCCTGACGGCTGCAGGCGAAAGCGCCATCCGGGCCGAGGGTGATCAGCACCAGCTGCAAGTCATAGTCTGCAATCAGCGCCTGGGCACCGCGTTCAAGGTCAGTCTCACCGGTCAGGAACAGCAGCTCCTCTTCGGAAATCTTGACAATATCGGCAAGAGGCATTGCTGAAAGAATGCCGGCCTTGGCAGTCGTCGGTGATGACCACAGACGCAGGCGCAGATTCGGATCGTAGGATATGATCTTGCCCTGGTCCTTGGCGTAACGCACGGCAGCCAGCGTCGCACTGGCCGACGGCTCGCCGGTCATCGATACCGAGCCAAAATGGAAGATCCGGCAATCGTCGATCAGCTGGTAGGATAATTCAGCCGGTTCAAGCAGCAAGTCAGCGCCGGGATCCCGGTAAAAGGAAAACGAACGATCGCCGGTCTCGCTGAGATGGACAAAGGCCAAAGTTGTGCCGCAGCGGTCCGTCGTGACCAGGCCCTGAGTCGAAACCCCGACCGAGTCCAGGGTCTTTTTCAGGAACACACCGAACTGATCAGCACCCACCTTGCCGATAAAGGCTGTGCTAAGGCCCAGCTTGCTCAGGCAGGCCAGCACATTGGCCGGGGCTCCGCCGGGATTCTGTTCAAAGAGCGGATTATTCTGGGCTGATAAACCGGCCGGGGTAAAATCGATCAACACTTCACCGATTGCTGTGACATCATACATGGCACTTCACCTCACCTGTAAATTGGATGCGGTCGCTCCGCGTTCCTTGTCTGTCCATTTTATCACATGTCTGCCCAATTGTAGCTTGCAATCGATTGACACAAGGAAAATCAGCGTCAGTTTGCCGGTTTCTGGAAGACAAAAGCCCACCAGTCATTGCGTTCGCGCTGGAGAACCAGCTCCAGTCCGGCTTGACGGCCGGCGTTGACAACGGCGGCAGCTTTATCCGCGATAACACCCGAGGCGATAAACAAGCCCTCGGCCACCAGGCGGCCGGGGACTGCGGGCAGGATGGCGCTGATGACATCGGCAATGATGTTGGCCACAATCAGGTCATAATCAGCAGCGCGGGCCTGCTGGATTTCCCCGGCATGGCAGTCTATTGTAACCTGATTAACCCGGCAATTCTCCCGCGCCACATCAACAGCCAGCTGGTCGATGTCAATGGCCTCGACTGATCCGGCGCCAAGGCGGGCGGAAATAATCGCCAGAATGCCGCTGCCACAACCCAGGTCAAGAACCCGGTCACCGGGCAGCAGCAGCTCATCGAGCAATTCAGCACACTGAGCGGTCGTCTCGTGGGTGCCGGTGCCGAAAGCGCTGCCCGGATCCAGGGAAATGACGATCTCGCCAGGTCGCGCCTCGTAATCAAGCCAGCTGGGATTAATCACCAGTCGTGACGTCAGATGCAAGGTCTGGTAATACTGCTTCCAGCCATCCGCCCAGTCCTCCTCCTGGACTTCCCGCCAGCCCAGATAGCCCGGGCCAATCGGCAGAAACTCAGCAAAATCAGTCAGTTTGGTTCTGATCAGCTGTTCAAGGTCAGCCAGGGGCACATAGATCTTGGGTACATCGTCATAAAGTGCGTCGGTCGTAAAGCTGATGTCGCCATTGCGCCGCACCCCCTCGGGGAATTCCACAAAGTACGCCCTGATATGGACAGTCTCGTCCAGACTGTCTACAAACGCCTCGTCGGCATAGGTCAGGCTGGCCGGATCTGCCAGTATCTCGCGGATCTCGGCGGCATCCTGGACCTGTACGCCGTCCGCGCCCAGGCCAGACAAAAAGTCGGTGATCAATTCCTGGGCATCATGGGTTGTATCAATACTGAGTTCCAGCCAGCGCATCAGGGGCCCCCTGTTCAAATATAAACAGCTATATCCGCATTCAGTTCCAGACAGCGTATCCGGGGCCCCCTGTTCAAACAAAACAGTTATGTCCGCATTCAGTTCCAGAGAGCGTATCCGGGGCCTCCCGCACTATTACCTGGACGGTTTATTGTAGCATGGCCGGCCGTTGCTGAACAGTCAGGCGGATCGCCCGGACGACCAGGGAGATCAGGTCGATCACAAAGCCTGCTATCGCAATGATGATCATGATCTTCAGGACCTGGGTCTCGAAATGGGTGGCCAGTGCGGTTTCGCCCATAACCTGGCGGATCGCCGTGAGAAAGTCCGGATTGAGCAAGGCCGGATCGGACAACATCCAGACCCAGAGCACCAGCGGCGGGACTTTGCCGGTCGCATAAAGAAAGGTCAGGCTGACCGTCCAGTGACCCAGGATCAGGCGGATGCATTCAACAAGGATCGTCAGGCCCATGACCAGGTTAATCCAGGGCAGATAACCGCGGATGGTGACCGGGTGAAACAACGGGATTGCCACCGTGCTGCCGGGGTCTGAAATGTAGATCCCGATCACATCCGGATTGATATTCAGGATGATCATGATCAGCAGGGTGAAGATGATGGCCAGGATCGGGTCAGCACGCTTGAGCTGCGAAGCGCGCGCCGGCACTGGCTGCAATTGGCGGGGATGCCACTGTTCGCCTTGCCTGCCAAGCCCGGCCCGGGCCTTTTCATTGTATCGTTCATTGATAAAAAATATCAGCGTCACCCAGGCAAAACCACCCAGCAAGGCCTGGTAAAGTGCGCCCAGCCAGCCGCTGACAGCCGGCAGCAGGCCACCTTGCGGCGATAAAGCGAACTCGATGCCCATGGCCAGGGTGATGCCAAAGGCTACGGCGATCAGGACAATCCGCAAAACAAGCCAGTACAGATCATAGAACAATGGCCCGATGATATAGCGGGCTGCGCCACGGTAATGATCAGCCAGGCGCCGGGGATCACCAAGCTTTTGCAGCACAGCTTCCACGGCTGCCGGATCGGGTGCGGCCGGTACCGCTTGATGCACATCTTCTGGCGCGGCACCAGTGGCCTGGCTGTCGGCACCCGCAGCGGGCCCGGCAGCCGATTTGGCCGCTGCATCCCGCAGCCTGTCAGCAATCAGGCTGCGCAGCTCTTTCTCGATTTCATTGCGCCGGGAAACCGGCAAATGGCGGACCACGGCATAAATGTAGCGATCAATCAAATCCATGGGATGCCTCCTGAACAGATTTTTTCATGCCTGCTTGTCTCATGCCTGATTCATTTTGTCAACTTATCTTTAGTATAGCCGTAGCACCACCATTTATCTTCTCGCCAGGTTCTTGCCATTTACTTGAACAGATCTTTGATCTTGCTGAAGAAGCTGCCGCGTTTCTGGTAATTTTTCTCGGAGCAGCTCTGCTCGAACTGGCGCAGGATTTCCTTCTGCTGATCACTTAAATGCTTGGGTACTTCGAGGATAACCCGGAACTGGTGGTCGCCGCGGGCATTATTGCGATTGAGATAGGGAATTCCCTTATTGCGGATGGTAAAGCTGTCACCGGGCTGGGTACCCTCTTTAAGATGGAAATTGTAAGGCCCGTCAATAGTCGGGATTTCAATATCAGCACCCAGCGTAGCCTGGGCAAAGGTGATCGGCACTTCACAATAGGTGTTGTTACCTTCACGCTGGAAGATCGGGTGCGGCTTGATATGAATCTCGATGTACAGATCACCATACGGGCCCCCGGCCGAACCGGGTTCACCTTCATTGCGCACCGTCAGCATTTCACCTTCATTGATTCCGGCCGGCACCTTGACTGACAAGGTCTTGGCCTTGTTGCGCCGGCCCTGGCCCCGGCAGTCCGGGCAGGGATCCTTGACCACAGTACCTTTGCCGCCGCAAGCCGAGCAGGGGCGCTGCGTCATGACGGTGCCGAACATCGTCTGCTGGCGGGCACTGACCTGGCCGGTCCCGTGGCAGGTCTGGCACTTGTCGGGGGTTGAACCATCACGGGTGCCTTGCCCTTTGCAAGCATCACAGAGATCTTCTTTATTGATCTGAATCGTCCGCTCAATACCGAAGGCCGCCTCCATGAAATCAAGGTTCATGCGATATTTCAAATTGGCCCCGCGCTGTGGGCCGCCGCGTTGTTTGGAACCGCCGCCAAAAGCCCCGCCAAAAAACGAACCGAACAGGTCCTCGAGGTCGATGTTGATGCCGCCTCCGTTGAACCCGCCAAAGCCCTGGCCGTCTACACCGGCATGGCCATATTGATCGTAATTACGCCTTTTTTCCGCGTCACTGAGGACCGCATAGGCCTCGTTGACTTCCTTGAAACTGGCTTCGGCCGCTTTGTCGCCGGGATTGAGGTCGGGGTGGTATTGCTTGGCCAGCTTGCGGTACGCTTTCTTGAGCTCATCGTCGGTCGCATTGCGGGACACACCCAGCACTTCATAATAATCGCGCTTATCAGGCACTAGAGATCCTCCTATGAATGACGGACAAATCCCGCCCGGACCATGGGCCAGGGCGGGACAATCCGGTTATGTTGTGAATCAGGTATAGCTTGCTCTGATGCGTGCATTCAGGGCGGGACAATCAGTCATGTTGTGAATCAGGAAACGGCTGTGCAGCGTTTTTCTGTCAGCGGTCGCCACCGGCATCCTTGAAGCCGCCAGCGCCGGGCTCGGGACCCGGTCCGGCCTGGCCACCGAAATCAGGACCGCCGGGCTGGCCGCCATGCTGCTGGTAGAGCTTTTCGCTGGCCTTGTAGAAAGCCTGCTGCAGGGCTTCGGTATCGGTTTTCATGGCTGCGGTATTATTGGCGGCAATAGAACCTTTCAGCTTTTCAACGGCCGACTCAACGGCCGAACGGTCGCCGGCGTCGAGCTTGTCGCCCATTTCCTTGAGTGTTTTCTCAGCCTGGTAGACAGCCGAGTCAGCGGCATTGCGCGTATCGACCTCGTCCTTCTTGGCCTTGTCTTCGGCGGCGAAACGTTCGGCATCCTTGACGGCGCGATCAATTTCGTCATCGGTCAGATTGGTTGAGGCGGTGATGGTGATGTGCTGTTCGCGGCCCGTGCCAAGATCCTTGGCCGAGACGTGGACGATACCATTGGCATCGATATCATAGGTGATTTCAATCTGCGGAACACCACGCGGCGCCGGTGCGATGCCGTCGAGCATGAATTTGCCGAGCGACTTGTTGTACTGGGCCATTTCGCGTTCGCCCTGCAGCACATGGACTTCAACCGAAGTCTGGCCATCAGCGGCCGTCGAAAACACCTGGCTCTTCTTGGCGGGGATCGTGGTGTTGCGGTCAATGATCTTGGTGAAGACGCCGCCCATGGTCTCGATACCCAGCGACAGCGGCGTGACGTCGAGCAGGAGCAGGCCGGTCACGTCACCGCTGAGCACAGCGCCCTGGATCGCGGCCCCGATGGCGACACATTCATCGGGATTAATGCCCTTGAAGGGGTCTTTGCCAAAGAACTTGCGAACCGCATCCTGGACCGCCGGTGTGCGGGTCGAGCCGCCAACGAGCAGGATCTTCTCAATATCGGCGGGCTTGAGGCCGGAATCGTTAATCGCGTTGCGCAGCGGGCCCATTGTTTTCTCAACGAGGTCCAGGGTCAGCTCGTCAAACTTGGCGCGGCTCAGGGTCATGTCCAGGTGTTTGGGCCCCGAGGCGTCAGCTGTGATATAAGGCAGGTTGATGCTGGTGCTGGTGACACCGGAGAGCTCGATCTTGGCTTTCTCGGCGGCTTCACGCAGGCGCTGCATGGCCATCTTGTCATTGCGCAGGTCGATGCCCTGGTCCTTTTTGAAATTGGTGACCATCCAGTCCACGACGCGCAGGTCGAAGTCATCGCCACCGAGGCGGTTGTTGCCGTTGGTCGCCAGCACTTCGAAGACGCCATCGCCAATTTCAAGGACCGAGACGTCAAAGGTACCGCCGCCAAGGTCGAAAACCAGGATCTTCTGGTCATTTTCCTTGTCCAGGCCATAAGCCAGCGAGGCGGCCGTCGGTTCATTGATGATGCGCAGCACTTCGAGGCCGGCGATCTTGCCGGCGTCCTTGGTCGCCTGGCGCTGGGAGTCACTGAAGTAAGCCGGAACCGTGATAACGGCTTGTGTGACAGTCTCACCCAGATAAGCTTCGGCATCGGCTTTAAGCTTTTGCAGGACCATGGCCGAAATTTCCTGGGGGGTGTAGTGTTTATTGTCGATGGTTACCTTATGGTTGGTGCCCATTTCACGTTTGATGGAGATAACGGTGCGGTCCGGGTTGGTGACGGCCTGGCGCTTGGCAACCTGGCCAACCAGGCGTTCGCCACTTTTGGAAAACGCGACGACGGAAGGAGTCGTCCGGCTGCCTTCGGCATTCGGGATGACGACGGGCTCGCCGCCTTCCATGACTGCGACGCAGGAATTGGTTGTACCAAGGTCAATACCGATAATTTTACCCATTTTTGCTAATCCTCCTGAATATCAATCAGCTGTCCAAGCATGATTCTGTAAGTCTGTTGCGGCTGGTCTGTTGTTATTTATCTGTTGTTAAAGTCTGTCCTGACTGGTCTGTTTACCTGTTTTATTTTTATGCTGGCGGATCCGGATGATGGCTGCAGCTAGTTGGCGACTTTGACAATGCTGTGGCGAATGACCCGGTCGTCGCGGCGATAGCCTTTCTGGAACACTTCAACGACCGTGGCCGGGCCTGCCGTGTCATCGTCAACGTGCATGACAGCGTTTTGCTGGTTTGGATCAAAAGGCTTGCCAAGACAATCAATCTCCACCACGTTCAGCCGGCTCAGGACTTCCTGGGCCTGTTTCTGGATCATCAGGACCCCGGTCAGGATATTGCGGGCTTCCTCGCTCCGGCTTTCACTGGCGGCCAGGATTGCCCGCTCAAGATTGTCTATGACAGGCAGCCATTCCTTGACGACCAGAACGACCGAATCCTGATAAAGCGAGTCCTTTTCTTTTTGTGTCCGGCGGCGGAAATTGTCATATTCCGCGCGCAGGCGCAGATACTTGTCGGATACCTCGGCGAGTTCTTGCTCCCGGGCTGCCAGGTTCTCCTGCCAGACGAGGGTCGGGTCGGCGATCTCCTCGACCGGCGGACCTTCCAGCATCGGCTCGTCAGCCGGCGGTTCAGCATTGACGAAAACCTGGTCTGGCTGCTCATCAGGCGGCTGGAATTTCTGGCTCTTCTTCATGGCGTCGATTCCTCCATTCGGGCCTCACCGCTGGCGAGGCGTCTGATCTGTTCATTGAGGGTCATTTTGACAAAATTGATATGGGAGATGACCTTGGCGTAGGCCATGCGGCGAGGTCCGATGACCCCGATACGGCCGGCACAAGTGTCACCGATCTTGTACGTAGTTGTGACAAAACTGCAATCCTTGAAGCCCTCCAGGGTGATTTCCTGGCCGATGCGGATCATATAGGCGGGGCGGGCCTTGCAGTCATTGGTCAAGAGGCTCAGGGCTGCACCGGGAGTCCGGCTTTCAGCGGATACGGGGCCTGCCGCAGACACAAAGCCATCGGCTGTCAGGGACTCGGTATCCTTGATCTCACTGAGATAACCGGCCACAATACCATCACGGGCCAGTGTATCAAGAGCTGAGCGGGCCTTGCTGACATCGGCGAACTCCGGGTAGGCCAGCAGCTTGTGACTGCCATCCAGGTAAAGCTCCAGGTTGTCGGCCTGCTTGATGGCCACATAGGCCTCATACAGCACCTGATTGAGCAGTGAATCCGGCAGCGGGGTCGCCCGGGCGGCCGTGGCGATGGTCACGAGGGTTATGTCCTCGAGCGTCATGCCGGCCAGGCCGTCTTCGATCGCCGTGGCTATCTGCATCAGCTGGGCGGCGTCGAGCATGTCGGGAATCCGGACCAGGCGATCCTTGACTACCCCGGCTGACAGCACCACCACAACCAGGGCACGCCCCGGCTCGATCATCAGCATCTTGATCTGCTTGAGATGACTCTTATGGTAAGTCGGTGAAAGCACAACCGACGTATAAGCCGTGGTTTCGGAAAGGATCAGGGACGCCTTGCGGATCAGGTTGGTGACTTCCGTCATGTTCTCCTGCAGGTACCGGCGGATACTTTCCGCTTCCTGGACCGGTAAATCCTCAACCTGCATCAGGCTGTCCACATAGGCCCGATAGCCTTTATCCGATGGTACCCGGCCGGCCGAGGTATGCGGCTGCTCCAGATAGCCCAGCGCTTCAAGTTCAGCCATTTCATTGCGTACCGTAGCCGGGCTGACGTGAAAATTATGCCGGCTGACCAGGCTTTTCGAGCCAACAGGCTCAGCCGTTTCGATATAATCGTCAACGATCGCCTTCAATATCTGCTTTTTCCGGTCATCCAGTGACATAGTGGATCTGATTATCTCCCTGATTGATTCGAGCGGACCGGATTGCCGGCTGCCCGGAGGACTGCGGGCCCGCCTGGCCGGCGGGCTGGTCCCTTTAGCACTCGAAGCTCTCGAGTGCTAAAGACAATTTAGCATCAACCCGCAGCCTTGTCAATCAACAGTTGGCCAAAAACTTGAAACACCTGTGAACCTTTTTTGAACGATTAGCCAGAAGCGGCCGGATCAGACAAAAGCCATGAACACCTGATTGGCCAGGTCGAGTCCAATCCGGCTCAGGCGAACGCCGTCAGTGTCGGTATCGATCAATCCGCGGCGCTGCAGGTCTGCCAGTTCAGAAGCAAAAACAATACGCGCATCCTGGCCGAAGGCTGATGAAAAATCAGCCCAGCGTACGCCGGCCGTCAGGCGCAGACCCAGCAGCATGACTTCCCGCATCTCTTCAAACGGCGATATTGATTCTTGCGAGACAACGGCTGAAAAAGGCCAACCGGGGCAGCCTGGCTGGACGGGCTGGCCAGTCCGGGTATCAGCCGTCATGGATGGCGCGGGTGCTGGTGTCTGCTGGCTGCTGCAAGGGGCCCAGACGGCCAGCCAGGTCGCCAGGTCAGCCGTATTGCCGCGCCGAACCCCGGCCAGATAGCTGTGGGCAGCCACGCCAAAGCCATAGTAGGGCCGGGCCCGCCAATAGACGAGATTATGGCGGCAGGCAGCGCCGGGCCGGGCCGCATTACTGATTTCATAAGGCTCGAGGCCATGGGCAGCCAGGGTCGTCCGAACCAGGTCATACATGGCCCGTTCCAGGTCCTCATCAGGCAGGCGTTCCGGGTGATCGGCATAATGGTCATAGAAAGGCGTATCTGGCTCGATAATCAGGGAGTAAAACGATACATGCTCGATGGGCAGGCTAAGCAGCAGATCCAGCGTCTGCCGGACATCTGCGAGGGTCTGGCCGGGCAGGCCAATCATCAGGTCCGCGCTGATCCGTGTAAAGCCAGCCGTCCGGGCCGCCCTGACACTGTCGACAAAATCCCGGGCAGAATGGATCCGGCCCAGTCTCTGCAGCAGGTGCGCCTGGGCCGCCTGCAACCCCAGGCTGATCCGGTTAAAACCGGCCGACCGCAACGTAGCCAGGCTGGCCGGACTGACTGTGCCCGGATTGGCTTCAATCGTGACCTCGGCAGCAGGATCCAGGCCAAAGGCCAGGTGCAGCTGATCGAGGAGAGAGGCCAGGTCGGCAGCCGGCAGCAGGGTCGGTGTGCCACCGCCAAAGAAAACCGAAGTCAGCGGCCGGACAAGGCCCTGTTCCCGGGCCCAGCGGCCGACGGCGCTGATTTCGGCCTGCAGGGCTTGCAGATAGGCCGGCTGCCAGGCCTGATAATCAGCAAATGAAATAAAGTCGCAATATTGGCATTTGCGCCGGCAAAAAGGCAGATGAATATAGGCCGCCCCGGCAGGTTCGTGACCCGGGCTGCGGCCCATCCCGGCCGGTACATCATTGGGCTGTGAAATCGGCATCGCGGCTGTCCGGCTTAGGGTGCCGGATCTGGCGGGCCAGCGGCGTCGGGTTCAGCCTGGGCCAGCTGCTGGATCAGACGCTGGTAAAACCGCTGGAAACTTGGCGAAACATTGCGCCGCGGATCCAGATGGGGCGCAATATTGCGGGCCCATTCCTGTTTATACTGGCCAATGGCCGGATAACCAATCTGGATGGCTTTCTCGGCATCGCGACCGAGCAACACCCCCGCCAGGAACTCCCAGGTCCCACAGACACTGTCCTGCTGATAGGCAGCCAGCCGCTTCAGGCTGGCCCGCGGATAGGCCTGGCGGATCGCGGCCGGATCGCCCAGCAGCCAGGCTTCGATTTCCTCAACCGAAACACCGATCACGAAAGGCAGATCACCGCCAAATTTATGGACGATCCGTTCCAGGCTGTCCTGAATTTCAACCGGATCATCGGCATCGGCATCCATCACCACGATCAGCAGCAGATCCTGCGGCTGATAAGTCATGGCATAAGCCCGGACCTTGGCCGGCAGCAGATCCATCAGGCCACTGGCCAGCCGGCCCGGCCGCTGCCACTCATTGTGCGGCATGGTCCCCTTGCCACGATGCGGGCGAACGACATAGGTATGATTCGCCGCCAGGCCAGCCAGGATCGTAGCCATCAGGAACTCCAGCGTCAGGCCGCCAGATTTGTCTTCGCTGAGTACTTCAATATGCATGCCGTCACCGCGCCGAGGACTCGTCAGCCAGATTGCGGGACTCAAAATGGCCGCCGTACCACATTGCGCCCATACCGACTCCCTGCTTGTACATGGCCGAAACCAGCGGGTCTGCGCCAACACAGCGAGCCTTGGCGAAATGCCGGCCCGGCGCATCTTCACCGCCTTCTTCCCGGCGCTCGAACACCCAGACTTCAGCAGGCTGCATGGCTTCCAGGATATAGGGGCTGTGCGTCGTAAACAGGATCTGGCAATCCGGATGACGCATGGTATAATCACGCATTTCGAAAGCCAGGGCGTCAACCATGTCATGATAGAGATCCCCGTCCGGCTGCTCCAGGCAAATCAGCGGCCGGGGCAGCGGGTCAGCGAGCAGCAGCAGGAAGGTAAACAGCTTCATGCTGCCCGAGGTCAGTTCACCGGCGGCAAAGGCGTCAGCCACGGGCCGGCCGTTGGGCATCTTCTCGCTGATGCGGCGGATCATGTCCCGATAAGCCCGCGGATGCTCAGTCCGATAGTAAGTCAGGACATTTGCCACATTGTCGCAAGTCGCATTGAGGTGTTTATGCCCGCCGCTTTCCGGCCGGGCGTGGCCATTGCGCAAAGCTCCCAGCTGGCAGAAGTACCAGCGGTCGAGCTGCATGTGGAGCTGCTGCAGCTCCGGATAATCAATCAGCGAGCCGTAAGCGGCCAGGGCCGGATATTTGTTGTCACTGACGCCGGCCTTGCGGATCTGGCCATCCAGATAAACCTGGCCGCGACCATTCTGCATGGCCAGCAGCACGTGATCTTGCCAGGAACCATCGTCGCGCTGCCAGATCTTGCGTACCGACTCATTGGCAACCCGCGGCCGGCCATGGCCGTCACAGGTCAGCTCCAGCTGGTAGGCCAGATAATAATGCACGGACTCCAGATGGATCAGGAGCTCAAAATATATCGAGCGGCAATTGCCGACCGTCAGAAGACGGGCAAATCCGCCACGGCCATGCGCAGTCGAGGCATACTGGACCCCGTGGCGCTGGCAATCGCTAAGGAAAGACAGGGCATCGAACAAGGAGCTCTTGCCGGTACTGTTGCGGCCGATGAGCGCGGTCAGCGGCATCAGCGGCCAGCCGGCAGCCTGGCTTTGCAGCGTATCGGCCTGAATCCCGATCTGCACATCATGCAGGACTCCGAAATTCCTGAGATGAACACCCAGCAGCATCTGAATGGCTCCTTTCCGGGTCTACCATCGCGGCCAGCCTGGCCTTCGCTAACCGCACTGTTCCATTGTGAGCGTTACAATCATGTAACCCCCGGGCGTAATGCCGGTCGGGCATGCCGCTGCAGCGGACCTGCCCTGCTCCCTCTGCGCAGCAATCAGTGCCATTCCGTGCTGCAGGCCATGCAGGATTGCAGCGGACCCGCCTTATTCCTTCTGCGCCGCTTTGACGATCAGGAAGGCGATGTTGTTGATCCGCCGGGTCAGCTGATCAACATTCGCGGCCGGACTGACCGTCGGGGCAGCAGCCGGCGTCGGGCTGGCTGTCGCTGTGGCGGCTGGTGTTGTCTTGCTGGCCTTGGTTGTCCTGGCCGGAGCAGTCGTTGTTGTCGTGGTCACAGCTGCCGTGATATTTTTCTGGTTTAGCAGGGCCTGCAGGAAGGCCGTCGAATCAAAGCGGGTATGGCGTATGGCACCCTTGGTTGAAGTAAAAGCCGGATTCGCGCTTTCCTTCATGCTGCTCAGCTTGGTCCGGTCATAATCAAATGATTCAAAATAGACGATCGGGATACCCAGCTTGTCAAATGGCGTGTGATCAGACTCGTGCAAAGTCCACTCCCGGTACAACGCGGTGGTTTTGTCATCCGGCCAGGGCACCTCAATCGACGACTGATTGGTGTTGAGATTGAATTTATTCAGTGTATTGAGCGTATATTCGTAAAAGATGTCGGTTACTTCGTAGAGTTTGCGCCGCTTTTCATAGATTTTCTGATCGTTGGGCAGGACCGAGTTCTGTCCGGCATGGGCATAGACCTTATCGCCGGCATAAATCGCTTCAATATTATACATGGCGTCGGTTTTAGCCAGCGCGGCGGTATCGAGGCTTTTCACATAAGCGCTGGCGCCAGCCAGGCCGGCTTCTGCGGCTCCGAAGGCTACCAGAACGACATCATATCGGGGCAGTTCGCTCTTGAGCTGGCGGGCAATCAGCAGCAGGGTGCCAATCCCGGATGCATTGTCGTGAATCCCGTCAAAATCAGCCAGCGTTGGCTCTGGCACGCCGCTGATTGAATTTTTCGAGCTTTTGGTGGTTGAATTCGCAGTCTTGGCCGCGGCTACATCGGCTGCGGAAACAGCCACGTCATAATGGGCGCCAACCACCACCTGGCGGCTGACCGTTGATGTCTGGCCATTGACATCAGTCTCCTTAAAGCCGGTCCCCTTGACGATAACGACAACATTGGCTGACTGCTGCTGCTGGCCGGCCGTATCCTTGAAGCTGAAAGTCACGGTCTGGGGATCATAGCCAAGATCATTGAAGGCATCGGCAATCCAGGCGGCCGCCTTGCTCTCCTGGCTCGAACCGGGACTGCGCAGCGGAAACCGGTCAGCCAGCTCCAGGGCCATTTCCGAGCCATAGCTGCCAAAATCGGCCGGCAGATCACTGGTGGCCGGACTGTCGGTCGCGGAACAGGCAACCAGCGGCAGGAACATGATAAAAACCAGCAGCCAGGCCAGCCAGCGACTGGTCTGGTGCATCAATACAGGTGTCTGCTTCATACTCATGATGAATGCGCCTCCAAAACACTCTTATTTTACGTGGTGTTGGCGCAAACTGCAAGCTTGCGGCCGGCTGGTCAATTGCCCTGGCCGGACGGGCTGATAGCATGAATCAATCCGGACAGGACCGGATCCAGGGTGCTGACCTGCAAGGTCTCGATAACAGGCTGGCAGGGCTGGCTGACCCGTACCAGGTCGATCGTGTCACCATGCAAAGCACAATTGCGGGCCATGCGCTTGATCAGGGTCTCCGGGGCTACGCCTTCAATGGTCACTGGCAAATGAAAACGAACCAGCAGCTGGCGCAAGCGGTCATTGGGCGAAGCTGCCAGCATGCCCAGCGCCAGGGCCTCACCATGCATATATTTCAGAAACCGGAAATGGCCTTCGATGGCATCACCAACTGGCTGGCCGAACTGCAGCAGGCGCGGATCACGTTTCATGACGGCAATCTTGGCGGCAATCGCTTTGAAAATAATCTCCGGGCGGTCCCAGGTCCCCGATTCCAGGCTGCTGATCAGCTGTTCGTCCTGGAGATAGCCGGACTGGATGATCTGGGCATATCCATTGGCCAGATGCTTGGGCGGCAGGGTCTGCAGGAAGTCCGGATCGACGAAGACGGCGAGAGGATTGTTGGGAACACCGATCAGGTTCTTGCTGCTGCGAAAATTCAGTCGGCTGGTCAGGCTGATTGAAGAATCCACCATGGCCAGCAAGGACGTCGGAACCTGAACATAATCGACCCCCCCCAGGAAGGTGGCAGCAACAAAGGCCGTCAGGTCGATGACACTGCCACCACCAAGGGCCAGCAGGCAGTCGCGGCTTGTCAATTCCATATCGAGCAGCTGTTCATAGACTTGCTTGACGGAATCCAGGTTCTTGCCAGCCTCTGACCCGTCAGTAGTCACAGCTAAAGTCTTGAGACCGAGGGCTGTGATCTGCTGCTGGAAGCGGGCGAGGTGAAGACCGGTGACTTCACGGTCCGTCACGATTATCAGGCGGTGATGCTCAGTCAATTGCGGCAAAAGCCGGTTCAATTGACCAATACAGCCGGCCTGAACATGAATGGGATACTCCCGATCGCAGGATTGACCAGTTAAAAGCATGCAGAACGCTCCTTCAGATAACATAGATGGCAAGATCTATGTTATCACGGCATGGCGCGCTCTGTCATCAAAAAAGATTGTAATCAACAAATGAATCAGCAAGAATCAGCGCATTACTGAAATTTAGCAAAAAATAACTTGCAGATTCAGCATCTTGTAAATAAAAGAAACGGCCGGCGCCAGTTTCAGGGTCTGCGGCGCCGGCCGTAGCCGGTAACATTCAGATATAATACATGGGCTCTTCCTGCTGATTATCCCGGTACCTTGTCACGAGATCCGCCAGGCTGATCTGGTTCATGGTCACCTGGATCCGCTGGCTGAGCGGCTGCCAGATCTCGGCTAGCAGGCAGCGGCGCAAGGCATGTTCACCGGCGCGGCCCTGGCTGACATCGATCAGGAACAGATCGCCTTCGAGCGCTGTGATCACATCACCAACCCGGATCTGTTCCGGCGGCCTGGCCAGCACATATCCCCCCTGAGCGCCCTTGACACTGCGAACGAATCCAGCCTTGCGCAAAGTAGCGAAATCCTGTTCCAGGTATTTCAGCGACAGACCTTGGCGCTGGGCGATCTGGTGCAGCGCAACATGGCCATCGCGGGCATGGATCGCCAGATCCAGCAAGGAACGCAACCCATAGCGGCATTTTGTCGATAGCTTCATCATACTTTCTCCTGACGCTTCCCCCTGGTGTCTGCACAGGCCGCGGCATCTGACAGCAAGCGCCCGTTCCTGCCGTGCCACCAGACCTGAGCGGGTCGAGCTGTTCCTGCCTTGCCATCAGACCTGAGCGCAGAATCCGATTCAGATTGTGTAGTCCAGCGCCAGGTCATAGTGGCCCTGCCGATAACGCGCGACCAGTTCAGCGAGGGAAATCGAGTTGACAAAATGATTGATCTCCTTGTCCAGCGTCAGCCACAGCGGCCGGGTCAGGCAACTGTCAAACCGATCGCATGAATCAGGCCCTTCGGGCAGGCAGTGAACCGGGTGCAGGGAACCTTCAGCAGCCCGCAGCACATCTCCAACCGAGATCTGGCTGCCGGGTCGTGCCAGGTAATAGCCGCCACGATTGCCACGGTTGCTGATGACCAGGCCAGCCTGCTTGAGCAGGGCAAAAATCTGTTCCAGATAACTGTCGGATAAACCTGTCAGGGCACTGATCTGGCGCACGCTGATCCGCTCGTCCGGATCTTGCAGGCTGATCGCCAGCATGGCTTCCAGGGCATAAATACCACGGGTCGATATGCGCATGGATCTTCACCCCTGTTCAAACCGCGGCCAGGGCCTTTTCCAGATCGGCGATCAGGTCCTCGGCATCTTCCAGGCCAACGGACAAGCGGATCAATTCCGGTGAAATCCCGGCAGCAGCCAGCTCGGCATCGTTCATCTGCGAATGGGTCGTGCTGGCGGGGTGAATGACCAGCGACTTGGCATCGGCAACATTGGCCAGCAGCGAAAACAGCTCCAGTCCATCAATCAGGCGCACAGCCGCGGCCTTGTCCCCTTTAACGCCAAAGGTAAAGATCGAACCGGTTCCCCGCGGCAGGTAGCGCTGGGCCAGGGCATGATAACGGTCACCTGGCAGGCCGGGGTAGCAGACCCAGCTGACCTTGGGATGATTGGCGAGGAAAGATGCGACCTTTTCGGCATTTTCCACGTGGCGTGCGACACGCAGGGGCAAGGTCTCCAGTCCCTGGATAAACATCCAGGCATTGAACGGACTCATCGCCGCTCCGGTATCACGCAACAGGGCGACCCGCGCCCGCAGGATATAGGCAGCAGCACCAAGATCAGGCGCATAACGCAGGCCATGATAACTTGGATCGGGCTCGGACAGAAGCGGGAAACGGCCGCTCGCGTAATCGAACCGGCCGGCGTCAACAATGATGCCGCCGATAGATGTACCGTGACCGCCAATGAACTTAGTCGCCGAATGGACCACGATATCCGCACCGTGCTCGATCGGGCGGATCAGGTATGGCGTACCAAAGGTATTATCGACAATCAGGGGTACGCCCCGGGCGTGCGCCCGATCGGCCAGTGCCTGCAGGTCAACCAGGTTGGAACTGGGATTGCCAATGGATTCGATATACCAGGCCTTGGTCTGTTCGTTGGTCGCAGCCACGAAACTGTCCAGGTCATCCGGATTGACAAAGCGGGTCCGGATTCCGTAGTGCGGCAAGGTATTGGCCAGCAAATTATAAGTGCCACCGTAAAGTGTCGAGGCGGCCACGATCTCGTCGCCGCTGCCGGCCAGGTTGAGGATGGAATAGGTGATCGCCGCCATGCCGGAGGCTACGGCCAGGGCGCCGATGCCGCCCTCGAGAGAGGCCATCCGCTCCTCAAGCACCGCCGTTGTCGGATTCATGATCCGCGTATAGATATTTCCCGGGCGGCTCAAATTGAACAGATCGGCGCCATGCTGGGTATCTTCAAAAACATAGGAGCTGGTCTGATAAATCGGCACAGCCCGCGACCCGGTCGTCGGATCGCTCTGCTGGCCGGCATGGATCGAGCGGGTAGTGAAGCCATATTGTTTTTTATTATCCTGTGCCATGAAAGCCCTCCTGCTTGGTTACTGGAATCTATTCCAAGTAATCCTGTATGATTTAGTAGGATCATACAGGCATTTGCCGGACTTGTCAAGCAGCCATGCAAAAGAACCCCTGACAAAATCCAGGCGGGTGCCAGGTCATGCCAGGGGGACTCTTCAATCGGGGGCAGCAGGCGAATATTGACGCGGGAGTTTCCTGAATCAGGGGGCAGTTACCGATCGGGTGCAATCACAAATCGGCCGGGAACGGCTGCCAAATAACGGAGCGGCTCCGCTTTCGCGTAAACCGCTTTGCCTGCGTGCAAGCGGCTCCGCTTATGGTCTGGGGTCATTTTCCGGAAAATCGATCCCTTCAACAGCCTGGCTACGATACTGACTGGGTGAATAACCCGTATGTTTATGGAAAGCGGACGAAAAACGGCTGGCCGAAAAGAAGCCGCACTGGGCGGCAATCTCGCCGGCACCCAGCCGGGTCTGCGCCAGCAGCCGCTTGGCCTGGGCGATGCGCATCGTCGTCAGATATCCGTAAGGACTGTCACCAAAAGCCTCGCGGAAGCAGCGGATGAAGTGGTACCGATTCATTTGTGTCATCTCGGCCAGCTGGTCAATGTTGATTTTTTCATTCAGGTGATTATTCATATATTCAATAACGGGCCGGAAGCGCAGCTGGCTTTCCTTCAGCGTGCGCAGCGGGCCGGCATAGCGGTTTGCATGAGTCTGGCCATAATGGCGGATCAGCAAGATTGCCAGGTATTCACTCAGGTGGCTGATCAGCAAATCACAACCCGGCCGGCGTTCCTGATGTTCCTGAATCAGATTGACCAGGATCATCTGCACGTCAGCTGGCACGATGCGGTGATCATTGCGAAAACGCCGGTCATCAGTCTGATAGATCTTCGTGAACAATTCCTCGAGGTAACTGGACTGGTACATCATGATGATGAAACTGGCCATCTTGACGGGATTGCCCAGGCCATGCCGCTGTCCGGGAACAATCACAACCAGCTGCCCGGCTTTCAGTTCAAATAGCTTCTTTTCAATCTGAAAGCGGGGAATATGCGTCAGGGGAAGTAAAAATTCATAACTCGTATGAATATCCTGAATATCCTGATTCAGGTCCAGCGGATCTGAAGTCATCACGATACGCAGTGGCCCGCACTGTAAAGTGGTTAATCGTTCAACCGATATTGTTCGCTCCAGTTCGGACAGGTCAATTCCGTCTGCTTCCATGTCTCCTCCATCTGAATCAGGTTTGAGTGTGATTCTCTATTAACAGGCCACGTTGCATATCTAATACTTGTTAACAGATTATAAAAGCAAATGACGGCTGTTTTCAAGATAACAACAGCCCTTTGAATATACGCAAAAATCATCATTTTAGTCGTAATTTTCCACATTAGCCAATTTGCGTTCCAAAATACCCGGCCACACCCGGCGCCTTGTTGTTAACACCACTGGTTAATCATGCTAGAATGATAAAAAGCATGTTATTGCGCCAGCCGCAGATTCTGTCCGCGGGAGGTTGTTATGTTGGAGAAATATACATTCGACGAACAGATGCTGACCGACCTTTATGTTGTCAATTACGGGATTGAGGATTGTGCGCCGCTACACCAGTGGGGCCCGGGAATCCGCGATCGCTATATCATCCATATCATTACAGATGGTATCGGCCAGTTTACAACCCGGGGCACAACTTATATGCTGGGAACCGGCCAGGCATTTCTGATCAATCCCGGCGAAATCGTTTACTATTCAGCTGACGGTTCAAACCCGTGGAGCTATATCTGGATCGGGTTTGCGGGCCTCAAGGCCGAAAGCCTGTGCCTCCAGGCCGGTTTATCGGTACGCTATCCGATCATTGAGCTGGCTGAACTGGCGCCTTATCAGGACATGATCCGGCGTATGCTTGCTGTATCCGGGCCGGAGCGCACCCATGATCTGCGCCGGACCGGCCTTCTGTATGAGTTCATGGCCACCCTGGGTGAGGAACCGGGCCGCCGGCGAGCGGAAGGCGGCGAGACCATCCAGGCCGAATATCTGCGCCAGGCTATTGCATACATTGCAGCCAACTATGCGCGGCCCCTGTCAATCAGCAGCCTGGCCAATCATGTCGGGCTGGACCGCAGTTATCTGTATTCAATTTTTCGCAAATACCTGAACCTGACACCCAAGGCCTATCTGACCCGGTTGCGCATGGACAAAGCCTGCGAACTGCTCGCGACGCCCCTGACAGTCAGTGAAGTTGCCCTGTCTGTCGGTTATGAGGATTCCCTGCTGTTTTCCAAGGTTTTCAAAAAGGAGAAGGGCGTACCCCCCAGCCAGTTTCGCAGCCGGCCGGCCGGTACCCTGGTAACTTGAACAGGCCCTGTCGCTGGCACCGGTAATTATGAACAGGCATTTCCCCCAGAAAACACCTGTCTGCAGGCCGGAAAATTCTGGCAACCTGTCAGCATATCAGGTGAATCCATACAGCGGCAGGTATGTTAAGATGACAACTGAAGATTGCTGGAAACAGCTGCAATGTGCGGATGACAACTGAAGTGTGCGGATGACAAAGGAGCGACTGATCGTATCATGGCCCAGCAGAGGCAAACCAGGCCCAATCGTGATCGCCTTATTCCTTCACCGCGGCTGTTCTGCGGATTGCTCGTGCTGGCAATCCTGATCCTGATAGCCGGGAATGTCCTCGCCGCCCAGGTAAATCTGGCCAGCGCCCAGGCAGCAGAATCGGCAGCGGTCACGCCGGATATCTGGAAACCGGACCTGGCTGTCGACAACAGCGGCACGGCAGCCATCGTCATCGAAACAGGCCGCCAGCGGCGCCTGTACACCAAAAACAGCGAAGAGCCGATGAATATTTCCGCGGCTGCCAAGATCATGACCGCGCTGATTGCCTGCGAGCGGTTACCTATCAATACCATGGTAACGATCAGCAAGGAGGCAGCCAGCCTGCCGGATGCCCAGGCGGTCAATGGTCAGATTGAACTGAAAAACGGGTCCAAGTACCCGCTGGAATACCTGGTGCTGCGCCTGTTATTCTATGATTGCGATGCGGCAGCCCTGGCGATTGCCGAGCAGATCGCCAGCGTCGAAACGGATTTTGTCGCCGTGATGAATCAGAAAGCAGCCAGCCTGGATCTGAATGCTACCCATTTTGTCAATTGCACCGGTGATCCGGTCATTGATCCGGGTGCAGCGGAACATCCGGTTACGACGGTCAGCGATGTGGCCAGGCTGATGACGCGGGCCATGCAGGTGCCGGTCCTGGCCGGACTCATCAGCAAGGACAGCGAATACCTCGTCCTCGAAGGCAAGACCGTCGTGCCGATGCGCAACCAGCTTTCGGCGCTCTGGACCCGGTCCGAACAGAAAGTCACCGCCGCCTTCTACAGCGAGAAAAGCTATCAGGCCAGCACCATTACCGTCGGCTCATTCAAAAACATGAACCTGGTCACTGTTGTCGCCAACGGCGAACCGTCCGAACGGATCGCCGATACGCTGGCCCTGTATAACGGCTGCGACAAGGCCTACGAAGTCAGCAGCCTGGTCGAGGCCGGGGAAACCTTCAGCGGTGGCCAGGAACAGACCATCGACGGCGAGATTTTTGGTCTCGTGTACCTGAAGACGATTACGTATGTTCGCCCGGTCAATGATGATTTCCTTGAATCAACGATCCAGTATCGCTCGCTGGGTCCCTTCAGCCGGCCAATCCAGCGCGGCCTGGTCGTCGGCCAGGTTATCTTCACATTAAAGGACGGCACCGTCATCGCCGCCGATGTCGGACCCAACCGCCAGATCCTGTCCAATATTTCGATCATTGACCGGGCCCTGAATCAGCTGGAAAGCAATGAGAACCTGACTTTTGTCCTCCTGGCCTGCCTGCTGCTGCTGATTGCGGTCCTGGCTTACCAGGTGGTGCTCGGCAGCATCCACCTGGTCCGGCTGGTCCGGCTGCTGATCTTTGAACACCGCAGCCGCAGCTGATCCGGCAATTTAGCGGCAGGACATTCTCCCTGTAATGCTTATTCGCATTATTCGCGGCCGCGAATCCGGTCATGCAACCGGTGCTGATAAAAGGTGATCAT
This sequence comes from uncultured Oscillospiraceae bacterium, assembly GCA_964450865.1. Classification (GTDB taxonomy): domain Bacteria; phylum Bacillota; class Clostridia; order Saccharofermentanales; family UBA5734; genus CAYVHB01. Next base: position 20,637 of record CAYVHB010000012.1, on the reverse strand, counting down.
CACGCTCAGGGCGTAGTCATAAATCAGGATCCCCGCCTGAAGCCCCAGAAACAGCACCGGCCACAGCCACCAGCCGTAACGGACAACCTGGGACGTCAGCCAGATCCGCATAAAAACAAGGGCGGCTGTAATCAGCAGGACATTCGCAATGAACTGTTTGCCCAGGCGAGCCGGCCAGACACTCAATCTGCTTTCCAGCAAGGCTTTGCATATTGGAAATATGCCAAAAAAAGTCCAGAACGGATAACTGGGCAGCCAGCCCGGCCAGATCAGGACCAGGCCGGTGGCAGCGAAAAAAACCAGCCAGGCCTGCCGCTTGCCAAGTTCAATGACCGCAACGGCAACCGCCAGGGATGTCAATGTGAAAATTGCCAGGTCTGCTGTTGGCATCACGACACTGGCCGCATTCAGCAGGACAATCAGGGCGGTCAGGACCCCACCCAGGCTGACCAGGCGGGCCATCGATCGCGGCTTCAACAGCAACTGCACAGGTCGCCGCCCATGCATTCACAACACGAGTCTGCACAGCACAGACAGGCCATCTGGTTACAACAATTATCGGCATCATTCTGGCGATAATACGGACCCTGCTGGCCCGTCTGCCGCCATTGCGAATACTGCTGGTTCTGCTGATTCTGCTGGTTCTGCTGGTTCTGCTGATATTGCTGCTGCCGGTATTGCTGCCAGGCCTGCTGATCCGGCGAAGCGGACTGGCCACCCGTATACTGGCTGCTCTGGCGGCTGGCCTGTTGCGGATTGGTCAGCTGCTCATAGGCTTCATTGATTTCCTGCATTTTTTCCTTGGCCAGGTCAGCCAGCGGATGATCCGTATAACTGTCCGGATGATACTTCTTGACCAGGGTCCGGTAGGCTTTCTTGATTTCTTCCTGCGAGGCGCCTGGCTTGACACCAAGGACTTCGTAAGGACTTTTTGCCATGGGAACGTTCCTTCTTTCTTGATGGCCAGTACCTGGCCAATCGCCGGATTCTTGATTATACGCTGATTAGACAAGCATGCTGAAACCTGTTCTATACCAGTCCTTACCAGACCCGATCATACCGGTCCTGTACGGGTTCAAGGCGAGATTAAGCCATTTGATGCCAATTCCATTATCAGTCCGCTAACGGCCGGGATTAACGTCAGGCTATCCGGGCCGCGACCGGAACAGGATCCTGCGACTGATGGAAACCTGATCAGATACGTGGCAGCTTCTGGCCGGACAGGATCGTCTCCCGGGCGGCTGGCAAGCCCTGGGTCACGATATTGGCCAGTAATCCGGCATCACGCTCATACGGCAATAAAGCCGCAACCCGGTCCATGGCCAGTTCCTCCGCCGCCAGCAGCTCTTGAGCCCGTTCCCGGGCGTCGGATTCAGTCATGTTGCTGAAAGGATTCCAGCTTTTATTATTACAGTCGTCAGCCCGGTCGTCAATCGCATCCAGCCAATAGATCCATCGCCCGAGATGATATCCGAAGCGGGCCAGTCCTTCCTGCAAGGCCTGCTCAGCCGTAACCAGGGGGGCAGCCTGGCGCATGATATCCTGCAGAAGTTGCCCAAAAACACCAGCAGCCTGCAGGTCGGGCGGCCCGGACTCCAGCCCGGCCAGGGCCTGCATCTGGCGGACAATAAGCTGCCGGTAAAGCGGGTAACGCCGCGCGGCCTTGCGATAAGCCCGATACAGCAACACCTGGGCGGTCCGGCCAGCGACCGGATGCTCATCCTGGGCATTATCGGCTGCCTTGTGCCAGGCCAGCAGGACCGTCAGCGCCGCACACAGCGCCAGGACCGGGCTGCCCCGCAGGACGGGGCGCTTCTTCACCGGATTGCTGATGCAGCCCTCCATGGTCTGGACAGGCTGGTCTTTAGTCAGCGACAGCAGCAAAACACCCAGCAAAGTCAGATCATAGCCCAGCGCCAGACGCGGCAACTGGCCATAATCGTGGCCAATCTGCTTGCAGATGCCACAGTAGACCGCCTGATAGCGAGACAGCTCGCGGACGAGCAACTCCGGCTTATGGGGCCGGACATAACCGAACATGAGTCCTCCTTGGTACAAAAAAGTATTTCCTTATGGTATCATATTATGCGTTCAGAAAATGACATGTTTTTGTAAACGAATGTGAAGAAATCAGAAAGGGGAATTTCCCAGCATGACGCAGTCAGCCGTGCGAACCCGTTATGCCCCCAGCCCGACCGGCCTGATGCATGTCGGCAACCTCCGGACCGCCCTCTATGAATACCTCATAGCCCGCTCGCTGGGCGGTGCATTTATCTTGCGCATCGAAGATACCGACCAGGAGCGCCTGGTCGAAGGAGCGGTCGAAATCATTTACAGAACACTTGACCAGGTCGGCCTGCGTCATGACGAGGGGCCGGACATTGGCGGCCCATGCGGGCCATACGTCCAAAGCGAGCGTCTCGGACTTTACCGGCCTTATGCCGAACGGCTCGTAGCCGAAGGCCAGGCCTACTATTGTTTCTGTGCCAAAGAGCGCCTCGAGTCTGTCCGCCAGGTTGCCGAAGCCGCCGGCCAGTTTGCCGGTGGCTATGACCGGCACTGCCGGGACCTGCCGGCCGCCGAGGCAGCCGCCCGCCTGGCAGCCGGCGCCCCGTTTGTCATTCGCCAGAAAATGCCGCTGACCGGCACAACAACCTTCAGCGATGCCGTCTACGGCGAAATAACCGTTGATAACAGCGAGCTGGAGGACCAGGTCCTGCTCAAGTCAGACGGCTATCCGACTTACAACTTTGCCAATGTTGTCGATGACCATACCATGGGCATCACCCACGTGGTCCGCGGTTCCGAATACCTGTCATCGACGCCCAAGTACAACTTGCTCTACAGCGCTTTCGGCTGGGAGATACCCACTTACGTCCACCTGCCGCTGATTCTTGGCAAAGACGGCAAGAAACTCTCCAAGCGCCATGGAGCCACCAGCTTCACCGACCTGGTCGCCGAGGGCTACCTGCCGGCGGCCATCGTCAATTACATCGCCCTGCTTGGCTGGTGTCCGCAGGACAACCGGGAAGTCTTCAGCCTCGATGAACTGTGCCAGGTCTTCCGGATCGACGGCATCAGCAAATCACCCGCGGTCTTCGACTATGACAAGCTGACCTGGTTCAACGCCGAATACATCCGGACCTTGTCCGCGCAACAGTTCCTCGCCCTGATCCGTCCGACCCTGGAGGCCACCTTCGCCGGCAAGCCCTATGACAGCGAACTGCTCGCCGAAATCCTCCAGCCGCGAGTCACCCGCCTGACCCAGGTCGGGCCGATGATCGCCTTCCTCGCCGAACGCCAGGACTATGCCCCGGCTCTGTTCAGCAACAAAAAAAGCAAGTCCACACCGGAACTGGCAGCCACCATCCTGCCGCTGGCCCTGGCCAGCCTGCAGAGCCTGCCGGACTGGAACCGCCAGGCAATCCACGACGCGCTGCTGGGCCTGGCCAGCCAGCTGGGCCTGAAAAACGGCCAGGTGATGTGGCCAGTCCGCATCGCCGCCTCCGGCCAGGAAGTAACCCCTGGCGGAGCCATCGAAATCCTGACGATCCTCGGCCGGGCCGAATCACTGGCCCGCCTGCAGGCCGGCTCCGATCAACTGGCTGCAACATAAGCAGTCCAGGACCAACACCCCCGGCGGCCAGTCTGCAGGCTGGCCATAACTATATTGTACCAGGAGGCACCCGCTATGCCTGACCTCGACCTCACTCCCGCTGCCGGCCCTGAATCCGGCGCCCCCCGTCATTTCATCCACGACCTGATCGATGAAGACCTCGCTCCCGGCGGCCGGTTTGCCGGCCTGGCTGTCCATACCCGTTTCCCGCCCGAGCCCAATGGCTACCTGCACATCGGCCACGCCAAGGCCATCGTCATCGATTTCGGCACCGCTGAACGATATAACGGCCAGTGCAACCTGCGGATGGACGATACCAATCCCAGCAAGGAAGACGTCGAATACGTCGAGGCCATCAAAGCCGATATTCACTGGCTGGGATATGATTGGGGCGACCGCTTCTACTTCGCCTCGGACTATTTCCCGCGCATGTACGAGCTGGCCTGCGACCTGATCCGCCGGGGCCTGGCTTACGTCTGCGAGCAGACCGCCGAACAGATCCGCGAAAACCGCGGCACCCTGACAAGCCCCGGCCAGCCCAGCCCCTGGCGTGACCGGCCAGCTGCCGAAAGCCTCGACCTCTTCAACCGCATGAAAAATGGCGAATTCGCGGACGGTTCACTGACCTTGCGCGCCAAAATCGACATGGCCAGCGGCAACATGAACATGCGCGATCCGGTCATCTATCGCATCCTGCGGGCTCATCACCACCGGACCGGTGACACCTGGTGCATTTACCCGATGTACGATTACGCCCACCCGATCGAAGACGCGCTCGAAAACATCACGCATTCCCTGTGCTCACTGGAATTCGAAGATCACCGGCCGCTTTATGACTGGGTCACCAATAACCTCGACCTGCCAGCCCGGCCACGCCAGATCGAATTCGCCCGTCTCGGGATCAACCATACCGTGATGAGCAAGCGCAAGCTGCGTTACCTGGTCGAGAACGACCGGGTCGCCGGCTGGGATGACCCGCGCCTGCCAACACTCGGCGGCCTGCGGCGGCGCGGCTATACCCCGGCCAGCATCCGCAACTTCGTCGAACGCATCGGCGTCTCCAAAGTCAACAGCACCGTCGACTACGGCTTTCTCGAGCATTGCCTGCGCGAAGACCTCAACTCGCACGCTCCGCGGGTCATGGCTGTCCTGCGTCCGGTGCGCCTGATCATTGACAATTACCCCGCCGGTCAGCAAGAGACCTTCACCATCGAAAACAATCCGGAAGATCCGGCAGCCGGCCAGCGCGAAATCACCTTCTCCCGCGAACTGTGGATCGAGGCCGACGACTTCATGCAAACCCCGGTCAAAGGCTACTTCCGCCTCTTCCCGGGCAACGAAGTCCGCCTCAAGACCGCCTACGTCATTCGCTGCACCGGCTGCGACACCGCCGAAAACGGCCAGGTCACGGCAGTCCATGCAACCTACGATCCGGCCACCCGCGGCGGCAATACCCCCGACGGCCGTAAAGTCAAAGGCACCATCCACTGGGTCGACAGCCGGACCGCCCTCACCGCCGAAGTCCGCCTCTACGACAATCTGTTCACCGTAGCCGACCCCGACGCCGCTGACCGCGACTTCCTCGATGTACTCAATCCCAACTCCTTGCAGATCCTGGCCAACTGCCAGGTCGAAGCCTCACTCACCACCTACGCCGCCCCGGCCGCCTTCCAGTTCATGCGCCTGGGTTACTTCTGCCTCGACCCCGACAGCCAGCCCGCCAGACTGGTCTTCAACCGCTCCGTCTCACTCAAAGACAGCTTCAAAGCCAAAATCTGACAATAAACCGCAACAGGAGGTGCCTGCGATGCTCAACTTCGAATACTACAGTCCAACCCGGCTGGTCGTCGGCCGCCAGACAGAAAAAGAAGCCGGCCGGCTGGCCCGTCAATATGGGGCGACCAAAGTCCTGGTCCACTATGGATCCGGATCCGTCAACCGCAGCGGCCTGCTCGAACGTGTCCTGGCTTCACTCAGCCAGGCAGGCCTGCCCTATGTAACCCTCGGCGGCGTCGTGCCCAATCCACTTGATACGCTGGTTTATGAAGGCATCACGCTGTGCAAAAACGAAGGCGTCGACTTTGTGCTCGGCGTCGGTGGCGGCAGCGCCATCGATTCAGCCAAAGCCATCGCTATTGGCGCCTGCGACAACGGCGATTTCTGGGATTTTTACGTCCGCAAGCGCGAACCACATCACCGGCTCGGCCTGGGCACCATCATGACCTTGCCCGCCACCGGCTCCGAAGCCTCCAACAGCAGCGTCATCAAGCGCAGCAGCGAACCGCTCAAGCGCGGCTTGCGCAGCGACCTGAACCGGCCGGACTTCTCAATCATCAATCCAGAACTGACCTTCACCCTGCCACCCTATCAGACCGCCTGCGGCGCCTCCGACATCCTGTCCCACGTCATGGAACGCTACTTCTCCCATACAACCGGTGTCAGCCTGACAGACCGGCTCTGCGAAGCCGTTATGCAGACCGTACTGGCCGAAGCCCCCCGCGCCCTGGCTGATCCGACCGACTACGACGCCCAGGCCAACCTGTTCTGGGCTTCGACCCAGGCCCACATCGGCCTGATGGGCATGGGCCGCCAGGAAGACTGGAGCGTCCACGCCCTCGAGCACGAACTCAGCGGGGGCTACGACACCGCCCATGGCGCCGGCCTGGCCGTCCTTTATCCAGCCTGGCTCACCTACCTGCTGCCACGACCGGCAAACACCATGCTCATCGCCCAGTGGGCTGTACGAGTCATGGGCGTACCGATGGACTTCACCAGTCCCGAAGAAACCGGCCGGGCTGGCGTCTTGCGCCTGGCCCGGACATTCGCCGACTGGGGACTGCCAACCAGCCTGCAAGCCCTCGGCGTCCCCCACGACGACCTGCCAACCCTGACCAGCCGCACCAAACGCAACCCCGACGGCAGCTGCGGTTTCTTTGGCCCGCTCCACGACGACGACATCCTGGCAATTTATGAAATAGCCTGGAACGGCACCCTCTAGCAATATAAACCCCGCACCACCCCACAAACATATCCCATTCCCGGCAGAGGACAAACGCAAAAGCCCGGTTCGGGACCGATGCACCCGAGCGAGTTGATCGCGACAGCGATCTTGTTCGAGCGAAGTGCGCGGCCCCGACCGGGCAGTATTTTCCGAGCTTATCTCTGTCCTACTCAGCGCTGAAGCGATAAACAGTCGTATGCCGGAAATGCTCACCGGCCCGGAAAACCGGACTGGGGAAATGCGAATGGCGCAGAGAATTCGGGAAAAACTGCGTCTCCAGACATAAAGCGCCATGCTGGCTATAGGAAGCACCACCCTTGCCGGTATCCGGCCTCATGGCATTGCCCGTATACAGCTGCACGCCCGGCAGGGTCGTGGCTACCGTCATCACCCGGCCACAAGACGGTTCGCGCACCATTGCACAGGACTTAAGCCCGCGGGTCAGCGAACGCAGGACAAAATTGTGATCATAGCCATTGCCATTATGAATCTGGACTTCGTCAGCGCCTATGTCACGGCCAATCGGCTTCGGATTGCGGAAATCCAGCGCCGTCCCGGCCACCGCCGCGATCTGCCCATCCGGCAGGCATTCATCATTGATAACGGTAAAATGATCGGCGTCAATCTGCAGCACGTGACCCAGAATGGAACCCTGGCCATGACCGGCCAGATTGAAATAGGCATGATTGGTCAGATTGATCACCGTATCCTGGTCAGCCACCGCGTCATAATCAATCCGCAAGGCATTGTCACGCGTCAGCGTATACACCACAGAGCACTGCAGATTGCCCGGATAACCCTCTTCCCCGTCCGGACTGAAATAAGTAAAACGGACGGACGGCTCGGGATCTTCAACCAGGACTTCGCCCTGCCAGACCACGTGATCAAAGCCGCCCGGGCCACCGTGCAGATGATTGCGGCCGTTATTGCGCGCCAGCTGATAGGTCTTGCCATTCAACGTGAAAGACGCATCCTCAATCCGATTGCCATGCCGGCCAATCAGAGCCCCATGGTGCGGATTTGTTTTGCTCAGGTAGCCATCCATGTCATCATAACCGAGCACGACATCGGCCAGGATGCCCTCCCGGTCAGCCACCCAGAGCTCCTGGATCGCGCCGCCATAACTGATCAGGCTGCAGCGCATTTTATTGCTATTCTCAAGAACAAATTTCTGGATAGCCTGACCCGTCGGAGTCTGGCCAAAAGGCAGGACTTGAACGCTCATAATAAACCCCCATTCATTTCTTGGTAGCAATCCTGTAGCCGTATCCTGTACCTGACGTTACCATTCATACCGCCAAGATTCAATATATATAGCAAACCTGAATCACCCGTAAAAGTCAACCACCCGGTCCCGGCTTCTCAGGAATCACGCAAAAATGACCACCCGCGCCACCCGATTATGAACAATCCGCTTCATGCCAGCGCATGAATCTGATCGATCCGGGTTCAGTCTGGTCTAGCCGGCTACCACATGAACAACACGCGTTGCTGTCGCAACATTACCGGATTTGTCTTTGGCAGTATACACAACCGTAAATTGACCCACCCGGGCTGTATTCACTTTTTTATCGTTGATGACAACTTTCACGACGCCGTCCACGGCATCCAGGGCCGTCGCCCCGGCATCGATATATCGGCTGCCAAGGACAACGGTTAACGGATTATCACCTTTCAGCGTAATAACCGGCGGCACATGATCGCCGACAATAACCGTCCGGGTTGCCCTCGCCACATTACCGGACTGGTCGACCGCGGTATACTGGACCGTGTAAGTACCTTCAACGCAAGGATTGACAGCGCTGGCATCCGTAGTGACGGGAACCATACCATCCACGGCATCCAGGGCCGTCGCCCCGGCATCGATATAGGACGTTCTGGTCCGGATGGTGACCGGATTACTGCCATTGAGCGTTATAACCGGTGCCGTCACATCACAGGTGCGAACTGTCAGGACATTGCCGGCGGCCGATAGATTGCCGGCGGCATCCCTGGCCTGGACCATAAATTGATAAGGCGTATATTCGGTCAGGCCGGTGACATCGAAACTGGTTTCGCCGCCAGTCGAGGCCAGCAGCCGGGATCCGTAATAGATATCATAGCCTGTAACAGCCACATTGTCGGTTGCCGCGGTCCAGCCGAGGGTCAGGCTGGTCGCCGTGATGCTGGAAGCCGCCAGATCTGAAACAGATGTCGGCGCGATAGTATCACCCGGGTTGACGGCCAGTGCCTCGGCTGCCGCAACCTCGGCCAGGTAATAATTGCGAACCTGGGCGCTGGTCTGCATATAAGCCAGTTTCTTCAGGCAAATGATATAAAGCTGGCGGGCTTCTTCAGTCGGATTAACTTGCATCAGGGCATCTGAAATCTCGAGTGCCATCTGTACGTGGGCCTCATCATTGGCGGTCTGGTAAGCCCGGGCTTTAGCCAGGGCCTGGCTTTCACTGCCGATCAGGTCAAGCAGGAAGGCAGCCCGCTGGTTAGCCGCCAGCGCAGTCAGACTGGTCGCCTGGCCAGCAAAGGCACCCAGATACGACGTACAGACCGATTGGACGATTGATGCAACCGAGGATGCAAAGGGCTGGTTCCATGCCATGTCACGCAGGTCTTCCGGAAGCTCCAGGGTCGCGGCGATGGTGTCCGCGTCCTCACCAGCATTGAGCCGGCTGACGGTTTCAAGGTGGATATAACTCAGGGCATCTCTTTGCCCCTGGAGAACCGCGGTCACGTTGGCTGAACCGATCACGGGATAGCCGGAGAGATACATCAGATTTGTGGCGTTCAGGGCAAGCATCGTGTTCATGGCCATGATAGTCTTGTACGTTGATAAAGCGGCGAAATTGAGCGGTGCAACATTGGGCAGGTAATTTCCAAAGGGCTGGCCAGCAATGATTTGTTTCTGCGCGGGCAGATAAATCAGGAAACTGGACTCAATGCCCTGCGGAAGCAGAAAGATACTCACGCCATTGACATTAATCGAGGTGGTTGAAGTAGCTGATATGACTGCATTGGGCTTGATTGTCTCCTCGGCAGGACTGTCTTCGCCCTGGAAGATCGTGCCGGCCCCCAGGAAACCGTCCGGGCCCCAGGCGACACCATTGCCTTCCATGCTCAAGGTCCGGCTATGGTTGGCTGCCGTTACCTGCGATCTCAGATTCTTGACAACGGTCCAGTTGGGATGGATATAAACTGGAATGCCAGTATCACCATTTGTCCAGACCAGGCCGCCCATTATTGTTCTTGGATCATCATCCGGGATCATGATCGCATTTAATGTCAAGGTATCAAAGCCCGCAATCGCACTGGCCAGGGCGGCTCTGGCTGCCGTTGCCCCGGCATCGGAACCTCCGGTTCCGACCAGGATATACTGATCCCCGATCACGATCGCAACCACATTGACCAACCCCCGGGCATTATAAACCCAGATGTTCACATTGGCCGAAGCATACGTCTGCAAAGCCTGGCCTGTGAAGTGGTTCTCCGAGTGTTCGGCCAGCCGGTTCTGGTATTGCGGGTCGCGCCAGAAATAGCCGTCAATCTGCTCCGGATAAACCGCATGCTGCAATGTTTCATCACTGGCCGTAGCTGAAGATGATGTATCCTTGTCCAGGAACAGGCCGCCCTCAATCACCGGCACGCTGCTGATCGTTACTGGATTGCCGGTCAAAAGACCCGAAGTGGCGGATCCGGATGCGGCAAACACGCTACCCTGGAGCGAGATGGCTGCGATCACAACAAAAATCAGTAACAGTGTCTTTTTCATGCCTGTTTCTCCCGGCTTCCCGCCATGCCATCAAGCTTTGTATGTTCAACATAATCAATATCCTGGCCAGCAAACTGGCTGGCATACAGCCGGGCATAATATCCGCCGGCGGCCAGCAGATCGGTGTGGCAGCCCCGTTCGACAATCTGGCCGTGCGCCAGAACCAGGATCTGGTCAGCCTCCCGGATCGTCGACAGGCGGTGGGCGATGACGAAGCTGGTCCGGCCGCGCAGCAAGGTCCGGAAGGCCCGCTGGATCTGGATCTCCGTCCGTGTGTCAACGCTGGAAGTCGCCTCGTCCAGGATCAGGAAGGGCGGATCAGCCAGCAGGGCCCGGGCAATGGTCAGCAACTGGCGCTGGCCGGCCGACAGCTGGTCGGTCTGCGGGCCAATGACCGTGTCATAGCCTTGCGGCAAACGCCGGATGAAGCGATCGGCCCGGGCCGCGCGAGTTGCCTGCTCAATCTCGTCCTGCGTCGCTGCCGGACGGGCCAGCAGTAAATTTTCCCGAATCGTACCAGTAAAAAGCCAGGTGTCCTGCAAAACCATGCCAAAAGCCCGGCGCAGGCTGACCCGGCTGACGGTGGCAATGTCCTGGCCGTCGATCAGGATCTGGCCAGCATTCAGTTCATAAAAACGCAGCAGCAAATTGACCAGCGTCGTTTTGCCGGCCCCGGTTGGTCCGACAATCGCCACCAGGCTGCCCGCTTCAACCAGCAGATCCAGCTGGTGGATCAGTGGTTGGGCCGGATTATAGGCAAAGTCGACCCGGCGGAATTCAACTGCGCCGGTCGTCACCTGTAATTCCAAAGTCCCCGGCAGATCAACTGGCTCCGGCGGCTGGTCGAGCAGGGTAAAGACCCGGCTGGCGCTGGCCAGGGCAGCCTGCAGCTGGGTCGTCACACTGGTGATGTCGTTGATTGGCCTGGCAAAAGCGGCGGCATAGCCAAGGAAGCTGGCGATAATACCCACCGAAAGGTGTCCGGCCACGGCCAGCAGACTGGCGACGACAGCGACCAGCAGATAAGCCAGGTTATTGACAAGCCGGGTCGTGGGATTGGTCAGGGATGAGTAGAACTGAGCCTTCTGCCCCTCCCTGTATAGTTTCTGATTCAGGGCCTCCAGATGGCTGGTGCTGGCCTGTTCGTGACGGAAGGCCTGGATCAGGGCCAGATTGCTGATTATTTCGCTGGCATAGGCAGTCAGCTCACCGGTCGTCCGGGATTGGCAGCGGAACATCCTCTGGGAGCGGCTGGCAATGAGCGCGGCCAGGCGAAAAGATACCGGCGTCAGGACTACGATCACCAGCGCGATCCAGGCATTGAGCCGGATCATCAGGATGACCGAGCCAATCAGGGTCAGGAGACCACCAAAGAGCTGAGCCAGGCCAGTTACGAGGCCATCACCGACAGCTTCCATGTCCTGATTCATCCGGCTGGCCAGATCACCGTGGGCATGATTGTCCAGAAAGCGCAAGGGCAGCTCAGTCAGGCGGGCGTTGACAGCCTGACGCAAATCATGGATGACGGTCGTCGTCAGGCGGCTGGTTAAACGCGCCAGCAGCCATTGACTGAAACTGCTGAGCAGATAGACAGTCGCCAGAACCAGCAGAAGTCCGATTAACGGGCGCCAGAGGACCTGATCGGGACCCGGCATCTGGTCGATTGCCAACCCATTGAGCCAAGGTCCCAGCAGAGCCAGCAGGTTGCCAGTCAGGGCCATGGTTATAATCCAGGCCAGCAGGCGTCGGTGTGTGCGGACCACAGACCACAGACGCCAGCCAGCGGCCAGGGCTGGCCTCTGAGCCGGCCCGGACGGTGGGGGTTGCTGCGATCGTCTCATGTCACGCTCTCCGGATGTGTCAGCTGGGACTGACAGATTTCCTGGTACGTATCATTGGTTGCCAGCAATTCCTGATGAGACCCGAAGCCAACCGCCTGGCCATCATCCAGCACCAGGATCCGGTCAGCCTGGCGGATAGCCGCCACGCGCTGGGAAATGATCAGGCAGGTCAGGCCAGCCAGGCGCGGCTCATCAGCCAGGGCGCGCCGCAGGGCGGCATCGGTGGCATAATCCAGGGCACTGGTGCTGTCGTCGAGAATCAGCAGCGCTGGCCTGACCAGCAAGGCTCGGGCAATCGCCAGACGCTGGCGCTGGCCACCGGAAAAATTTCGGCCACCCTGGGCAACGGGCGTGGCCAGGCCTTTCGGTAAAGCGCGGACAAAATCGGCTGCCTGGGCCACCGTCAGGGCCCACCACAGGTCATCCTCAGCAGCCAGCGGCTGGCCCAGGCGCAAATTATCCGCGAGGGACCCGGTCAGCAAGACACTCTTTTGCGGGACTACAGCCACACGGGCCAGCCAGTCGGCACGCGCCTGGTCAGCAATCGACCGGCCGGCAAAGCTGATCGCGCCAGCACTGATTTCATGCTGGCGCAACAGCAAGGCCACCAGCGTCGACTTGCCAGAGCCGGTCGGGCCAATGACGCCCAGCGTGGCCCCGGGGGCAATGGTAAAGGACAAGCCCTGAAACAACGGCGCACTGGCAGTCGGATAAGTAAAACAGACATCCTGAAACGCCAGGCCGGAACTCCACTTTGAACGGTCTGCTGCAAGACGGGCAGAGGCTCCATCAATCTGCCGGACCCGTGCAGCCAGGTCGTCCTGGCGGATCGGCGCAGCCGGCTCGTCCTGGTGCAGCGGCGTGACCGGCTCGTCCTTGATAATCGGTGCGGCCAGGTCATCCTGCAGGATTGGCGCGGTCAGGACAGCCTCAACCCGCCGGCCGGCTGCGTAGGCTCTTGTATACAGAACCACCAGATTGGCCACCACCATCAGGGCAGCCAGAATCTGTCCCAGATAGTTGATAAAAGCGATCAGTTCGCCCTGACTCAGGCGCCCGATCCCGATCCGCCAGCCACCCAGCCAGAGGATGGCGACGATCGCGCCGTTCAGGATCAGGGTCGTCACCGGATTGAGCCAGGCCGACATCCGGCCCGCCTGCCAGGCCGCATCAGCCACGGCGTCATTGCTGGCTGCAAAGCGGGCCTGATGATCCTTTTCCCGGCCAAAAGCCCGGATTACCCGGCTGCCGTCAAGCGACTCCAGCAGAACCTGCACCATCTGGTCAAGCTTCTGCTGGATCAGCCGCACGAGAGGAATACTCCGGCTGATCACACTATACAAGACCAGCACAAACAGGGGGAGAACCAAAACAAAAATCAGGGCCAGCTGCCAGTCGATCAGCCAGGCCATGACCACCCCGCCGACCGTTAAAAACGGAGCCCGGACCACGAGGCGGATCAGCATGGCTACGGCTTGCTGCAAGGTCACCGTATCACTGGTCAGGCGATTTGTCAGCGAAACACTGCCGAATTGTTCAACAGCAGCCTGGGGCAGATGCAGGATTCTGGCAAACAGGGTCCGGCGCAAGTCTGTACCGTAACCTTGCGAGGCCAGCGAGGCAGTGTACTGGCAGACCAGGGCACAGCCCAGGCCAATTATCGCCAGCAGCACCCCCAGCAGTCCATCCTGTAAAATAAGGCCCTTGTCCGCGAGGCGGATCCCGCGGTCAATCATCCGGGCCACAACCAGCGGCAGCAGCAGCTCGAGAATCGCTTCAATCAGCTTGAAAGCCGGACCAATAATCAGGTGACGGCGGTATGCACGTAAAAAGGACAAGACATTTCGCAAAGCCACCCTTCTTTCCGGACGCAGCCAATGAAAAGAACGATCGAGCTCATCTGCCCTGTTGCCGCGACTCCTCGCCTGGGCCCGTTGTCATGATCCTGTTGCCGCGGCTCCTGGCCTGGGCCCATTGTTTCGGCTGCGTCAGCCCCTTGATTATAAACCATGCCTGTCCTGGCTGCCAGACGGTGCTGATAGCGCTGGCCGGCTGGCCGCGCCGTTTTTGATGCCGCAATGGATCGCCTGATGCGGGCAGACCGCCGCACATTCGCCGCAGCGGATACACTCGGCACCGTTGGGGTCGGCCGGAACCGGCACGGCCATCGGACAATGGCGCGTGCAAATGCCACAGTTTGTGCAGCGGACCGGATCGACCGTTACACGATAGAGACTGATCCGGTTGAAGAATCCGTAAAGCGCGCCCAGTGGACAGGCATAGCGGCAAAAGGGCCGGGAAATAAAAATGGACAGGGTCACGACAATCGCCAGCAGCAGGCCTTTCCAGCCAAACAGCCAGCCAGCCAGCGATCGCAGGTCAGCATTCATTGCCAGCAAGGGCAAGCCGGCCATCAGGGTGCCGGATGGACAGATCAGCTTGCAAAAATAAGGCTCACCGAATCGCCCCCATAAAGTCGGCCCAAACGGCAAAAGAACAACAAAAATGACAAGTATGCCAAATTTGCCAGCCAGAAGTGACCGATGCAGGCGTGGCCGGCGCTCCGGACGCAGCTTGCGTCCAGGCAGGCGATGCAGCAGTTCCTGGAACCAGCCAAACGGGCACAGCCAGCCACAGACAGCACGTCCCAGCAAGCCACCGGTCACCGTCAGGAACCCCAGCACATAAAAGGAAATCCGCTGTCCGGGATCAGCCAGCGAATTCTGCAGGGATCCGAGCGGACAGGCCCCCAGTGCCCCCGGACACGAGTAACAGTTCAATCCCGGCAAACAGATTTTCTTCAAGGGTCCCTGATAGATCGTCCCCCGGAAAAATCCGGCCAGATAACTGTTGCTGACCAGGACCGCCAGGCCCTGGAACCACTTGCGGTATCGTTGCTGGCGATGCAGCTGGCCTGGCGGACGCTGGCGCCTTTTAACAGGATCTTGCCTCTCAGCCAATGCCAATACACCCCAGACATATGTTGATTGCCTTGCGCCATACTAAAAGGACATCCTGACGCCAGATGCCAAATCCAAGAGCCAATAAACCGGCCGCCAGAACCAGCCAGCGTTTTGCCTGCACAGTCATGGTCACCCTCCCTGAGGGTATTATTCAGCCAGCACCGAGTTGATCATTTTGCGCATCCTGGCGTCGCTGGCCGGCCCATAGCCGCTCATGGACTGAACAACCTGGCTGTCCTGGATGACCACAAAATGCGGGATGGCCGTGGCCTTATAGGCGCTGGCTACCTCCGGTGCATAATCCACGTTGACCTTTACAATATGGGCTCGACCGGCATACTCCGAAGCCAGCTTCTCGACGGTCGGGGCGGCCTTCTGGCAAGGCGAGCACCAGTCCGCCCAGAAATCAACAAAGATCGGCTGATCGGTTGATTGAAGATAAGCTGTAAAGTCAGCGATGGCCTGATGCGACACGCTGCCATCCTGGACAACGAGCTCATAAACGGGGTTATCGGCTGCGCTGGCTGTCGTTGCCTGGCCAAACTGCTGGCCGCTCTGGCCGCCCAGGCTGCTCTGGCCGGGCAAAATGGCCTTGGCCGCCAGGACCAGCAGGGCCAGCACGACAACACCGGCCAGAACAGCCCCAACCTTGAACTTTTTACCATATTGAACCATACAGAAATTCTCCTTGTTCACCACGGACAGATAAATGTTGCATCGATTACGCTGTCCTGATTGCTTCGATTATTCGGTTACGCGATCCTGATTGACCTGATTAACCTGATTATACAGGATGCGCCGGAGCAGTTCTGTAATGGCAGTCACAAAGGAATTCTGACTGGTAACCGGCCTCAACGGATCGGTTACCAGTCATTTTGCCTGGTTGCAGTTGCAGAATGGATTGGCAGCGATCCCCGCCGTTTCCGTGGCACGCGGGACGGCCCGGTCACTTTGCCGCCATCGGGTACGGATTTTCCGGCTACCTATTGCCTATCAGCATTATTGCCAGAGGCGGCAAAGGTTTCCGATCGCTTAGCCGCCGCTAGGCCCGGGTTTGCCGGCTGCGGCCGCTGACGGACTGGCGTTCGGGGTCGTCGCGTATTTGCGCTTGATTTTCTTGGACGTGGTCTTTTCAAATTCGGTCGCCCGCAGGGTGAAGCGCTTGATGTACTTATAGGTAACAAGGCTGTGATTGACTTCACGGATAATTTCGTTGATCCTCTGGCGGACCGGGTCGGCGGTCAGCCCGACATCGCCGAACAACTCCTTGACTTTCTCCTCATTGGGGAAAATTTCGGCCACGACCAGGGTCTCGCCATCCGCATCCACTTCGCCACTGATCAGGCATTCCGCTATCAGGTCGTAATGGAGCAGCTTGAATTCGATTTCTTCCGGGAAAATATTCTTGCCATTCTTGGCAATAATGACATTTTTCTTGCGGCCGGTGATGATGACAAAGCCGTCCTTGTCAATGTAGCCGAGGTCGCCGGTATGGAAGAAATGATCACTGTCTATCGCCTCAGCCGTGGCTTCGGCATTTTCAAAATAGCCCATCATGACATTGGGGCCCCGGCCGATGATTTCACCGATACCGTTTTCATCCTTATCAACGATCCTGACTTCAACCCCGGGCAGCGGCAGACCGGCCGATACATCCTTGAAGTCGACATCCCGGTTCAGGGCCAGGATCGGCGCACATTCTGTCAGGCCATAACCCTGGACGCAGCTGAAGCCCAGATCGCGCATCCCGGCCAGGATGGAAGGCTCAATTGCGGCGCCACCAGCAATAATCGTGCGCAAGCGGCCACCAAAGGTATCATGGACCCTGGCGAAAAGCGTGCGGCGTTTGTCGATGCCGACTTTATACAGGACCTTGCTGATCTTAAGACCCATCCTGAACTTCCTGGCCAGTTTCGGATCCGCAGTGGCCGCTTTCATGATCCGTTTGTAGAAAAGCTCCAGCATCAGCGGGACCACGAGGACAGTTGTCGGCCTGGCTTCGACCATATTCTTGGCAATATGGCGCAGCCCCTCACAAATCGCAACCGCGGAGCCGCGATAGATCGGACAGAGGAATCCGCAGGTGCATTCATAAGTGTGATGTATTGGCAGGACCGACAGGAAGGTATCCTCAGCGGTAATCATATACATCTGGCACATGGCCATGAGATTGACACAGATATTGCGGTGGGACAGCATGACAGCCTTGGACTGGGCGGTCGTGCCGGATGTAAAGAGCAGGATATGCATGACTTCCGGATCAATCGGCGCACCCAGGAAGGAACGGTCACCCGCGGCCAGGCGGGTCTGGCCCAGGCTCAGCCAGTCCCAGAAATACAAGTCGCCGGTGACCGTCGGCTTGTCCATGCAGACAAAATAACGCACGCTGGGGATCTTGTCCCGGATGGCATTGATATCCTTCAGTTTGGACTTTGAAAATACCAGCACATCTGAATGTGAGCGGTTGAGCAGGTTGGCAATTTCGGTCGCCGGCAGTTCTTTATCCAGCGGCACGACGATGCCGACCCCGTTCACGGTCGCCAGATAGGTGATGTACCATTCGTAGCGCGTCTCGGCCAGAATGGCAACCCGCCCTCCGGCCAGGCCCTGGTGCATGAAGCAGGTGCCCAGGGCATCAACATCCTGACCCAGCTGGCGGTAGGTGATCGGGTAATAAGGCGTACTGCGTTCTTTGCCCCCGGCCGCACTCCCCGTCGCTGCACCGTTTGCCGCCCCGCCCGCCGCACTGCCCTCAGCCGCATTGTCTGTGGCGGCCGAAGCAGCTGACGCCGCACCATTGACCCGGGCTGCATGGGCATCCTTGGTCAAGACAGCTGTCTTGTCGGCAAACTGACGCGTGCTTTGCTGCAGCATATCCCGCAGGTCTTTGATAGGACTGACATCATAGAGTGGAATGTTCTTCATGAAACAAGGCCCCGCTTTCTGTAAGGTTTGCACTGTTCAGCCGGCAGCATGATGCTGCGGATGGCAATCATAATCCGCTACGCCCCATGAACGCCTACTGACCTGAATCCTGGCTCACTATGTGACTAGATTATAGCGGATTCTTGCAAATGTGACAAAATTTTTGAGACGAGAAGCAATTTCCCCTGGAATGAAGCAGACTGCGGGGACCGGGCTGTATCCACACAAGCCCGATCGCATACATGCGCCTGATTTTGCGACCTTGGCCCGGGCAGGCCGCGGGAGCCGGGCAACATCCGGGCAATATTGAAATTGCGCCGGCCGGCCAGATTAAAATTCACAGATCATTGCTTATTTCAGTGCCGTGACTCCTGTAAAATATAAGATATGAAAAAGAATGATGCGTACAATCTTGACTATGAATCCGGGACAGCTGTCAGAAAAGTCCGCCCGACCCGATTACAGAACAAGCAGGTCCGGCAGAAATTTTTGCTGATGATGGTGTCGGTCATCCTGGGGTCCGGCATCCTGGCCCCCTGGCTGGCGATTGGCCAATTTCCTGAAGCCCGGCCACAATCTGATGGGGCCGGCGCCACCCTGATCGCCGACTATGCCGATGATCCGGGCGGTGCGGATCCATTCGCCCGCTCCGGCGGGTTTGACGGGCAGCCGGGAACAGACTGGACAGAAGATCTGGATCTTGCCCCTGAGACGACCTTCAGCCGATCGATGACTACCCCGATCGTCACCAGCACCACCAGCGAGCCCTTGCCGACAGCACCAGCCTATGCCCGGGGCACAACCTTGTACGTTGCGGTCAGCCGCGCCAATGTGCGCGAACTGCCCAGCACAGACACCACCGTTCTGTGCCAGATCACGCAAGGCGACACCGTGACGTTCCTCGATTCCACTTCAGAATGGTCACAAGTTTTGACTGCAACAGGCCAGACGGGGTATCTGAAGTCTGATTTTCTCACCCCGGAAGTTGTCAGCAAACCGACACCAACACCCCGGCCGACGCTCAGGCCGACGCCGAAGCCGACTAAGAAACCGGCACCAACACCCCGGCCAACACCCCGGCCAACGCCCAGGCCGACACCGAAGCCAAAGACAACGACCGTAACCGATGATTCCGGCTATGTATGGATGACTTTTGTCGCATCCTTCTATGCCCTGGATGAGCCAGGCCAGAGCGGTTCGACGGCGATTGGCACGACACCGACCCCCGGACGGACTATCGCGGTTGACCCGTCTGTCATCCCCTATCGTACAAAAGTATATATCGAAGGCTACGGCTATCGGGTCGCCGAAGATTGCGGCGGCTCTATCAAGGGTAATCGGATTGACATCCTGGTTGAAAATTCCAGCGATATCCCTTCGGCCGGTCACGTGACGGTCCGGCTCAGGATTGTCAAATAGGCAATTTCTGTAGGAGATTCCTGCCCCCCCCGCGGATATCAGGCATCTGAATGATCTTCTGGTACACAGGATTCATCATGAACCACGTGGACAAGAACGCCCGGCAATTCTCAATGCCAGGCGTTCTGTTTGTGTCAGGCGTCATTCAACCTCAGGCAGGGGGTGCACACCGCTGCCGGCAGGGCTCCGATCATCTGCCAGGCCCTGGCGCGCCAGGCCCAGCTGGCAGCAGCTGCCTGGTCCCGGGTATAGACGTGCCGGAGGTAGGCATTCACCAGATGGTAGCGGCAATTCAGGGCAAAACTGGACAGAATGAACCGTTCAGGAATTTCTCCGCGCTCAAATTGGCACCGCATCAGGTCAAGAACCTTTGACAGCAGCGACCGGCGCAGTGTGCACAAGTCCCAGCGGGAAAGGGCCGCTGTATGGTTGACCGGGTAATCCTCGAGTCCAGTCACGAAATCCAGATCATCGAAAAACAGCCCCAGCGATTCTGGTTCGTTCGTGACGCGAGTGCCTGGCAAGGGCATTAGAAAAGTGGTAGAAGGCTCGATCAGGCCCGGGAAATCCCTGACCAGGGACAGGAGAAAGCGCTCCGTTGCAGCCAATGTCTCGCGGTCTTCAAAGGCGCCACCAATGATGAAATTCCCGGCCAGCTGCGGCAGCCCGGCCTCCCAGGCCAGCTCAGCCACCTTGCGGACGAGTAAAGGCGTGATCCTTTTATCATAAGCATCCAGGACTTTTTGCGAGCCGGACTCCATGCCGATCTGCATCCGAACCATGCCAGATCCGACCATCGCCCGCATTGCGTCAGGATATCGATCAAAAAAACTCGCATGACCTTCGCAGAACCAGACAAAATCGTATTTCCCCCTGAGCCGCCTCAGCCCGTCCAGCAACGCATCCAGACGGGTCGCCGAGGTCGTGAAGGTGTCATCCTGAAACAGGACATAAGTGGGGCCGTCCCGGGTAGCCAGGCGATAGTCCAGTTCTGTCAGAACATCCGTCACCGGCCTGGAACGCAGATCTTTGGAGCAACCGCCTTCAAAGCAAAAAGCACAGCGGTAGGGGCAGCCGCGTGCGCTGATGATCGACAGAACCGGCACGGG
>CAYVHB010000011.1:2582-93718 GCA_964450865.1 uncultured Oscillospiraceae bacterium | reverse complement strand
AGACAGGTCTGGCAATGTGCGTAATGGAAAAAGGGTGGTTATGACACCCGAACCATGATTTATAATTTTCGACACTGAATTGGATGAGCATATCATCACCCCGTTCAAATTGTCATGATGCATAGGTCACTGATTACTACACCATATACTGCCATCCGTACAACTATCTTACACCTAAAAATAAGAAAATCAAGAGTATTAAAGCCATTATTGCAAGATATTTGCAAAATAATAAATAATAAGGCGAATTAGCCCCCAGAAAGTAGACACCCATCATTTTATCTTATTGAGCGCCGGACCGGGCGGCAGTGGCGGCGCCTCGCTTTGCCTCGATATGTCCACCCGTCCCTGCCATAGCATCAACTTTAGCGATTTTATAACAGATGAATCGTTTTGATTTGTACTCGCCGGCCCGATTTGGTAACATAGCTACCTCTATCGATTCAGCGCGAGGTCGCTTGCAGGTTTTTGCAGAACTCGACCAGCGCTATGACGTTTTCCAGCGGGGTTTCGGAGGGGATGGAACCAGCCGGCCCGATGATGTACTTTCCGCCTTTGCCCAGTAGTTCCAGCGTTTTTTCAGCTTCTTTGACGACTTGCTCGGGGGTCCCGGTCGGGATCGTGCTTTGCGAACCCAGGCCGCCAAATAAAACGATGTCCTTGCCGTATTCGCGCTTGATAAACGCCAGGTCCATGGCCTCCGGCTGGAGGGCGTCAATGATTTCTACGCCCAGTTCAATGATTTCCGGGAATAATTCCGTGATGTCGCCGCAGCTGTGGTGCATGACGGTCAGATTCTTTTTCTGGATTGCCTTGTGGATTTCTTTGTAACACGGATAGATGTATTGCATCCAGTGTTTCTTGGAAAACAGCAGGCCTTTCTGCATGCCCCAGTCTTCGATAATCCGCACGGCATCGACGCCTTCGGGTATCGCTTCAATGATGTTGACGATATACTCGGTTGTCTTCTCTAATGCCTGGTGGGTCAGGGATTCTTCTAAAGCCATCGCAACCATGAAATCTTCGAGGCCGGTGATATGCCAGGCAAAATCGAAGGGGCCATTGATCCGCATCA
The DNA here is from genome assembly GCA_964450865.1 of uncultured Oscillospiraceae bacterium. Lineage (GTDB taxonomy): Bacteria > Bacillota > Clostridia > Saccharofermentanales > UBA5734 > CAYVHB01. The sequence continues at coordinate 92,643 of CAYVHB010000011.1, read as the reverse complement.
CGTTGAAGCGGCCAGGGTACTTGGCCATGACGGCTTTGGCTTTTTCAAAGCGGCCCTGGCCTTTGCCATCCGGAAAGGTGTAGCCGGCAAAGTCCAGGTCGTGCACCGGATTGCCGGCAATTCCCCAGTCGCCAATGGTATAATTGCTGGCCATATCCCATTTGACGCCAAACTCGTCGAAAACAATGGCGTTCTGGTGCTCGATTCCGCGATAGCCGCCGTCTCTGCCTTCTGGCGCGGAAAAGTCCAATTGCAGGAAATGGTTGCCGATATATTCCTCGATACCTTCGCGATCAAAGCCATAGTGTCTGGCGATGACGTCGGTTATGTACAAGGTCAGGTCAAAATGGTGCGGCGTGTAATCCGGGATCTCATTGCGAAGCAGCTTTTTGATCTGTTCTTTTCTGGACATGCGAGTAGCCTCCAATCATTCCCTGCATTCGAAGTGGAACGCTCCTGATAGTAGAATGTATCTGATAATTGAATTATAATGTGATTAATAGGCGCCTGGAATATAAAATCTGCTGTTTGAGGTGAGGAATGTGAGCGCTTGGCATGAAGACCTCTATTATTGCCCAGAGGCATTGCATACTGATTCTGCCTTTACCCTGACAATGGCGGGCATGACTTACTGTGACGGCAGTTATCGAGTCGTCCGGACAAATTCTCCGTTCTACCTTTTTGAGTATATCCTGGAAGGCGAAGGGGTCGTGACGGAAGGCGCATTTACTTGTGCCCCCAGGCGTGGCGACATTTACATCCTCAGGCAAGGCGGCAATCATGAATACTACGCCAGTGCGAAAAATCCCTGGACAAAAATCTGGTTCTCGGTCAAAGGCGATCTGGTCGTTCATTTGCTGCAAGTCTACAATCTTTTGGGACCATTCACCTGGCCGATATCGACGCCCTGGCCTATTTTGAAAAAATGCTGAGCTTTCTGAAGTATAACCAGTCAGGCTGTGAAACCGCAAAGATCCCGCTTGTTTTTCACGAATTATTAATCCATATTGCAACTTCAATTGACAGTGCCAATAATCGGTCCCCGCAGCTGGCCTTGTCCATGATGAATTACCTCAATAGTCATGTGGAGGAACCAGTCAGCCTTGAATTAATGAGCAAACAATTTTACAAATGTTCCTCGCAGCTCATCCGTATTTTTAAAAATGAGTTCCATGTAACGCCATATGATTATTTATTGAGCCGCAGGATCGATACGGCCAAGCATTTGCTGCACAACACAAACTATCCAATTAAGGAAATCGCCTTGAAACTGCAGTTCGCTGACGAACATTATTTCTCCAATTTTTTCAAGAATAAAGTCGGCTTGTCACCTTCCGATTATAAGAAATCAAGTCCAGTCAAGTATATTTAAGCCGGGGCATTGAATGGACAGCAATAGCAAAGGCGCCCGTCAGGGTACTTGGCCATGACGGGCGCCAGATGGTTGCATGGGTGCTCTCGGAGATATTCAGAAGTGCCCGGGAGTGCCTGGAAGTTCTCAGCCGACTATAACCGTGGCCGTGTACGGGGTGTCGGCGCTGGATGTACCGAGATACACCGTGTACTCGCCCGGTTTGACGGTGAAGCTGCGGCTGCAGTAATCCCAGACGCTCAGGGGATGGTTGGTGGCAGCCGGGTCGATGGTGATCGTTACTTCACTGGATTGTCCAGGTGCGAGGTGTACTTTCTGGAAACCAACCAGGCGCTTGGGCGGCTGTCCCGCAATTGGAATGCCCAGATAAACCTGGACGACTTCGGCCCCTTCGACCTTGCCGGTGTTGGTTACAGTGGCAGTCACCGTGATCGGAGACTGGCCGTTCGTCTGCAGCGGCGTGACTGCGAAGCCGGACAGGGCGAAGGTTGTATAGGACAGCCCGAATCCGAACGGGAACATGGGCTGGATATTTTGCGACTGGTACCAGCGATAGCCCATGTTGAGACCTTCCGAATAGCGGATAACCGGGAAGCCATTGCCCTCGTCGGTGCCGGGGTATCGTTCGGTATGGCCGATGTACAGGAGGTCGGCTTCATTGGCCGCATAAGTGGTGGGGACTTTGCCGGAGGGATTGACCACACCGAATAGCAGGTCAGCGACGACGTGGCCGTCTTCGGTCCCCTGGTTCCAGGCCTCCAGCACGGCCGGGGCTTTGGCGATCCAGGGCATCAGGACGGGGCTGCTGTCTTTCATGACCACGACAGTGTGCGGATTGAGGCCGAGCAGTTCATCCAGCATCTGGTTCTGGTTATGATTCATGTTCGGCGAAGCCAGATCGGCACCTTCAGTCGCCACCAGGCCGGCCATCAGAACGACCAGGTCAGCCGCACGGGCAGCCTGTTTGGCCGCTTCCAGGTTGGACAGGTCTTTGGCAACGGTGAGCTTGGTGACCTGGGCATCCGAGCCCAGGCCGAGCAGGACGTCCTGCATGCCGGCAACGGGCGGGACCGTGTAGAGCGGGGTGACCTTGGATGAACCACCACCGCCGTTGCAAGCATCATCGACATATTCAGACTGGCCGATGATGACGACGGAGGCAAATGCCTTCGGGTCCAGCGGCAGCATGCCGCCTTCATTTTTCAGCAGGACAGCGCACCCGGCGCCGATTTTCCGGGATCTGGCGCCATGGCCTTCCGCATCGATGGTGCCTGGATTATAGGGCCGTTCGAACTGGTTGAAACGGAACATCTGGGTATAGCGGCGGACCAGGGCCCGGTCAACCGTCTTGATTTCCAGGCTGGTGTCCTCAAGGGCCGCCTTGACATTTTTCTCATTGCACCACTTGGCATCCGGCATCTCATGGTCCATGCCGGCGTTCAGCGACGCGGCACAGGACCGGCAGGACCAGAAGTCGGACTGGACATAGCCCTGGAAGCCCCACTCGCTGCGCAGGATATCATTCAAGGTGTAGCGGTACTCGGTGGCATAGACGCCGCGGATCCGGTTGTAGGAACTCATCATGGCGGCAATGTCGGCATCCTTGACCAGCATTTCGAACGGCAGCAGGTAAAGTTCGCGCAGCACATGTTCATCGACTTCAACACTGGTGCGGAAGCGCTCATATTCCTGGTCATTGACCACGTAGTGCTTGCCCATGGCGATTACGTCATGGGCCTGGATCGCCTTGGTGACTTCGACGCCCATCACGCCCGACAGGTAAGGATCTTCAGAAAAATATTCGAAATTGCGGCCGGCGATCGGCGTCCGGTGCAGGCAGACGCCTGGCCCCTCCAGCACATGCTGGCCGAGGGTCGCCGTCTCCGAACCGATGATATCACCATATTCGCGGGCCAGTTCCGGATCAAATCCAGCGGCCAGGCCGATCGTCATCGGCAGGGCGGTTGCCGGCGGACTGGGGTGTCCGTCGCCCATCCCCACCCCAACCGGACCATTGGTGATCCGGAAACGCGGGATCCCGAGTTCCTCAATTCCTTTCACATGGCGCTGGACCTGGATTTGGGCCAGCAGCTGTTCCTGTTCCTCGGCACTCATTTTGCCGAACTCATCGGCATTAAAAGCATAGATATTGATCGTCGGCATCGAGCCATGCAGCTGGGCAATCTTCTGTTCCAGGGTCATGGCAGCCACGAGCAGTTGCGCCCGCTCGCGCGGCGAAAGATCAGCATTCATCCAGGGAAATGATGGTTGTTGAGCAGAATTTTCAGTATTCATTGTTGGCCTTCCTTTTCGCAGTTCGCGTCGCAGATCGCTTGTTCTTTATCATTTTAACATTTGGGATTGCACGGACAACAGGCGAAAATCAGGTGATTACTGGCAAATTTTGCTCAAACTGCAACAAGGTTATTCTGAGTGATGCTGATTTTTCCAGTTCAGGCTCATCCGGTCCGGCCTGGGGTGATCAGGTGGTCAATGCTGAAATAATGGACAATTGGCGTTCGTTCTCCAGCAGTCCTCGAATATCGCATAAAAGCTTCTCAATATCTTCCACCGACCGTTCTTCAGAATAGATTCCCGCAGAAAGGGTTAACGTATCTTCGTAGCCACTTACGCCCAGCATAAAAGCGGGCGCATGCATAACGGGCAGCAGTGGTATGATGTTCGTGACCGTCAAATTCCCGAACCTCATGGTACCCGGAACGATTTGTCCGAGGTTTGAGAGAATGGGAGCAGCCATACCCGATACGCGGCTCTTTCTCCCGGCTTCAAGCAAGGCGCCCTTGACCTTCCCATAAGGCATGGTTCGCAAGTAGGTCATTAACGCAGCGCTGGAAAGGCCGATATGCTCCGACTTGAGAAGCGCCGTCTGTCTTTGGACCGCCGCGAGCACATGCGGATACGAGGCCTGCGGGTCAACTTCCAGGCTGACAGCCGCCATCCCCGATAGATTGCTTGCAAGAGGCGCAGTTTCTGCCTCAAGGTATCGGCGCAGGTCGATTGTCATGTGTATCGAAATCGCACAGGGTTCCACGCATAACCTTGCAAGGGCTAATCCATACGCCGCAAGCAGACGGTCATTGACCGTGCTGCCTGGATGCTTGACGGCGGACAGTGGCAGCGACGTCCAGCAGTGCTGCACCGTCCGGCCATCCATGCCGGTATATGGAACGGTCATCATTGACTCGGCTGCAGGCGTTTCCCGCTTGAGCGCCATGCGATAATCGGATAAACCGCAGCGCGTATAGATCTGCCCGTCGGATCGATCCAGAGAGAAACGCCCGGGCACCGTTTGCCCGTCATAGCGCTGCTGATAGCACCGGGATAAAAGCGCCAGGCATTGTTTAGCCCCGCTGCCGTCGGTTGCCGCATGGTCAAAGTGCAGACAGATTGCCGTTTGATCCGGCGTGGTCAGGAGCGTCACTTCCAGTTGCCGCCCTTGCGCCGACGTGTTTTGCACGATCGTATCCAACCCCTGACGCAGGGTATCCGCATGGATTTCCTGAATCCCGCCTTCGTCGGTAACCGGAACCCAGACAGGAGGCTCCCGGGTTTCATCGAAACGGCATCCCAGCACGGGCTGCAGGGCAATCAAGTCGGCTGTCGCTTGACTCAGCGTCGCCGCATCGGGCTTTCCGCTGAGCAGCGCGATCAGATACAGCATGCCGTTACCGCTTACTTCATGGGACAGGTAGTTCGCCCAGTCTTGACCCGTCGTTTCAATAACGTGAACCGCGCTCATTCCATTGACCCCTTTCTCACATCAAATCGATATTTGTAATGTGCCGATGATACTCATTTCATGTAGTACAATAACATACTGAGCTGGCACTCATTCTCGCCAATATTTCTGTATGAATGCGGTACATCCGCCATAAACCTGATAGAGTCCCCTGTATTGAGACAAAACGCTTCGTCAGCGGCTTTAATCTGGACACTTCCTGCGAACACCGTGATAAATTCTTCCGTTCCAGTGAGATGTGGCTCCGCCTGCAGACTACCACCCGGAGCGATCAAAATCCGATAGGTTTCAAACGAGTGTTGCTCATCAAAAATAAATGCAGGATAGTTTGTATACTTACCATCATCTTCAACAATCGGTTGAATGGCCTCAGTACGAATGATTGTTGCTGGCTCTAGTGATTGCTCAACTAAGGATGTGAAGGTAACTTTATATCCATTAGCAATTTTCCACAGGACTGAAATGGTTGGATTAGCATCCCCTTTTTCTATCTGTGCCAGCATACTTCGCGACACCCCGGTTACGATGGCCGCTGCATCCAGTGTTAATTTTTTCTGTTCTCGAATCTGTTTAATATTGTGAGAAATAGCAATATTAATGTTCAAAATAATTCTCTCCTCATCATATTGACGGTATATTGTACTTCTAGTACAATACAACAGAAATCATTATATTGTATCTTTAGTCCAATATATCACAATACCAGACAGGAGACAACGCTCATGTTCAGTTGGCTGAATTTTCTCACTTATGCAATCATAACGGCGGTGACCCCTGGGCCTAACAACATTATGTCGATGTCCAATGCTGGACGGCTAGGGTTCAAGAAATCCATGCCGTTTAATCTTGGAATCTGGGGTGGCTTTTCAATTGTAATGCTTCTATGCACTTTATTCGTTAGTCTTCTGTCCTCAATCATTCCTAAAATCAAATTTGGGATGCTGCTGATTGGCGCTGCTTATATGCTATACTTGGCATGGAAAACGTTCACTAGCAAAACAGAAATTATTGAAACTAATTCCGTCAATGGTTTTCTTTCCGGCTTCGCACTGCAATTTATCAATCCTAAAATCTACATTTACTGCATTGTTTCCATGGAAGCATTTATCCTGCCACATTATCACAATGTGCCGTTGGCCTTGTTCGGATTTGCAATGCTGTTAGCTTTTATTGGTTTTGCCTTTACAGTGTGCTGGTCTGCCTTCGGTTCTTTATTCAGATTATTGTTTTCAAAGTATGCTAAAGCAACAAATACAATGATGGCTCTATTATTGGTGTACTGTGCTGTGTCCCTGTTTTTATGAGGGTGCCTAAAAATCACAACCGGATGACTACCGCTTCGATACTGATGCTTTCACTTCGCCTTGCCTATTAGTTTTTATTGCTGAATGATCTGCGTCAAGGTGGCGGTTCGTGAAAATAGTCAAGATTGGCCTACCCGCAAGGCCCGGCGAGTTGTAAAATATCATCAATATTGTTAATGGGGAGGAATTGCAAAGATGGTTAAATCCTGGAAGCGCTTACAAAATGGCAGTGATATTCGGGGGGTTGCCCTGGATGGGATCGCTGGTGAAGCAGTCAATCTGACGCCGGACATTGCTAAAACGATCGCCATGGCCTTTGCCGCGTGGCTGTCGACCCGGACAGGAAAACCGGCCAGGGAACTGCGCATCTCCATTGGCCGGGACTCCCGGCTGTCCGGTCCGGCCTTGCGTGACGCAGCAGTAACCGGACTGCGGGCCATGGGTTGCCAGGTCATTGAAGTCGGCCTGGCTTCAACCCCCGCCATGTTCATGTCGACTGTCCTGCCAGGTTTCGGGTATGACGGCGCCATCATGCTGACTGCAAGCCACCTGCCCTTCAACCGCAACGGCCTGAAATTCTTCACGCCGGAGGGCGGCCTCGAAAAGCAGGATATAACAGCGATCCTTACCCTGGCCGCTGGTGGTGAACTGGCCGTCGCCGCGCAGGCGGGTGAGGTGTTAACTTTAGATTTTATCTCGGTTTATGCTGCCTATCTGGTAGAAAATATCCGCAAAGGGGCTGCCGACGCGCAGGATTATGAGCATCCGCTCCAGGGTCTGCGCATCATCGTGGATGCTGGCAATGGCGCTGGCGGCTTCTTTGTCGACAAGGTCCTGAGGCCGCTGGGCGCCGATACCACAGGCAGCCAGTTCCTGGATCCTGACGGATCATTTCCAAATCATATTCCCAATCCGGAAGATGCGGCGGCCATGGCCAGTATTCAGAAAGCCGTCCGGGACAACCAGGCCGATTTGGGCATCATTTTCGACACCGATGTCGACCGGGCCGGTGCCGTCGACAAGAATGGCAAGGAAATCAATCGCAACCGCATCATTGCGCTCATGGCGGCCATCGTCCTTGGCGAGCATCCAGGCACGACAATCGTCACGGATTCCATAACCTCCGATGAACTCAGGGTGTTTATCGAAGATCGCCTGGGCGGCCAGCATCACCGCTTCAAACGGGGTTACAAAAATGTCATCAATGAGGCCATCCGCCTGAATGGCCTCGGTCGTGAGACGCACCTGGCGATTGAAACATCCGGCCATGGCGCCTTGCAGGAGAACTATTTCCTCGATGATGGGGCCTACCTGATCGCCAAGATCCTGATCAAGGTAGCCCGCCTGAAGCGTGAAGGCAAAACAGTGGACAGCCTGCTTGCCGACCTGGCCGAACCGGCCGAGGCCAGGGAATTCCGCCTTGGCATCACGGAGGCTGATTTCAAGACCTGCGGTTTGCAGATCATTGAAAAATTGACAGCGGCGGCGGCACAAGAACCGGGCTGGACACCGGCGGCCGATAATTATGAAGGCATCCGCATTTCCGTGGATCCGGAGCATGGCGACGGCTGGTTCCTGTTGCGCCTCTCCCTGCATGATCCCCTGATGCCGCTCAATATGGAGTCCCGGCAACCGGGCGGCGTCAAGCGCATGGCTACGCGGGTCTATGAGTTGCTGGCCAGTATGGACGGACTGAATTTGGCATCGCTCGAAAAAATGCTGGGCTGATGACCGCCGGATCGGGGATCATGGCCATGACGGGCCTGACATGCGCTTCAGTTTTCAGGACATGAAATTGGCAATAACTTTCCAGATGGCATGCCGGAGAACAGGATAACTTCTTATATTATATGCCGGATATTCCGGAGAAAAACATGCCGGAGAACATGGACAACTCCCCAGATTCATACCTGGGGAGTTTTTCGTTGCCGCCCCTGTCTGAGCTGGCGACCGCAATAGGCTTGTACTTGAAGGCAGGATTCAAAAAACGGCAGGAAACTGTCAATGAGGCCTGGAGCAGGGATTTGACCGAACTGACTGAACAGACCGAACGGCCCGCCAGAAAGACTTTGACCGAACAGAATTAACGGCCCGCCGCCAGGAAGGCTTTGACCGAACAGAATTAACGGCCCGCCAGAAAGGCTTTGATCGCCCCGACGGCGATATCCTGTTGTTCTTCGCTGGAAATGGTGGCATCGGTGTCACCTTTTTGCTTACCATAATTACCGAATTGCGCGTGGTTCCCGCCTTTGATGACAACAACATTTTCGGTGTAATTTATCTTCTCCGCCACGTCGGTGTTGAATTCGCCATAAACGGTCAGGGTATTTTCCACCGGATAGTCGCCATAAATATAGGCCCCGAGCAGAATCAACCCCTTGATCTTATCGGGATAGCTGGCCGCATAGTTACTGGCCATGGCGCCGCCCAGGGAGTGCCCGCCGATATACCAGTTCCGGATTTCCGGGAACTGTCTATAGACATCATCGGCAGCATTCGCCGCCAGAACGGCCAGATTGAAAGGCATCTCGACGAGGATGCAAGTCACGCCGCAACGCTGACTGATTTTCTTCAGGATCGGCAAATAGGCGTCGGCTTCCACTTTGCCCCCCGGATAAAAAATCAGGGCCGTATCGCCAGGGGTGGCCGGAGACAGGACGGTCAGGTTGTCCTGGACATGGATGGTGGCATCACTGAGCAGGACCGCTTTTGCCGTTTCATCGGCGCGATAATAATCGGATACATAAATGAAAAATGCCCCGACCAGCAGAATAATTATCGTCAGGACTGTGATCAGAATCGTTTTTAACTTGAGCTTTATTTTCATAGCCAAACCCTTCCCTGAATTGAAATTTCGCGAGTGACTGCCGTTTATCGGCTAAAAGGGGTCACTTGAGGATGCTGCTTGCAGCCCTGCAACGTGCTCATTCAAGCATTCTGTTTTTACGCCAGCCGGCCGTAACAAAACGCCAGAACGCTTTCCTGTTGGTCAGCCAGATAATCTGCCTGTTGTTTTGAGTGTTGCTGAGCATTCGGGGTATAAAAAAGCGGGCGACCGTTTCCGGTTTATCTGCCAATATGTTAAACAATTTCTTGAACCGCTCGTCCGTCACGACTGCTGCTGGCTCCCCGTCTGGCGTCCGGGTGATAAAATCAGTCAGCATCATGCCCGGAGACAATCGTCCGGCCATGACGCCGGTGCCAGCCAGTTCCCTGGCCAGCCCTTTCATAAAATAAGTCAGGGCATGCTTGGTGGTACCATACAATATTGTCCTGGGCTGGATCATGTTGTTGGAGCCCAGACCCTCCATGCTGTAAATTGCACCATGCCCTTGTCTGATCATCCCGGCTGCCGCAATCTGTGAACCGAATATCATGCCGGTCAGATTCGTCTTCACGGTATTTTCGGTGTAAGTCTCGCCCGTTTCCCACGTAAACCGATGCGGCGAGTTTTGACCCGCGTTATTGATCCAAATATCAATACTGCCCCATTGGGCCACAGAAACATCCCATAGATTTTGCAGACTTGATTTTTCCGAAACGTTGCATGGGACATAAATGTACTGACCGGCAAACGCTGACAGGGCCGTGCAGGCTGCTTGCGTCAGGGACTGACTTCGACCCGACAGCGTAACCTGACAGCCGGCTTGCAGAAACTCCCTGGCCATGGCCAATCCAAGGCCGCGGGTGCTACCGGTTATGACTACCTTTTTCATGAGCAGGACTCCTTTGAAGATGAACCACGTCACTCGAGCGGAAATAAGTCGAGCGACGGCTCAAAGCGGCTGGGCGATCAGGTTTACTGCGGTCAGTTAGGGAAATTTCCGTTTTGGTTACGTAGTTGCATCGTGCGTTAAAGCGGCTGGGCGATCAGGTTTACTGCGGTCGGTCAGGGAAATTTCCGTTTTGGTGACGTGGTTGCATCGTGCGTTTGGTTATGGTTACGTGGTTGCATCGTGCGTGGTTGCATCGTGCGTTGGTTGCATCGTGGTTGCGACAATCACCGCCAATACGGCAAACAAGATCAGGTTCACAGCAAAGGGTAATCTCCGGTTTATGGATGACAAATAGCCAAGGATGGATCCAAATGGTGATGATATGGCAATCATGCAGACAAAAATCAGGCTCATGACCCTGGCGCGGTCCTGCTTGTCAATCAGCTGGGCGCCAAGGGCATCGCGACGGGGGATGACCAGGGCAAAGGCTGCAGCTTCCAGCAACGTATAACCGATGATCAGGGCTTCGCTACCCGGGCGCGCCAGCAGCAGGCAAACATGGCTCAAGCCGTAGAGGAAAAGGCCGGCCAGAAAGACGGGGCGATAGCGCAGGCGATTTACCAATGGTTGGACGATAAAAATGAAAAGCAGCATGATCGCAGCCCGCCCGATCGGAAATAAGGCCACGTAGGGCTCGGGAACGCCAAGATCTTGAGTCACATAAAGGGCAAAGAAGTTTGCGGTCGCAATAGAGCTGATGTTGATCAGGACAAATATGGCCAGAACCAGTCGCATGGCCCCGGAATGCATCATTTTGCCAAAAACCCCACGGTATTCTGCGAACAAAAAGCCGAGGGACTGGCCCCTGGTTTCGGCCATGCGCTTTTTCCCATGTGCAGTCTCCGTGCTCCAGAAGTAAAGGATAAAAAATTTAGCTGTCATCAGCAGAAAGGCGAGCAGGTAGAGGATCCGGACTGTCGGGACGAGCGAGAAACGGGCGACCAGCACCGTTGAGATGGGTGCAAAAAAGACCGCCAGCAATCCAGCGATATTAACCCAGGTAAAGACATTAACGAGCAATCCCGGTTCGCATTCTTCAACCAGCAGGCATTGCCAGGATGTATTCGTGATGTGCCACAGGCTGTTGAAAACAGCGGCAATGAGGAACCACCAGAAATTCTGGGCCAGTGCCCAGATCAGGGTCGGCACGCTCCAGGCCAGCAGGTCAACCAGGAAGGTGACTTTCCGGCGGCCGAATTTGTCGGTGATGATACCGCCCAGGGCTGCGGTAAAGACCTGCAGCACCATGCTAATCGAAAGGATCAGGCCGATCTGGCGGTCCTGGACGCCCCGGGCGTACATGTATAAAGTGATGAAAGGCGCGTAAAGATTGTATGGGATACCCCAGAGCGGTTCTGTCAGCAGGCAGGCCCGGGGATTGCCCCGCACCTCGCGCAAGGTCTGGAACAAGGTGTGCTCATTGAATCGTTTCATAACTGGCGGTTTCCTTTATCTTGAATGATGTCCATGGTCAGATAATACCAGAATTCTTGACGCGCAGACTACTGCCCGGAGGACGCAAGACATTTCCAGGCATCACGCATGCTCTATTTTTTTCATAAAAATGCTGCCGGTCATGACAGTATCGTACCATACTCCTTCTGCCTTTGAGAAAACATTGCCTGGCTGATTGCGGATTTTTCCAGAAAATTGGCCAAGAACAAGACAGTTCCAGACGGCACGTTCCCATTGACAATTGATGAATATTTGCATACTATGATAGAAGGTTAACAAATTCTTTATCTGTGTACCTTATATGGCAAGAGTGGATGTGTTTCCGCTCTTTTTTCTATGAACCCGGCTCTTTATTCACCCGGCCCGAATCCGAGAAGCAAACGTCCTGCCTGATCTGGATGGCTGACTGGCCAAAGGAGAAGCTTATGAAGCTCATTTCTGCCCCTGATTACCTGAGCCTCAGCCGTAAAGCCGCCAATATCGTCTCAGCCCAGGATATCCTGTTCCCCAACAGTGTCCTGGGCTTGGCGACAGGTTCGACCCAATTGGGTACCTATTGTCAACGGGTCGACTGGTATCGCAAAGGTGATCTCGGCTTTTCGGGGATCCGGACGGTCAACCTTGATGAATATTGCCGCTTGGGGCCTGACCATGGGCAAAGTTATCGCCACTACCGGTTTCGCAGCCATATTTTGCAAAATCACCTGTAAATTCCAGAAAAATCACGGGATAAATAAACAAAAAATCCAGTGATCGAATGACAGGGGGGTTCGTGTGAAAATGTTTCTTGCTTTTCTCCAGAAACTCGGCAAAGCGCTGATGACACCCATCGCTGTTCTGCCGGCCGCAGCCATCCTGTTGCGTCTGGGTGCCCCTGATGTACTGAACCTGCCCTGGATGTTCGCTGCAGGCGGCGCAATTTTTGACAATTTGGCCCTGATTTTCGCCATCGGCATTGCCATCGGCCTTGCGGTTGAGAATAACGGTGTTGCCGCCATTGCCGCCGTTGCGGGCTATTTCGTCTTGACCAAAGTCGCGGTCACTTTCAATGACAAAATCAACATGGGGGTCCTGGCTGGTATCATCGTCGGTATCCTGGCCGGCCTGCTCTACAACAAATACAAAGACATAAAAGTGCCCAGTTTCCTCGGCTTTTTCGGGGGCAAACGCTTCGCGCCCATTGTCACAGCTTTTGCCTGCCTGGTCCTCGGCGCCGTGTCCGGCTATGTCTGGCCGCTGATCCAGAACGGCATTGCCAGCTTCGGCAATTTTGTCGTAAGCAGCGGGGCCGGCGGGGCCGGCGTCTATGGTGTCCTCAACCGGGCCCTGATCCCCGTTGGCCTGCATCACGTCCTCAACAGCCTGGTCTGGTTCCAATTTGGCGAATTCACCAACACGACCGGTAAAATCGTGACTGGCGATTTGGCGCGATTCTTTGCGGGTGACCCGACTGCCGGTAATTTTATGACAGGTTTCTTCCCCGTGATGATGTTTGGCCTGCCGGCTGCTTGCCTGGCCATTATCCGCGCGGCTAGACCGGAAAACCGCAAAGCGGTCTCTGGAATGTTCATTGGTATCGCCCTGACATCTTTCCTGACCGGTATTACCGAACCCATCGAATTCTCGTTCATGTTCCTTGCACCGATCCTGTACATTTTTCACGCCCTGATGACTGGCCTCTCGCTCGCAGTCAGCACCATCCTGGGTGTCAGAACAGGTTTTGGCTTTTCAGCGGGCTTGATCGACTACGTCCTCAGTTTCGGCATTGCTACAAAACCCCTGGTGATCATCGCCATGGGTCTGGCGTTCGCTGTGATCTACTATTTTGTCTTCCTCTGGGCCATCATGCAATTCAACCTGCCGACGCCTGGTCGTCTGGATGAGACGAGGCCCGTCGCCGCTTCCGTCGGTGCTGCTGCCAAAACCGGCGCGACAACGGTTCGTTCCGACTTGAAGAAAAAAAGTGCATACATCCTGTCAGCCCTGGGTGGTCAGGAGAATCTGGTCGAAATCGATGCCTGTGTCACTCGGATTCGCCTGGTGGTCAAAAACCCGGAACAAATCGATGAAAAAGAACTGAGATCCCTGGGAGCCTCTGCAATCATAAAAATGCCGGGCAACAGTGTCCAAGTTGTCTTCGGTACCCTGTCCGACCCGATTGTGACCCAGATTAAACCTCTTTTGGCAACCACGTAACCAAAACGGAAATTTCTCCGACCGACTGCTGTAAACCTGCTCTGCCAACCACTTTCAGCCATCACCCGACTTATTTCCGCCCTGGTGACCTGGTTACACAATCCGAAGGGGGTTGGACCATGAAATGTTACAGATGTGGTTGCGATAATCCTGACAACGGTATTTTCTGTGCCCATTGCGGTATCAGGCTCACCGCTCCAGCCGAGCTCTGTCCGCAATGTCAATCGCCGCTTCGGCCCGGCTCCCGTTTCTGCCAGATCTGCGGAACCAGCCTGACAGACAAGAGCCCGGCCAATTCGGGGGCTGATGTTCAGCCGGTTTGCAGACCTGAAACGAAAAAGAAGCGCAAAATCTGGATTGTTGCGCTGGCATTTCTGCTGGTCATTGTCGTCACTGCTTTTGTTACGGTCCAGTTGGCTGCCTGGCCAGATAAAGATAATCAGGACAATGTAACATCTCAGCGGGCAAGCACCAGCGCCCCTGGAAGCAGCACCCATGGAAGCAGCATCCCTGATCATACCAGGGATAAGACAACAGAAAAGGAAACCCCCGCGTTCGTTGTCGTTGATGAAAACCTCATTGGTTTGTGGTCAACCGAAGGACCATCTGGTCAACTGGTTGATCCTGACACCGGATATGCGACTGGCAGCAGCTATAATGGTTCCTGGTATTTGTTCCGGCGCGACGGAACCTATCATTATGTAATCATCGGTTCCGGTAATATTATTAGCGGTGGCGTGGTTTGCGAGGGGAAATATGCGGTCGGCAATGGCAAAATCTATCTGACCGATGTCAAAGAAAGCTGGTATCCTGACCCGGCCGTATCCGGGCAAGAAGCAGCCTATAGAGACAAACCGGGCGACGATCATACCATATACTACCAGTTCATCGACGGCGTGGACACCTTGAAAATTGGTGAATTGGATTATTACTACCGGGTCGCTGACAAGTAAGCAACCACGTCACTCAAGCGGAAATTACCTGGTTGATGACTCAAGGTGGCTGGGAGAGCAGGATTATAGCAGTCGGACGGAGAAATTTCCGTTCAGGTAACGTGGTTGATAACAAGGAGGTCAGTTATGGAGCGGGTTCAACGGATTAATGGTATGCTGCTGGGTGCTTTTCTGGGGGATGCCCTGGCTTTGGGTCCCCACTGGATTTACGATGTGGGGAAAATCAGGGCGCTATTCGGGGATCTCAAGGGCTTGACGGCGCCTCCCGTGGATTCATACCACCACGGCAAATCATTCGGGGACTGGACGCATTATGGGGACCAGACGAAAATGCTGCTGGAATACCTTTTTCGATCCAGATCCTTTGAACGGGTGGATTTCCTGGATTATTACGGCGTTTTTATGCGCACATACGCCGGGTACAAAGATCATGCCACCCGGGATACGCTGGCCAATCTCGCCAGGGGCCTCGCGGAGGGCTCAGTCTCCGACGAACTGGGCGGGACAGCCAGAATGGCCGCTCCCTTGTTTTATTTTGCCGCTGACAAAGACAGGGCAGTAGCGGCGGCCGTAGAGCAGTGCCGGGCAACCCACCAGAATGCGGACCTGCTGGCGGTGACCGCGTTATTGGCCACGGTGGTTATGGAAGCCCTTGACGGAGTGAGCCCCCTGGAAAGCCTGGCGACCCTGATCCCCCGGCAAAGCGATACGATCCAGCAGCGTTACCAGGCGGCCAGGGCCCTGCTCGATAAGGAAGCGGAGCAAGCAATCCCCATCCTGGGCCAGATGTGCAGTTCAAAGAACGCCTTTCCGGCCGTCGTTTATCTTCTTTTTAAATATAAGCTTGATTACAGCGAAACCCTGCTGAAAAATGCTGCCGCGGGCGGGGATTCGGCGGCCAGGGGCATGGTGCTGGGCGCCATTCTGGGTGCGTGGACCGGGCAACCCGGACTGCCAGAACAAATGCTCCGTGATATGAACGGCTATCCGGCCCTGTTGGCGTATCTGGACAGAACAAAATAAGTGATCATAACCTGACGGTTTGACAGCCTTGCTGGCCGATGATAGCATTTGTGTAGTTTATGAGGTAAAGGGGGATTTCCTTTGGCAAGGCCTGTTAAATGGCGCAGAATAGAACATATGCCAACGGTGCTGAAATTCAGTCCGCAAGATCATTCTGCGAATTCCGGTGAAAATATTCTTAAAATAGAAGAGCTCGAAGCAATCAGGTTAAAGGATCTGGAAGGTCTGGAACAGGCCGAATGTGCGAAGCAAATGGAAGTGTCCCGTCCAACCTTTCAGCGTATCCTGTTGGCCGCTCGTGAAAAAATAGCCGACAGTCTGATCAATGGCAAGTCAATTCAAATCGAAGGCGGACACTATACCCGCAATATCTGTCTTTTACGGTGTATGGACTGTGGCCGGGAATGGGATGAAAGCCTGGAAAATATTGAACAGGAGCAAGAAGCGGTTTCGTTATGCCCCAAATGCCATTCAAAACGACTGCAATGTTGCCCCGATGATCAGACTGAACAGGGTGAGTACTGTCGCAGGCGTTGCCAATGGCATGGCCAGAAATAGTTTATCGACGAACAGATGAATGGATGATATTCTTTGAGCAGGCTCAGCAACAAGCCCCGGATGAGGAAAACCTTGTCCGGGGCTCGTTATTCAAAAAACCGCAATTATCCACGATCGTGTTGACGAAAGGCCGGTTGGACCGGCCTTTCGTTTAACCGTTAATCTGACCGTGGCGGCACCGGAAGGCAACGGGTTTATACAGGTTAAGCCGGCCTTGGTTTAATCAGTTAATGGCGCTGCCTCTTTCCAGTTTCTGGATCTCGGTCTCGCCCTGGGCTGCCATTTCCCTGAACAGGTCAATCGTCTGCTTCATGACCGGCAAGGCTTGCTGCTTATAGGTGCTGATCGCCTCAAGCGATTCGATCAGATCCTGGTAGGAGGCCTTCAGGGTCTCGACTGAAACACCGGTCTGCATCGACTGGGTCTGGATTTCTGTACCCTGCTCTTTGAGCATTTTTGACGTTGAGCTGATCATGTTATTGGTCGTTTCATTGAGCAGCTGGATTTTCTTCAGCACAATGCGCTGGTTGTAAAGCGCACTGGCGACAATCACAGCCGTGCGCAGCGCGGCAACCGTGACGCTGTTGGCCCGGTCGACGCCGCGAATCAGCTCCTTGTTGTTGCGCCGGATGATTTCCATGGCGATGATGCCCTGATGGTTGACAATCATCATCTGCTGCAGGTCCATCAGCTTCTGGCGGAGCGGGAACAGGATCTCTTCTTCAATAAACTTGATCTTTTCCGGGTCTTCGCCATCTTCCCGGGCCTTGGCCAGGCGCGCGCTCAGGCTTTCATCCATCAGGGTACCCAATTCGATTTCCTTCTGGATCTTCCTGGAAAGTTCGCGCAAGCCGTTCTCCTCAAGCTCAAGGGTTGTGTTGTCGTTAACCAGGATGCCCCGGCCGCGATTCAGCGAAGCCACAATATCGGCAATGACCGATTCGGCCTTTTCGTATTTCTGGAAATAGGCCCGGATCGGATTGAAAATTGCGCCAAGCAGGCCGGTCTTGGTAAAGTCCACCAGTCCCGGATCAAGATCCTTGATTTCCCTTTGCAGGTCCAGCAGGCTTTTTGACACTTGTCCGCCTTCGCCGCCGTCCTGGGCCAGCTTGCCGACTGTCACAGAGAGCAGCGAATTTTTCTTGGCCGAAGTCTGCATCGCCGCGCTGCCGAAGCTTTCGATGCTGTTGATGAAATTCTTTTTCTCCGGCAGCGAATCAAGATTGATGCTCATCAGCGCATCCGCGTTCAGATCAGCCTGCTGCTTGAGCGCGCTGCGTTCGGCCGCGTTCGGACTGACTTGCAAAGCCACTTCCTGCTTGATTTCTTCCGGATTGGCTACCTGCATGGTGAAGGCCATATTATTTCCCTCCTGCTATCTGCTATCTGCTATTCTGGCATTCTGGCTCACATTTCGGCATTGAACAGGCTCTGGATTTTATAGATCACGTCATCGGTGTCGGCATTGATACTGGCTGCTTCGTTGAGCCTGGAGATTGGTTCCAGGGCTGCCACATTGGCATTGTATCCGATCGTATAGACCGGGATCTGCAGCCCTTCGATCATCTTCTGCGTATCACTGAAGTTGCTGCCGACATTGGAATTGCCATCGGTCAGGACAAAGAGCATCAGCTTAGCATTGGGATTTTCCGCTTTTTTCTCCAGCAGCATCTGCTCGGCTACGATAATGGCATCGTACATGGCTGTGCCGCCGCCGGCACTCATGTTTTTCACGGCACCGGTGAACAGTGAACGCTGATTCAGGTCAAACCTGGCAATAGGCAGGGCAATGTTCACATCATTGGCGAAAGTGACCAGCCCGACTGAAGCACTGCTGCCAATGTAGTTTGCGCCGCTGATGAGTGATTTCTTGAGATTATTCAGGGGTTCGCCGTTCATGCTGCCGGATGTATCCGCGACGAAGACACTGATAATATCACGGTTGCTGTCTTTTTTAACTTTCCAGAGTGTCTGGGCATCAGCCAGCAAACTGCCATTAATATCGGTGAGCTCGAGCCGGTAGTCATCGTACTGGTTAAAGCCGAATGCCGTGGCGCGTTTCTGGGCTTCCGCTGTTTTACAGAAATTAATAAACTGCTGCAAAATCTCATGCTTTACCGTCGGGATTGAGCCAATTTCGTAGACTGGATTGTCATGGCGCACGCCAAAGGGCGTAAAGACATAATCGCGGTTGATATCCGGTGAATTGGCGAATTGCTGGGATTCAAAAACAAAAGCATCCAGCACACCGGATTTGACCGAGTCTTTCATCTGCAGCGTGGTATACGCCACAAATGGTACATTGGCCTGGAATTTGATGAAAGCATTGGCGGCGGTCTCGCCGAGCGGATTGGCCCGGTCATAGGTATACAGCAAGGACATCAGGAAGTTGGCGCCGGTTGAACTGGCAAACGGGTTGGTGTAGCCCATCGCCAATTCCCCGGCTTCCGTGGCCTCGGCGACTGTCTGAACCGTGATCGAGCCATATTTTTTCACGATCGTATCATATTTACTCTTGGCAACGGCGATACCAGCCACATTGCCGGCCAGTCTTTTCTCGACAAGGGTGACCTTGATGCCCCGGACCTGGAGATCATCGCCCCATAGCTCGTTCGACGGGCTGAAGGCGTCGGGTGTATACTTGCCGGAGGCTATGTAGTCACGGGCGACCCCGGAAGCAATACCCCGGATCATGACAGATACAGGCTGCCCGTTAATGGTGGCACCCGAACGGTTAAACTGATTGGCCATCTCGACGAGCCAGCCATCCTGCCCGGTGCCGGACTTTTCGGTCGAGGAGATGATCTCGACATAATCCTGGGTCGTATTGCTGACTTGCGCCGGATATTTAGAAATATCCGGCAGGGCCTCGAGCATGTCGGCCGGCTTGAGGTCGACAGGCTCCTTGATCGGCGGCAAGGTATTGACCGTAATTCGCTGGATCAGGCGATTCAAGGTTCGCACAGCCTGTTCTTCGCTGACCTGGCTGTTGTTCTTGCCGACATTCCGGGTCAGGCTGATGATCCCGTAGGCGCCGCCGAAAACAAGCAGGCCCAGGACCACAATCAGCAGCAAGGCTTTTGGCTTTTTATTCATCGCTATTTTCTCCCTTTCAGCATATGTCCAGAAATATCACCTGATATCACCCGGTATCGGATATCAGGCACGATTTCATCCCGGTTGTTGGCCTCCGGCCGCACTGCCAGCCATTTTGCCTAGCGGTACCACCTGGTATCGGATATCAGGCTGTCCAGGTCTTTTACCGCCTGCATATTATCGAGCGCGCCCGGGTCAATGCTGTTGAACTTGGAAATTTCCAGCAGCAGTTTGTCCAGTCTGAGCAAGAGTTCATCATTATCTTCGACAGCCAGGTCTACATAATTGATGTACTGCTGATAGATGTCGAGTTTCTGCCTGGCGATCTCCGGCTTGAGCCGCGACCGGCCCTTGCTCAGCTGGTTATATTCCTCATCATCAAAAGCCGAGATCTTGTTGATGATACTCTTGATATTGGCGCACAGGACTGTCTCAGCCGAGTCCAGGGTCGCCTTGAATTTCTGGTAACTGATTTCTGATGCGGAGAACTTCTGGAGCAGGATTTCCGTGATCAAAGTGAGCTTCTTCTTCATTTGCTGGATCTGCAGCTTGATTTCCGAAATTTTCGCTGAAAATGTGCCGGCGTAATCCATGTCGTCGAGGACTTTCAGGCATGTATCGAGATTCGTGATTTTATCCACGGTCGCTTTGGGATCAATCTTCCCGGACGGCTGGTTGATGATCTGCAAATTGAAATAGAAAAAAGATACGATGCTTAAAAAGACAATTGCAATACCGGCAGCTGATTCGAGCGGCGATCCGCCGATGAGCTGCACCTTGAGGAAAGCATTGGAAAAGACCACTACATTGACAAGCAAGAGAGCGGTGTTCAATGCGATCAATTTCATGACAGTTTTACGAGTCAGGTCAATCAGCCCCTCACAATACGGCTTGCCGTTATAACCGATGATGCTTGTCTTATTATATACGAATCCATGCTATTTCACCAATTGCCTGACCGAAAGAACCACGAAAGGTTTCATGAAAGGTTGATCAGTGAGCCGGATGGCATCAATCAATAAGCCGGACCGGCGCCGACATACCGGACCGGCGTCAATAGGCCGGAACGGCGCCGACGTCAGCGCCGGCTTGATCCGCTTCAGGCAGGCTTGAATCAGCCATCACTAATCTTGCCTTATCGAAGAAATTGATCTATTATTTAATAATAGTCATACCATAGACATGCCACGGAGACGATCACATGCTCAATGAACGAACCGTCCGGTCTATAAAGCGGCTGTTCAGTCAGCCAGTACGCCTGTTCCGGGCGATGTCCTTCGCAAGGTCACCGTTCGTCGTTCTGATTGCCGTCATCCTGGTCTTGTTCTTGCTGGCGATTGGCATCGGTTCCCGTGCTGTTACCCGGTACCAGGCCGGGACGCAAGCCGAACAGCAGCTGCTCGATTCGATGGCCAATATTCGCTACTTTGACGAGGCGCTGACCATGTCAGCCAGGATGGGCGCCCTGACGGGTGACCTGGCGTGGGAACGGCGCTATTTTTTGATTGTGCCCTTGCTCGACGGGGCGATTGCCTCGGCCATTCAATTGCGGCCGGAACTGTCTGTTTACCTCGATCAGGTCAGCCAGGCTAACGAGCGGTTGATTGCCTTTGAGACCGAGTCCTTTGTCCTGCTCAGGAAAGGCCGGCAGGCCGACGCGGCAGCCATCATGTTCGGTGAACCATACCAGCAGGGCAAAGCCGTTTACTCGGACGGACTGGCCAGGCTGACGGAGGCCGTGCAGGCCCTGCACCTGGCGACCCGCAACGAATTGCAGGTCATGCTCACAACAACGGCTGTCGCCATTGCCGTGTTATTCCTGACGGTCCTGGCTGTATTGCTGTATGCGTATCGGTTGCAGAGCAAGCGCCTGGACCTGGAGAAGTTGCTGGGCGAAATAGCGAAACGGCTGCTTACTTCAGCGAATGAGCAGATTGAAGCAGATTTCCAATGGGTACTGGCCCAGATCGCTGCGAAATCCCGGGCTGACCAGGTCTGCCTCGTCAGAAATCACGGGACAAAACCAGCACGCACCTGGCAATTTAACCGGGTAACACGGGAGAAAAGCGCCGGAACGGATCTGGACCAATCACCGAATCTGGAATTGACTGCTGATTTTACCAGACAGGCGTATGCAGATACGGCCCCGGATCCGGATGGAACTGACGCTGATGCCAGTGCCAGTGCGCTTATAAAAACGGTGACGAATCCGGATGGATCTGA
Organism: uncultured Oscillospiraceae bacterium; assembly: GCA_964450865.1. Lineage (GTDB taxonomy): Bacteria > Bacillota > Clostridia > Saccharofermentanales > UBA5734 > CAYVHB01. The sequence goes on along the minus strand of CAYVHB010000011.1, from coordinate 70,927 downwards.
TCCGGCCAGGCTCAGGGAGCTTGGCATTGAGTCATGCCTGATAACCGGTGCTGCAGCCCAGGACAATCCGGACGACGGCCTCCTGCTCGTCCTGGCTCGATACCGCGGCCGTCTCCGGCTCAATCAGACTGACCTGCCGATTCTCGAAAGCATCCGGAAATTATTCAGCCAGGCGATAGCGCAGCAATCCTATCGCGATCATCTGTTCGCGCTGGCCACAAGTGACGCGCTGACCAGCCTGGCCAACCGCCGCTATTTTTTCGAGATACTTGAGACAGAACTGCGGCGGCGCCGGCGCTATGACATCACTACAGCGCTGCTGATGATCGACCTTGATCATTTCAAGGTGGTCAATGACACGTATGGCCATGCCATAGGCGATGCCGTCCTTGTTGATTTCGCGATTCGCATCCGGTCCTGCATCCGCGACTCCGACATCATCGGCCGGCTGGGTGGCGAGGAATTCGGCTGTATTCTGCCCAATACCAACGCGGATGGCGCCGAGCGGGTCGCCGAGCGCATCCGAAGGTCCATTGCCGGCAACGATGTCGATACGGCAGCCGGAACCATCCATTATTCAGTCAGTATCGGCGCAACGCTGATCGGACCGACCGACCAGCGGGTCGATGTCCCGCTTCATCGGGCTGACCAGGCCTTGTATCAGGCCAAGGCGGCCGGCCGTAACCGGGTCTGCTGGCAGCTGCCGGAGGGGCAACTGCAGGAGCAGACGGACAGGTAGCCCTGCCTCCCGGCCGGAAGCCGGCTGGATGGACAGATCTGCGCCCACACAATAAACGAAATGGATTGGAGGCGACACCAGAATTGTCTGGTATTATCTGGATAATACGATTGCCAGGCGGTACTTTTCATTCGAAAGTCACCTGAAAGGATATCGGGGTACTCATGCCTGACGCTAGGGCGCCTTCAATTCACGGGTCTGGGAATCAATGAAATATTGATAATGCTGGTTCGATACGATCACGCCATTTGCAAAATAGATTGCTCTTGAGCCGCCAAGCTGAAAATAAACACCCGCAACTTCAGGCAGGATGGCACCATTGCTGTCATGCTTGAAAAAAACCTTGAAGTCAGATATTTGACTATTGGTTGCATTGAAACCATTGACATTGACGTATGCAAAATACTGATTCCAGAACTGCGCCGAGAACAGATTTGTCTGGCTCGTACCGGTATACAGCGCGCCAGTCCAGGATGTTGATCCATTTGTGTAATTCATAATCGGCATTTTCTGCTGCTGATTCATCCAAATTGTCGTGAAGTCCGTGAAGGAGCGGTAGATCTCCCCGACAGTGATATTGATAACCTGGGAATCGGTTGCAATCTGATAGGACGGCGCGCTAACGGGCGGAGGACTGGCAGTCTCGTCTGCCGGCTCATTATCCGTCGGCGAATTATCGGTCGGCGCGTTTTCGGTTGGCGAATTATCGGCCGGTGCGTTTTCGGTTGGCAAATTGGATGGTGGCACAGCTGTTACAACATCGGAACGAACCTCAATCGTCCCTGCAATCGAGGTATTTTGTGGTATTCCGTTGGTCTCGATCTTGAAATAATAATAACCGGTCTGGCCAGAATCGATTGAGGCGTTGCCGAGCATCGTCAGGCCACCGGACGTATGGGTCAACATGATCGTGACAGGGATATCCGTATTGTTTTTTATTGAAAACACCTCCGCGCCGGGCGAACCGATGATAAACTGCGCATTGCTGTTGAATCCATGATTGTCACCCGTGCCAGCGGCCAGAACCTGCTGCAAATCGACGGATACAGTGCCATTTTGATGCATTGTGAGGGCCTTGGCATAACCAGGCAACGCCGAGAATTTTAGCGCCGCGTTTTCACTCGTATCCATCAGAACTGAACCGGCACTGACGGAGCGGTCCAGGCTGACAGCTGACAAGGCAGCCGAGCCGATTGAAAAAACCATCACCATGCCAATTAATAACAGCAGGCCCACTTTTATCCGTTTCATTACGTTTGCTCCAAAATTACACCTGACCTGCAGGACATAACTGATATGATAAACCATTACACGAAGGATCATGGTTATTTTCTACCTTTATTATAAGTGGAGCGAGACAAACGGGATATTGCCAGACGCACGGGGATGGCGTGAACATTTCACGATTCAGGTATTAATCTTTTCAAAAGCAACGGATGGACAAGCAATAACCTGCAGCAATCCATGAAATGACGGTATAGATGATGGGCTTTCCTCGCTCGCTAACAATAATAATTTCTGGTAGCAAACAGACGCAGATTTGCGATATATTTATTTCAGAAGAAAAATATACGGAGAAGCGACATGGCAATTCGCAAGTTCAATTTCGGCTGGGTCATGGCCCTGGTCGCCTGGATCATGAGCGCGTTTATCATTTTGTTTCTTCTGGAATAGCTGACAGCAATGATCGGCTGATTTGTGAATCGAGGCGGTTTTGTGGAAAATCGTAATCTGCAGCGGTTGTTTGAAACCGAGCAATATAATAATCAGGCGAATCTGGTCTATTTCAACACCCTGATCATCTGCGCGATCCTGGCCCCGGTCTACTATTTCTGGATCGGCAGCCCAGTGATTGCCTGGATTCAGGTGCCGGTGGTCCTGGCCGCCGCCATGGCAATCATCCTGAACCGGATGCGTCGTTACAGCCTCGGCTCATTGCTGTTCATCAGCATGGTTACGCTCGTCGCAGTCGTGGAAGTCAGGGTCTTTGGCCTGGCGGGCGGCTTCCAGTATTTCTTTTTCAACATGGCCGGCCTGATCATGTATACCAGTTGGCAGCCCTGGCAGAAAATGACCGGTACTATAGCGGAAATAGCGGTTTTTATCGCCGTGTATTTCCTGACACACGGCAGGGAGCCGCTGACGTCACTGAGTCCCGCGATGACCGGCTTTCTTCATACCCTCAATGTCGTGCTGAACATTGCCGGCGTCGCCAACTCCGCCAACTATTTCATCACCATTGCGACGAGGGCGCACAACCAGGTCAGCAACCTGGCAATGCGCGATTATCTGACCAATCTGATGAACCGGACCTCTTACGATGCATTCATGGCCGAAGTTTTCGAAACCCGCATGCAATCCGCCCTGGGCCTGGGTATCTTGCTGCTGGACATTGATTTTTTCAAGCAGGTCAATGATACGTGCGGTCACCTTTGCGGCGATGAGCTGCTCCGGCAATTCGCGGCTGTCCTGGCCAAAAGCACCCGCGCCGGTGACTTTTGCGCACGTTATGGCGGCGAGGAATTTGTGATCGTGACCACGCCGGAACATCCCGACCAGTTGCAGCATTTTGCCGAACGCATTCGCCGGGAAGTCGAGGCCATGCCGTTTGAGTTTGGCGGCATGGAGAAAAAAGTCACCGTGAGCATCGGTGCCCTGTTTGTTCCACCCCATATGCGTATCGACCAGCACCAGGCACTGGACCGGGCTGACAAGCTCCTTTACCAGGCCAAGGCTGCCGGCCGCAACCGCGTTTTCTTTGACATCGCGGAGAATTGAAGAGGATCAGCAGTGGGGCCGATCCTTGCCTGATAGCCAGAGCCGCCGGGGCCACCGAATGTCATCCGGACACCCGGAAGATCGATGACAACGGTGAGGCCGATGATCATGATTCTAGAAGCCCGGCCACGATTCCTTTGGCAGGCTGTTAAAATACTGACTGAGATCGCCAGCTGGCAAGATGCCATCCGTGGCGTTGAATGCGCGCAATGAAGCGGTGGCGGCCGCAATGCCCAGCTGCATGGATTGGGCGAGAGACATCGCCCGGTATGCCCCGTACAGGCATCCGGACAGGAACGCATCGCCAGCCCCGATCGTGCTGATAATGGCTGCACCCGGGAAGTCAAGGGCCGGAATCGCGGCCCGTTCACCGGATTTCGCAAGTCCTACAGCCCCTTCGCGGGCATGGATGATGGCCCAGGTTGAGACACCGCAGTCAAGCAGGCGGGCGCAAATAGCATAGGCTCTGTCAACCAAGAATACGCCATTGCGGTCGCGAACTTCGATATCCGTTGTTTTCGATCCCTCGAATTCATTGATAATCGCATAATCCGTATATTTTAGCGCCGGCGGGACGATTGTTTTGAAGCGGTCTGATGACTCGCTGACAATATCGATGGATGTTTGAATCCCCTTTTGCTGAACATGATGAAGCAGGCGGGCCAGAACTGTACCGAATAGCGGATCCGGTTTGTCCAATTCATCGAGCAGCAGAATATACCCGACGTGCAAGATCGATGCTTCAAGTTTATCGAGCTGGAAATCGTCTGCGCAGAGATTGGCATTAGCGCCGCGAAACTGGAAGAACGTCCTGGTTTTATTCGTCAGATCGATCATCGCGTCTGTAAAGGACGTACTTTGATCTTCGATTAACAGGTCCAGATTGATATTCTTGCGGCGGCTCATCGTTTGCGCGATATACTGCCCTGCTTCATCGTGGCCGATCCGGCCAATAATCTGGAGCGGCAATTCCGGGTCAATCTGGCTCAGGGCCTGGGCACAGTTGCAAACGAGCCCACCGGTTTCCCGGCTGACCTTGCGGATGGTCGCCAGGGTTGAGTGGGCGGGGTAGATATCAATTTCCTTGTAATAATCCAGAATGATATTGCCAGCCAGCGCTATCCCGTTTTTCATTTTCACTTCATCTCCTGACCTTTTCACCGCACGGTTGCCGGATTCATTCCTCATGTAGCCGCCCGCCAGGCTCGCCAATATTCGGCTTTTTACCGCACCGTTGCCGGATTCATACTGTTTTTCATGATTTCATCATCATTATAGCATGCAAAACCGCGCAGGATTACAAACGATACTCCCCGAGCCTATTGACAGTTTCGAGGGCATCCGCTATTATATCATTGTAAACATATATTTTTAGTATGTTTTAGAGCATCAGAACGCCTGAGCGCCCGATCCCGGCCCAGCTGGTTAAATGGAGGAAAATACCATGGCAAAAATCGCAAAATCAATGACCGAACTGATCGGCAACACCCCCCTGGTTGAGCTGAACGCATATAAGCAGAAACAGGGCATCACCGCCCGGCTGATCGCCAAAGTTGAATATTTCAATCCGTCCGGCAGTGTCAAGTGCCGGATTGGCAACGCGATGATCGTCGCTGGCGAGAACGCCGGACTGATCAGGGAAGGCACCACCATCATCGAGCCGACCAGCGGCAATACTGGCATTGCGCTGGCCTTTGCGGCTGCAACCAAAGGCTATCGCCTGATTCTTGTCATGCCTGACACCATGAGTGTCGAGCGGCGGAATCTGCTCAAGGCTTATGGGGCGGAGCTGGTCCTGACCCCGGGCAGCGAGGGCATGAGCGGGGCAATCCGCAAAGCCGAGGAACTTGCAGCGGGTATCCCCCATTCCTTTGTCCCGCAACAGTTCAAGAATCCGGCCAATCCCGACATCCATCGCCGCACAACAGCGGAGGAAATCTGGCGCGATACGGATGGCCAGGTTGATATTTTTGTCGGCGGCGTCGGCACCGGCGGGACGATTTCCGGTGTTGCAGAAGTACTGAAAGCCAGGAATCCGGCGATCAGGATTATCGCGGTCGAACCGGCTGAATCACCTGTTCTCTCCGGCGGCAACAAGGGGCCGCATAAAATCCAGGGGATCGGTGCGGGATTTGTTCCGGACAATTTCAAGCGTGATTTTATTGATGAAATCGTCGCCGTCAGCAGCGAGGATGCTTTCGCCACGGCACGTCTCCTGGCCCGCAGCGAAGGCCTGCTGGTAGGCATTTCCTCTGGCGCCGCTGCTTTCGCAGCCACCCAGGTTGCCTTGCGCCCGGAAAATGCCGGCAAGACGATTGTTGTGCTGCTGCCGGACAATGGCGAGCGGTATTTGTCGACAACTTTGTTTCAGCAAGACTAAGGCGCATTCCGATCAGGTCCTGGCGCGGGTCGGACTTGCCTGATTGGATGCTGGTTGTCATTTCAGGTGCTTCGGCATCCCGGCCGGGCTGATGATGAACCGATATCGGTCGGAACGTTGACTCGCTCTATATTTTGCGTGTTCAAGGCATTGAGGCAGGTAAAACGAATGCATTTTGATTTTGACCCGGTTATTGAGCGCCGTGGTACGGACTGTCTGAAATTTGATTTTGCGGCGAAGTGGGGATTGCCTGATGATGTTCTCCCGCTTTGGGTTGCCGACATGGATTTCCCGGCCCCGCCTGAAGTTGTTACAGCACTGATTGAAAGGAGCCGCCACGGCATTTTTGGTTATAGTGACGCGGCAGGCCCTGACTATTGCCAGGCCCTGGCCAGCTGGTACCAGACCCGGTTCAATTGGCAAATCCGGCCTGAATGGCTGGTCAAGACGCCCAGCGTCGTCTTTGCGCTTTGCGCGGCAATCCGGACACTGACCCTGGAGGGAGAATCAATTCTGATCCAGGAGCCGGTTTATTATCCATTCCGGGAATCGGTTGTGGAAAACAAGCGCAAACTGATCGTCAACCGGCTGATCTATCGCGACGGTCATTATGATATCGATTTCCCGGATTTTGAACAGAAGATCATGGACCACCATGTAAAACTGTTTATCCTCTGCAATCCTCATAACCCGGTTGGCCGCGTCTGGACCGCTGAAGAACTGAACAAGATGGGGGCAATCTGCCTGCAGCATGGCGTCAAGATCGTTGCTGATGAAATTCATCAGGACTTTGTCTATCCTGGCCACCGGCATCTGGTTTTCCAGGACCTCCAGCCTGAATACCAGGACTGTACCATCACATGCACAGCGCCAACCAAAACTTTCAATCTGGCAGGGCTTCAGATCGCCAATATCCTGATCGCCAATCCGGAGTTAAGAAGGCGTTTCAAACAGGAAGTGAGCCGGTCCGGTTACAGTCAGCCCAATGTCATGGGCCTGACAGCCTGTCGGGCGGCCTATGAATCAGGAGGCCCCTGGCTCGACGCACTGCTGGTTTATCTGCAAAAGAACGTAGAATTTCTGCAGGATGTTCTTTCGACCAGTCTGCCGTCTATCAGGCTGGTCGAGCCGCAAGGAACCTACCTGGCCTGGCTGGATTGCCGCGGCCTGGGCCTTTCTGACCAGGAACTCAAACACCGCATCCGTCAGGAAGCCAGGCTCTGGCTTTCCGATGGCACGACTTTCGGCGAGGGCGGCAGCGGCTTTCAGCGGGTCAACCTCGCCTGCCCGCGCGCAACGCTCGAAGAAGCCCTGAATCGCCTGGTCCGGGCATTGGGACGCGGGCGCTGATCGCACACGCCCTTTCATATGCGGCCCGGATCACACACGCCGTGCCACAGACAGCGCTGAACATTCACGGTATTTCATACACGGCTTTGGCTTGCATGTGCGACCCAGGCTCTGGCCGGATACCGCACCGGCCGTATTAATCGAGGTCTGTCCGATGAGAATATCTGTCAAGGGCAGGTATGCCCTGGCTGCCACCATCAAAGTCGCTGAAACACACATGAGCGGGGATCATATCACGGTCGGCAGTATTTCCGAAACGCTCGGCATATCCAAGATCTATCTCGAACAAGTCTTTTCCCTGCTGAGGCGCGGTGACGTCGTCAGTTCAGTCAAGGGTGCCCAGGGCGGTTATCGCCTGGTCCGTTCGCCCAGCCAGACTACAGTCTTGCAGATTCTGGCATCGGTCGAAACCGCCCTGTTTGAAACCGTGGAAAACACGGTTTCCGGCCAGGCACCTGAAATTGACAGCGCCATGCGCATCACGGTGTTCAATCGCCTGGACCAGGCGGTCGTGCAGGCGCTTTCAAGCATCACACTGGACGATCTGTTGAGCGAAGTCGCAAACCAGCAGGCTGACCAGACCAGTATGTACTACATCTGAGCCAATATTAGTAAGCTGGCGCGACCGGTCAGGCGGCCAGCCGGGCTGGTCGCCGGCAGGACAAAGCCGCTATCTTCCTGCCTTGGCAAACAGTTCTGCGACGCGCGCCAGATCCTCTGGCGCATGGGCGGCACTGACCTGGGTCCGGATGCGGGCCTTGCCCAGGGGCACGACCGGATAGGTAAATCCGGTCACATAAACGCCCTCATCAAGCAGCGCCTGTGCCGTCCGCACGGCAGCCCGCTCGTCATAGAACATAACCGGGACAATCGGGTGATCGCCGGGCAGGATATCAAACCCGCTGGCGGCCATGCGTTCGCGGAAGAAACGCGTATTGGCGAGCAGCCGCGTGCGCGGTCCGGGATCGCGCTCCAGACGGTCGATGACGGATATCGTCACGGCGGCAATCACCGGCGCCAGGGTATTGGAGAACAGGTAGGGCCGGCTGCGCTGGCGCAACAATTCGACGATCGGCTGACGGGCGGCGGTATAGCCGCCACTGCCGCCACCCAGCGCCTTGCCGAAGGTCCCGGTGAGTATATCAATCCGGTCCATGACACCGGACCGTTCGGGTGTGCCGCGGCCATTCTCGCCGATAAACCCCACTGCATGACTGTCGTCAACCATGACCAGGGCGCCATATTCGTCAGCCAGGTCACAAATTGCCGGCAGATTGGCATACGAACCGTCCATGGAGAAGACGCCATCGGTGGCGACCAGGCAGATGCGCGACCCGGCGTCGCGGGCCTCATTCAGCCGGATGCGCAGATCGGCCATGTCATTGTTCCGATAACGATAGCGCCTGGCCTTGCAGAGGCGGATGCCGTCGATAATGCTGGCGTGATTCAGTTCGTCACTGATAACGGCATCCTGTTCGCCTAGAAGTGTTTCAAAAAGGCCCGTATTGGCATCAAAGCACGAGGAATAAAGGATGGCGTCGTCCTGGCCGACAAACCGGCTGATCCGCTGCTCGAGTTCCTTGTGGATGGATTGCGTCCCGCAAATGAAGCGGACCGATGAGAGGCCAAAGCCCCAGCGTTCCAGGCCAGCCCGGGCTGCGGCAACCAGGGCTGGATCGCCGGAAAGACCGAGGTAATTGTTCGCGCACATATTCAGCAATTCGCGGCCGTCAGCCAGACGTACGGTGGGGCCCTGCCGGCTGTCGATTACCCGTTCACTTTTATAGAGGCCCTTGTTACGGATATCATCGAGCTGTTCGTGGAAATAAAGAATTGCATCTTGCATGGGACACCCTTCTTTCCTGCTTTGAAGATCAGCGAATCTGGGACCAGTCGAGAATGACCTTCCCGCTCTGGCCCGAGCGCATGATGGCAAATCCCTCGGCAAAATCGCGGGCCGGCAGCCGATGGGTAATCACAGGTGAAATATCAAGCCCGCTTTCGAGCATCGTGACCATCTTGTACCACGTCTCGTACATCTGGCGCCCATAGATACCACGAATGGCCAGGCCATTGAATACGACTTTGCGCCAGTCGATCTCACCATTTTTCTCGGGAATGCCCAGCAGGGCAATGGATCCGCCGTGATACATGGCATCCACCATCTGGCTCAGGGCCGCAGCCGAACCGGATGTTTCCAGCCCGACATTGAACCCTTCCAGCATCTTCAGGTCACGCATGACCTGGCTGAGATCTGTCTGGCGAATGTTGACGGCACGGGTCACACCCAGCTGGCGGGCCAACGCCAGCCGGTAGTCATTGGTGTCGGTGATCACGACATAGCGGGCCCCGACATGGCGGCAGATGGCCGCGGCCATCAGGCCAATCGGACCGGCCCCGGTAATCAGGACGTCTTCACCAATCACATCAAAAGCCAGGGCGGTATGGGTGGCATTGCCCAGCGGATCAAAACAACACACGATATCATCGGCAATATCATGGCTGCCATAAGCGTCGTGCCAGACATTGGTCGCCGGAATGACAAGATACTCGGCAAAAGCCCCCGCCCGATTGACCCCGACCCCTCTGGTGTCACGGCACAAATGGCGGCGCCCGGCCAGGCAATTGCGGCACTGGCCGCAGACAATATGGCCTTCACCGGAAACCCGTTCGCCGATTTTCAGGCCGGTGATTCCGGCGCCGACCGCGGCAATTTCGCCGACAAATTCATGGCCGATAATCAAGCCCGGCGGAATGGTCCGCCGCGCCCAGTCATCCCAGCGGTCAATATGGACATCCGTCCCGCAGATCGCCGTTTTGCGGATCTTGATCAGGACATCGCCGGGCCCGTATTGCGGGACCGGTACTTCCTGCAACCAGATACCTGGTTCAGCTTTCGCCTTGACCAATGCCAACATCGTGTCCATAACACCCTCCTGGCGTGATACCCCCGGTACTTTGTGTGACCACAAGGGTTTCCGACTGGGAGCAACCGCAATCCGTGTCAGGCTGTTATCGCGGTCCGCTGACCACAAAGAATCCCGGCTGGGCTTTTCTTTTCATTATCGGCTTTTTCGGGCAGGCGGGCAACCCCACCGGATTGAACCGGGCCATGAAGGGGATGACCAGGCAATAACCGTACAAGAGAATGATGGAAATTGGTCAATAACCGCGATAATCACAGCTGTTTTAGAGACTATGCCCCGGCAGGAATTGTGATACCTTTATTCTGCCGGATAAACTGGATTGCAAAAATATACAATCCGCAAATCCAGCAGGGGTGAATCCGTCCGCAGTCTTGCCGGCAACCGGATCATCGGTCGACGGTAAAAGGATGGATCCTGATGGACACGATACTTTATAAGGCTTTTTCACTGGTCCTGGTCATTATCATTGGCCAGGCTATCAAGAAAATCGGCTGGGTCAGCAGTGCGGATTTCCCGAAGTTTTCCCGGATCGTCCTGCGCCTGACCATCCCTTGTGCGGTCATTACCGGCTTTAACGGTGTCAGCATCACATACAAGCTGCTGCTGCTCACGGTAATCGGGATTGGCGTCAACCTGATCGCGCAGGTGACCGGATACCTGCTCAACCGGCACAAGAGCGGCAAGGAAAAAGCCTTCGGCATCAACAACATCGGCAGTTACAATATTGCAGCCTTTGCCATGCCCTATATTTCCGGATTTATCGGTGCGGAATCCATGGTCTACGCATCGCTATTTGATGTCGGCAATTCGGTTGGCGCAGGCGGGATCGGCTATGGCTGGTCGATGACGACAGCCAGGGAAAACGGCCGGGCCAGTGCCTGGCTCTTCCTCAAAAACATGTTCAGTTCGCCGATCTTTATCACCTATCTGGTGTTGCTGATCATCCGCCTGCTGGATTGGCAGTTGCCGGCAGCGGTTATTACCTTTACCGCAACGGTCGGCAGTGCCAATCCATTCCTCGCCATGCTGATGATCGGCATCGGCCTGGACCTGCATCTGGACCACAAGAAATTCAAGCTGGCTGTCAAGTACCTGGCAATCCGCTATGGCCTGGCCCTGATTTTCACACTCCTGGTCATCCTGTTCCTGCCGATGCCCCCGGCAGCCAAAACCGTTCTCTGCATGCTGTTTTTCTCGCCGATTGCGGCCATGATTTCGGCTTTTACCAGCGAAATCGGCGGCGATGTCGAATTGTCGGCCTTCATGACCTCTGTATCGGTCATTGTCGGCATCATCGTGATCCCCCTGGTGCTCTTTGCCATGACCTGAGGGCGAGATATCGGAACCTGCTTTACAGCCTGGCGCAAGAGATTTACTATGAGACTATCCATTATCCGGTATAAAGAAACGGCAGGTGTTTGCATCATGGCGCAAGATAAAAGGCAACCCCGGATCACAATCAGCCAGGACGGTCCTTATCTCGTCTCTGGCTCAGTGCCCCTGAGGGAAAAAATCATTGTGCCGAAAGGCCGGAAATATGAATTGCAGCCGGGTCGTGAATGGCCGCAAGGGGAGAGTTATGCCCTCTGCCGGTGCGGCCAGTCCAGGAATGCGCCGTTTTGTGACGGTTCACATCAGGCCGGATATTGTGGCACGGAAACGGCTCTGCGTACCTCCTACGATGACCGGGCGCAGCTCTATCCGGGGACTGACCTGGACCTGCTCGACGACGGCCGTTGTGCTTTTGCCCGGTTTTGCCACCAGGAAAAGGGTATCGCCTGGGATTTGATAAGAAAATCAGACATGAGCGATTACAAGGCCGAAGCAATCGAAGCGGCCAATACTTGCCCTTCCGGCCGGCTGACTGCAGTGGAGAAAGACGGTAACCGCCATGAGCCGGACTATGAGCCCCTGGTCGAAATCGTGCAGGATCCGCAAGAAGGAGTCAGCGCCGGGATTTTTGTCAAAGGTGGTATCGTCGTCGAATCGGCAGATGGCACAGAATACGAGGTCAGGAATCGCATCGCCCTCTGCCGCTGTGGCCGCTCACGCAACAAGCCGTTCTGTGACGCGACCCACATCCCGGTCCACTACCGGGATAAAAAGCCGTAAACCGGCCGGCTGGCCGGCCGGGCACTTTAGCGGGGCAGCTCGTTATAAAGAATCTTGCCGGATTCACTCTTAGGCAGCTGGTCGAGCGCGCGCACCTCAAAGGCGCCCGCATACAGGCCGGTTTTAGTGGTTAAAAATTGCCTGATTTCCTCACTGATGGACGGTTCGATCGTGTAAACGATCAATTTCTGGTCTGAACCGGTACAGGCACATTCGATTTTGAACGCATCACGGATCAGGCGCTCTGTTTCATCCAGGCTGACGCGATAGCCGTAAAGCTTCAGGAAGCGATTTTTGCGGCCGATGATATAGAAACAGCCGTCTTCATCCTGCCACGCCTGATCACCCGTGGCATAAACGCCCTGCCGTTCGTCGCCGCGGACCAGGTCAGCACCGCCATAGGCGTAACCCCAGGTCACATTGGGGCCACGGTAAATGATCTCGCCCGGGACACCGCTTTGCCGGATCAGATCACCCCTGTCATCCACCAGGGTTAGCTGACCTTCGGGGATGGCCCGGCCGATGCTGCCACATTTGGCCAAGGCCAGTTCGGGCGGCAGGTAAGCCATGCGGGATGTTGTTTCGGTAGAGCCGTAGGTCGCGATGAAGCGGCGGTTGGTCCGGGCCGCATACTCGGCGCATTGCTGGAACAAAGCATCCGGCAGCCGCCCCCCGCCCTGGTTTAAAGTTTTGAAATCGGGCAGATTCATCCGGAAAAAGCGCAGCCGGCTGAGCACTTCCATACTGTAGGGAACACCCGTGAAGCTGGTCGCCCGCTGGGCCTGGAAAAAATCCCAGAAAGCTTTTTGCGTCAGTACGGCGGTAGACAGCAGGATAGTCGCCCCGGCCTGCAGGTGACTGGTCGCCACATTCAGGCCCTGGGTGAATTGCAGGGGCAACGAAACCATCCCGCGCTCCTGATTGGTAAGCGCGAAGACGGTGGCCACATTGCGGGCATTGGCTTCGATATTCTGATAGGAGTGACGGACAAATTTCGGGCTGCCAGTGCTGCCGGAAGTTGTCAGCAACAAGGCCAGGTCCGGATGCAGGGCGAATGGCTCCAGATGAGTGGTCAGCAGGGTATAGCCGCAGGCCGTATAAACCGGCTCAGCAGAAAAGCTGGCTCGCATCGCTGTCGGGACCCAGAGGAATTCGGGGTGATATAACTCGACCAGGTTGGCAAGCAGCTGGGCGTCCAGTGTTGCACTGAGCAGAACCGGCACGATCCGGCTGGCCAGGCTGGCCACGTAGGCGGCAGCGGTGCCGACCCCATTTTCACATAATATGAAAACCAGGGTCCGGCGGTTGATGCGGGCGGAGAAGGTGTCAATAAATGAACATAATTGATCATAAGTCAGGCTCAAGCCCTGGTCATCAAGCATGGCCGTCATGACCGGTGATTTTTTATCAATGTCGAGAAACATTTTCCATTCCTTAGAACAATTTATTAGAATTACAAAATGGCACTGCCATCCACACCCAGAACCTGGCCGGTGATATAAGCTGACCAGTCCGAAGCCAGGAATACACACGCGTTGGCGATATCTTCCGGCCTGGCCAGGCGATTCATGCCAATACGGGATAGTCGCTCGGCCATGAACCTGGCGTCGGTCCCATGGAACATATCCGTATCGGTCAGGCCGGGCGCAACCGAATTGACCCGGATCTGATCAGGGGCCAGTTCTTTCGCGGCCGACTTCGTCAAGGCAATCAGAGCGCCTTTTGATGCTGAATAAGCGGTCTGGCCTTTATCACCGCTGACGCCAACCATCGATGAAATATTGATGATGCTGCCGCCGCCCTGACGCTTCATGAGCCGGGAAACAAGCTGGATCAGTTCGATCACCGCAAAAACGTTCACGTCAAACATTTGCGCAACCTTGTCAGCCGCAATCATGCCAATCCGCTCGTTGTAAGCGATACCGGCATTATTGACAAGGACATCGATTCGTCCCTGTTCACGCTTGATTTTCATGACAGCTTCTTTCAGGGCAACCCGGTCTGTCACGTCAAAGCAAATCGGGATGATAGCGGGACGTTCTGTCCCGGCCAGCGTGGCTGCCCAGGCTTCAATCACACCTTCCCGGCGGGCATTGGCATAGACAATGGCCCCTTCCTCGGCCAGGCGGCAGGCGATAGCCCGGCCAATTCCCCGCCCGGCGCCTGTGACCAGACAAACCTTACCGTGTAAAAGCGATGTCATAGGCAGGTCCTCTTCCTGGCCAATCCGGAACCTATCCGGATCAGTCCTTATAGACTGACTTTATACTTGGCCAGCGTCTTTTTGCCGTCCAGATAGGATGTCAGGCCCAGGATATCTTCAGTATCCAGCATGATCTCAAAGGCATCTTCCAGATGGGTTACCAGTACCATATGTGTGATGGAGTCCCAGGTGTCCACGGACTGGAATGTAAACATTTCACCCAGGGCACTGGCCTCAACATTGAAAATATCCATAAAAATCTGATCATATCTGGCATGGTTGTTCATAATCGTGCTCCTGAAATAATATTTGAAATCCGGGGTCAATTCACCTAGAATAAGATACCATTGAACGGGGTCAGATGGCAAACTATTTGTATGGCCCTGACTGCTGCTCTAACCTTTCCGGAGGATAGAAATGACCGCCGTTATTATCTCGCTCTTTACCCTGGGCATGATCGATATGCTGGATCCATATGGTATTACCACCCTGCTGATCCTTTTACAAATGGTCCGCAAGGATTGGCATGTCCTGGTCAAGGTCTGGTCCTCGTATCTGACTTACTGGCTGGCAGCTGTGGGTGTCTATTTTGGGGTCAGTGCGTATCTGCTGCGTTTTTTTGAACAGCTGCCCAAGGCCTATCCGTTGCCGACCGGGATCATAGCCCTGGTCCTGGGAAGCCTGAGCCTGGCTGGCGCCGTCATCTTGTCAATCCGGCTGCTGCGCAACTGGGCGACAATGGACCAGGATATCAGCAAAATCATCTACATCAGATCCGTGCATCCCGTTTTTCTGTTCTTCTTTGGCGTATTCTCCGTACTGTCCAATCTGCCGGCCTGCTGGCCGCTTTTCAGCTATATTGCCGTGCTTCTGCCAGCTCGCCAGGATCCGTTGACAATTGTCCTGCTCCTGGGAATTTTCACTATTTTTTCGAAAATACCCCAGCTGGTCGTCTACGCTCTTTATCGCCGGCTGGAAGCCCAGCGGTTTGAACGCATCATGGCTGTGCTCAGGCGCTGGCTGACCCGGTTGATGCTGGTCGCGATTCCGCTGGTGCTGCTGGGAATCGGTTTCTGGAGCCTTGGCGAAAGCTGGCGTCGCCTGCACCACTATCTGAACTTCATACCTTGAGCAGACCTCCGGAGCAGGCTTCCGGAGCAGACTTCCGGAGAGCGGACTTCCAGAGCAGATCTCCGGAGAGCGAACCTCCGGAGCAGAACAAACTGTCTGAATACAACCACGCTGGCAAACCCGGTTATGGCGATCCTGCAAGGAGTGAGCACATGACAATCCATACTGTACCGTCTCCCGACCAGACAGAGGGCGGCGTCTATCAATTGACCGATGCGCAATTGATGCTGCTTTACGAGGAATCATTCACGACACCGCGCCGATCCATTCCCCCCGTCAATATTCTTGGCTTCTTTTTGCGAATCCACCAGGGTGACCCATCAGCCCTGACAATGGCCTACCAACACGTAATCGCCACCAACGATGCCTTACGGCTGCGGCTCTGGCGGTTAAACAAGGCTGACATCCCGGATATCCGCCACGATTACAAGTCTGTCCCATATTTCCACTATCGGCTCCGGCTGCGGGGCCTTCGCCAGACTATTGCAGCCGTCAGCCAGCCGGATCTGCCGCAAATCAGGCTGGCTGATGAAGCGGCCTTTCGCGATTATCTCGAACAATTCCGCCTGCGGCGCATCCCGCTCCTGGGCGGTGGCCCGCTCCAGGCGGCCGAGCTCGTTTTCATTGGCTCGGAAGACATTGTATTGCTGATGCATTTTCATCACCTGGTCATCGATGGCTACAGCTTCAAACTGCTGTTTGAACGACTGGTTGAAAGCTATGAGAGCTTCTGCCAGCAGCGCCAGCCGATCGGTCATTATCCCTCGATTACCCGAGTTATCAAACAGGACGAACAATATCGGCAGTCACCGCGGCTGGCCCGTGATTTTGCCTATTGGCACAAGCAATTCACGAAGCAGCCAAGATTCAGCTTCCCCGCGGGCCGGACACCTGTGCACAGCAAATACCAGACCGTGGCCTGCAACCTGTCAGGCCCGCTGTACCAGCAGTGTTCAACCCTGACAGTCCAGCTTGGCGTTGGCTGCTCCAATTTTGCGATTTTCCATATGTCACACGGCCGATCTGACGCGGCGAGCAAGCAGGTCATCGGGGCCATGATGAATATGATCCCTATTTTTTTCAACCTGACGGTCACTCGCTCATTCATCCAGGAAATGCAGACTTGCAAGATTGCCTACCTCGATTCACTGATGCACAGCCGTCTGTCCTTCAATGAACTGATGAAATTTTACTTCCATGAAGGAATCCGCCATGGATTCAATTTTAATCATGCCTGGATGGTGTTCAGCTCAGAAGATTTTGCGTCCAGTGTTAATCTGTACCCCCTTGTCAAGGCAAAAACCTATGGTTCGCCCAATCAGCCCCATCAATTCTTTGGTGAATTTCAAGAGATCCGCTCTGCAGAAATGCACCTCTCCTTGCGTTTC
Organism: uncultured Oscillospiraceae bacterium; assembly: GCA_964450865.1. Lineage (GTDB taxonomy): Bacteria > Bacillota > Clostridia > Saccharofermentanales > UBA5734 > CAYVHB01. The sequence goes on along the minus strand of CAYVHB010000011.1, from coordinate 53,919 downwards.
CAGACTGTTAAATACAGCGCTGAGCAAGTCAATACTTATCTGAACGAGTATCTGGATACCTTGAAACAGGTTGTCCAGCAACCCGACGCACCATTGTCCAGCTTGCGCCAGCAGGCGTTGCAGCCGACCCGTCCATAAAGAGAATCCACGTTGAATACAGGGGGATCAGCCATGAAAATCAATCACACTGCCCTTTACGTCAAGGATCTGGAAGGTGCCAGGGCTTTTTACTGCCAATACTTCGGGGCCACGGTCAATCAGAAATACCACAATCCGCGAACCGGGTTGCAGACCTATTTCCTGACATTTGACGGCGAGGAACGGCTGGAAATCATGACCAGGCCGGACCTGGTTGAATCCGAAAAGAAGCTCTTCAGCCAGGGCTTTATCCATCTGGCCTTCAGTGTCGGCAGCAGGCAGCAGGTCGATGAACTGACGCAACGCCTGAAGGATGACGGCTTTACCGTTCTGAGCGGGCCGCGGACAACCGGTGATGGCTATTACGAAAGCTGTATCCTCGATCCGGAGAACAACCAGATCGAAATTGTCGAATAAAAGGGCGCCAGCCAATACGGGCGACAGATAATATCTAATATCGCGTTCCATGGTAACCGGATCTTTTGCCTGGCCTGCGGTCCTCGTTCTGCTGCCAGCAAGCTTCTTTTAGTCAGTTCCCATCATTTTCACCCGGGCCTGCTGGACGGGGCGGCCCGAGGACTGCCAGCAGACCCAGGATCAATCCATACGCAGCCCCCAGGATCACGGCATGGGTGGCAGTATACCCAACGTGATACTGGCTTGCCCAGTTATCGTGGCTGAGCCGTGCCAGCCATTCATCATAGGCAGAGCCTGAGAAGATCAGCATCTGCAGACCCGCGGCCAACAAGAAACCGGTCAATCCAACCAGGGCGCCAACCCCGGCCGACTTGAAGGTGAGACCATATGTGAGGCCCAGCCCAATGTAGAACAGGATGCCGGCCAAGGGTTCGCCGTCGGTCAGGAAAACAAGCCCGAAATATCCGGTAACCAGCAAAGCTGTCACCAGCCCGGCCGGGACAATGGCAAGACCCGGCATTTTCGGGCGTACCAGTAGGCTGGTGGCCAGGCTGCCAACCAGGCCAGCTGGCAGAAACAGCAGCCACTGCCCAATCCCGGTGAATTCGGGTTGAAGATAGGGCATGGGATTTGCCCAGTTGAACAGGAGACCTGACAACAAGCCCCCGGTCAGGAAGAAAAACGCCCCCGCCAACAGCGTAAACAATGGATAGACGAATCGGAAAAACTTGCGCAACTGCACAGGGACCACCCCCAGACTGAAATGCCCATCATCACCGGTTCGCCCGGCAACCGTTCAGTATTCGTGTTCAAGCCACGCATATTTGCTTGATTGCCGAAATATCCCCGGGTCTTCCTGTGGAAAATTGGCAAGGGTGAACTTTCATCCCGGTTGTTACGACAAGGAACCGGATATCGGCAAGTTCTTTCACCGGATTTCGAGGACTTCGGACAGGGGCTTGAAGAATTTGCCTCTGGGCTTGTAAGCCGGCTTGCCAAACGGAATAACGCTCAGCAGACGACAGTCCGCCCCCACGCCCAGCACCTGGCTGATCACCGGGGCGGCAACGATTGGATCATTCATCCAGCAAGCACCGAGTCCCTTAGCCTGGATGGTCAGCAGGATGTTCTGCACGGCTGCGCCGACTGACAGGACATCCGGATAGCCAAGGGCATCCTGCATCTGCCGATAAGAGTAACCCTGCTGCTCATAATAGGCGATGGCTTGTTCATCGTAATAGTCCAGCCGGGTCATAAACACAAAAATGACCGCTGGCGCGTTACGGAAGAATGTGATCTGGCGGACGCGGCGGTCGATGGCCTCGGCCGGATAAGCTGCATCGCGATAGAAGGCCTGGACCGTGTCCGCCACAGCCTGGACAATCTGTTCCAGCAAGTCCTTGTTTTTGACGACAATAAATTTCCAGCACTGGCTGTTACAGCCGCTGGGGGCGTGCGTGCCGGCTTCGATAATCGCCTGGATCATCTCATCGGGAATGTCGTCGGGCTGGAATTTTCGTATGCTGCGCCTGGCCTGAATGACTTCGTTTAAATCTTCCATGGATACTGCCTCCTCGTGGCTTGTGGTTATCGTCGATCAGGCTTGAATGGCTCCAATTGACAAGCCTGTCTTTTATTTTGCCTTATTGGCACGCCTGCCGGGTTGGCACGCCTGGTTTTTGCATGGCCGGATTTGCCATGATGCGGTTCAGACATTTTACCACTTCATGCCGCAGGGTAGCAAAAACACCTGATCAGGGTGCTTCTTGTTCAATGCAGCGCCCGGAATGATTTGCGGTGTATGGCAGCAAAAAGCACCCGGTCAGGGTGCTTCTTACCTCGTAAGATGTCGGCAGGTGCCTGTTAATCCTGAACCGGCCGGGTATCCCGGGGCGGCCTGTTAATCCTGGACTGGCTGGGTATCCTCAGGTGCCTGTCCGGCCGCTACCTGCTCTGCTGCTGCCTGTTCGGCCGCTGCCTGCTCTGCTGCTGCTTGTTCGGCCGCTGCCTTTTCGGCTGCTGCCTTTTCGGCTGCTGCGGCCCGATCAGCTGCTTTCCGGACTGCTGCCACCTCGGCGCTGGCGATCAGGGATGCGAACAATTCCTTGTACTGGGCAGCGGATTTCTCCCAGGAGTAATCACCGCTCATGGCATTTTCGACCAGCTGGGTCCATTTCTGCGGCTCATCCCGGTAGATGCTGGCGGCAAACTTGGTCAGGAACAGGAAGTCGTGGGCGTTGATATTCGGGAACGAGAAGCCATTGCCCTCACCTGTTATAACATTAAACGGCGTGACTGTATCACGCAGGCCACCGGTTTCGCGCACGATCGGGATCGTGCCGTAACGCATCGAAATCATCTGGGACAGGCCGCAGGGTTCAAACAGGGAGGGCATCAGGAACATGTCGGCTCCGGCATACATCTGATGCGACAATTTCTGGTCAAACGCGAGGCGGACCGACAGACGACCGCCCCGGAAGGCGCCCATGTGCCAGAAACGATGTTCATATTCCGGTTCACCGGTGCCCAGGATCGCAACCTGGACGCCATCATCGAGCATTTCGTCGAGAACACGCAACAGCAGATCAACGCCTTTCTGGTCAACCAGGCGGGAAATCATGATCGCCAGCGGCGCAGCCGGATCGATATTCAGGCCGAATTCTTTCTGCAGGGCCGCTTTGCAGACGGCTTTACCTTCCGCCCAGGTTTTCCAGTCATAATTTTGCGGGATATTGGGATCGGTCGCCGGATTGTAGACATTGACATCAATGCCATTGAGAATCCCGCTGACTTTATAAGACATGTGCTGCAGCAGCCAGTTGAGGCCTTCGCCAAAATATTCCGTCATGATCTCACCGGCATAGGTCGGGGAGACAGTCGAGACCCAGTCGGCATAGACGATACCGGCTTTCAGGAAATTCGGCAGGCCGTCTTTGAGGACGCCATATTCTGACATGAATGGTCCAGGCAGCTGCATCATCTCGGCGATGGCGCTATATTCGGCGATCCCCTGATATTTGATGTTGTGGATGGTAAAGACCGTGCACAACCTGGCGAATTGATCATCATGGCGGTAATGCGCCTCCAGCAAGGCCGGGATCATGCCGGTCTGCCAGTCATTCAGGTGGAGGATATCCGGCATGAAGTCCATCGCCTCACCCAGGACCTTGAGGACGGCAAGCTGGAAAAAGGTGAAGCGCTCAATGTCGAATGTGTGCTCGATATAAAGCTTGTCATGGCCGAAATAGTATTCATTGTCGATCAGATAGATCGGCACACCGTTAAAGTCCATGCGGTAGAGGCCGCAATATTGTGAGCGCCAGCCCTGCTGGACTGTCAGCGAACATAAAAATTCCAGTTTATCGGCGTATTTCGTCTTGATCTGCTTGTACAGCGGCAGGACACAGCGGATATCAACCCCGATGTCACGCAGATAGGGGGGTAAAGCACCGGCGACGTCACCGAGCCCCCCTGATTTAGCCAATGGTGCCAATTCAGATGTAACCAGAAGTACTTTCATAAGAATGCCTCCATCTAAAATATTTGGACTGACAGGATCAGGGTATTGGGAGCCCGTGCGGGCTGGGTGTATGATGACATTGGATTGACGGCTGGGTTGTTGAAGCCGGCCCAATCACGGACTGGCGGGGACCGGGATGCCAGGGCCAGGGATGCCAGGGCCAGGAACAGGCTGGACTGGACTGGATGGTCCGGATCGACGGGCCAGCCAGGATGGATATCAGTCTGATTATAACAGTGATGATCGCCAATGAAAATGGCATCCGGACCGGACTTGATCGCAAGTAGTCGCCATCGTCTGGCTCGACAGCTGCTCGCGCAAAATCAAGCGGGAACGAGTCTGAAGCAGAACAGTCCGATCGGCCATTGATCGGCTATGGGTGAAAAGATTCTGCTGCAGAGGCTTTATACGCATTGAGTGTATCTGCCGGCATGCGATGCCGGGCGGTCTTTTCCCGACCGTGAAAATGGGCAGTTGCTGGTTGCGGCTCATGTCAACTCGGTGTATCATTTTATTGATTGTGTTGACCGCAAGCGCGGCCAGCCTGTTTTTCAATGATGCCACCCCTATCCGGAATATCACCTGGTGATGCTCGCCGGCCAGCTGGCCCGGATTCCACGGTGCCAGCCTGACATGATCAGCCAATCATGAATGAAGGGAAAGATGAGGGAACACGAATGATTTACATGCTCGATACGGCCAATCTGGAAGATATTGCCAGGCTGGTGGATATCTTTCCGATTGACGGGGTAACAACCAATCCGACGATCGTTTCCCAGTCCCGCCTGCCGGTCAGGCAGCTGATGCGCGAGATCCGCTCGATCATCGGTCCGGAACGGATGCTTCATGTCCAGACGCTCAGTGAAAAGGCCGAAGATATCGTCCGGGAAGCCATGTTATTGCGCGATATCGATGACGGCAATTTCTATGCCAAGATTCCGGCTACCAGCCAGGGCATCAAGGCCATCCGGCAACTCAAGGCCAGCGGGCTGCAGATCACGGCAACGGCTATTTTCACACCGCAGCAGGGTCTGATCGCCGCCAAGGCGGGTGCAGATTACACCGCGCCTTACGTCAATCGGCTGGACAACATCTCCTCGCACGGCATTGATGTGGTTTCAGACCTGGTCAGCCTGTTCGACCGCTTCAGACTGAGCACCAAGGTCCTGGCTGCCAGCTTCAAAAATGTCGACCAGATCTATCGGGTCAGCATGGCCGGGTCACATGCCGCGACCATCGGGCCGGTCTTATTCGAGAACATGGTCAGCCACCCCCTGCTTGATCTGTCCGTCCGCGAATTCATCCGCGACGGGGCACCCTATTATCAGGATCTCTGACGGATTATCAGGATCTCTGACGGATCACGTGAGGCCCGGGTCTCGTCGGGGAACCGGGCCATTATCTTTGAGCGCCATGTTCATGGAAACTGTGTTCATAGAAAAGAGGTGTCGTCATGGAAATCAGCCACATGAACGGCAAAATTACTGCAGAGAATATTTTCCGGCTGCTTCAGGACCGGACGCTGGATCCAGGCTATTGGCAGCAGCTGGACCAGCAGCAGCTGATTGAAGCCCTTGGCATCTGCCAGCAGGCCTGGCTTGACCAGGTCACCAGCCGGCAAAAGGCCATCATCGACCTGATCCCCAATGCGATCTGGTCTGCCGAGCCGGATGGCACCGTTGATTTCCTGAATCAGGCCTGGCTTGACTATGCCGGGATGCGCGCGGATGAGGCCCTCGGTGGCGGCTGGCTCAAGGCCGTCCATCCGGACGAAATGGCACAGGTCCAGGAGACATGGCATGACATTATCTCCCGGCAACAAGGGGGCGAGCTGTTCTTTCGCTTGCGCCGCCATGACGGTCAATACCGGATCTTCCTGACCCGCGTCCAGGCCTCCCGGGATACGGCTGGCCATATTGTCAAATGGTATGGCACTAATATTGACATCACGGAACATAAAGAGACCGAGACCAGGCTGGAGCAGCAGCGCAAACAGCTGGAGGAAAGCGAAGAGCGGTTTCGTTTGCTGTACGAAACGAACATGGACGCTGTGCTGATCACCAGGCCGGACGGGACCATCCTGTCGGCCAATCCGGCAGCCGAGCAATTATTTGCCTGCTCCGAAGCCGAAATCTGCCGGCTGGGCCGCAATGGCCTGATTGATCTGGCAGATCCGCGACTGCCAGCCGCTTTGGCCGAACGCAGCCGCCAGGGCTATTTCAAGGGAGAACTCAACTTCCGGCGTCTGGACGGCAGTGTATTCCCGGCCGAATTGTATACCATCATGTTTACGGATTCCCAGGGGCAGAAAAAGTCCAGCATGTCCATTCGCGATATATCGGCGCGCAAGCAGGCGGAAAAGGCACTCCAGGAAGAGCGGGAACTATTCAGCACGACGATAGCCTGCGCGGCGGAAGGCATTTTCGTCACGGATGCCAGGGGCAAGATTATCCTGATGAATCCAACAGCCGAGATCATGGCCGGCCTGGCCCGCGAAACAGTTCTCGGCAAGCAGTTCAGCGAATTATTCAAGTCCGCAGACGGTGAGCCGGCTGCGCCGGACGCGAGAACGGCTGACACGACCACCGCTGAACTGGATTATTCAGGCCCGGGAGCAGGGGCGCCCCATGCCAGTACCAGCGATGGAAACCGCAATCGGGAATGGGACCTGACCCGGGATGTCCTGCGGACCGGCCAGCGAATCGATATCAATAAGCCAGTCAGACTGATCCGGCCCGATCAGGCCAATATCTATATCACTGGTACCTTCGCACCGATTCTTGCCGGGGCGCAAAGGGTTACCGGCGTGGTTGTAACCATCAGGGATACCTCTAAAGAATACATGCTGCAAATGGAAATTGAAGGGTTCCTCAATGTCAACCTGGATATGCTCTGTGTCAGTGACCTGCAGGGCAACTTTGTCAAAGTCAACAGGAAATTCGAACAGGTACTGGGCTATTGCATGGCAGACCTGGAGGGCCATAATTTCATGTCGTTTATTCACCCCGATGACATCGAAGCCGCCCTGGCTGCCCTGTCCGGCCTCGGCGAGCACGAGCCGGTGAGCGGTTTTATCAACCGCTACCGCTGCAAGGACGGATCCTACAAATACATTGCCTGGGAAACCTTGCCGGGTGTCGGCCAGTATATCTACTCATCGGCCCGGGACGTAACCGAAAAGATCCTGTACGAAGAAAAGCTCAAGGCGCTGGCCTCGCGCGATGCCTTGACTGGCCTTTATAACCGGCATCATTTTGACAAAGTCATTACTGACCAGATCGAGCATGCCGACCGTTATAACGAGCCGCTGTCCTTCTTCCTGTTTGACCTGGATCTTTTCAAGCGCGTCAATGACCTGTATGGCCATCAGGTTGGCGATGAGGTCTTGAAACAAACGGCCCGGATCGCTGAAAAAACGCTGCGCAACGCCGACATGATCTTCCGCGTTGGCGGTGAGGAGTTCCTCGTCCTGCTGCCGCAGACCTCCATCGGCGGGGCCGCGGTGGCCGCCGAAAAGCTGCGGACGGTCATCGAAAGCACCAGATTCCCGGTTGTCGGCCGCCAGACGATCAGCATCGGCGTGTCCGAGCGCCTGAAAGCCGAATCCCTGCGCCACTGGTTCCGGCGCACCGATGACGCGCTCTACCTCGCCAAGCAACGCGGGCGCAACCAGGTTGTTGATTCGAGCGGCAATGAGAAAATGCCGCTGGCGGTGATTCGCCTGGACTGGCAGCCAGAATGGGAAAGCGGCCATGATACGATTGACAGCCAGCATCGGGCCCTGGTGGACATTGCCAACGATCTGTTCAGTGTCTTCCTTTCCGATACCGGGCACGAGCGGATCATTTCGCAGCTTGATCTGCTGCTGCAGCACATCATTGTCCATTTCAAAACGGAGGAGGACATTTTGCGCAAGATTGGCTATGTCAATTACGAGCAGCATGCCCAGATCCATGAAAAGCTGCTGGCCAAGGCCCTGCGGCTGAAGGATGCCTATCTGACAGGCGATGTAAAGGCTTCGGCCTTCTTCTCGTTCGTGGTTGACGACGTCATTCTCGATCACATGGTCACAGCCGACGCCGAATTCTTTCCTTTTACCCGGGGGAATGATACTTGCCGGAAATGAACGGATGGCCAGTTTAATGCCAATAACATGCCGCCTTTCTGCATGCTGGACCGCTGCATGCCACCTTTCTGCATGCTGGACCGCTGCATGCCGCCTTTCTGCATGCTGGACCACCGCGCATTGTGGTCTTTGCAGGAGAAGACTATAATTAGAACGACATACACCTGATTGCTGTCCAGATCGCGTCGCCAAAGGAGTGTTGTCTGATGAATATGAGGATTGTTATTGCTATCCTGATTCTGACCTGTCTGCTTGTTCCGCTTAGCGCCTGTACGACCCCGTCAACCACCACAACACAGCCCTCCTCATCGGGCCCGACGGCAACAACGCCAACCGGGCCCACGATGCCAACCACCGCCGGGCCCACGACCCGTGAAACAACGGTTGCCACGCCGACACCAACCGCACCAGCCGGCCCGACCCCGACGCCGGGAGCCCATGCCAATGATGTTTATGGCAACGGCCAGCCCTTCGTCGCGCAAGGGGACTGGCTCTATTTTGCAGTCACGGAGCCGCAGGCCAGCAGCGCGTCCTGGGGCCTGTACAAAATCCGCCAGGACGGCAGCCAGCGGACCAAACTGGTTGACGGCCTGGGCATTCATGAGATCAACATCGTCGGCAGCTGGATCTATTTTGTCAAAAGCAAGACCCACGAGGACGGCACACCGATTTCGGTCCAGATCTTCAAGATCAAGACCGGCGGCAGCAGTCTGACACGCCTGCGGACCATGAGCAATCTGGATGTCGATACGATGCGCATCGTTGACAGCTGGCTCTACCTCGGCTGTACGGACAAGGACTGGAAACAGGCAATCTACCGGATGAAAACCGACGGCAGCGGCATGGAACTGATCCGTTCCGGGTCTTCGATCGGTGATCTGCAGGGCGACTGGATCTATCAGATCGCGGCAAGCAATCAGAGCATCTACCGTCTCAAGCTGGACGGCAGCGCGCGCCAGCGCCTGGGCACCGACATCGTGGCCGGTGGCCGGATGATTGTCGCCGGCAACTGGATTTACTACAGCAATGAGTCCGATCGCTGGAATCTTTACAAGATCAAGCTTGACGGAACGGGCCGGAAACGCCTGAACAACGAGCCGTCGACCCAGCTGGCCCTCGACGGCCAGGCGCTTTTCTATCAGGTCGAACGAACCGAGTTCAGCACGGAGGCCGACGTGGGCAAGCTGATCCGCCTCCAGCAAGATGGCAGCAGCCGCACCGAATTACAGCGGCTTAATCACGCGGATAACGACTATTCGACACTTGTCTGTGCGGTGAACGGCTGGCTTTACCTGCGCCAGACGACCATGGCAGGCAGCGAGGCGTCGACGTATAAAACCACGTACTACCGGCTGAAAACCGACGGAACAGGCCGGATGGATATCATTGCCTACGACTGCATCAGCGCCGGCTGAGACTGCAGGAGAATTAAGCCTGCGAGTTAGCAGGAAGACTGACCTTGATATGATCGCCAGACCGGGTGCTCAGCCACATCATGTGGCAGAGCACCCGGTTTTTTCCGGCTGTAAACGGGGTAACTTGCCGTTGATCTGGTATTTTTCACGGTTCGCGACAGATCACACCATGGTTATTGACATAAGCCCATTATCAGATGTAGAATTTAAACGATCATATGCCAAAAACAATCGCAAGTCAGTTCAATGCATGGTGATCTTTATTGACTACGCAAGCGAATTGCAGATAAGGCACCAGGTCAAGAAAGATAGCAGAAAGAAGGAATGACAAATGAGCGCCAGTCATGACCAGACCGGGCAACCTGATTTTTCCCTGGAAAACAATCCCCAGAACAAAATCCGGCGGGTTATCGCCATCGTCAGTGGCAAGGGCGGTGTTGGCAAGTCAATGGTCACCAGTCTGCTGGCCACGGCCATGCAGCGCATTGGCCAGAACCAGGTCGCGATCCTGGATGCCGATATCACGGGGCCATCGATTCCCAAGCTTTTCGGGGTCGAGCAAAGCAGGCCGCTGAACACAGAAGCCGGGTTGCTTCCGGTCATGACTGCCAGGGGTATCCAGGTCATGTCGATCAACCTGCTGCTCGAGGATGCTGATTCGCCCGTAATCTGGCGTGGACCCATTCTGGCCAATACAGTCAAGCAATTCTGGACCGATGTGGTCTGGGGTGACGTGGACTATTTGTTCCTCGATATGCCACCCGGAACTGGTGATGTGCCGCTGACTGTTTTCCAGTCAATCCCGCTCGACGGCATTATCATTGTGACCTCGCCCCAGGACCTGGTCGCGCTGATCGTCAAAAAGGCGTTCAACATGGCCCAGAAAATGGATATTCCGATCATCGGCATCGTGGAGAATATGAGCCACGTTATTTGTCCGGGCTGCGGCCAGACGATCAAGATCTTCGGCGACAGTGTTACGGCAGACCTGGCTCTTGAATGGGGTATTCCATATCTGGGCAGCCTGCCGATTGATCCGGAACTGGCCAGACTTTGTGACCAGGGCCGGATCGAAGCGGCCAGCCAGGCTTATCTGGCCGGGGCGGTCCAGGCCCTGCTGCAGATGTCAGGACCAGGCCAGGGCCAGGCCTCGGACGTTGAGACGGCGGCCAGCGAGCCGGTTACGGAAAACGGGCTGACCGGCAAGAAAGCGGAGGAGAGTAACATGAAAAAGATCGCCATTGCCTCGGAAGGTCATTTTGTCTGTGCGCACTTTGGGCATTGCGAGGGCTTCACAATTTATACGGTCGCCGGCGGTCAGATTGTCGGCCAGTCCTATCTGGCCAATCCCGGTCACAAACCGGGCTTATTGCCCAATCTGCTCCACGAGCACGGTGTGCAGGTCGTGATCTCGGGCGGCATGGGTGCTGGCGCCATTGATATTTTCAACGAGAAGGGCATTGACATCATCACCGGAGCCAAGGGCATGCTCAATCAGACAATTGAGACCTATTTGGCCGGTAAGCTGCTGTCGACTGGATCAGTTTGCCACGACCATCAGCACGCCGGCTCCTGCGGCCAGCATGAATAGCAATCCGCCCGAATACCCTTTCGATTCCAGACAGACCCCCGCAGACGACACCGCGGCCAGCCAGGCCCGGTGTCTTTTTTTCGGACATTCATATTGACGATCGTCTATATGAATGCTAAGATGACATAGATACTTCTCTATGTTTCTTGCACTTGCCGGACTGTCTGCCACCATGGCCCATGCAGACGGCCGGCCTCAGATGAAAGAAGGTGACCCGATGTTGTCTTATAGTGACGCCGCGCTGCTTTTCAAAGCGTTATCTGACGAAACCAGGCTCCGGATCGTGGATATGCTTTCCTGCGACGAGCTTTGTGCCTGCCAGATCCTGGAGGCGTTCAACATTACCCAGCCGACGCTGTCATACCACATGAGAATCCTGACCGAATGCGGCCTGGTCAAAGCCCGCAAGGAGGGTGCCTGGACCCGTTATTCACTCGATCTGGATTTATTCGCCGCAGTCAAGGCGTTTCTCAATCACGTGACCGAGAACAAAGCTGACTGTGTCTGCAGAAAGTAAGCCCCATGGATTTTATTGTCTTGATTTTACGCTGGATGAATGACCAGCTGCTCAAAATGAACTGGCTGTCCGACCTGTTCCGCATGCTGGTTGAAAAAGGCTTCGGATTGTCCGTTGCCGGGAGAACAGGCGGCAGCATCCATTTCTTTCTCTATGACACGGTCAAGATCTTCATCTTGCTCTCTTTCCTGATTTTTACGATCTCTTATGTCCAGAGTTTTTTTCCGCCGGAGCGGACCCGCGCCATTCTCGGCCGTTTCAACGGTATTGGGGCCAACATCCTGGGTGCTTTGCTCGGCACCATCACCCCATTCTGTTCTTGTTCATCAATCCCGCTGTTCATTGGTTTCACCAGTGCCGGCCTGCCCATCGGGGTCACTTTCTCGTTCCTGATCTCATCGCCGCTGGTTGACCTGGCATCCATTCTGCTGCTGGCCAGCATATTTAACTGGCGAATCGCCATTGCCTACGTTATCGTCGGCCTCATCCTGGCCGTCATCGGCGGTTCACTGATCAGCCGCCTCAAGCTGGAAAAATACGTCGAGAGCTATGTGTATAAAACCCGGGCGGCCGGTGATACGGCCCTGCCGCAACAGACAACCCGGGACCGCCTGCTGTTTGCCCGTGACCAGGTCAGGGATATCATTCTCAAGGTCTGGCTGTATGTCCTGGCGGGCGTCGGCATCGGCGCGCTGATCCATAATTGGATCCCGCAGGCGTTCATCACGGCCGTCCTGGGTGCACAGAACGCATTCTCGGTGGTGCTGGCCACGCTGGCCGGCGCGCCGATGTATGCTGACATCTTCGGCACGCTGCCAATCGCCGAAGCCCTGGTTGGCAAGGGCGTCGGCATCGGGACTGTCCTGGCTTTCATGATGGCCGTCACGGCCTTGTCTTTGCCATCGATGATCCTGCTGAAAAAGGTGGTGAAAACTCGCCTGCTCGTGATTTTTGCCACGATCGTGCTGACCGGTATCCTGATCATCGGCTATTCTTTCAACGCATTCAGCTATTTGCTGCTGTAAATGGCTGCTGCAATTAGCTGCTTAAATAAGACACCCCGGATGGAGGATCATTCATGCTGCTGAAGAAGAAAAATCAAACTTGCTGCTCCGGACCGGCCTGCTGTGGTGAAAACGCGACCTCGTCAGGCCAGACGCGAGCCCAGGACGGGATGCGGTCCGGCTCGTGCTGCGATCCACAAACTGATACCCAGGCCGGCTCGCCGGCATCTCGCAAGCTCACAATCGACTTTCTCTATCTGGACCTCGAAGTCTGCACCCGCTGTCAGGGCACTGATGACACGCTCGACCAGGCCGTAGCCGAGGTTGCCCAGATCCTGCAGGCCACCGGCGTCAGCGTGGTTGTCAACAAAGTCAATGTCAACAGCGAAGCGCTGGCGATTCAATATCGCTTCGTCAGTTCGCCGACCATCCGCATCGACGGCCGCGATATCGCCCTCGAAGTCAAGGAAAACCAGTGCGAATCTTGTGGCGACCTGTGCGGTGACACGGTCGATTGCCGACTCTGGACCTGGCAGGGAGCTGACTACACCCAGCCGCCGAAAGCCATGATCATGGACGCGATTCTTCGCGCTGTATATGGCCAGCCGCAGGGAACGGCCGCCCAGTACGCTGAACCAGCCCAGCAATCCGAACCATTTGTGCTGCCGGATAATCTGAAGCATTTCTATGCGGCGATGTACCGCAAGGATGGCACAGGCTATTCCGGGCAACGCGATGACGCGTAAAGTGGAGACTGTTATGAAAAAACCAGCTCAAGCCAATTCAGGCATCAGCTTTTTTGAGAAATACCTGACCATCTGGGTCGGTCTCTGCATGATCGCCGGTATCCTGATTGGACGCTTCCTGCCGGCCGTCCCGGCATTTCTGGGCCGTTTTGAATATGCCCAGGTTTCAATTCCGATTGCTATCCTGATCTGGCTGATGATCTATCCCATGATGATGAAGGTTGACTTTGCCAGCATCCGCTACATTGGCAAGAATCCCAGGGGACTTTTCGTGACCTGGGTAACAAACTGGCTGATCAAGCCGTTTGCCATGTATGCAATCGCCTGGTTCTTTTTCTATCTGGTATTCAGGCCGCTGATCTCACCCGAGCTGGCCAGGGATTACCTGGCCGGGGCCATCCTGCTCGGTGCGGCTCCCTGCACGGCAATGGTATTCGTCTGGAGTTACCTGACCAGGGGGAATGCCGCTTATACGGTCGTCCAAGTGGCTACCAATGACCTGATCATCCTGATTGCCTTTACGCCAATCGTGGCGCTTCTGCTTGGCATCAGCGGGATCACGATTCCCTGGACGACTTTGCTGCTTTCTGTCGTGCTTTTTGTCGTCATTCCGCTGGCTGGCGGAGCCTTGACCCGCCACCGCGTGATCACCCGCAAGGGCCTTGCCTACTTTAACGATTCCTTCATCCCCAGGTTTAACGATGTCACAATTGGCGGACTGCTGCTAACCCTGGTTATCATCTTTTCCTTCCAGGGTGATGTCATCCTCGGTAATCCCCTGCATATCCTGCTGATTGCCATCCCGCTGACCATCCAGACCTTCCTGATCTTTTTCATTGCCTATTTAGCCAGCAAATGGCTGAAGCTTGACCACTCGATCGCAGCGCCGGCCGGCATGATCGGCGCCTCCAATTTCTTTGAACTGGCTGTCGCCGTGGCGATTTCGCTTTTCGGCCCGACATCACCGGTCGCCCTGGCTACTATTGTCGGCGTCCTGGTTGAAGTGCCGGTCATGCTGACGCTGGTTAAAATTGCCAACAAGACTACCCATTGGTTCCCGAAGGTTGATATGACCGGAACAATGTAATAAATGAAGGAGAAAATGAAAATGGAAATTAAAGTTGTCGGTCCTGGCTGTACGAATTGCAAAAACTTGCTCCAGCGGACGCAAGCGGCTGTCAAAGAACTGAATGCGGATGCCAGCATTATCTACGTCACGGAGATGGACGAGATCGTGGCAACCGGGATCATGCGTACGCCGGGGTTGCTGGTCAATGGCAAAATCAAGGTGACGGGCCGCGTCCCGTCGGTCAAGGAAATCAAGCAAATGATCGCCGACGAGGCGTGACGCACGATTGATGATCCTGTGCCTAACTGCATCGTCATAATCATGGCGCTTTGCTCTCCTGCTCCAGCAGACTTGCCGCAAATCGCACATATTCGGCACAGGGGCGGCGGCGATAGTAGTCTGCAGTGCGCAGTTCTGGCGCTGGATCGCTGATTGGCTCGTCAAGTTGCAGCAGATCCCGGCAGAGGATCGAGCCGAACCGGGCCCTGAATTGTGCGGCCAGGTCCTGGACCAGCTGATAATGGGCTGTCCTGGCATCCTGGTCATTAGGCTGGGTGTATCCTCTTTGCAGGCCAACGACCATGAAAAGCCCGGTCAGGGCGCCACATACTTCGCGCAGACGCCCCATACCGCCACCAAATGATGAGGCCAGGCGCATGGCCGTTGCAAAATCAATGCCAGTCTCCCCGTCAAACGCACCTGTAACAGACTGGGCACAATTACATCCGGATTTGAACAAGGCCTCAGCTCGATCGCCATGACTGACACCCTGATTCAGGGCATAGTCCATATCATGATTTTCGTCATGACTCCCACCATGACTTTTATCTTGACTTCCCATATAATCCACCTCAAATTCCTTGTTTGCCGACAATAGATACCTCGTTCGCCCTGCTGGCCCCAATGATAGGCCTTTACCATGTACCTCGAATGGCTGATCATGTGATAGCGGCCGAACCGGTCATATGCCCATTATTTTCCAGATTATCATCGGGCGGTTGCAGCGTCAAGTGCTCCAGTTGAGGGCAAAGAGGCAGGAAACCGATCCGGCGCGAGCAAATGATCAATCATTGAAGCTGTTATAAGTTCACCGACTGCTCCAGTCACCGGTGCATTGTCAAAATTGACAGATCCGGACGAAATCGGTAGACTTGCTCTATTCAATGATCCCAAAGCAGGAGGCTCGCAATGATCATCAAAGTCGGTATGCTCGTCGTTTTCTTTGCCATCATGGTTGGAGTTGGCATCTATACGCGCAGTTTTGCGCGCAGCGTCAGCGGCTTCGTCCTTGGCGGTCGCAACGTTGGGCCATGGCTCACAGCTTTTGCCTATGGCACCTCATATTTTTCAGCTGTCATTTTCGTCGGCTACGCCGGCCAGTTCGGCTGGCGCTTCGGCCTGGCCTCGGCCTGGATCGGTATGGGCAATGCGATCCTCGGTTCACTCCTGCCGTGGATTATCCTTGGACGGCGAACCCGGCTGATTACCCAGAAGCTGCACAGTGCCACGATGCCGGAGTTTTTTGGTTCACGTTACAATAGCCCGGCCCTGAAAATCGGTGCAGCGATCATCGTTTTTGTTTTCCTGATCCCTTACACGGCATCCCTTTACAATGGTCTTTCCCGGTTGTTTGGCATGGCCTTCAACATGGATTATACGGTCGCGATCATCCTGATGTCGGTGCTGACCGGCGTCTATGTGGTGGCCGGTGGTTATATGGCAACGGCGATCAACGACTTTATCCAGGGGATCATCATGCTGATCGGGATTGTCGCCGTCATCGGCGCGATCCTGAGCGTTAACGGTGGCCTTCTCAATGCCGTCGCTTCACTCGCAGCTGTCAGCGACCCCAAGGCCACGACCTTGCCCGGGGCATTTGCGTCTTTCTTCGGTCCGGATCCGTTGACACTGCTGTTTGTCATTGTCCTGACCTCGCTGGGCACCTGGGGCCTGCCGCAGATGGTCGGCAAATTTTACGCCATCAAGGATGAGAAGGCGATCAGCAAAGGGACCATCATCTCGACTCTGTTTGCCATGATCATTGCCGGCGGCTGCTATTTCCTTGGCGGATTCGGGCGGCTGTACTCGGGCGTTGTCGACGTCAAGGCCAACGGTTATGACTCTATCATCCCGACTATGCTGAAGGACCTGCCTTCGGTGCTGATCGGAGTCGTGGTCATTCTTGTCCTGTCAGCCTCCATGTCCACGTTGTCCGCCCTGGTTCTGACCTCCAGCTCGACGTTGACGCTCGACCTGATCAAGGATCATCTGGCCAGGAAAATGAGCGAGAAGGCACAGCTGAGCACCATGCGCCTGCTGATTGTTGTCTTTATCGCGATTTCTGCCGTTATTGCGGTGATCCAGTATAAACAGAACGTCACTTTCATCGCCCAGCTGATGGGACTCTCCTGGGGAGCGCTGGCCGGCTCATTCCTGGCGCCGTTCCTATACGGCCTGTACTGGAAGCGGACATCAAAGGCCGCGGTCTGGGTCAGCTTTGTCTTTGGCACGGGCATCATGATTACCAATATGTTCTTCAAGAGCGCCTTCCCGGCCTGGCTGCAGTCGCCAATCAACTGCGGGGCCATGGCTATGCTGACTGGCCTGGTCATCGTGCCGCTGGTCAGCCTGGTAACCCCGGCCCCATCACGCAAGCTGGTCGACGAGATGTTCGCCTGCTATGATGAACCTGTCCTGGTACACGCCCGGCACAGCCTGGCCGACTGACCGGCCCGCCGGCATCAATGACACCGGCATGGATGAACAGACTCCGGCCCGCCGGCATCAATGACACCGGCAAAGACCCGCCTGGATCGACCTGGTGCCCGGCACCAGGTCAGCAACACCCCTTACATGGAGGTTTCTGATGTTTAATCCGGACAAAGTCAAAATCGGCATTGCCCCGATCGCCTGGACTGAGGATGACATGCCGCATATGGGCGCCGATAACTCATTCAAGCAGACAATCAGTGAAATTGCCCTGAGCGGCTATCAGGGCACGGAAATCGGCTGCCAGTACCCGCGTGACCCGGCAATCCTCAATCGCGAATTGGCCCGTCGCGGCCTGCAGGCCGTCACAGCCTGGTACAGTTCCTATCTGAATACCCGTCCGCTTGAGGACGACATCCGTTTCTTCAAGGATCATCTCTATTTTCTCAAGGCAATCGGTGCCCGCCATGTTGTCGTCTCGGACCAGAGCCATTCGATCCAACATTGCTTCAATACCCCCTGCGATGAGAAGTACGTGATCACCGACGAAAAGGAATGGCAGCAGCTGGCAGCCGGCCTGAATACCCTCGGCCGGATCGCGGTGGAAAACGATATGGCCCTGCTTTATCATCACCACATGACAACCACTGTCCAGACTACGGCAGAAATTGACAAGCTGATGGCCCTGACGGACCCGGCCTATGTCAATTTATTGTTTGATACCGGTCACCTGACCTTCTCTGGCGAAGATCCGGTCGATATCCTGAGCCGGCACTATGACCGCATCAGGCATGTGCATCTGAAAAATGTCCGCGGCGAGGTGCTCAAAAAGGTGCGGTCCGAGCGCAAGAGCTTCCTGCGGGCGATTCCACTGGGCGTCTTTACCGTTCCGGGCGATCCTGAAGGCATGGTCGATTTCCCGGCGGTCTTCCGCTTGCTCGACGAGAAGGGTTACGAAGGCTGGCTGATTGTCGAGGCTGAGCAGGATCCGGATATCGCCAATCCGCTGGATTATGCAAAGATGGGCCGGGCTTACGTCCGGCAAATGACCGGCCTGTAAGTGATACTGGACCAGCCTGCAAGACCGGTCATGCAGCCGGCCTGAAAGCAAACAGAACAGCGCCGACGGCGATCCCTTGGGTCACCGTCGGCGCTGGTTCATCCTGTGATAGGCCGGCTCTCGGCCCTGATTGTGGAAAAGCTGCAGCCGCACCCGCTCAAGCGGCCGGCAAAGGTCTTCCGGCAGCAGCCTGGCTCAGTTCAGATCAGTCAAAAACAATAACGCTCTTAACGATGTTCTGGGCATTGGCCAATGTCTCGGCATAGGCCCGCGGCGTATCCTCGAATTTATAGGTATCCGAAATAATGCCGCTGATATCAATCTTGCCGTCGGCAATCGCCGCGATGGTGATCGGATACAGGTTTTTATAACGGAAAATCGACTTGATCGTCAATTCCTTGGTACTGACCGGGCCAATCTGCAGCCCATTGACCGTATCCGTAGCCAGGCCAACCCAGACAATGGTACCGCCAGCCTTGGCAACATGGACAGTCTGGCCGATGGTCGTATTCGTACCGGCGCAGTCAATGACTACGCGGGCGCCCTTGCCGCCAGTCAGGCGGCTGACTTCGGCCAGCACGTCAACGTTTTTGGCATTCAGTGTAATCGCACCCATTCCGGTGGCTACAGCGAGGCGCTTGTCGATGACATCAACCACAATGACCTGGGTCGCACCGGCTGCCTTGGCTGCCAGCAATGAGACGAGGCCGATACAGCCGGCTCCGAAAACGACGACGCTGTCGCCCAGACGGATCCCGCCAGTTAAAGCCGCGTTGATGCCGATGGCCAGGGGCTCAACCAGGGCGCCTTCAACCGATGAAACATTGTCGGGCAGTTTGAATGCGAAGCTGGCTTTATGCTTGACATAGTTCATCAGGCAGCCCAGATACGGCGGGGTCGCCAGGAACTGAACATCCGGACAGAGATTATACTGGCCGCCCAGGCAGAATTCGCAATGACCGCAGGGTACGCCCGGCTCGAGCGCGACCCGGTCGCCAACCTGGAGATGCTTGACGTCCGCACCGACTGAAACGATGGTTCCAGCGCATTCATGGCCCAGAATGTAAGGGAATTCAACCACGAAATTGCCGATCCGGCCGTGGGAATAGTAGTGCAGGTCTGAGCCGCAGATACCGACGGCTTCCATTTTGACCAGTACTTCGTCTGAATTGATTTCCGGAACCGGAACTTCGGCAAAAGCCATTTTCTCAAGGCCGGTTAAGAGGGCAGCTGTGTTTTTCATAGATCCTCCCATGTTACGAACGATTCGCTTCTGTTCTGATTTGCTGTTTCATCATGCTTTTCTGACATGCTTTTCTGATATGCTTTTCTGAATGCCTGCCTGCTTCGCTTCGATTGCCACTTTTTAATACACTTTTATTAAAGTAAATAAAAAATAACATATTCTGCTAGCCCTGTCAATGCTCTTATTTAAAAATCAGCGTTTCATTTGCCTTGATCTCAGTCAGGTACTTGTTCAGATGGTGCTGATGAAATTGTCGACGTGACGCAGGGCGGCTCCCAGGGCTGAGGCTTCAGTCTTGAAACGGCAGGCCCTGATATAGCTGGCATCGGCTTCGAATGTATTCAGCTGGGCGGCCAGCACCCGCAGGGCGCCCAGATGCGGCTCAATATGGCTGCCGACATAGCCGCCAATGATTATCTGACAATCAAAAGCCATGCGCAAATTGTTGATGGCAATTGCCAGATGACGCAGATACGCCTGCCACGTCGCCAGCAGGGACGGTTCATCCGCCAGTCGGTCAAAGAATTTCTCCAGCTTGCCATTGGTCAGGCTGGCCAGCAGTTTTGCCGAACAATAAGAGTCGACACAACCCAGTTTGCCACAATAACAGGGCAGTCCGCCGGGGTACAGTGTCATGTGGCCAAATTCGCCACTGCGGAAATTATCACCGAGAAACAGACTGTCATTGGCCTGCTCGCCGCTCAGGCCGGCGATTTTCTCAGCAAAAATAGCTCCGCCTACGCTGTTGCTCAGTGACAGGTAAACGGCCGTCACTTTCTGGGGATGGTGAAACATCTCGGCAACCATGGCTGCATTGGCGTCATTGCTGATAACGCAGGGATGCCCGAAATATTGACTGAAAGTGCGGCAGGGAACGTTGTTAATCCGCAGGGCGTGGGAATTTGAGATGGTCTGACTGTCTGGCCTGACAATGCCCGGCACGGCGATGCCAAAACCCAGGAATCGCCCGGCAGGCCGGCCAGTATCTGCGAGATACTGATTAGCCAGTTCCGCCAGCTCACGATAATAAGCATCCTGATTGACATAGGGTTTATACAGGCGGGTATGGCGCAAAACGTCGCCGGATAAATTGGTCAAAGCCAGGCCGATGTGATTCTGGGTAATGTCGATACCAATCGCGTAGCAGGCATCGTAAACGGGTGCCAGGACCTTGGCTTTGCGGCCACCCGTTGACTCATAAGCACCAACCTCGGCAATCAGGCCCCGTTCCAGCAATTCGTTGACATTCTGAATGACGGTTGGCATGCTCAGGCCCAGCAGGACGGCCAGCTCAGGCTTGGAGACCCGCTCACGATCATTGATGAGCCGGTAAATCTGATTGCGGTTGATTTTCTTGACTTCCTGATTGCTGACACTTCGCTGATTCATCTTGCCCTGCTGTTCATCTTTCCCTGTTGCCCGTCTTGACTGTCATGCAACTGGCCTTGCTGCCCATTGTGTCCTGCTGCTCATTGTGTCCTGTTGCCTGCTGTAGCCGCTGTTTATCATATCCTGCCATTCGTCAGACTAACGAGAATATCTGATCTATCTATCATAATAATAGGTGGACTGCCGGTTGATTGCAAGTCAGGTTCA
Organism: uncultured Oscillospiraceae bacterium; assembly: GCA_964450865.1. Classification (GTDB taxonomy): domain Bacteria; phylum Bacillota; class Clostridia; order Saccharofermentanales; family UBA5734; genus CAYVHB01. Next base: position 32,765 of record CAYVHB010000011.1, on the reverse strand, counting down.
TCTGAAAAAATCGCAAATCCGGGCGAATAACTGGGGAACATACCGGATCTGGTTCATCATCAGCACGTAAAAGCACCCGTCAGTCCTGGTTCAATCCAGTTCGGGGAAAAGCATGGCTTCGATGTACAGATCATTAAATCGCGGGTTGCCCGAGAGATCGAGATAGCGAACCTGGCTGGCTATTTGCTCAGTCTTCCGGAAATTGGCATGATCGAGCAGGCAGAGACTGGCACCGAGGCCGGAGGTATTGCCAACCGGCCGGACTTTGCCGCACAACTCGGCCGGGATCAGGCCGATGCGTATCGCCTGGGCGACGTTCAGGTAATTGCCAAAGCCGCCAGCCAATTCCAGCGCAAAAGCCTCCCAATCCGTCACCCCGGATTCTTCAATCAGAATAGCCAGGCCGGCCGCAATCGCAGCCTTGGCATTTTGCAGCTCACGCACATCCTTCTGGGCCAGATAAACGCGGCCGCCTGAAGAATCTGCCTGCCGGCTGGCTGGAAAATGGACCTGTCCGGAACGGTTGCTCGCGGTCTGGGCCAGGAAAGCATCGAGGAAAAAGGCGGATTGTGGGCCGACCGTTCCAATTGCCTGACGCAACGCCAGCGAAACGGCTGCCCCGGTCTCCTCAAGCTCATCACAGTCAACGATTCGGCCGGTTTCATCAATGATCCCGGCATCAAGCAGTGAAGCCACCAGGGCCACCAGGCCTGAACCACAAATGCCGCGGGCGATGATGGGGCTCCCCTCGCCGCCGATGACGGAGACCGTCAAAGTGCTGCCATCCCAATTGACCTGATCAACAGCCCCGGGCAAAGCTGGCATGCCACAGGCAATATTGGCGCCTTCAAAAGCCGGTCCCGCAGCCGTGGCGCAAGCAATCAGGCCATGCGGCCCGGCCAGGACGATTTCGCCATTCGTACCAATATCCAGCAAAATCCGCACCGTCCCAGGCAGTGCTTTTTTCATGGTTTCAACGGTCAGGTCAGGATTCATCAAATCACAAGCCAGGATGCCGGCGCTTAGATCCGAGCCGACGTAGCAGGCAATCGCTGGCAAGACGACCGCCAGTGTAACCGGGGTGATCATCAGGCCGATGGTGGCAGCTGGCACGATGATCCCGCGCAGTGATACCGGGATAAACGGCGCCATGGCCAGGCGGCGCGGCTGCAAACCACAAAGCAGGTGGGTCATGGTTGTGTTGCCCGCCAGTGTGACGACCAGGCAATCAGCGCAGTCCGGGTAGCCAGCTTGCGTGACCAGGTCATTGATCATGCCGGAAATAGCCTCATTGAGCGCCAATTGCAAATCCCTCAGCTGCTCTGGACCAGCCGAGGCGTATTCAATCCGGCTGATCACATCAGCACCATAGAGTTTCTGGGGATTTTGCCGGGACAAGCGGCCCAGTTGCCGGCCAGTCAGCAGATCAAACAGATAGGCGGCCAGCGTGGTCGTGCCGATATCAACGGCACAGCCCAGGATGGGTGTCTCATCATCGCCAACAAAGCGGACGACTGTCATGTCATCTGTACGAAAGTCGTAGTAAATGACCTCCGGGCGGTCCGCAATCCGCTGGGCCAGTTCGTTTAAAAGATGCAGCGGCACCAGATTGCCTGTCGCTTCATAGAAGCGCTGGTCATCCGGCCGCAGATCAGCCATGCTGGGCGCTGGCAGGGTGACGCGGGCCCGGCAGGCCAGGGGATTCACATGAGCGCGCGGGGCAATGGCGTCAGATTCGATCAGGGTCTCGGGCAATCGCGGGACGTGCACGACCAGCGGTGCATCACCGGGGAGATTCAGCCGCTGCCAGAGCGACTCGTCCAGAATCAGATCACAGGCCAGTACCGGGCCCAGGCCGGCCACCTCAACCTGGCACTTGCGGCAGGTTTTCTTGCCACCGCAAGGAGCAGCCAGATCAATATGATGCTGCTGCATCAGACTCAGCAGGCTCGTCCCGGACCTGGCCGTGTATTTCTTCTTATGCTCGGGGAATAGAACCGACAAACTCATGCCAACCTCCACCAGATCAGCCAGCATTCATCTTTTGCGGGCCAGCTGCGGACCAGCTGCAGGCCTGCGCCAATATGCCGCAAGATTCCCAGGCCGTTGCCCGTCTCACAGGCTATTGCCCGTCTCACAGGCCGGGGCGCATCGTTCAGCGGCTGGCTCTATTATCATTATTGCACCGCTGGCGGGATCTGGCTATTGTCGGCGCGCGGCCAGGATTAAATTTCCCTGATCAGGATCCGCAATGTCGGAACCTGTTTCATTTGATAAACAGGATACTGTTATCATGCTTGTCACCAATCTGTATCAGATGCTATAAATAGATGCAGATAGAATAACAGTATGATCCGGCACCACATTGGCAACATCTGGAGGTGATCTGCATGTCTGATCCTGTTCTGGACTGGCTGCTTACCGAGGATAATCCCTCGGTCCGTTATCAGGCGCTGACAACGCTGGCCGGTCAGGCCCCGCCGCCGGCCATTGTCGCAGCTGCGCGAAACGCGATCATGACCCATGGCCCCGTGCCGAAACTCCTGGCCTTGCAAGATCCGGATGGCGCCTGGCCGCCGGCGGACAGATTCTACCGCGCCAAATATACCGGGACAGTCTGGAACCTGATTCTGCTCGCCGAACTGGCTGCCGACCCGGCCAATCTGCAAGTCCGGCAAGCCTGTGAATTCATTCTCAGACATGCCCAGGCTGTGGAAAACGGCGGTTTTGCCTATGACATGAGCGCCAGGACCGGCAGCGGCCTGCCCGGATCAGTGATCCCCTGCCTGACCGGCAATATGGTTTACAGCCTGATCTGCCTGGGTTACCTGGATGATGAACGGGTCCAGCGGGCCATCAGCTGGATAACCACCTGCCAGCGGGCGGACGATGGTGATGGTGTGATCCGGCGGACGAAAGGCCCACTCTATGATCATGATGGCTGTTTCGGCCGCCATTCCTGCCACATGGGCGTGGCCAAGGCCCTGAAAGCCCTGGCGGCCATTCCGGCCGCCCGGCGAAGTTTCGCCGTCAACAGCAAGCTTGATGAACTGACGGAATATTTTCTCAAGCACCATCTTTACAAAAAGAGCCACGACCTGGCCACGATATCCCGGCCCGGCTGGCTCAGGCTCGGCTTCCCCCTGATGTATCAGACCGACATCCTGGAATTGCTCGATATCTTTGCCGCGCTGAATATCCGCGACAGCCGGCTCGACGAAGCCATCGCGATCATCCGCGAGAAACAGCTGCCCGATGGCAAGTGGAACCTGGAAAGCACGATGCACGACCGGATGCTGGTCAGGATCGAGGCCAAGGGCAAGCCGTCAAAATGGATCACCCTGCGGGCCCGCCGGGTCCTGCAATTTTACGAAAGGAATGAACCACCATGTCCAGCCAGGAAGTGATCGTTCGCGCCTATCAGCCCGCCGATATTCCCGCCATGACCCGGATCTGGAATCACATTGTCGAAGCAGGCGATGCCTTTCCCCAGCTCGAGCCACTGAGCGAGGCGGAGGCCGCCGGATTTTTCGCAGCCCAGTCTTTCACCGGTGTCGCCGAAAGTGGCCAGCAGATCCTGGGCCTGTACATCCTGCACCCCAATAATGTCGGCCGCTGCGGACATATTGCCAATTCTTCCTATGCCGTATCCGCACAGAGCCGGGGCCGCAAGGTCGGTGAAAAACTTGTCCGCCACTCGCTGCAGACCGGGCGGGAACTGGGCTTCAGGATCCTGCAATTCAATGCTGTTGTCGTCAACAACCTGCCGGCCATCCGACTCTATGAAAAGCTCGGTTTCCAGCGGGCCGGCATCATCCCGAACGGCTTCCGGCTGGCAGATGACAGCTTTATCGATATCATCATTTTCTATATCAATCTGTGATGTCCAGAGGCCCGCGGCCCCTTGTTTGCGCCAGAAAGGGCGGTAAATTGTATCTTATTCAGAAAAACTGTGATAGAATGGAGCGGCAATTTCACTAAAGGAGAAGCTCAGATGAAAAATCTTGCCAAGAAATTCCTGGTCGTTCTTTTAGTTGCCGTCCTGATGCTGACTGCCCTCGCTGGCTGCGCCGGCAGTGCCAATAACAGCAAAAACCCGATAAAAATCGGCTTCATGGGGGCCAAGACCGGTGACGTCGCCATGTATGGCATCAACACCCTCAAGGGCCTGCATATGGCCATCGACGAGCTGAATGCGAGCGGCGGCCTGCTGGGCCGGCCGGTCGAGCTGGTCGAGGAAGACAACGCCGGCCAGAAGGACCAGGCCATCAATATCGCCAATAAGTATATCAGCCAGGATAAAGTCGTGGCTATCATCGGCGATCCGACAACCGGCATTACCCGCGTCGTCGGGCAGATTGCCAACAACAACAAAGTCGTGCTGCTTTCCGCCGGCGCGGTCGGTACAGGCGTTGTTGAAATCGGGCCCTATGTCTTCCGCAATACCCTGCTGGATGCCATCGCCGCTCCGGCCACTGTCAAATACATCATTCAGGAGAAGGGCTGGAAGAATATCGCCCTGATCACATCAAAAAACAACGATTACAGCGTCTCCCTGTCCAAGATCTTCACCGATGCCATTGCGGCCAACGGCGGCAATATCGTCATCGAGGAATTCATCCAGGACAAGGATACTGATTTCAGCGGCCAGATGACCAAGATCAAAGCCGCCAGCCCGGACGTTATTTTCTTCTCCGGTTATTATACCGAAGCGGCCCTGATCATGAAAAAGGCCCGGGAAATCGGCATTACCGCCATCATGGTCGGCGGCGATGGCCTGCAGGGCGAGGATCTGATGAAAATCGGCCAGGACTCGGTCGAAGGCCTGATCTCCTTTGCCGGTTTTTCTCCCGAACAGCCCGAGCCCGCCACGCAGAAGTTCATCGATACCTTCAAAGCCAAGAACAACAACGAAATGCCTGACCTGTTCTCCGCCCAGGGCTACGATGCGGTCATGATGATTGCCAAGGCGATCACCGATGCCAAGAGCGCCGACCCGGCCGTCTTCAAGGACACCCTGGCCAAGACAAGCAATTACCAGGGCGTTTCCGGCACCATTACTTTTGATGCCAACCGCGAGCCGGTCAAGAGCCCGGTCTGCCTGCTTGAGGTCAAAGGCGGCAAATTCACCTTGCTGAAAAAGATCCCTGTCGGCCAGTGAGCCAGACAATCGCGGATCGGCTTTGACTGCGGCATCGCCCATCAACAGCATGACCGCCGGGCGGGCATCCCGGCGCAAGCATGAATCAGCATCCGTCGGCGCAAACACGAATCAGCGTCCTTCGGCTGGAGCGGCATCGCCCATCAACTGGATAGGATCGATCGAAAAGGTAGCAGCGCCGGTTTTCCAGCCGGGCTGCTACTGTCTATCTGGCAGTGACGGATCGTGACTGGCAATAAACTGAAATTTCACCGGTGCGGGGTGACCGCTGGCCTGGATGGCTGACGCGGACACGACGCGGTTTTGATTTCATAGCCATTTCACAGGCGCGAGGAGGTCGAACATTCTGGACAATCTCATGCAGCAATTGATTAATGGCATCGCCCTGGGCAGCATTTATGCGCTGATTGCCCTGGGCTACACCATGGTTTACGGCATCATCGGCATGGTGAATTTCGCCTATGGCGATATCTACATGGTCGGCGCCTTTACCGGCCTGCTGCTGGCCAGTGCCATCAAAGTCGGCGTTTATGGCGCGCTGGGCGGGGCGATTCTCCTGACCATGGTGCTGGGCATCGTGGTCGAGCATTTCGCCTATAAACCGGTGCGCCGTTCGTCGCGCCTGTCCGCCCTGATCAGCGCAATTGGCGTGTCGATCTTCCTCTCATCGCTGATGGTCCTGGTCAAGGGACCCAATACGCGCGGCTTCCCCAAGCTGTTCGAGAACCGGATCCTCGAACTGGGCAATTTCCAGATCACGATCTATCAGATCATCATCATCGGCAGCGCAGCCGTCCTGATGCTGGCCCTGCACCTTTTTGTCACCTACAGCAAAATCGGCCGGGCCATGCGGGCTACCGCCCAGGACCGGGATGCGGCCAGCCTGATGGGTGTCAACATTGACCTGGTCGTTTCGATCACGTTTGCCATCGGTTCCGGGCTGGCCGGAGCAGCCGGTGTCCTGGCCGGCGTTTATTTCAACGCTGTCCAGCCCTACATGGGCCTGATGGCCGGCCTGAAAGCATTTGCCGCCGCCGTGCTGGGCGGCATCGGCAGCATCCCCGGCGCCATGATCGGCGGGATGGTCATCGGCCTGATGGAAATTCTCGGCGTCACACTGAATTTATCCGAGTACAAGGACGCCTTTGCCTTTGCGATTCTCATCATTGTCCTGCTGGTCAAGCCATCAGGCATCATGGGCCGCAAAATCAACCGAAAAGTATGAGGTCGGCAGGCATGGCCAGCAATCCGTTCACAAAATGGCTCAACAACTGGTATTTCCAGGTGGTGGTCTTCCTGGCAGCCCTGGCATTCCTGTCCTTCACAGGCTGGCTGGCGGCCGGCCTGATCCCGGCCTATATACTCAACATCATGCTGTTTATCGGGATCAACATGATCATGGGGCTGGGCCTGAACCTGATCACTGGCGTGACCGGGCAATTGTCCCTGGGCCACGCCGCATTTATGAGCATCGGTGCTTATGCCTCGGCGATTGCAACCGTCAATTACCGTCTGCCCTTCCTGGCCGGCCTTGTCATCGGTGGCCTGATTGCCGCTCTCGTTGCCGTGATCATCGGCTTTCCCATCCTGCGCCTGACCGGCGACTACCTGGCGATCACTACACTGGGCTTTGCCGAGATCGTGCGCGTAGTCTTTACCAATCTGAAAATCACCAACGGGGCGATCGGCTTCCTCGGCATTCGCGGCGCAACCTCCTTTTCCATCGTCCTGCCGCTGGTGGTCCTTACGATCCTGGCCATGGTTGCGCTGGAAAAATCGCGCGTCGGGCGGGCGATGCTGGCAATTCGCGAGGATGAAATCGCCTCGGCTGCTGTGGGCATCAACACCGCCCGCTACAAAATCCAGGCTTTCGCCATCGGCTCGTTCTGTGCCGGAGTCGGCGGCGCGCTGTTTGCCCATACCACCACCTTTATCCAGCCCACGGACTTTGGCTTCCTGAAGTCGGTTGACCTGCTGTGTATCGTGGTCCTCGGCGGCCTCGGCAGCATCCCGGGCACGATCATCGGCGCCGTCGTCCTGACGGCCTTTCCCGAGGTCTTGCGCTCCCTGGCCAATTACCGCATGATCGTCTACGGGCTGCTGCTGATTGTGATCATGATCTTCCGGCCCCACGGCCTGATGGGCGGCATCAGCTTCCGGCAGGCGGTGCGCCGGGCCCTGCTCCTGGCCAGATGGAAACCGAACGGCGTTTCGAACAGCACCCCGGGCAGCAGCCCAGGTGATCAATCAAACGGAAAATCAAACGGAAATCCGGGTGGACGGGGGGCGGCACGATGAGCCTGCTGAAAATTGACAGCCTGACCATCAATTTTGGCGGCCTGACCGCTGTCGACAACCTGAGCCTGACCTTGCAGCAAGGCGAAATCCTGGCCCTGATCGGACCCAATGGCGCCGGCAAGAGCACCGTTTTCAACCTGATCACGGGCATATACAAGCCGACCCACGGTTCCATCGAGTTCGATGGCCATCGGATCAGCGGCAAACCACCCCACCATATTGCCGCGCTGGGCATGGCCCGGACCTTCCAGACGATCCGCCTGTTCGGTGAGCTGACCGTCCTTGACAATGTCAAAATTGGCGCTCATTGCCAGGGTCACGCCGGACTGCTCCCGGTCTTCAGCCAATGGCCGGGCATGAAAAATGAAGAGCGGCATCTGACGGAGATGGCCATGGCCGCGCTGCGCTTCATGGGCCTGGACACCAGGAGCGGCGAAAAAGCCAGGAATCTCGCCTATGGTGAACAGAGGCGCCTGGAAATTGCCCGGGCTTTCGTAGCCCGGCCGAAGGTCCTGCTCCTCGACGAACCGGCAGCTGGCATGAATCCGCAGGAAAAGACTGTCCTGATGGGTATCATCAAGCAAATCCAGGCAGCCGGGGTATCCGTACTGCTGGTCGAACACGACATGAACCTGGTCATGGGTATTTCCGAACGCATCGTCGTCCTCGATTATGGTGAGAAAATCGCCGAAGGGCCGCCGGCCGAGGTCCGTTATAATAAGGCGGTTATTGAAGCCTACCTCGGTTCCGGTCAGTTTAAAAGCAGAATTCGCAAGTAAGGAGCTGAGCAGGCCATGTTGAAACTGGAAAATATAGACGTCCGGTACGGCCCGATCCAGGCCTTGCATGGCATGACGCTCGAGGTCAGGCGCGGTGAAATCGTGGCCCTGATCGGGGCCAACGGCGCCGGCAAGACCACAACCCTGCGGACTGTTTCCGGGCTGCTGACCCCGGCGAACAAGGATGGCCGGATCACCTTCAAGGATCAATGTCTCTATGGCATCCCGTCCGGCGGCAAGAAACCAGTCAGCATGGCGCCGCACCAGATCGTCGCCCTCGGATTGTCCCACGTCCCGGAAGGCCGGCGGGTCTTCCCCGAAATGTCTGTCCATGAAAACCTGCTGATGGGCGCCTACAGCCGCAAGCATAAGATTGATCCGGCCAGCTATGACCGCGTCTTCGCTCATTTTCCACGCCTGAAGGAGCGGATCCGCCAGCTGGCCGGCACCCTGTCGGGCGGCGAACAGCAGATGCTGGCCATGGGCCGGGCCCTGATGGCCGCGCCCGAGCTCCTGTTGCTCGATGAGCCCAGCATGGGCCTGGCGCCGATGCTGGTCGAGGAGATCTTCCACATCATCGAGGATATCAACGCCGCCGGTACGACCATCCTGCTGGTCGAACAAAACGCGCATCTGGCCCTGGAAATCTCCCATCGCGCCTATGTCCTGGAAACCGGCACCGTCGTTGACTCCTTCGTCATCGAAAGCGCCGCCGATCTCATCAAGAACGAAGCCATCCACAAAGCCTACCTTGGCTACTGAGCCAGGCGGCGCCTGGCACCGGGTCAACTGAATCCCGTAACTGCACCGGTCAACGTGACTGGCGCCACGATAGAGGCTGGACCATTCCGATCATCCGGTATGGGTCCGGCTTTTTTATGTAGTTTATTCAAGCAATGACCATCAATTGCAGTTTTGAAAAATCACTGTCACAATACCATTGACAATGTCGGTAGTTCGTGTTATTTTTTATTTACTTTCATAAAAGTGTTTTATTAAGTACCCAGTCTTTCAGAATGTAGTTTTTCAGAATCCGGTCTTTCAATACCTGTCTTGTTGATTGATTGAACAAGGCAGCCAGGGGCCATCCGGGCCCGAGCCGACCATAGATTGCCGATCGACGAGGTGGGATCCCGAGTTGTAACGATTCAAAATGGTTCCAAAACAACGCCTGAACAGCCGCCCTGATTCCAGATCCAGACTATGTCATGATTTTGTCAAAATTATTTCAAAAATTCTGGAAAAGACTGTTGACAACCATGCGAACCTATAGTATTTTGTAGATAGTGGTTTTGTAAAATGATTTTATAAAATGACTTTCCTAAAAGAAAACAAACAGTTATTAAAAAAAAATCTGTAAAATTAATTTGCCAATTCAGACAAACAGTGACACAATAGTTCTTGTATGATATCGCAATCAGCATAATAAATGGGCAACTTGCCGGCATGAAACCGCACCCGATCACAGGATAAATAAGCAGCAGCCGCTGTTTATTGATAAAAAAAGGAGGACGAAACATGAAAAAGAGAGTCATCGCATTGGTAATCGCAACGATCATGCTGGTAGCAGCGCTGGCCGGATGCGGCGGGGCCACCACCACCACGGCCGCGCCAACGAGCGGCGGTGCCACCACCACCACGGCAGCAGCAGGTAACTTCAAAGTCGGTATCACGATTCAGTCACTGGAAAACAGCTACTGGGCCGGCGTCTTCGGCGAAGTCGAAAAGCTCCTGAAGGCCAAGGGCTGGGATTACACGATTCTGGCCTGCAAAGACAATTCCGCGACCCAGATCGAACAGATCGAGAACTTCATCACCAATAAAGTCAACCTGATCATGGTCCATCCTTCTGACCCGAACGCCCTCGAAGACTACCTCAAGAAGGCCCGTGAAGCCGGTATCAAGGTTATGTGCTGGGACGACAAGATGACCAACACCGACCTGAACTGGGTTCTGGACAACACCAAGCTCGGCTACACCATCGGCCAGGCCGCCGCTGACTTCATCAATGCCAACTATTCTGCTGACAAGCAGGCTGAAGTCGCCGTCATGAACTATCCGCAGACCCCCATCCTGCTCGAGCGTGAAACCGGTATCCTCAACGCCCTGAAAGAAAAAGCCGCCGGCAAGTACAAAGTCGTGGCCCAGCAGCCCGCTATCGACGCCCAGGCCGCTATCGCCAACATGGAAACCATCCTCCAGGCCAAGCCGAACTGCAAAGTTGTCTGCTCCATCGGAGCCGGCGGCGACATCGGCGCCAACCAGGCTTTCATGACCAAGTACAACAACAAGGTCCCGGCTGACGTGGGCATCTTCTCCGCCGACGCCACCCAGCAGCAGCTGGAGTCCATCGTCAACGGCGAAGCCTCCCGTGCTTCCGTCGGTTTCGAAGGCTCCAACAAGAAGACCGCTGAAGCGGTTGTCGCCCTGTACGAGCGCCTGCTCAAGGGTGAGAAGTTCGCCGACCAGAACCTGTTCCGTCCGCTCCTGGTCATCGATGCCAAGAACGCGGCCCAGTACCTGGCTGACTACGCGAAATAAGCACATCCAAGTGATCCAGTGCATCTAAGTGATGACAGAGTGTGGGGCTGCCTTGACCGGCAGCCCCACATTTAAAGAAGAGGGTGCCATCATATGAATGACGAATACGTTTTACAATTACAGCACATATCCAAAGAATATCCGGGTGTCCGGGCCTTGAAAGATGTTTCGCTCGAAGTTAAAAAAGGTGAGATCCTGGCCCTGATTGGCGAAAACGGCGCCGGCAAATCCACCCTGATCAAGACTTGCTCCGGTGCTGTTATTCCGACATCCGGCAAGATTGTAATCAATGGCAAGGAATTCTCCAGCATGACGCCGCAACTGGCCGCCGAAAACGGAATCGCCATCATATATCAGGAATTCAACAATGTCAAAGGCCTGTCAGCCGCCGAAAATCTCTTCCTGGGCAATCCGATCAAAAAAGGCATCATGATTGATAAAAAAGCCATGGAAGCGGAAGCCGAGAAAGCCTTTGCCCAGCTCAATATCAAGATCAATCCGAAGAGGCTGTGCGGCGACCTGACGGTCGGCTACCAGCAGATGGTCGAAATCGCCAAGGCGATCAAGCAGAATGCCAAGGTCCTGATCATGGATGAGCCCTCGGCCCCGTTGACCAGCAACGAAGTCGAGAGCATGTTCAAGGTCTGTGAGCTGCTGCGGTCCAAGGGTGTTTCCATCATCTACATCTCTCACCGCCTGGAAGAGATCTACCGCCTGTCGGACCGGATCGTGGTCCTGCGCGACGGCGAATACATCAAGACCCTGATCACCAAGGAGTCACATGTCGACGAGCTGATCCACCTGATGGTCGGCCGCGACCTGACCGAGACCTACCCGGCCCGGGCCGACTGCATCCGGCCGGACGAGACCATCCTCGAGCTGCAGAATGTGACCGGCAACGGGGACCGCGACATCAGCTTCAAGCTGCACAAGGGCGAGGTCCTCGGCCTCGGCGGCCTGGTTGGTGCCGGCCGGACCGAGCTGGCCCAGATGATCTTCGGAGCGGTCGAGAAAACCTCCGGCAAGATTATCTTCAAGGGCAAGGAGATCCACCCGCGCAGCCCGCGCCAGGCCATTGACTATGGCATTGCCCTGGTCCCCGAGGACCGCAAGCGCCATGGGGCCCTGCTCGCGGTCTCGGTCAAGAACAACATCAACATGCCGATCTATCCGCGCATTTCCAAATTCTCCGTCATCAACGCCAAGAAGGAAGTGGAAATTGCCAATCATTACAAGAAGAACCTGCTGATCAAGACCCCGACGATCCATCAGCTGGTCCGCAACCTCAGCGGCGGCAACCAGCAGAAGGTCATCCTCGGCAAATGGCTGGCCGCCAATTCCGAGCTCATCATTTTCGACGAACCGACGCGCGGTATTGACGTCGGCGCCAAGTTCGAGATTTACACCCTGATCAACAGCCTCGTGGAACAAGGCAAGAGCATCCTGCTGATTTCCTCGGAAATGGAAGAACTGATGGGCATGTCGGACCGCATCCTCGTCCTCGCCGAGGGCAAGATGACTGGCGAGCTGAAAAAGGGATCCTTTAGCCAGAACATGATCATGCGCCTGGCGTCTGCCGTGGCGACGCCCGCTGCAGCGGTATAGGAGGTTTTCGATGAAAGATAAGATTATGAACCAGCTCAAGGACAAGGCAATCTGGGTGGTTCTCATTGTTCTGTTTATTGCTTTTGCCGCAGCCAATGACAAGTTCCTGTCCTCGAACAACCTGTTCACCATTGCCCGCCAGGTTTCCATGTTCGGCATCGCCGCGGTCGGCATGACCTTCGTCATCCTCATCGGCGGTATCGACCTGGCCGCCGGTTCGGTCATCACCCTCGTCAATGTGGTCTGTGCCTACCTGATGGTCAAGCTCCATTTCGGCATCCTGGCCGCCATCCTCACCTCCCTGCTCCTCTCTGTCCTCATCGGCGCCCTCAACGGTATCATGGTCTCCCGCATCGGTATGCCGGCCATCATCGCCACCTTCGCTACCCAGATCATCTTTGAAGGCGTCGCCTACATCATGTCCGGCGGCACCCCGATCTACGGCTTCAATCCCGCGTTCAAGGTCATCGGCCAGGGCTATGTCGGCCCCGTTCCGGTCCCGGTTATCATCATGGCAGTCTGCTTCCTGCTCGGTGCCTTCATCCTCAACAAGACCTACTTCGGCCGTTTCTTCTACGCCGTCGGTGGCAATGAAGAAGCTTCCCGCCTCTCCGGCATCAAGGTCAAGTTCGTCAAGTTCATGATCTACTGCCTGTCCGGCCTCTTCGCCGGTATCGCCGGTATCGTCATGCTCTCCCGTACCAACTCCGCCCAGCCCACCGCCGGCAAAGGCTTTGAATTCGACGTCATCACCTGCGTTGTCCTCGGTGGCGTCTCCGTCAGCGGCGGCTTCGGCAAGATCTCCAACGTCGTCGCCGGTACCCTGATCATCGGCATCCTCAGCAACGGCATGGTCCTGATGAATGTCAGCACCTACATGCAGATGGTCGTCAAGGGCCTCGTCCTCATCCTCGCCGTCGGCTTCGACAGCATCCAGAACAAAGGCGGCCTCGCCAGGGCTTAAGCTCAAGCAAATCTTTCAGCCCTGGTTAAAAGCCTTAGCCTTTAGCCAGGGCTGAATCCTTGAACAACACTTAAAAAGAAAGCGAATTATGGGAGGTTTATTATGGGAATACTGGAAAAAATGAGACTGGACGGCAAGGTGGCATTTGTTACCGGCGGTGCGCGCGGCATCGGCAAATCGATTGCCACGGCGATCGCCGAAGCTGGCTGCAATGTTGCAATCGTTGACATGGATATTGCCGAGGCCCAGAAAACAGCCGATGAGATTGCCCAGCTGGGCGTCAAGACGACCGCTATCAAGACTGATGTAACCGATGAAGCTGACGTCAACAAGATGATCGACCAGATCCTGGAAGTCTTTGGCAAGCTCGATGTCGCATTCTGCAATGCCGGTATCTGCATCAATGCTCCGGCCGACGAAATGACTTATGGCCAGTTCAAGAAAGTCATCGATGTCAACCTGAACGGCGTGTTCCTGACCTCGCAGGCCGCAGCCAGGGTCATGCTCAAGCAGGGCCGCGGCTCGATCATCAATACCGCCTCAATGTCCGGCCATATCGTCAATGTTCCCCAGCCGCAATGCGCTTACAATGCCTCGAAAGCCGGCGTGATCATGCTGACCAAGTCCATGGCTGTCGAATTCGCCAAGACCGGTGTCCGCGTCAACTCGATCAGCCCCGGGTACATCGGCACGGACCTCGTCCTGGAATCGCCCAACCTCAAGCCCCTGATCGAGAAATGGAACGCCCTCTCCCCGATCGGCCGCATGGGCCGGCCCGACGAGCTGCAAGCCATTGCCGTGTACCTGGCTGGCGATGCGAGCGACTTCACAACCGGTTCGGACTTTATCATTGATGGCGCATTCTCCTGCTTCTGATTATTGCGGCAGACAAGCCTGAAGGTGAAAGCCTGAAGAGGAAAGCAATTCTCCCGCCGGATTCACCCGGCGGGAGAATCAGTGACCAGTCTGGTCGAGGAGGATAGCAGATATACATGAAAAAATATACAATCGGAATCGATTACGGAAGTCTCTCAGGACGCATACTGCTGGCTGATGTGGCAACCGGTGAAGAAGTCGCCTGGAAAAGCCTGGATTATCCGCACAGTGTCATGGACCGGGTCCTGGCAGATGGTGTGACGGAGCTGGCGCCGGAAACAGCCTTGCAGCATCCGCAGGATTACCTGGATGTCCTGAAGATTATTCCCTCCGTCCTGGCCGAGGCCGGGATAACCAATGAGCAGGTTGTCGGTATCGGCGTGGACTTCACCTCGTGCACAGTCCTGCCAATCGACAAGAACGGAACCCCGCTGTGTTTTGACCCGCAGTATGCCAACCGGCCGCACGCCTATGCCAAGCTGTGGAAGCATCACGCCGCGCAATACGAGGCGGACCGTTTCAATGCCGTGGTCGAAAGCCGGGGCGAGACCTTTATCAAGCGCTATGGTGGCAAGATGTCATCGGAATGGGTCGTACCCAAGGCGATGCAGATCCTGCACGAAGACGAAGCCATCTACACTGCCATGGACCGCCTGATCGAGGGCGGCGACTGGGTTGTCCTGCAGCTGACGGGCGAAGAGAAGCGCAGTCTGTGCCAGGCCGGCTACAAGGCCTGCTGGTCGAAAAAGGACGGTTATCCGGCCGATGCATTCTTCAAGGCCCTGGATCCCAAAATGGAACATTTTGTCGATGAAAAGCTCAGTCGCGACATCTACGCGACAACGGACACCGCCGGCTACCTGACCGCGCAGGCCGCAGCCCTGACTGGCCTGAAAGAAGGCACCGCCGTGGCCGTAGCCAATATCGACGCCCATGTCGCGCTGCCGGCCGTGCAGATCACCGAACCAGGCAAGATGCTGATGATTATCGGCACCTCGACCTGCCACATCATGATGGATCCGGAAGAGAAGTTTATTCCCGGTGTCGGCGGTGTGGTTGAAGATGGTGTCATTCCCGGCTACTTTGCCTACGAGGCCGGCCAGGCCTGTGTCGGCGATCATTTTGACTGGGCGGTGCGCACGGTAGCACCAGAGTCTTACGCGCAGGAAGCCAGGGAAAGAAACATCAGCCTGCATCAGCTGCTCGGCGAAAAGGCCAAGGTCTTAAAGCCCGGCGAAAGCGGCCTGCTGGCCCTGGACTGGTGGAATGGCAATCGCAGCATCCTGACCGACGCAGACCTGACGGGCCTGATTATCGGCTGCACGCTGCTGACCAAGCCGGAAGAAATTTACCGGACCCTGATCGAGGCAACTGCTTTCGGCACCCGGGTTATCATTGAAGCCTTTGAAAACGGCGGTGTGTCGATCAAGGAACTGATGGCCGCCGGCGGTATCGCCAGGAAAGACCCCCTGCTGATGCAGATCTATGCCGATATTACGAACCGCGAGATCCGGATCTCCTCTTCAGCCCAGGCCCCGGCCCTCGGCGCAGCCCTTTTCGGTGCAGTTGCCGCTGGCAGCAAGAATGGTGGATATGATACAATTCAGGAAGCGTCTGCCAAAATGTCGCGGCTTGAAGACAAGGTGTATGTCCCGATTGCCGAGAATGTCGCAGTCTATGACAAGCTCTACAAGGAGTACAAGCGGCTGCATGACTACTTTGGCACCGGGGAAAACAACGTCATGAAAAACTTGAAGAAAATGCGCAATGATATCAAAAGCACGAAATAACCGGTAAGCATGCCACAGCCGATGGGCCGCGCCCTGACCAGGAAGCGCTCAGGGAGACAGGCGAGACCGGACGGGTGCGGAGGATTTGCGCAAACGGGGAGTGAGTGGTCTGTGATTAGCATGAATATCAGTGACATCAAACAGAACAATCGCAAACGGATCTACTTTTACCTGCGGGATGTTGGCATGGCAACCAAACAGGCCATCGCCTACCATTTGCAGCTCAGCCTTCCCACTGTTACGCAGAACCTGACCGCACTGGCCGAACAGGGACTGATCAGCTGTGAAAACAAGGTTATCAGCAGAGCAGGCGGCAGAAATCCTGTCGCCTACTCTTATATCCCGGATGCCAGGATTGCCATTGGCCTGGATATATCCCGGCATCATCTGAAAAGCATCGTCATTGACATGGATGGCAATGTCATCAAGTATATCTATCGCCGAAAAGTCTATCAGCGCAGTGACGACTATCTGAAAATGCTTGGCAAGGAAGTGGAGTCGATTATTCATGTGGCCCAGCTGGACCCGGCGAAAATCCTCGGTGTCAGCATCGCCGTGCCCGGATTGATTGACCATGTCAGGGGCTATGTCGTTGACGGCCGGGTTATTGACAATACAGGCATGACGTGTGCTGAATTTGCCAGGTATATTCCCTACAAAGCCAGGCTGATCCACGACTCGGATGCGGCCGGCTATTCGGAACTGATCCGTTCGCCCGATATCCGCAATGCTGTTTATGTCAACCTGTGTGCCAGCATCGGCGGCTCGGTGTTCATCAATGATGCGCCTTACCGGGGAGACGGGTTGTACAGCTGCGAGTTTGGCCATCTCAACCTGATTCCGAATGGCCGCAAGTGCTATTGTGGCCAGAAGGGCTGCTTTGATCCTTATTGCAGCACCGAGGTCCTTTCGCGGTACACCAATGGTGACCTGTTCACATTCTTTGACCGGCTGGAAAATGGTGACGAGAAGCTGGCCCCGGTCTGGGATACCTACCTCGATCATCTGGCTACCGCAATTACCGAAATCCGGATGATGTTTGGTTCAACGATTATCATTGGCGGCGACATTGGCACCTTTATTGACAAGCATATGCCCGCACTCCAGGCGAAGGTCGATGAACGCAGTCCGTTCAGTGAGCAATCAAGCCATTATCTGATGCCGTGCCGCAATAAAATGGAAGCCGTCGCAACCGGCGCCGCTTTGTATTTTGTCCAGGAGTTCCTGGACAATACACTGATCGTCGCAGACAAGACTGCGGATACCGAGCTGGGCTGATTCTGGCCCGGCCTGCCGGCACTAGCCGTTCACTGAGGGCTCTGGCCGTGCTGGCCATTGGCTGAGACGATGAATCCTGGCTGCCGCCTCTGGCCGCTGACCATTGGCTGAGACGATGAACCCTGGCTGCCGCCTCTGGCTTCTGCCCGATGGCGTTTGCCGCTGTCCATGAATCTTGAGCCTGGCCTGTTGGCTATTTGAATGCCGCTGAATGTGGCGAAGGAGATTACCATGACTGCAGATCTTGAACTGAAAATCAATCGAATCATTGACAGCCGTGATGATACGCCGCTTATTTTCAAGGCCGTCCTGAAAAAAGAACTGGCTCTTGTCCAGCAGGAAGAAATCATCGAAATTGTGAGCATCAAGCGTGAATATACCGACAATGCCAAGCGAAAGGATATCTACTCCAAGGCCCAGCTGCTGGTGGCAACCAATTATGGCCTGGTTGCAGTGGACGACGGCCTGAATGACCAGCTGCTGGAATATGGCGGCTACCGGATCCGCCACGTCATGTATTCCCAGATCAAGGCGCTTGATTTCAATACCTGCCTGTTGTCCGGCACGCTCAAGATCATCACCGGCACGGGCGGCGAGACGGATCTGAACATCGAATTCAATACGTCGAAATATTACCGGGATATCGAAAAATTCGTCAGCATCATCCGCGACCGGATGATCGAAAATGAGCGTCGGACCTTGAACTGATTTTAGGAGGCAAGGGTTATGTTGGCAGCCGTTTTTACGGGCAAGAACCAGATCGAGGTCCAGGAAGTCCCCGTCCGTGAGCCTGGCCCGAATGAAATCGTCATCAAGGTCGCAGCCTGCGGAGTCTGCGGGACTGACCTGCACATCTATCACGGTGACAAAGGGGCCGCTGATTGTACGCCGGGCACGATTCTGGGCCATGAATTCGCCGGAACCGTCGTCCAGGTCGGCAGCGCCGTCACATCGCTCCAGGTTGGCGACCGGGTCAGCGTCGATCCCAATGACTACTGTGGAGCCTGCTACTATTGTCGCAACGGCCAGGCTCATTTCTGCACGAACATGATCGGTATCGGCACCACTACGCACGGCGGTTTTGCTGAATACTGCACCTTCAATGCCAAACAGGCCTATAAACTGCCGGATGACCTGCCGCTTGAGCTGGGGGCCATGGCTGAACCGGTCGGCTGCTGCCTGCATGGCATTGACCTCTGCCGGATCAAGGCGGGCGCGACCGTGCTGGTCATCGGCGCCGGCACGATCGGCCTGATGATGCTCCAGCTGGCCAGGCAATCCGGAGCCTCGCGGGTCATTGTGGTTGAACCGATTGTTGAAAAACACAAGAGCGCGTATGAACTGGGAGCCTCCTTGTGTATCAATCCCCGGGAAGAGGATCCGGCGGTGCTCATGGCGCGGCTGGGCATTCCGCCGATTGATGTCAGCATCGAATGTGTGGGCCTGGGTGTCACCGTGCAGGAAGCCATCCGGCTCTGTGGCCAGGGCGGCACCGTCATGATGTTCGGCCTGACCCCGCCGGATTGTGAAATCCCGCTCAAGCCCTTTGACGTCTTCCGTCGTGAGCTGCACGTGACCGCATCGTTCATCAACCCCTACACCCTGCAGCGGTCACTGAACCTGATCGGCAGCGGCGCCATCAAGGTCGAACCGCTCTTTGGCGCCCGGGTTCCGCTCAAGGACATTGCCCAGGTCTTTACCGATCCGGCTTACCGCAAATTGGGCAAGATCCTGATCACGCCTTGACTTGCCCTCGCAGCCCGGTCGGACATCAGACTGGCGCTCTCCAGGCTGGGTAGGCCGACCAACCACATTAATTGAGTATTATTCACGCATCCCTGCGGGGTCCGGCCTGAACAGGCCTGGACCTCGCGGGGTTTGTGCAATTTTCAGGCCCAATCGACCGACAAGAGGTGAACCCATGATTTTAGCGATCGACCTTGGTACAACAGCCACAAAAGTCAGCCTGGTCTCCCCGACCATGTCCGTGTTGGCCTCCAGCCAGCGCCGCATCACCACTTACACGGCGCCGGGCGGGATTTCCGAACAGGAGTCCGGGGACTGGCTGGAAGCGGTTAGGCAAGGGGTCCGGGACTTGCATGCCCAGTACCCGGCTTTACCCGGATCGGTCGAGGCGATTGCGGTTACCGGCCATATGCTGGGCTGCCTGCCGGTGGATGCGGATGGCGTACCGCTGGCCCGCCATCTGCTGCATGGCGACACCCGTTCACGCGATCAGGTCAATGAGATTGAGCAGGTTCTGGGACCGGGCAGGATTTATCAGCTGACCGGGAATCGGCCCGAACCGTCCACGCTGGCCAAAATGCTCTGGTTCAAGCGTGTCCGGCCGGACATTTACCAGAAGACAGCCTATTTCCTGCAGTCCAAGGACTATGTGACAGGCTGGCTGAAGGGCTCCTGTGATACAACCGATCTTTCAGATGCCTCCCATGCCTGCCTGCTCAACGTCCACAATCTGCAGTATTTTGCCGACGTCTACCAGAGCCTTGGCCTGGACATGGCCAGGCTGCCGCGCCTGCATCAGGGCACGGACCTGGTTGGCCGGCTTTGCCCGCAAGCCGCGGCCCAATTGGGATTACCGGCCGGCATTCCAATTGCAGCCGGTGCCGGCGACGGAGCTGGTTCGGCAATCGGGGCCGGTGCGGCCCGTGTGGGCGATCATTACTGTTGTCTGGGCACAACAGCCTGGACGGCCTGTATGGCAGAAAAGGCCGTGCTTGATCCGGCGATGCGCAATTTTAACATTGTCAGCGGCGATGGCCGCTCGGTCGGCTCATTTGGCACGATCCAGAATGCCGGACGGGCGATTGACTGGGCCCAGGCCGCCTGCCAGGTCACAGACCTCAGGCAATTTGACACCCTGGCGGCATCTGTCGGGCCTGGCGCGAATGGCCTGATTTTCCTGCCCTATCTGGCTGGCGAACGAACACCGCACTTCGATCCTGACGCACGCGGGGCGTTTATCGGTCTTTCGCTGGATCATGAGACCGGCCATCTGCTGCGGGCTGTGCTGGAAGGCATTTCCATGGCTTTGCGCGACACCGTCGCCATGCATCGCGACGATGGCCTGATCATCAACCACATGCACCTGATCGGCGGCGGCGGCCGCAGCCAGCTCTGGCGGCAGATCCTCGCCGCCGTCCTCGGCGTCCCGGTCAGTCGCCTGGCCAGCCCCAGCGAGCACGCCACGACGGTCGGAGCCGCCATCATCGCCGGCACGGCCATTGGCCATTTCGCCAGCCTGTCAGATGGAACGGCCCTGCTGGACCGCCTCGACACAGAATTGCCGGATCCCGCAGCCGTCGAACGATACGACCGGCTGCACACCATCTACCGCCAGCTTTACACCACCCTCAAGCCGGCTTACGACCAGCTGGCCAGCTACCGCAACGACTACGGCTGCTAAACCCGACAGACGGTGCCCGCCACCGTCTGTTTTTTTGCATGCGAAACCCGGCCCAATTGGTGTCTGGCTTGGCAGCAATATTTCAGCTGTCACGAGTCTTTCGTTGCCCGGATTGCAGAAATGGTTGGATTTCGGGGTTGACGAGCGCGACTATTTTCAATAGATTATTAAGTGAAATCCACGTTAAATCAGTCCATGAATCCCAAGCCTTAATCAATGAGGTTGATGGCCAATGCGCGTGACAATCAAACAGATAGCGGAAATCGCCGGGGTCGCACGGTCGACTGTCGACAAGGTGCTGAATGACCGGCCGGGAGTCGGTGACGAAGTACGTGAACGGGTTCGCCGTATCGCGGATGAATTGGGCTACGAGGCCAACATCATTGGCAAGGCGCTGGCTTTCCAGAACAAGCAACTGACCATTGCCGTTGTCATGCCGGACATTGAATTCACCAAGGCGGCCAAAGTTGGCATTGAGCGAGCCTATCAGGAATACAAGGCCTTCGGCATCAAGATTGAGTATTATCTGACCAAGGACTTCGATACAACCCAGCAGATCACCATGCTGGAGTATCTGATGCAAAGAAATGTAGCTGGTATCATCCTCCGGCCAGTCGATGATCAGGAACTGCGCGATGCAGTCCGTGATGTGGTCAAACACGGTATTCCGGTCGTTACCTTCAATTCCGATCTGGCTGACAGCGGCCGCCTCTGTTTTGTGGGTCAGGACTTGCTCAAGGCAGGCCGGGTAGCTGGCAACCTGATGGCTAAGCTCATCAACAAAAAAGGCAAAGTCGCCATCATCACCGGTTCGATGACCCTGGCTGCACTCGAATTGCGCCAGGAGGGCTTCACGACCTTTATCCGCAGCAAGTACCCCAATATCGAAATTGTCGATGTGATCGAAACACAGGAGAATAAAATCATCACCTTCCAGAAAACGCTGGCCTTATTGCAGCGGTATCCGGACCTGGCTGGCCTGTATATCACCGGCGGGCCAGTCGCGGAAGTTGGTAAAGCCATTAAACTGCGCAAGCAGGAAGGCCAGGTCAAGGTCGTCTGTTTTGATTTGTATCCGGACGTAATCAAGCTGCTTAATGATGAAGTCATTGACTTTACCATTGGCCAGGACCCTGTTTCACAAGGTTATCTGCCAGTCCGCGTGCTGTTCAACTATCTCTTCAACAATAAAAAGCCGGACAAGGACTTCGTACCCACGACCGTCGAGATACGCGAAAAAGAAAGTTTATAATTTTTTGTAAAAAACGGGCCCGGGCCCGTTGCATTTTGTTTATTGATCCTGTATAGTGTAGACATGACCTGGGATTCAAGCCTTTCAGCAAGCGGCGGCGGGAATCTGACCATGATATGCGATTCAATATTTTTTTATCGTCAACGGGCCCGAGCCCGTAATATAAAAATGAGGTGACTAAAATGCTGATTGGAGAAAAAAAGATCGCTCGTCCGTTGCGCTGGGGTATGGTCGGCGGAGGTCGTACGGCCAATGTAGGCTATAAACATCGTCTGGGAGCTTTACGTGACAACACGGCCTTCCAGCTGCTGGCTGGCGCGTTCGATATTGACGCGGCCCGTGGCCAGGATTTCGGGATCAACATCGGCGTTGATCCGGACCGCTGCTACCCGAACTATCAGACCCTGTTCGCCGAAGAAGCCAAACGTGCCGACGGCATCGAAGTCGTGACCATCGCCACCCCGAACAAGACGCATTTTGAAATCACCAAAGCGGCCCTGAATGCCGGCTTGCACGTTATTTGCGAAAAGCCGCTTTTCTTTGAAGTAGAAGAAGGCCTGGAAATCAAGGCCCTGGCCGAAGCCAAGAACCTGATCGTGGGCGTAACCTATGGTTTTTCCGGCCATCCTCTGCTGCTGCAGATGCGGCAGATGGTTGCCAACGGCGATATCGGCGAGGTTCGTATGCTCGAGCTGCGTTACACGCATGGCTTCAGTGCCAACGAAGCGGGTGACAAACTGAGCGAGGGCCAGAAATGGCGTGTTGATCCGAAGATCGCCGGTCCTTCATTCGTTCTCGGCGACTTGTCGACGCATACGTTCTATATGTCTGAACTGGTTTGCCCGCAGCTCAAGCTCAAGCAGGTGCTGTGTGACCGGCAAAGCTTCATTCCCAGTCGCGCCCCGCTTGAAGACAATGCCTATGTCCTGATGCGCTATGAGAACGGTGTCGTCGGCCGCCTCTGGACCTCCGCGGTCAATGCCGGCTGCATGGATGGGCACCGGCTGCGCATCATCGGCAGCAAGGCCAGCATCGAATGGAGCGACAACCAGCCCAATGAGCTGCTTTATGAAGTCCAGGGCGCACCGATCCAGCGGATGATCCGGGCCATGCCGTATCTGTACGATGAATGCAACGCCTATGAAAGACTGGGCGCCCTGCATGCCGAGGGTCTGCCGGAGTCATGGTCCAACATCTACCTGAAATTTGCCATTGCCATTGATGCCAGGAATCGTGGCGACGAAGAAACCCTCAAGAACCTGGTCTATCCGGATATTGACGCCGGCATCATGGGCATTCGCTGGGTGCAGACCTGCGTGAAATCGGCCAACGCCGGTGCTGTCTGGGTCGATTTTGAAGCCTGAGCAGCAAGTCCCCAATGTCATGACCGGATCGTTAGCCCCTGGGTGTCCAGACCGTCAAATCCTGAGTTACTTGGAATCCACTTTGAGAAAGATGAGGTACAATCATGAAACTGGCTATCTGTACGGATGTTTACGGCAATCTGCCGTTCCCTGAAATGCTCGACAAAGTTAAATCCCTTGGCATTGATGCGGTGGAAATGACCGCCGGCGGCTGGGGCGCCTGCCCGCATGTCAAACGGACTGAACTGCTGGCTGACCCGGCAAAAATCAGCGCTTTCAAAGCGGAACTGGCTAGGCGTGGCATGGAGATCGCCGCCCTTAACTGCTCCGGCAATCCATTGTGTCCGGGTGAAATGGGCGAAGCCCATACCAGGAACACCTTTGAAACCGTGGAATTGGCTGGTAAACTCGGTGTCAAGAAAATCGTCATGATGTCCGGCTGTCCGGCCGGGGCCCCAGGCGATCAGACGCCGAACTGGATCACCTCCACGATCTCGTGGCCTGATTACATGGCGCCAGCCCTGGCTTATCAGTGGAACGAAGTCGCGATTCCGTGGTGGAAGAAATTCGTAGAGCATTGCAAGGCTCATGGTGTGGAGCAGATTGCCATCGAAGAATTTCCCTGCATGCTGGTCTATAACCCGGAAACACTCTGGAAATTGCGCAATGCCGTCGATCCGATCGTTGGCATCAACCTGGATCCCTCGCACTTGATGGTTATGGGCGCGGATCCGATCGCTTCTGCCCGGGCTTTGAAAGGTGCTATTCATCACATTCATGGTAAAGATGCCCGCATTGAACGCGGCCTGGCTGATGTCAACGGCCTGCTCGAAACCAAGCCGGTTACGGACGCTGAAAACCGCACCTGGAATTACGTTGCGGTCGGTTGCGGCAAGGATCTGCAATGGTGGAAGGAATTCTTCTCTGTCAGCCACATGGTCGGTTATGACGGTTACGTTTCACTGGAAATGGAAGACCTGACCATGTCCGTGGAAGCGGGCGTCAAGACCTCGATCGACGCGCTCAAACAAACCATCAGTCAGTAAACAAAACAGTGCTGCCTTGTATTTGATCAGGATCATGGGCAGATTTCTCCTCCCGGAGGCAGGGCGATTGTGGTGGATCGCCCTGCTTCTTTTAATCAGCGAATGTCATGGAAGCTGTATGATCTGAAAACGGAGCCTCAACATCCCGAACTGCCTGAACCAACATGTTGCACAATAATCCATCTGCACAAGCGTGATATTTGTCAAATTGTCAAAACCCTGTTGACAGCACGCTGAACACCCGTTATATTGTACTTAAGGGCTCGGGCCCGTTACCATAATTAATTCAACTGGCCAGAATGATATACAAATCTGGCCTGACGCAAAAACCAGATTACAGCTGCATTTCTCCGGCCAGATCCACCGATAATACTATTTAATCCAACAAATGTTCGCGCAAATCACGGATCAGGACTTGGCCATATCGACCAGGCAAAGTTTGACACTATTTTTTTACCTACTACGGGCTCGGGCCCGTAACATCCGGTTAAAATTCACAGCACGATTGAGCGTGAATTTTGATAAAAATTCTGAGGAGGAACAAGTATGTCGATCAAGAAACTCTTAACCCTGGCCCTGGTGCTGGCCCTTGGTGTAGCAATGCTCGCCGGCTGTACCCAAACGACCACAACCACCGCGGCAACATCAGGCACAACTTCAGGCGGATCTTCAGCAGCAACCACCACCAGCGCAGCAGGCGGCAAAAAAGTTGTTGGCGTCATGATCGCCAGCATGGCGGCTCAATTCCAGGCTTACATCGCTGACGGCATGAAACAAGAAGCCGCCAAGTACCCGAACATTGAATTTGTCTACGTCGATGGCAAATTTGACAACTCCGTCCAGATGGGCCAGGCTGAAAACTTCATCGCCCAGAAAGTCGACGCCGTGATCTTTATCCCCAGCGACAACGAGGCCTCCGTCAACATGGTCAACAAGCTGGTCACAGCCAAGATCCCGATCATCGGCTGCAATACCGCGCCGAAGGAAAAGGATAAACTGATCTCCTACATCGGTTCTGACACCGTGAAATCCGGTGAAATCCTGGCTCAGGGCTTCGTTGAACTGATGGGTGGCAAAGCCAATCTGCTGGAACTGCAGGGAGCTTTCGGCCAGGAACCGCAGATCTTCCGTCATCAGGGCATTGAAAACATCTTTAAAAACAATCCCGACATGAAAATCATCGCCAATGACACCGGCAACTGGAACCGTGACGATGCCATGAAGAAAATGGAAAACTGGCTGAACTCCGACCTCAACGGCAAGTTCGACGCCGTCATTGCCCACAACGATGAAATGGCGATCGGCGCCATGAAGGCTTGCGAAGCAGCTGGCGTCCTCGACAAAGTCAAGATCGCCGGTATTGATGCCACCCCTGAAGCGCTCAATTTCATCAAGCAAGGCAAGCTGGCCTTCACCGTCTTCCAGGACGCCGTCGGCCAGGGCACCCAGGCTATCGATGTTGCGGCCAGGGTTGTCAATGGCGAAACCGTTGATAAAGAATACATGATCCCCTACGTCCTCGTCACACCCAAGGATGTCGATACCTATTTGGCCAAGTACGAAGAACTGAACAAATAATCTGCGAGAATGTGTGATGCCAGGAAAACCGGCCGGTATCAAGCCGACCCGCTCCCATTCATCTTTCCCCAATCAATGTCAGGCAGCGTCTTGTTGAACAATACCGGCACCACATCCTATCGGCCCTCTCAATTCGTCAAGCAATCGTCGCAGTAACAAATCATGATCGTGGAAGCGGGTGCCGGCTTTCTCTTTCTGGCCGGTACCCGTTCAAAAAAAGAAATGGGTGAAACGATGCAAGAACAGTATATCCTCGAAATGGTTGATATCTGCAAGCGCTTCCCTGGCGTCCAGGCGTTGAAAAATGCCGGCATCCAGGTCCGCCAGGGCTCGGTCCACGCCCTGATGGGGGAAAACGGCGCCGGAAAATCAACCTTGATGAAGATCCTTGGCGGGCTATATCAGCCTGACTCCGGGAAAATCATTCTCCATGGGCAGGAAGTCAAGATCGCTTCCCCGCGCGATTCACTGGACCACAAGGTCTCGATGATCCACCAGGAATTATCCTCGATCCCCAATATGACTGTGGCCGAAAACATTTACCTCGGCCGCGAACCGCTCGCCGGCAAATTGCTTGTCAAGGAAGCGGCCCTGAATGAGCGGACCGCCGAGCTGCTGAAAAACCTGGATATTCCGATCAATCCCAAAACCAAAATGCACAGACTCTCGATTGCCCAGATGCAACTGGTCGAAATTGCCAAGGCCATTTCCCACGATTCGGAAATCATCATCATGGACGAACCGACATCAGCCATCACAGAACGCGAAGTTGAGCATTTATACAAGATTATCCGTTCATTGACCAGCAAGGGCGTAGCCATTATCTATATCTCGCACAAACTGGACGAAATCTTCAATATCGCCGATGAAGTCACGGTCTTGCGTGACGGTGCTTTTGCCGGGCACAAGGACATCAGGGAGCTGACCCAGAAGGAGATCATCAGCATGATGGTCGGCCGTGAACTGCAGCATCTTTTCCCGAAGGCCGAAGCGTTCATCGGCGAAACGGTCATGGAAGTGCGCAACTTTACCCGGCCGGGCAAATTTAGCGATGTTTCCTTTACCCTGCGCAAGGGAGAGATCCTCGGTCTGGCCGGACTGATGGGAGCCGGGCGTACCGAAGTTATGGAAAGCCTGTTCGGCCTCTATCCCCCCGCATCGGGCGAGATCCTGATCCGCGGCCAGAAAGTCACGATCCGCAACCCCGCTGATGCCAAGAAGAACGGCCTGGCCTTCATCACGGAGGACCGCAAGCTGACCGGCCTGTTCCTGCCACATTCGGTGAAAGATAATATCATCGCTGCCAGCCTTGATCGTTTCATATTTGCCAAGGTGTTCATGAGTGAGAAATCAATCAACGGCATTTGCGAAGATCAGAAGAAGCTACTGCGCATTAAAACACCAACCATCGAACAGAAGGTCAAAAATCTCAGCGGTGGCAACCAGCAGAAGGTTTTGCTGGCCAAATGGCTGCTGACTGATGCCGATATTGTCATTCTTGATGAACCGACCCGTGGTATAGATGTCGGGGCCAAGTCGGAAATCCATGCCCTGATGGGCGAACTGGTCAAAGCCGGCAAGTCCGTCATCATGATTTCATCCGAACTGCCGGAGGTGCTCGGCATGAGTGACCGGATCATTGTCATGCACGAGGGCAAGATCACGGGCGAGCTCCAGCGCAGCGAGGCAACGCAGGACACGATCATGAGCTTTGCCACCGGCCTGCAATTCAACGCCAGGAAATAATAACCAGAAAAAGATGGCAGACTGTTACCCGGCGGGATACGGCCAGGCTTGCCTGACAGCTGGCGCAATGTAAACTGGCCGCCCGGGACAGCTTGCCCCCCTGCTTTCGAAAACTCAAGGCCAGGTCATACAGCGGACTGTAAACACTGCGATTACCGAGCGATATTTATGAGGTGGTTTAAATGACTCAAGCAACTGAAAGAGCGACTGGAACCGTTGGTAAGTCGATTGTCTCTATGCTGAACAAGTACAGCATTTACCTGATTCTGATCATTTTCGTCGTTATCCTGTCCATCCTGTCTCCGGCTTTCCTGCGGATCCAGAATATTATCAATATCATCCGCCAGATTTCCCTGATCGGCATTATCGGCTTTGGCGTGACAATGGTCATCATCACGACCGGCATTGACCTGTCGTCAGGCTCGGTGGTCGCCGTCGCCGGCATCATCGCCAGCAAATTCGCCCATCCCGGCGACTACCCGCTGATCGTTCCGATTCTGATGGGTCTGCTGACAGGTCTGCTCGCCGGTTCCATCAACGGTTTCCTGGTCTCCTATATCAAGCTGCCGGCATTTATCGCGACACTGGGCATGATGCTTTCCTTCCGTGGCCTGGCTTATATTCTCAGTGGCGGCCATCCGGTCACCAATTTCTCGCCGGAATTTGAATTCATCGGCTCCGGCTCGTTCCTCGGTATCCCGGTCATCATCCTGACGCTGCTTGGCGTCGGCCTGATATCCTACATCATCCTGCGCCATACCAAGACCGGCAAATGCATCTACGCGATCGGTGGCAACCAGCAGGCTGCTGTCGTCTCCGGTATCAATGTGCGCAAGAACCTGATGTTTGTTTACGCCTATGCCGGCCTGATGTCGGCCATCGCCGGCACCCTGCTCGCCTCGCGCCTGAGCTCCGGCCAGCCAACTTCCGGCCTGAACTATGAAATGGATGCTATCTCCGGCGCAGTCATCGGCGGCACCAGCCTGTCGGGCGGTATCGGCACCATCCAGGGCACGATCATTGGCGCCCTGATCATCGGTATCCTCAACAACGGCATGGACCTCATGCACATCTCAGCCTACTACCAGCAGGTAACCAAAGGCATCATCATCGTCCTGGCTGTCGTCCTTGATCGTGCCAGAAATCGCTGAACCCATTGATCATAACGGGCACCAGACAGCAGACGCGAAGAGCGGCCGGCTGCCTGGTGCCCAATGTCATGAAAAAACATCGGGTGGCGGATGCTGGTGATCCGGATTTTCCAAGCCGGCGCCGGGTACCCAGGATGATTGTCCGTTCGACAACGCGCCCGCTGGTCTAGGGCAGCAAGCGGTCGAAGATCCGCTGGTAGCGCATCAGGGAATCGACCGTGGCAGCCAGATTATCGCGCGTGTGGTGGCGCGCCTCGGCAAACGCCACAGGTGCGCGATTGATACTGAAAATCGCACTGACGCCGATGTCATAGGCTTTGTCGGCATCCTCGCCGATCGCCCCGACAATGACCAGGACGGGTACCTGCTGGCGGCGGGCCCGCGCGGCAATCCCGGCCACGACCTTGCCGCGCAAACTCTGGCCATCTATCTGGCCTTCGCCGGTGATCACCAGATCGGCATCGGCCAGCAGGCTTTCGAACGAAACCAGGTCAAGAACCGACTGGATACCGGATTTCAGCTGGCCGTCGAAAAAGGCAACGATCCCGGCTCCCATCGCACCGGCGGCCCCGGCGCCGGGAATCTGGCTGACATCGCGGCCGGTTTCCCGCTTGATCACCGCAGCCAGGTGCTGCAAATTGGCGTCGAGTTGCGCGACCAGCGCAGCGTCGGCGCCTTTCTGCGGAGCAAAGATCCAGGCCGCGCCATCCGGACCGTACATGGGATTGTCGATATCGCACATCGCGGTCACCCGGCAGCCCTGCAGCAAGTCCCGGGCTGCGCTGCAGTCTATGGCCGCAATCCGGTCCAGCGTCCCGCCCGTCGGGACAAAGACCGTACCGCCGCCGTCGAGGAAGCGGACCCCCAGCGCCGCGGCCGCGCCCGTGCCGGCATCATTGGTGCAACTGCCACCCAGGCCAATCACGATTTCCGTGCAGCCCCGGGCGACGGCGTGGCGCATCAATTCACCGGTACCATAAGTGGTAGTCAGGGCCGGATTGCGCCGGTTCTCAACCAGCGGCAGACCGGCTGTCTGGGCCATCTCGATGATCGCGGTCTGGCCGCGGCGGGCATAACTAGCCTGCAGGGGCTCGAAGTACGGGCCACTGACCGTCAGCGTGACCCGCTCGGCCTGCAGGGCCTGGACAAAACAGTCGACCGTCCCCTCCCCGCCATCGGCCACGGGCACCGTGACCGTCGTGCAGTCCGGGTAGAAGACCTTGATCCGCGCGGCAATGATGTCACACGCCTCGATCGAACTGAGCGTTCCCTTGAATGAATCCGGCATGATCACGCACTTTTTCATATCATTCTCCCCGCCTGGATC